>CAJLPX010000011.1 GCA_905208635.1 uncultured Collinsella sp. | reverse complement strand
CCAAGTCGATGGTACTCGCAAGTTCGGTTGAGCCCATGGCGTTTAACGTCGGCATTTCGTTTGGCACCGCGGTAGGCGGAGCCGTGGTAAGCGGAGTTGGCATTGTCTGCGTGGGCGCGGTTGGTGCCGCGTTCTCGCTTGTGGCCTGGGCGCTTACGCTGGTGACGATTAAGCTGGCACGTTGGGAGCGCCACCGCGGGTAGCGCAATTGCAGCCAAAAGCCGCAGCACCGCCCACCATCTTTTGACCGTGTGGCGTTCGCTCCTGCAGCCATGCAACACGTCGTCTGCCGCCCAAGTCAGCATCTTTCCCGGCGCTATTTAACCACGCAAAACGCATCCTGTTAAGATTATCGCTATCGTTTTTCGCAATCTGAAAATCGATGGAATCGCAGGTAGAGCTTTCGTAGTCTAAAGTGGTCAATCCACACGAAAGGGGTTTACCACATGGACAAGAAAGCAGTTGTAATCGCCGGAGCCGGCAGCACCCACACTCCCGGCATCATCCAGAGCCTGTTGCAGAAGAAAAACGAATTACCGCTGCGCAAACTCGCCCTGTACGACATCGACGAGAAGCGCATGCATCTCGTCTACGACATCATGAAGCAGTTCATCGAGCAGGAAGCTCCTGACATCGAAGTTGTCGTGACGACCGATCCCGAAAAGGCATTCACCGATGTCGACTTCGTCTTCGCGCAAATCCGCCAGGGTGGCCTTCAGATGCGTCGCCAGGACGAGCGCATCCCTCTCAAGTACGGTTGCGTGGGACAGGAAACCTGCGGCGCCGGCGGTTCGATCTCCTATGGCATCAGGTCCATCCCCGGCGTCTTCGACCTCGTACGCTACGCCAAGAAATATAGTCCAGACGCCTGGATCCTCAACTATTCCAACCCCGCCGCAGTTGTCGCCGAGGCCACACGTCGCGAGTTTGGCAACGACCATATCCTTAACATCTGCGATATGCCCACGGCTATCTTGCTCTCGTACTCTAAGATGCTCGGACTTCCCAGCTGGCGCGATATCGACCCCATGTATTTTGGACTCAATCACTTTGGCTGGTTTACCAAAATTTACGACAAGCAGGGGCGCGATCGTCTGCCGGAGCTCCGTCAGATGATTCTCGAGCACGGCATGGCCGTGAGCGACAAGCATCACAAGGACAAGGACTGGATGCACACCTGGGGTCAATACGTCAAGATTGTGAAGGACTATCCCGAGTATCTGCCCAACAGCTACCTGCAGTACTACCTGTACTCCAAAGACATGGCAGATGACATGGACCCCAACTGGACGCGCGCCGACAACGTCATCAACGGACGCGAGAAGGAGATGTTTGCCGAGCACGACAAGTACCTGGCAGATCCCGCCAATTACAAGAGCCCCGTACAGAGCTTCACGGTCTTTGGCGACTTTATCGTCGACGCAGCCGCCTCTATCGCCTACAACAAGTGCGAACGTTATCTCGTAATCGTCGAGAATAACGGCGCCATCCCCAATCTGCCCGACGACGCCATGGTCGAGGTCCCCGCCTACCTGCGCTCCTGGGGTCCCGAACCCATCAGCCAGCCTGCTATCCCCACCTTCTACAAGGGGCTTATCGAAGAGCAGAATGCCAGTGAGAAGCTCGCCGTCGACGCATATTACGAGCATTCCTACCAGAAGGCGCTCGAAGCCATCGCAATCAACAAGACCGTCCCTTCGACTACCGTCGCGCGCCAAATCCTCGACGACCTGATCGAAGCGAACGGCGATTATTGGCCGACCCTGTCCTAACTCCCCGCGCATCGAAGGAACATCATGAAAGAAAGCAAGCTCTACAGCGAGTTCCAGAGACTCGGCAAGGTGCTCATGGCGCCGGTCCTCCTCCTGCCCGTTTCCGGCATTTTGGTCGGTCTGGGCTCCGCCCTTTCCAATGCTAACCTCATCTCGCTCTGCCCGTTTTTGGGCACCGAGCCGATGGTGATCTTTAGCACGCTCATCAAAGCAGCCGGCAACGTTATCAATGGTAACATCTCGGTTCTCTTTGCGATCTGCATCGCCTACGGTTACGCCAAGGCCGAGAAGGCGACCGCCGCACTCTCGGGCTTCATCGGCTACATGACCATGAACACGATCATGGGTCAGCTGCTTATCCTGCTGGGCACCATCGATCCCGCCAACCTACAGACCGGTCAGAACGCCATCCTGGGCGTAACCACACTCGACACCGGCGTATTCGGCGGCATCATCATCGGCTTGGTAGTCGCATGGATCCACAACCGATTCTATAAGGTGCAGCTTCCGCCGGTGCTCGGCATCTTCAACGGCACGCGCTGCGTCCCCGCCCTCACCGTCGTTTTCGCAAGCCTGGTGGGCGTTGCGCTCGCCTTCGTGTTTCCGTTTGTGCAAACCGGCCTAAAGGCCGCCTCGACACTCATCGATTCCACCGGGGTGTTTGGCGCGTTCATCTATGGCTTCTCCGAGCGCATGCTTCTGCCCTTCGGCCTGCATCATTTCATCTACCTGCCGTTTTTCTTCACTTCTCTGGGCGGTAGCATCCAGGTTGACGGCCAGACCGTCGAGGGTGCTGTCAACATCTACAACGCCATGCTCAACACGCCCGGCATGATGTACGACATCGACATCTCAAAATACGTCATGAACGGCAAGGTGCTGTTCGCCATGTGCGGCCTGCCCGCGGCGGCGCTCGCCATCTACCACTGTGCCCGTCCTGAGAATAAAAAGAAGGTCGGCTCCCTCATGATCGCCGCCGTTATTCCGGCCGCCATCATGGGCATAACCGAACCGCTCGAGTACTCCTTCCTCTTTGTAGCGCCCGTACTCTATGTGGTCCACGCCCTGCTGTGCGGCATCGCGTATGTACTCACCTACCTGGTACAGTTCAATGTGCCCGGACCTTCCGCCTTCGGCGGACCGCTCCTCTCGTGGATCTTCAACGGCATCATGAACGCCGATAAAGGCTCCAACTGGTTCTGGCTTATTCCGCTCGGCATCGCTTACTTCGGGATTTATTACGTACTGTTCCGCACCTTTATCAAGAAATTTAACCTCAAAACCCCGGGCCGCGAGGATGATGACACGCAGGCAGCGGATGACACGTCGGCCATCGACTCCAAACCACCTGTCCAGGTAAGCGAGCTCATCCCGCAGATCGTGGAAGCCGTGGGCGGCGCCGATAACATCTCGGGTGTCAACGCTTGCTTCACTCGCCTGAGGCTCAGCCTCAAAGACACCGCCCTGGTCAAGGACGATAGCGTCTTCACCAAAGACCTCGGCGCCAGCGCCATCGTGCACGTTGGCGGCGGTGTTCAGATCGTTTACGGCAATAAAGCTTCTGTCTACAAAGTCGAAATGAGAGAATACTTGGGCATGGAATAAATCCGTCCCATAGCTTCACCACAATGCTCCGGAGATGGCATATCCGCTCCGGGGCATTATTGTTTGGAGTGATTTGAATGTCGATGTACGAGGTCTATTCGAACCTCAGGTCTTGTATCGAAGACGTCGAGAAGGGCGGCAGCCTTGACGCCCACATCGCACTCTACGCCCTTTCCCATCACGACGAGGTCCCAGAGCTCTCAATAGAAGAACTTGCCCGCGCGTGCAATACATCGCCCGCGACCATCTCGCGCTTCTGCAGGCGCGTAAACGGCTCGAGCTTTCGATCGTTCAAAGAGCAAGTTGACGACTTCAACGCTTGGCTCCAGCGCGAGACAACCGAGGCAAGGGCTCATAAGCAAATCGATATACCCTGGTATTTCGATATCGTAGAGACCTCTTTGCTTGAAACAAAACGCCTGCTCACTGAGGATCGACTCGAGCAGGCCGTTGACTGGCTTCTCGATGCGCAAAATGTCTACGTATACGGAAGCTCATTCTCCAATCTCGCCGCCCGCTCACTCTGCGAAAAGCTGAGCCGCGTAAACCGACTGTGCTTTTCATTTGGCTCCGTCAAGGGACAGGAGACGTCGCTCTGTCTGCTCCAACCCGACGATCTAACCATCTTTGTATCGTTCTCAGGGAAGACGAGCCACATCTTCAATCTTTACGTTGAGGCCAAGCGGCGAGGTTGCCGCGTTATTTGGATATCGAGCAACATGGCATTCGATAACAACGGGGCGCGCGAGCTCTTGCTACCCGTGAGCGCGGAGTCACTCAGCGAGTACTCGACCGCCTTGGTTGAGGGCATGAGCCTACAAAGCGCGGTTAACGCTCTGTATATCAGCTGTGCAAATCGACTTCGGGCGCAGCGCTAGCCGCAAACACGCTAGAACCGAAAAAGAACGCACCTCACCGTCGCAAGGCATCCGAATACACGATAGGCAGCGCCAAAAGAGAGCAGCGAGCACGTCATGTACTTGCCCATTCGCCCCAAAACAGCACAGGTCGGCGCCCGATTGAAGGATCGGGCGCCGACCTGTATTAATCTTGATTGTGTGTTTGAGTCGTTTACTCCATGCCCAGCAGCTCGCGCATCTGGGTTGCGTAGTTAGAAGCCATGTTACCGTAGACAATCTGCACGCCGCCGTTAACATGCACGATGCCACGCGCTTCGAGCTTTTCGGTAAACTCGGCGTCGTCAACCACCTTGTCACAGTCATTGAGCTGGATGCGCAAACGGGTGAAGCAGGCCTCGACAGACTTAATATTGTTGTCGCCGCCCACTGCCTCAACGATGGCGGGAATGAGGTCGCTAATCACGGTCTTGGGAGCCTTTGCGGCCTCATCGTCGGACTCTTCCTCGCGGCCAGGGGTCTTAAGGTCCTTCTTAAGGATGATGAACTTGAAGACGAAGTAGTACACCACGAAGTAGATGGGGCCGAGGAACAGGATAACCTGCCAGTTGGAGCCCTTGGCTGCACCCATAATGCCGTTAAAGATCAACGACAAGAGCGGGCCGCCGAAGGACGCGGAACCGGCCACGTTGAACTGCAAGATATAGGTCAGCGCATAGGCAAGACCAGCCATGAGAGCGTGGAATACGTAGAGGATGGGCGCGATGAACAGGAAGGAGTACTCGAGCGGCTCGGTAATGCCGGAGAGGATGCAAGGCACCACGATGGCAATCATGAGCGCTGCGGTCTTCTTCCTGTTCTTGGGAAGCGCCGTCTTGTAGAAGGCGAGTGCAGCGCCGGGCAGGCCGAACATGGCGAAGATAACCTTGCCGTTCATGACAAAACGGCTGACCTCGATGTTAAACGGCGTGCTGGGAGAGCCCAGGATCGCGTTGTAGATATTGATAGCGCCCTGAACAGTCTGGCCGTCGATGGTCTCGACGCCACCAAGCGACGTGAAGAAGAACGGCAAATAGACAAAGTGATGCAGGCCAAAAGGCAGGAGCATGCGCTCGCCGGCGCCGTAGACAAATGCACCAAAGGCACCCGTAGTCTTGATGAACTCGGACAGCGCGCCGAGAGCGTTCTGAATAAACGGGAAACAAAGGACATGACCAATGCGAGGATGCTGCATGAGAGCAGCGTCACCGCCGGGATAAAGCGCGTGCCGTTGAAGATGGAGAACACGGCAGGCAGCTCAATCTTGTAGTAACGGTTATGCAACCATGCGACGATTGCGCCCACCAGAAGACCGCCGATAACGCCCGTGTCGAGCGTGGTGATGCCGAGGATCGTGCTCTGGCCCGTCGTAAGATTCGCGGGATCGATAACGCCAGTCGCCGTAAGGAACGTGCCCATCACGGAGTTCATGCACATGTAGCCCAAAAAGCCACAAAGCGCCGCGGTAGCCTTCTCGGACTTGGCGAAGCCATAGGCGAGGCAAATCGAGAAGATAACCGGGATGTTGCTCATGACGATGCCGGCCGCGGCCTTGAGAACCGAAAAGAAAATCGCAAAGCCCGGAGCAGCAAGCCAGGGAACAGCTGCCGTAAGGGTGGGGCTGGTAAAGGCATTGCCAAAGCCCTGAAGGATGCCGGCGATTGGCAGGATCAAGACAGGCGTCATGAGGACTTTGCCCAGGCGCTGGAACTTTGCCAGCAGCTCATCTTTGTTCATGGGATACCCCTCTTAAAGAAACGGGGCGTGCAGCTCTACAGCCCACACGCCCCATAACAGTTATCAAGCGCTATGGAACTAACTACTTAAGCTCCGGCCAGTAATCCTTATTGGCCTCGATGAGCTTGTCGAGCACTTTGCGAGCCTTCTTGGCGTCACCGACCAGACGATTAAGCGTGAGTGCCTGCAGAGCCTTCTCGTAGGAACCCTCCATCCAAGCCTCAACAGTCAGGCGCTCATAGGCGTACTGGTTCTCCATAAGGCCGCGATAGAAGGTACCGATCTTGCCAACAGCATAGGGCTGCGGGCCATTGGCGCCCACGCTTGCCGCGACCTCGACCATGGCGTCATCGGGCATACCCTCGATAATGCCGTTGTTGGGCACAATGACAATGAAGGTCTTGTTGGTGTTGCGATAAATGGCCGAGGTGATTTCCACGATCATATCGCCATGAGCGTCGTTTTGCACAACCGAGGAGTTCTTTGCGGTGCCGACTTTGGCAACACGCTCGCACTCGGCGAACACGCGCTTCTCACGGCCGTTGATAACCTCGTCGGAGCGAGTGTAGTCGGGGTCGAGGTGAGCGACCTTGTACTCGGGATACAGATAGTACTGCAGATAAGTGTTGGGCAGATAGTCGGGGAAGTCCTCGAGCATGTCCTTGACCATGGCGTAGGTATCAAGCCAGGACTGGTCGCGCTGCTCGGCATCGGCAGGAAGGAAGCCGTTCTTCTCCGTGTACTCCTTAATCTGCGGGACGAGGTCATGGCCCTCTTCATCGTAGATGTGCTTGAACCAACCGAAGTGATTGAGACCGAAGTACACGGGCTCCGTCTTGCTCATATCGCGACCGAGCAGGCGACCGTAAGAGCGCATGAGGTTGACAGGCTGGTCGCAGATGTTGAGGACGCGATGCTCATCGGGCAGGACGCGCTCGAGACCATATGCCACAATAGCAGCCGGGTTGGTGTAGTTGATAATCCACGCCTCCGGGCTATGAGCGCGAACGTCGTTGACGATCTCAACCATGTCATGCATGGAGCGCATACCGTAAGCCATGCCGCCAGGGCCCACCGTTTCCTGGCCGATGATTCCCATATGCAGCGGAATCTTCTCGTCCTTGCTACGCATCTCGTAGCCGCCGGTACGAATCTGGCAGAGCACAAAGTCGACGTCGGTGTAAGCCTCGTCCTTATCGGTGGTGTAACCAAACTCCACACCGGGCTCCTCCTCGGCGAAGAGGATCTTGCCAAACTCGCCAATCGGACGCTGACGCTCGGCATCGATGTCATAGAGCATCA
The DNA here is from genome assembly GCA_905208635.1 of uncultured Collinsella sp. Classification (GTDB taxonomy): domain Bacteria; phylum Actinomycetota; class Coriobacteriia; order Coriobacteriales; family Coriobacteriaceae; genus Collinsella. Next base: position 69,832 of record CAJLPX010000011.1, on the reverse strand, counting down.
CGCGGTTCAGCGGCAGAATGTCCATGTGCTTGGTCAGGGCTTTGAGAATGCCAGGGCACCACGTGGAGCCGCCGCCAACGATCACAATATTGAGCTTATCCTTCATGTTCCGTCCCTCCAGGGTTGGCTGATCGGTGTTCTCGAAGGCCTTGGGCTCCGCGGTTGCCCTCGGCTTGCTTCGTTTCGATTGTCATTTTGCGACATAAGGTCATTTGCGAGTCCCCGTGTGGGCCAATGCGAAACGGGGACACATGATTTCGCTCACGACACAGATATGTGTAGGCAGACACGCACGTTTACCCAGTTCATGGGCAATTGGCGATCTTGACCGATTACCGATTTCTCACCTGGCTACACAAAGCGGTACCATATGTACGACGAGGTGCGAGGGGCTGGAACATCTTATGAAAGATCAAGCATCTTTTTATGATCATGTGCGGGCTGGCGAGAGCAAGCTCAACGATCTCGAAAGCGAGATCATGCGCTACATCATCGAGCTGCGTGATGATATTGACGATGTCACGCTTAAGAGCGTTGCTGAACGGTTCTTCGTCGCTCCCAATACAATCGTCAGGCTTGCTCATAAGCTTGGCTTCTCGGGGTTTACGGAGCTCAAACAATCGTATTCCGCCTCGCTCGACCGCAATCGATTCACAATCGAGACACTTCCGCTCGACACCCAGCTCGTACAAACAAAAGACCTGATTAACGACCGGGTCATCGACTCGGTTGTAAGCCTTATCCAGGACGCCTCGCATATCGTGTTCTTCTGCTCGGGCTTTTCGAAATACCCGTGCCTCGAGATGGCTGAAAAGCTCAAAATAATGGGCAAGAACACCGATACGCTCAGCGAACGCCATGTCATGAGGCATTACGCAGAACTGCTTGGCAAAAACGACCTGGTCTTCAGCGTTTCCGTAAGCGGCGAGACGCAGGTGTCTATTGACGCCACATCGATAGCCAAAACGCGCGGATGCAAGGTCGTCACACTCACCGGCTTTTCTCGAAATTCTCTCTCGAAACTAGCCGACTACCCTATCTACACCGTGCAAAAAGAAATCCGCTTGGGCAGCATGGACCTCGACAGTCGATTAATGTTCTATTACGTTTTCGAATTGATATTTGAGCGCTACTTCAAACTGGCCAAGAAATAAAACTCTGTATGCGCCCGGCTTCGACTCTTTAGCAGCCCTCTATATGAAAGGTATCGTCCTATGCAACGCGTACTGTTTATCTGCCATGGGAACATCTGCCGCTCGACGATGGCTGAGTCGGTGTTTACTAAGCTGGTGCGCCGTGCCGGGCGCGAGGCGGAGTTCGTCATTGATTCTGCTGCGACCTCGACTGAGGAGATCGGCAACCCGCCGCATCACGGCACCGTCGCCAAGCTGCGCGAGGTCGGGATTCCCGTCGTAGCACATCGCGCGCGCCAGGTGCGTCGCGCGGAGTATGGCGACTGGGATCACATTGTCTATATGGATGCTGAGAACGCGCGCGGCCTGCGTCGCATCTTTGGCGACGACCCCGACGGCAAGATTACGCGCTTGCTCGATTGGACCGAGCGCCCCGGCGACGTGGCCGATCCCTGGTACACCGGCAACTTCGATGCCACCTACCGCGACGTACTCGACGGTTGCACTGCTATGCTCGAGCAGCTGTAGGTTCGCGGGCGCGTGAACCGCGCCCTCGGCATAAATCGAGCGTGGATTTTCTCCCACTTTGAGCGTTCAAGTGCGCCCTAAACGGGAGAAAATCCACGCTCATTATCGCGGAGGGAGAAAATCCTCGCTCGGCTACTCGTCGACGATCTCAGTGCGACAATGGGACTGTCCCCTTGTCGCATTCGGAACTGACCCTAGACAGGTTTGACCTCCAGCTTTATCCCCTCGGCACGGAAGTCGCCCAAAACATCCGAAAGGGTCCAAGTCGCATACAGAGGCAGATAGAGAACGGCGCCGTCGCGCTCAACGTTGCCTCTCGAGAAAACAATCCCGCGCTTTACGCCATACTCGGCCGTTTCAAGCACATGGCCCAACGCGGCGTGCGCATGGTAATACGTCCCCGATTTAACCTCGATGGGCACGGCCGTTCCATCCGGGCCGTCGATCACGAAATCGACCTCGCCCCGTTTCTTGGTCTGGTAGTAATACAGCCCCCTTCCCTGGGCAGCCAGCTGTTGAGCCACCACGTTTTCGTACACGCCGCCGAGGTTGGGCTCCTTGCTGTCGAGGTACGCCGCTTGGGCGACCCCGATGGGATAACGGGCCATCAGCATCCCGGTATCGGACTGGTACAGTTTGAACTGGGACGGTCGCGCTGTCTTAAGCAGCGGGGACTTTGGCTCGGTTACGATATCGGTCTTGAGGGCGACGCCGGCATCGACGAGCCAGACGAAGTCGCGCTGGTACTTCTCGAAATGGGCCTTGGGGTCGATCGAGTTGAGCACAAAGCGCTTGTTCTCGCCCTCCAGCATGACGGGCAGTTGGTCGAAGATGCTCTGCACCTGAAGTGCGCGCCCGTTCGCGTATTTTGAGATATCCCGACGGTATTGCCCGTTCAGCTCGGACTGGAGCTGGCGGACGGATGCAAAATCACCCTGCGTGTCGAGGAATCGCTGCACGACTTCCGGCATACCGCCGACGACGATATAGGTCCTGAAGTTTGCCATCATTGCGTCGTGAATATAACCAGGAACCGGTGTCTCGTTGCGGCACGCATCGCAAATCGAGCGCCGCGCCTCTTCGCTCACCCCGATCGCCCAGCTGAACTCCTCAAAATCCAGCGGAAACATCTTGAGTTCATGGACATACCCCACGGGATAGGACCTGACGCCTTTGAATTGGGTCCCGAGCATGGATCCCGAGAACGCCCAGCGGCAACGACCGTCCTCGACAAGGAACTTGGCCATCGTCATGATGTCCGGTGCCTCCTGCACCTCATCGATAAACACGAGGGTCTCGCCCGGGGCAATCGGCTTTCCCGAAAGAAGCGTCACCCTGCTAATGAAATCATCGGCATCTCGCGCCTCGAGCAGAGCGTCCCTTGCCTGGCGGTTTTCCGCGAGATTGAGCTCGATATAGGCTGCGTAGTTTGACTTACCGAATTCGCGAATCGAGTAGCTCTTGCCGATTTGGCGAGAACCCGTGACGAACAGCGCCTTTCGTTCGATGGATCTCTGCCAACGATTAAGCTCGTCTGCGATTTTCCTGCGCAACATAAGCTCTCCCTTCGCCACGATAAATGAAATGCAGAAATTTATATCGACTATTATCAATGAAATGCAGAAATTTTTAGTACTGAAATCGGATGAAATGCAGAGATTTGACCTTACTCGCATACAGAATATAGACGAGAGCGCATGAGCGGGATCGGGATTCCCGTCGCTGCAAATCGAGCGAGGATTTTCTCCCATTTTGAGCGCGAAATTGCGCCCAAAGTGGGAGAAAATCCTCGCTCGACGTTTCAATGGGAGAAAATCCTCGCTCGGCTACTCGTCGACGATCTCGGCAAGCCAGACGTTGAGGGTGTCGACCTCGGGACAGCAGAACTTTGCCGTACCAGGCTCGTTGCCAGGCACGGTTCCGCCATAGCGCAGGATATCAATATAGGGAAAGCCCACATGGCAGGCCATGGCGCACATCTTGCCGCGGTCTCGGTCAAAGTCAAAGACGTCGCCCGGCTTGTGACCATGGTGGCAGCGACACGCACCCAGCTGGTCCACGCAGCTCACGCGGATACGCGGACGCTTGCCACGCGGCGCGCCGAGCGGCTTGTTCTCGCCCGCAGGCTTGACGCCGCCCTCGCCAGCATTACTCATGGTCAATCACATCCAGGCAGGCCTCGATGGGCAGGCCGGCAGACTTATCCTCCTGCGCAGCATTGCGCTCGATAAGCTCGGCCACCACGCGCATGGCATCGGCCGTGGCGCGCTGAAGCGTCCAACCGCTCATCACGCGACCCATAAGCACGGCCGAGAACGTATCGCCCGTACCCGGGAAGTACACCGGGATCAGCTCGAAGGGGATCGTGAAGTACTCCCCCGCCACATGGTCGTAACCGATAACCGCGTTCGTGCCATTGACCACGGCGCTCGTAATGACCACCGACTTGGCACCCAGCTCGCGCACGGCGTCCACAAGGGCGCGGGCCTCATCGGGCGTGATCCGTTCTGCAATAGGCGTATCGGTGAGCAGACAGGCCTCGGTGTAGTTGGGCACCGCGTAGTCTGCGCACTCCAGCAGGTGCCGCATAAGGCCAATCGTGGACTCGGGCACACCGGCATAGAGCTTGCCGTTGTCGCCCATGATGGGGTCGACGAACACCTTGGTGCCCTTTTGCGCGCGGCGGTGGCAAAAGTCCGAGATGATACGCGTCTCTTCCTCGGTCACGATAAAGCCGGTCGAGATGGCGTCAAACTCAAAGCCGAGCTCCTCCCAGATAGCGAGGCTTTGACGCACGTACTCGGTGGTGTCGTGGATGTAGAACTTGGGGTAGTTGAGCGTGTCGGAAACGAGCGCTGTCGGCAGGTTATGGATACGGTAGCCCATGTGCGACAGCACCGGCAGCATGGCAGAAAGCGCGACCTTGCCGTAGCCGCACATATCGTTAATCAGCAGCAGCTGAGTGTTCTTCATGAGTGTCCCCCCCTTGGGTCGGGCATGGCGCGACGGCACCACAGTGCAACCAAGTGTAGCGCAGGGGACGTTGTGAGCGGAGGCGAGCGGTACGAAGGGCAAATTGTTGCGGAAAGGTTTCGGAAAATGATCCCTTTTCCTCCGTCCCCAAGGGATCACATGCACCGAAGCGGACCGTGGCGGAATCACATGTTGAGGACGGACAGCGAAAACGCTCCTAAGCGAGCAAGGTGACGTGAAAGAGGAGGGCATAGGCCTTGTGGCCATGCCCGACGATTGAACGCCAGATTGCCGCTTAGGAGCGTTTGCAGCGTCGAGCGGTTACGGCGTTTGGTAAAACGCCGTAACTTAATAAGTTTGGTACCTTGACAATCAGTTAGGTACCTCTAGAATCACTTAGGTACAAAACAATCCCTCTACCTAACTAAAGAAAGGAGCAATGCAGCGACATGTGTGTTGAACCACTCGTCTATCCGCACGAACCCGGCGGCGACCCCTCGCAGCCGGCAGACCAGCCGCCCGCGATGAGCGAGCAGGATAAGCTTGCCAAGCGCATCCTCAATAATCTGGGCTTTTGCGGCCATTACATGCACTTTCATGGCGGAGGCGTATCCGGCAAGGCGCCCATCATCTGCCTGCTAGCCAAGCAACCCGGCGGCGAGATGTCGCAGCAGGAGCTCGGCATGCACTTTGACCTCAAGCCGGGATCGCTTTCCGAGATCCTGTCCAAGCTCGAGCTCAACGGCCTCATCGAGCGCAGCCGTAACCCCAAGGATCGACGGCAACTCACCATTCGCCTGACCGAAACCGGCCGGGAAAACGCCCGCATCGACCAGGCAGCCCGCATCCGCTTTAGAGAACGGGCCTTTAGCGCGCTCACCCACGACGAGCGCGAGGACCTCGCCGAAATGCTCGATAAAATCCGCGTAACCTGGGAGGAACTGGATGATTAAAACCCTCATGGGAAGCATCCGCGACTATATGAAAGTCACTGTTGCCACGCCGCTGCTCGTGCTTGGCGAGGTGCTCTGCGAGATGCTGATTCCATTTATCACCGCCAACCTGATCGACGCTATCAAAGACGGCGCCACCGTAGCCGAGATGCTTCCCACCGCAGGCTTTTTGGTGCTCATCGCGCTGACGTCGCTTGCTTTTGGCGCCGCGGCTGGTGTCACCTGCAGCCATGCGAGCTGCGGATTCGCCAAGAACCTGCGTCACGACCTGTTCTACAAGATCCAGACGTTCAGCTTTGCCAACATCGATGAGTTCTCGAGCTCCTCGCTCGTCACGCGCCTGACCACCGATATCAACAACGTGCAGCAGGCCTTTATGATGATCATCCGTATCGCCGTGCGCGCGCCGCTGGTATTGATCTTCGCCTTTACCATGGCGTTTATCATGGGCGGCAGCGTCGCCATGGTCTACCTGGTCATCATTCCGCTGCTGGGCTTTGGACTGTTCTTTATCATCTTTAAGGTGCGCCCCATCTTCTCGCGCGTGTTCCACAAGTACGATGCCCTTAACGAGTCCGTCGAGGAAAACGTCACCGGCATGCGCGTGGTCAAGAGCTATGTGCGCGAAGACTTTGAGAAGGAGAAGTTCGCGACCGCCGCGCGCGACGTCCAGATGGACTTCACCCGCGCCGAGAAGCTGCTCGCCTTTAACAACCCCATGATGAACATCTGCGTCAACGGCGCGTTTGTCGTCATCATCTACCTGGGCTCCAAGCTCATCATCACGAGCCAGGGCACGCTGTTCGACGTGGGCCAGCTCTCCTCGACCTTTACCTATGGTTTCCAGATTCTCATGAGCCTGATGCAGCTGTCGATGATCTTTGTCATGGTGACCATGGCCGACGAATCGGCACACCGCATTGCCGAGGTGCTGGCCGCCGAGCCCACGATCGCCGATCCCGCCGAGCCCGTGCTCGAGGTTGCCGACGGTTCCATCGACTTTGACCACGTGAGCTTTAAGTATTCCAAGCATGCGAAGCGCCAGGCGCTCGACGATATCGACCTGCACATTACGAGCGGCGAGACCATCGGCATCATCGGCGGCACCGGCTCGGCCAAGTCCACGCTCGTTAACCTCATCGCCCGCCTGTACGACACCACCGAAGGCGCTGTGCGCGTGGGCGGCGTGGACGTGCGCGACTACGACCTGGACGCGCTGCGTCACCAGGTCGCCATGGTGCTGCAGAAAAACGTGCTGTTTAGCGGCACCATCGCCGAGAACCTGCGTTGGGGTGACCCGAACGCCACCGACGAGGAAGTCCGCGAGGCAGCGCATCTGGCCTGCGCCGACGAGTTTGTCGACGGTTTCCCCAAGGGCTACGGCACCTGGATCGAACAGGGCGGCTCCAATGTTTCGGGCGGTCAGAAGCAGCGCCTGTGCATTGCACGCGCCCTGCTGCGTCGCCCCAAGATCTTGATCCTGGACGACTCCACCAGCGCCGTCGACACCAAGACCGACGCCAAGATCCGCGCAGGACTGGCAAGCTATCTGCCCAACACGACCAAGCTCATCATCGCCCAGCGCATCAGCTCCGTGCAGGACGCAGACCGCATCATCGTCATGGAGGGCGGCCGCATCGCGCAGATCGGCAACCATGACGAGCTACTCAAGACGAGCGAGATCTACCGCGAGACCTTTACCTCGCAAAACAAGATGTCTGCCGAGGGCGAAGGGGCCGTCGAGGCCGACACCGAGGCATCCGCAACGCAAGCTCAGACCCAGGAAGGAGGCGAGGCACATGAGTAAGGCAACGACCGCCGAGCGCGCGCTCAACCGTAAGGGCGGCACCATGTCGCGCCTCATCAAGACGCTCTTTGGCTTCTATCCCGTGCTTTTGCCCCTTGTCGTCGCCGGCGTGGTGCTCTGCGCCATCATCAACTCCATCGGCGCGACCTTCCTGCAGAGCGCCCTGCAGATTATTAGCGAATCGTGGCAGTCGGGCGATTGGGAAGCCGCACAGCCCAAGATTCTGCAGCTCGTGACCACCCTCGCCTGCATCTACGGCGTCGGTGTCCTGTCCTCACTGTTCTGGAACCGCGCCATGGCTATCGTCACGCAGGGCTCGCTGGAGAAGCTGCGCGAGATGATGTTCAACCGCATGCAGGACCTGCCGATCCGCTACTTCGACACGCACCAGCGCGGCGATATCATGAGCCACTACACCAACGACATCGACACGCTGCGTCAGATGATCAGCCAGTCGCTGCCCAACCTGCTCATGACGATCATCATCATCGTCACGGTGTTCTTTATCATGCTGTACTACAGCGTGTGGATGTGCCTGGTCATCATCGCCGGCGTCGCCTTTATGACCTTTATGACCAAGCTGCTCGGCTCCAACTCCGCGCGCTTCTTCATTGCGCAGCAGACCGAGCTCGGCGTGGTCGAGGGCCATATCGAGGAGGTCATGAACGGCCAGAAGGTCGTCAAGGCGTTCTGCCACGAGTCTGCCGCCGAGGCCGATTTTGACGAGCGCAACGAAAAGCTCTTCGAGGTCTCCCAGAAGGCCAACATGTACGCCAACATCCTCATGCCCATCCTTATGAACCTGGGCAACTTGCTCTACGTGCTGGTGGCCCTTGCCGGCGGCATTTTCCTGGCGCTGGGCGTGCCCAACCTGAGCATCTCGGGCATGGAGCTGTCCATCGCCGTCGTGGTGCCGTTCCTTAACATGACCAAGCAGTTCTGCGGACAGATCGGCCAGATCTCGCAGCAGATCAACGCCGTGGTCATGGGTCTGGCCGGCGCCGACCGCATCTTTGAGCTCATCGATGAGGAGCCCGAGGCCGACGAAGGCTACGTGACACTCGTCAACGCGCAGGTCAACCCTGACACCTGGCAGCTCGAGGAGGCTGACCACCACACTGGCATGTGGGCATGGAAGCATCCGCACCGTGCAACCGGCGAGATCGAGTACGTACCGCTGCGCGGCGACCTGGTCATGGACAACGTCGACTTTGGCTACACGCCCGACCACGAGGTGCTGCACGGCGTGTCCGTGTTTGCCAAGCCGGGCCAGAAGGTCGCGTTTGTCGGCGCCACCGGTGCCGGTAAGACGACCATCACTAACCTCATCAACCGCTTCTACGACATTGCCGACGGCAAGATCCGCTACGACGGCATCAACGTCAACAAGATCCGCAAGGCAGATCTGCGCCGCTCGCTGGGCGTGGTGCTGCAGGACGTGAACCTGTTCACCGGCACCGTGATGGACAACATCCGCTACGGCAACCTGGACGCCACCGACGAGGAGTGCATCGCGGCGGCAAAGCTCGCCGGCGCCGACGACTTTATCACCCGCCTGCCCGACGGCTACGACACCATGCTCACCGGCAACGGTGCCCAGCTTTCGCAGGGCCAGCGCCAGCTGATTTCGATCGCGCGCGCCGCCGTCGCCGATCCGCCGGCGATGATTCTGGACGAGGCCACGTCGAGCATCGACACCCGCACCGAGGCCATCGTGCAGGAGGGCATGGACAAGCTCATGGAGGGCCGCACGACATTTGTCATCGCGCACCGCTTGTCCACCGTGCGCAATTCCGACGCGATCATCTGCCTGGACCACGGCCGCATTATCGAGCGTGGTAACCACGACGAGCTGATCGCCAAGCGCGGGTACTACTACCAGCTCTATACCGGCGCGTTTGAGCTCGAGTAGTTCGGCCCGCCGAGATGGCCGATTTGCCGCTCATTCGTCGGGCATGACCCTAAGGTCAATGCCCTCCTCTTTCGGGGCAAATCGACTCATCTCAGCGACCCAAACACAATGTGCCGCAACGAATAAAGCCTCCGCAACCACACGAGCTGCGGAGGCTTTTCTATGCCCTCTGTTGCAGGCTTACCGGCCATCGCGTTGCGGACCGGCTGCCTCGGCTTTCTTTACGCGGTTCTTGTCGATGTACATGTTTTTGTCGGCTTGTGAAAAGAGCTCGCGCATCGTGGGCGGTTCATCAAAATCGCTGGAAAGCGCATAGCCCACCGCATAGCTGATAGGCATGTCGGGGTGAGCTTCGGAATACTCGTTCACGTTCGCACGGACCCGAGCGAGACGGGACTCCACGGCAGCTCGATCGGCATCCCACAGCACCGCGATAAACTCATCGCCGCCGTCGCGGCCCACAAAGCAGGCCTCGGACGCCACGCGCCCCAGCTGCTGGGCAAAAGAACGGATGTATTCGTCACCCTTCTCGTGGCCAAAGCGGTTATTGACCGTATGCAGATTATTAAGATCGAAGACACACAGCGCAACGGGCGCTTCAGCGGAAACGGGATGCTCCTGGCCCAAGATTTCCTCGCATTTGTTCTTGTTGGGCAGTCCCGTAGCTTCGTCGAGATAAACTTTGCTCTGCAGCTCGCGATTGAGTGCGGCAGTGCGCACCGCGCGAACAAGTTCGACCGCAAAGGTCGTCACCAAGCCCACGATGTCGATGATCACCAAGCCCTCGAGATAGTTGAGCGCCGACGCCTTCTCCCGAGAGTAGTCCTCTGCGAGTCGCGTAGCATCGTCGCAAATACCAAAGAACTCCTCGCTCATGGCGATGATGTCGGTGTTCTCGTAGCCAACTTCGCGCACACGGGCAATCTCGGTGCGAAGCTTGTCAAAATAGCGCGCGAGTTCGGTCATCTTTGCCTGATACTCATCGTCATCGAGACGGACGAGATTGAGGTCGTCGCTTCCGTAGCGCAAACCATTAATGTATGAATCCACAGCCTTGAGCAGGTCGTCTTGTGGCTGGCCTGCGTCCTCGAGCTTAACGATTCGCTGCGTAGTGCCGCGCACCAGACCGGCGTAGTTGACCACGCGCGCTGTGCCCTGGATATCGGAGACGAGCAGCATAACATTGATGAAAAAGAAGATGAGAACTGCCGTGAGCACCATCATGAGCAGGCGCACCGCCCGGCTGGCTTTCTTGGCGACAGAAGGATTCACAAGTTCACTCCTCAAATGACAAAAGTGCAGGTAGCACACAGTGTGCTGAAATTCACGTGAGGTCAACTCTACCAGATGATTTTTCTAGGACGGGGATTAAAGAATCATCGACACGATAGCTATTTGAGAAGTTGGACCATGGCGTTGACGAATTTTTGGACTTGGAGGGTGGGCTCAAGCGGGTAGTGCAAATAGACCGGCACCTCGCGGCCGCATAGGAACGGTACGCCCACAAAGGCCGGGTGCACGCCCGACCACGCTCCGCAGGTGAGCACCGCATCGCCCTTTTCCTCCGCTTCGTTAAAGAGCGCAAAGTCAAAGCTGTCCACGTCGATCACGTCCACGCCGCCGTCGGCCAACAGGTCGATGCGCAGGCTGTCCATGGCGTCGTTGCCGTGACGAAGCACGCGCAGGCGCATGCCCTCCAAGTCGGCAACCGTGATGCGCGTCTTGCGCGCAAGCCGGCTTGTGCGCGGCACGTCGATATAAAACGGCACGGTAACGATGCGGAGCTTTTGGCAGGCGTCACCCCAGCGCGGGGTCGAAAAACTCGACTGCACTACATCCACCTCGCGCCCCAAGCTGCGCATGACGGATTCACGCTCGTCATAGAGATCGTTCACCGGCACGATCTCGAAGCGCAGCGATGGCTCCAGCTCGTGCACGCCCGTCCACATCGACAGTGTCTGGCGCCCCGGGCACATCATCGACACGCCCAGGCGCACCGCACCGCCATCGCCCGCCGCGCGCCGGGCACGACGCAGTGCGTCCTCAGACTGGCGCATGATCGAGCGCGCGTCGTCCACCAGCAGAGCGCCCGCCGGCGTCACCTTGACGCCCGAGTGCGACCGCTCGAACAGCGTGATGCCAAACTCGGCCTCGAACCCCGACACCTGTTTGACGAGCGCCGGGGTCGACACCCGCAGTTTTGCCGCCGCGCGCGAGAAGCTTCCCAGCTCCGCGGCGGCCGTTATGGCCTCGAGTCGTCGATCGTACACGTCAATCTCCCGTTTCCAGACGTATGCCCATGCGCGGCCGCAGGGGGTTGTTTTGGCAGGTCACACACTCAATTAAGACCAAATCGTCCCGCGAACTATAAACCAGAGGTTTACGCCATTCTAACAAATATGCAATTCACCTGCGCAAATGCAAAGCATACGATAACCTGCGAAAACCACGTGGGTCGATTAATGGGAACGGCCCACCGGGAGGCACAAGAAGGGAAGTTCCTATGAGCAATTGGCTTAAGCTCGAGGGCGATGTCTGCGCCGTGACTGGCGCGCTCGGCGGTATGGGCGTCGAGATTTGCCGCGAGTTCGCCCGCAACGGCGCCAATGTCGTCCTGCTCGACCTGGACGAGGAGAAGGTCAAGGCCGCAGCCGCCGACCTCGCCACCGAGTTTGGCATCCACGCCGAGGGCTACAAGATGAACGCCACCGACGAGGCCGAGGTTCAGGCTGCCGTCGACGCCACCATCGCCGACTTCGGCCGCGTCGACGTCCTCGTCAACACCGCCGGCATCCTGCGCTTCGCCGCCATGGAGGACCTGCCGCTGAGCGACTGGGAGCAGGTGCTCAACGTCAACCTCACCGGCTACTTCATCACCTCGCAGCGCTTTGGTCGCGAGATGATCAAGGCCGGCCAGGGCCGCCTGGTGCACATCTCGACCGTCGCCAGCCACTCCCCCGAGACGTTCTCGGGCGTGTACAGCTCCACCAAGGCGGGCGTCAACATGATGTCCAAGATGCTAGCTGCCGAGTGGGGTCCCTACGGCGTCCGCTCCAACTGCGTCGAGCCCTGCTTTGTCAAGACCCCCATGTCGGTGAGCTTTTACGCCGACCCCGAGGTCGAAAAGAGCCGCAGCCGTCTCATCGCCACGCGCCGTATCGGCGAGGTCAGCGATATCGCCAACGCCGTCATGTTCCTGGCGTCCAAGCGCTCGGACTTTACCACCGGCGAGGCCATCAAGGTCGATGGCGGCTTCTCCAACATGATGGGCGACCTCACCGCCAAGCCCGGCGGCCGCCGAGCCTTTGCCGACAACTACCTTAAGAACAAGGGTGTCGAGCTTTGGTCTGACGAGTCCGGCGTCGCAAAGCCGACCGACCAGTAAACCAGCCTGACAGGGAGGCCCCGCGGACGTGTCCGCCCCTCCCCCGCATCGATCAGAAAGAGTCCAATGGCTTCCACCAACTCCAACAAGGGTCGCGCCGTCGTGCTTTCCGCCGCGTGCGTCACCATGTTCTTTATCAGCTCCATCGCGCTGTATTCCGTCGTGAGCAAGAACCTGCTCGCCGTCTACCCCGAGTGGTCCAGCGCCCTTACCTGGGCTTTCCCGGTCTTTCAGACCATCATGGCCGTGACGGGCATCTTCGCCGGCCGCATCTCCGATAAGATCGGCCCCCGCAACGTCGTGATCGCCGCCGCCGTGTGCTACGGCCTGGGCTGGTTCATGTCTGGCACCGTCACCGAGCCGTGGCAGTTCTACCTGTGGTTCTCGCTCGTCGCCGCCATCGGCAACGGCCTGGGCTACAACCCCGCGCTCACCACGGGCCAAAAGTGGTTCATCGACAAGAAGGGCCTCGCCTCCGGCATTACGCTCGCCGCTTCGACCGCCGGCCCCGCCGTGCTGTCCCCGGTGCTCGCCTCACTGCTCATCCCGAGCCTGGGCATCTTTGGCGCCCTCAAGGCACTCGGCGTCATCTTCTTTGTGACGATCGCCGCCTCCGCCCTGTTCCTGAAGGCCCCCGAGGCCGGCTGGCTGCCCGAGGGCTTCGAGGCCCCCAAGGGCGGCGCACATGCCGGCACCTTCGGCGACCTCACCCCGGGCGAGATGGTCAAGACCCCGCGCTTCTGGGTCCTCATCGTCACCTTCGCCTTTGCCGCCACCGCGGGCACCCTGCTCGTGGGCAAGGTTGCCTCCATCGCCGCCGTCCAGCTCTTCGCCGACCCCACGAGCGCCGCGGCCGTCGCCCTCGGCGGCGTGGTGGTCTCCGTCAACACCTGCGCCAACCTGGTTGGCCGCCTGTCCTTTGGTCAGATCATCGACAAGCTCGGCGCCTATAAGTCGCTGCTCATCAGCCTTGTCGTCACCATCGTCGCCCTCGTCATCATGTCGATGAGCTTTACGCAGAGCATGTTCTTTGTGGCGCTCGCCCTGCTCGGCTTTAGCTTTGGCGCCCTGCTCGTCATCTACCCGCCGCTCACCGGTGGCGCCTTTGGCACCAGCAACATCGGCGTCAACTACGGCATCATGTTCTTGGGCTACGCCGCTTCTACCTGGATCAGCCAGCCCATCACCGCCGTGCTGTATCACGCCGAGGCCGGCAGCGCCGCCTACCAGCAGTCCTTCTACGGCGCCATTGTGATCGCCGCCATCGCCGTCGTGCTCACCGTCTACATGATGGTCTCCGACAGCAAGAAGAAGTCCGCCTAGTTTTACCGATGCGACAAAGGGACAGACCCTTTGTCGCATTCCACCGGTCACCAGTATTAAGGAGTCGAAATGTCTGAGCTCAACCCCGTCCGCATTGCCGTCATCGGCGCCGGCGCCATGGGCCGCAACCACATCCGCTTTGTCACCGAGGAGCCCGAGGCCGAGCTCGTCGCCATCGCCGACGCCTTTGAGGGCGCCCGCGCCACGGCCGAGGCTGCCGGCGTGCCGTTCTTTACCGATCCCGCCCAGATGATGGACGAGGTCAAGCCTGAGGCCGTCATCATCGCCACCCCCAACGACCTGCACCTGGGCGTTGCCCGCGAGGCCATCAAGCGCAACATCGTGCCGCTGGTCGAAAAGCCGATCTCCAACGACCTCGAGGATGCCCAGGCTTTCGCCGCCGAGGCCGAGACCGCCGGCGTGCCCGTGCTCGTGGGTCAGCACCGTCGCCACAACCCCTTCGTCAACAAGGCCAAGGAGATCATCGAGTCCGGCGAGCTGGGCAAGCTCACCGTGTCGAGCTTCCACTACATGATCTATAAGAATGACGAGTACTTCGATGTCGAGTGGCGCCGCAAGAAGGGTGCCGGACCGATCTTGGTCAACCTGGTTCACGACGTGGACCTGCTCCGCTACCTGCTGGGCGAGCCCGTCGCCGTCCAGGGCATGCAGTCCAGCGCCGCCCGCGGTTTTGAGACCGAGGACTCCGCCGTGGTCAACGTCCGTTTTGCCGATGGCGCGCTTGCGAGCATGACCATCTCCGACGCCACCGCCAGCCCCTGGAACTGGGAGGCAACCGCTCGCGAGGATCCGCAGTACCGCCCCTTCGACGCCGACGCCTACTTTATCGGCGGAACCTTGGGTGCCCTTTCGCTGCCCCGCCTGCATCAGTTCTCCTACGACGGCGCCTCCAACTGGCACAAGCCGCTGCAGATGGAGATTCCGGCCGTCGACCCGGCGCTGCCGCACAAGATGCAGCTCAAGCACTTTGTGAAGGTCGTCCGCCGCGAAGTTGAGCCCGTCGTGACCCCCGCCGATAACGTCAAGACGCTCACGCTTCTCAACGCCATCAAGGAGGCCGCCGAGACCGGCCAGCTCGTCGAGCTGTAATGTCTTAAGAGCGGGCCGCGGCAAACTCACCGCCGAGCGCCTTGGCCCGCCGCCAACAAGCCCCCTCTTCTTTGCCCCGCGAGCAGCCTCCTGCCCGCGGGGCTTTTTGCTACTTCGCTGACGATTTTTCTGAGGCGGGGGGCCTTTTTGCGCCTCAGTTTGGTTCGTTCGCCACGAAATGGGCCTATCTACTACGTTTAACCGATCACCCTCAACCATACCGAATTTCGCGAAATAAAAACCGCAGGTAAACGGGTTGCCGATCTTCGGAAAACCCAGGCATGGTCAGCCCCTACGGGTAAAACGTAGTAGATAGGCCGTTTTTGTGGCGCGGCCCCAAAACAGTCTTTTGGGACGGGTGGTATCCTTGGTAGCTCTGTGCTGCAAATGCACCATAAACGCAAGGAGTTCCATGGATCTTATCGCGCAGCTCGCCCACGAGCTCAACCTTAAGGCCGCCAACGTCGAGGCGGCCGTCAAGCTCATCGACGAGGGCAATACTATCCCCTTTATCTCGCGCTACCGTAAAGAGGCCACCGGCGGCATGGATGACGTCGCCCTGCGTGCGCTCGACGAGCGCCTGTCCTACCTGCGCAATCTTGAGCAGCGCAAAGAGGACGTCATCCTGCTCATCGACGCGCAGGGCAAGCTCGCGCCCGAGCTCGAGCAGCAGATTCGCGAGGCCACGCAGCTCCAGCGCGTCGAGGACCTCTATAAGCCCTACCGCAAAAAGCGCATGACCCGCGCGCAGAAGGCCCGCGAGGCAGGTCTGGAGCCGCTTGCCAACATGATCATCATGCAGGCCTCGGCCAAGGGCAGCGCGCTCGACGCCGCCGCGGCATACGTCAACGAGGAGGCCGGTTTCGACACGCCCGAAAAGGCGCTCGCTGGCGCCGCCGACATCGTGGCCGAGACGGTGGCCGAGGACCCCGAGAACGTCGCCGACCTGCGCGCCTTTACGCAAAACACCGCCGACATCGTCGTCGAGGCCACCGACCCCGCCGAGAAGACCCCCTACGAGCCGTACTACAGCTATGATGAGCCGCTGCGCCGCATCCCTAACCACCGCGTGCTGGCTATCGACCGCGGTGAGCGCGAGGGTAAGCTCCGCGTGCGCGTGAACGTCGACGGCGCTGCCGCCACGGCGCGCCTCGGCAGCCGTTGGCCCCGACGCCAGGGCGTGTTTGCTCCCATCTTCGATGCCGCCATCGCCGATGGTTACAAGCGCCTCATGGCCCCCTCGCTGGAGCGCGAGGCCCGCGCCAAGCTCACCGTCCGCGCGCAGACCGAGGCCATCAACGTCTTTGCCAAGAATCTTGAGGGCCTGCTCTCGGCACGCCCCGTGCGCGGCGCCCGCGTGCTCGCGCTCGATCCGGGCTACCGCACTGGCTGCAAGGTCGCCGTCATGGACGAGACCGGCAAGCTGCTCGACCACGGCGTGGTCTACCCCACCAAGCCGCGCCACGACGTCGCCGGCACCAAGCGCGAGCTCGCCCGCCTCGTCAAGAAGGACGGCGTCAACACCATCGTCATCGGCAACGGCACCGCCAGCCGCGAGACCGAGGAAGTCGTCTCGGAGTTCATTGCCGAGCAGGCGCCCAGCCTTCGCTACACCATCGTCAACGAGGCCGGCGCATCGGTGTACTCCGCCTCCGAGCTCGCCAGCCAGGAATATCCCGACCTGGACGTCACCGTACGTGGCGCCATGAGCCTGGGCCGCCGCCTGCAAGACCCGCTGGCAGAGCTCGTCAAGATTCCGCCCCAGTCCATCGGCGTGGGTCAATACCAGCACGACCTTGACCAGGCCGAACTCTCGCGCACCCTGGGCCACGTGGTGGAGGACGTCGTTAACCGCGTGGGCGTCGACGTGAACACCGCGAGCGCGAGCCTGCTGGGATACGTATCGGGCATCACGCCGAGCGTGGCCAAAAACATCGTGGCTTTCCGCGAGGAAAACGGCGCCTTTACCGATCGCCGCCAGCTCAAGAAGGTCCCCAAGCTGGGACCCAAGGCATATCTCAACGCCGCGGGCTTCCTGCGCATCAGCGGCGGCAAGAACCCGCTCGACGCGACAAGCGTCCACCCCGAAAGCTACGAGGTGGCCACGGCCGTCCTGGAGCGTGCCGGCGTTGCGGCAAGCGAGCTCAGCCGCGGCGGCGTGCCCGACATCGAGCGCCGTCTGGGCAGTATCTCGGCGCTGGCAAGCGACCTGGACTGCGGCACCCTCACGCTCATCGACATTGTCAACGAGCTCAAGAAGCCCGGCCGCGACCCGCGCGACGACGCGCCCGAGGTGGTCTTTAGCCGCTCGGCGCTTTCCATCGATGACCTGGAACCCGGCATGGAACTCAAGGGCACAGTGCGCAACGTCGTCGACTTTGGCGCCTTTGTCGACGTGGGCGTGCACCAGGACGGCCTCGTGCACATCTCCAAGCTGGCCAACCGCTTTGTCAAGCACCCGAGCGACGTGGTGCGCGTCGGTGACACGGTAAAGGTGTGGGTCGAAAAGGTCGATCGGGACCGCAAGAAAATCTCCCTCACCATGGTGCAGGGGAAGTAAACCGTCAAAGCAAGGTACCCCCTGTAGCAACGTGCAAAATCGCGAGTATTCTGCAATTTCCGCCGCTCCGAACGCCCCTCAGAGACAATAACGTCAAAAACAGCCCCCGTTTTAGCGTCATCAGAGCCAAAACGGGGGTTGTTCCGTGCTTCAACCAGCTGGTAAAAGCCTTTACCTTGCTGAATACTCTCAATTTTGCACGGCGCGGGCGGGGGTACCTTTGTCCACGGCAGGATATGGAAGCCTATCACCAACCTACTGGCAAGCTCGTGTCGGCAGCCCCGGCCTTTCCTTTGTCTAGCGCGACCCTCGCGAAGCGCGTGAGCGATAGGGAAAGGAAAGGCCGGGGCGAGCAGCCCGCGGCGTAGTCAGTGTTCGCGTTACGGCAGAATATGGAAGCCCAAAGCGGCGATATCCTTGGCAAAGCCGCGCACGGTGTCGAGCGAGACCTCGTACGGGTCGCGACCGATGTTCTTGCGCTTGGCCAGGATGCTGTTGGGCACCGTGATGATCTGGCAACCGCAGGCCTGCGCCTGGTAAATGTTGATGAGCTCGCGCGTGGATGCCCACAGGACCTCGCAGTTGGGCTTGGCGGCGGCCGTCTTGATCGACTCCGTCACAAACGGAATGGGATCGACGCCGGTGTCGGCGATGCGACCGGCAAAGAGCGAGATGATGGACGGCGTCTCGGCGTCAACGGCCTCGACCATCTCGTCGACCTGCGTAGGCGTAAAGATGGTGGTGACGTTGACCTTGATGCCGTCGGCCGAAAGCTTGCGGACCAGCTCGGCGGTGGACTCGCCCTTGGTGGTCACGCACGGAATCTTGACGTAGACGTTCTCGGCCCAGGTAGCAATCTCGCGGGCCTCGACCTCCATGGTCTCGACGTCGTCGGCAAAGACCTCAAACGAGACGGAAACGTCGGTGATGTGGGCCAGAACCTCCTTGGCAAACGCGCGGTAATCCGTCACGCCGCCCTTCTTCATAAGGGACGGGTTGGTCGTGAAACCCTGAACGTTGCCGCTCTCGTACATGTCGAGCATGCCCTCGAGGTTTGCACCGTCAGCGAACACCTTGATTGCCATCTGCCTGATTCCTTTCGTTAGCATACGGCCGATAAACTGCTAAACACTTTATCTACGTTTATCAAGGCGTGAACTGCGGTTTTTTATCTTCTCGGCGAACGGTTTTGCAGATTTACCATTTTTATATCGACGCCCCAGCGGCAAAACGTTTTTGCCGATCATTGCGTTTGATTCCGTTCACGGAACAGAAGCAGCGCCTCGCCGGCTCATATTCACAATCGCTCCAAAGCAAAAAGCGGTGACGCCTCGATTGAGACGTCACCGCTTCCGTGTAGGAGCCGGTTATCGGAGCTCCGCCCGATTAGGGCTTAACGTATGCCTGGATTACTCTTCCTCAACGTGATTGATCACAGCACCCTTGGTGTGGATGAAGTTGGGGACGAAGGCAACGACCAGAAGGACAGCGAGAATCGCGTAGACACCGGTGGTACCGAAGGCCTCGGCAGCGCGGCCAAGCGTAATACCAATGACGGAGAAATCGAAGTCGCCGAACGTAGTGTTCTTGAAGCCAAAGACGTCAAGAACGGGCAGGAGCAGGGCCGGGGCAAAGGTGATGAGCAGGCCGTTGACGAAAGCGCCAAGAGCTGCGCCCTTGCGACCGCCGGTAGCATTGCCGTAGATGCCCGCGGTAGCACCGCAGAAGAAGTGGGGAACCATGCCCGGGATGATGAAGATGCCCAGGGTAGCGCCCACGATGAACATACCGACCACGCCACCGATAAAGGAAGCGACAAAGCCGAGGATGACGGCGGTGGGAGCATAGGGGAAGAAGACGGCGCAGTCGACGGCGGGGATGGCACCGGGGATCAGCTTGTTGGAGATGCCCTGGAAAGCCGGGACCAGGTCGGCAAGGATCATACGAACGCCGTTATAGACGATGGTGACACCAACGGCGAAAGACAGAGCGCAGGTCAGGGCATAGACAATCACGTTGTCGCCGCCAGCGGTCTTGGTAACGACCGCAGGATCTGCGATGTAAGCGGCGAAAGCGGTAACCAGGTAGAAGAAGGCCATGGTAAGAGCCGTGGAGATGGTAGTGTCGCGCAGGAAGGCGAACTTCTCGGGAACCTCGATCTTCTCGGTGCTGTTCTCCTCGGCGTCCTTAGCAAAAAGCGTACCGACTGCAGCGGAGATGTAATAGGCGAGTGAACCGAAGTGGCCCATGGCGATTTCATCGCCATCGGTAACCTTCTCGGTGAAACGCTGACCAACGGCGGGAAGCATAGCGCTCACGAGGCCCAGGAACATGCCGCCCACGATGACAAGCTGAACATCCTGGAAGCCAGATGCCTGCAGAACGGCAGACAGCAGGCAGGCCATAAACATGCTGTGATGGCCCGTCAGGAAGATGTACTTAAACTTGGTAAAGCGGGCAATGATAATGTTCACGACATAGCCGAGAATCAGGATCATCATGGTCTGAACGCCGAGGACGCTCTGAGCCATCGAAACGACGACCTCGTTGTTGGGCACGACGCCGGTGATGTGGAAACCGGTCTCGATGAAGGTACCCAGCGGAGCAAGGTTCTCCTGAACAACAGCGGCGCCGGCAGACAGCATGATGTAACCAAGAATGGGCTTCAGGGTTCCCGTCATCACCTTGTGGGCAGGGCGCTTGAGCGCAACAAGGCCCACAAAGGCAAACAGACCCATAATCCACGCTGGCTTGGTCAGAATCGATTGGATAAACTCAAGTATGGGAAGGATGGCTTGCATCTGCGCTTCCTTTCTCTCTAACGTGGGCGCGTTTCCCTCTTCCACAGGGAACCGCCCTTTTTTGTGCCGCTTTAGGCGTTAGCGGCAGCCGCCTTGATTGCCTCGAGGGCGTCTTCGCGGATCTTCTTCTTGTTCACATAGCTGCGAACGATCACAACGTTGCCGTGGAGCTCGGGGGCGAGCTCCTTAACGGTGATGAACAGATCCGGATTTGCGGAAGAAGCACCGTTCAGGTCCATAGACTCAACGTCGGCCTTGATGCCCTCCTCCTCGCAAAGCTCCTCGACTTTGCCAGCGAGCATCAGGCTGGACCCGATGCCGTTTCCGCATACGGTGATGATATGCATGGCAACCTTCCTCTCCTACACGTGACGGTTTTCCGTCTATCCAAAAGCGGCGACGCATCGCCGTGCCATTAAGGCCTAAAAGAATGAACGCATGGTCTCCAAAACCCGCTCGGGCGTATCGCATGCGCTGAGCTTGGCAACGCAGTCCTCGTCCTCGAACATCTGCGAAAGCTCCGCCAAGCAGCCAAGATGAGCCTTGGGGTCGGGCGCGCAAATACCCACGAGCACGTGAACCGGATCGAAATCCTCGTGTCCAAACGCAACGGCTGGGTCAAGCGTGACGATACAGATTCCCGCTTCACTCACATTGTCATCTGCCTGAGCGTGGGGCATGGCGATGCCCTCTTCCAAGACCATATAGGGGCCGAATTTGTGAACCGATGAAATCATGGCGTCAACATAGCTCTGGTCGCATTTGCCAGCGCCTACGAGCAACTTACCGCATGCCCTGATCGCTTCCTCCCAATCGGAGGCCTCGACGTGGCAGGCAACAAGCTCGGGCTTAAGAAGATCGGTCAGCATGCTCGTCCCCTACTCCTCGGGCAAGATATGGAAACCAAGTGCCTGGATGTCGCGGGCAAAGCCCTTGACCGTATCAAGCGAGTACTCAAGCAAATCTTTCCCGAAATTCTTGCGCTTGGCAAGAAGGGCATTGGGGACCGTAATGATCTGGCATCCAACGGACTCCGCCTGGAAGATATTGAGGACCTCGCGCGTAGACGCCCAGAGAACCTCGGCAGCAGGCTTAACGGCAGCCTTCTTTACGGACTCCGCCATGAGGGGCAGCGGATCGACGCCGGTATCGGCAATGCGACCGGCGAAGATGGACAGAATAGAGGGGGTCTCAGCAGAGACGGCATCGACAAACTCGTCGACCTGCTCGGGCGTGAAGATAGTGGTGACATTCACCTTGATGCCGTCGGCAGAAAGGCGCTTGACCAGCGCGGCAGTGGACTCGCCCTTAGTGTTGAGCGCCGGGATCTTAACGTAGACGTTGTCTGCCCAGGTTGCGATCTCGCGAGCCTCGGCTTCCATACCAGCCTCGTCGTCGGCGAATACCTCAAAAGAAACCGACACATCGGTAATGTGCTCAAGAACCGTCTTGGCAAAAGCGCGGTAGTCAGTCACGCCACCGGCCTTCATAAGGGAAGGATTGGTCGTGAAGCCCTGAACGTTGCCATTGTCATGCATGTCAAGCATGCCTTCGAGGTTAGCGCCGTCGGCAAACACCTTAATCGCCATGTTCGGTCCTTTCTCATCTAACACTATTGCTATCGAAAGCCTTCTTCTTTGTTTCAAAAGCTTTTCGGCTTTCTTTTATAAACTATTTCAAAAGCCATCGAAAGCTCAATTGTCAACTTTCCGTGAACGGTCGAATATCGGGTGTGAACGTACTTCTTTTGGGCGGCACCTTCAGAATGAGACTCTTTATAGCCCGTCTACGTGCGAACTATCTGCTAGGCATGCATTTGTGACATGCCATTCCGTTCTTTTGATTCATTCGAATTTGCCTTGTTCTTTTCATATCGATACGTTATATTTCGATTACGAAAGGCGCATCTTTTACCTTTTGTTCAAAAGGAGCGGCATATGGCATCTACTTCAGACCTTTCGCCGGCTGAGCGCCAGCGATTTATCATGAATTGGCTGGCCGAAAAGCCAAATATCTCGGTATCCGACATCGTTCGCCGTTTTTCGGTTTCGGAAGTCACCGCACGACACGACCTCATCTCGCTGGAATCCGAAGGCAAGCTGCGTCGCGTACGCGGTGGAGCGGTATCGCTTTCTCGCTCCAACGCGATCTCGTATCCCGAGGAGCGCATCAATGTCCAAGTCGAGGCCAAGGAGGCCATCGCCGCAACCGCAGCAACTCTTGTTGATGATGGCGATGTTCTGGTAATTGATATCGGCACCACAGGCTTTTACTTCGCTAAGGCCCTCATGGACAAGCGTGAGATCACCATTATCACCGGCGATCTTGCAATCGCGAACTACGCCAGCTTCAATCTCCCCAATGCTTCGGTAGTGCTGCTGGGCGGCTCCGTGCGCAAGGGGCACCTCTATCTCGCGGGCGCACTGACGCTCGACTGCATGAGCAAACTACATGCCGACAAGGCGTTTGTCAGTGCCGACGGATTCCACCCCGACCACGGCTTTACCGTCGAGCACGACTTCTCGGCCATGATCAAGCATATGTACCTTACCAACTCAAACCAGGGCTACATGATGGTTGACCAGGGAAAGTTCAACAAAACCAGTTTTTATCAGTCCGCGCAGATCGATGACCTCGACGGCATCATCGTTGATGGAGACGACGAGGGCATCATGACGGCGGCGATCGAGAGCAGTCGCAGTCATCCCAAGCTCTATATTGCAAAATAGCTCAAATGGCCGGGTCGCCCCCACTGCGGGCGACCCGGCCATTTATTAAATCAACCCAAAGTGGCGCATGGCGGTGACGGTGCCGTCGTGTGCGACGTCGTCGGTCACGTAGTCGGCGACCGCCTTGACCTCGGACATGGCGTTGCCCATGGCCACGGCCGTCTCAACGGCAGTGAGCATGCCCAGATCGTTGCCCGAATCGCCAAAGCCAAAGGTGCGCGCATTTCCCTCGCGGCCCAGATACGCCAGCGCTCGCGCCACGCCCACGCCCTTGTCGATGCCCTTGGGGCTCAGCTCGCGATTCTGACCACCGGTGTTGCACAGCTCAAACTCGCGATCGATAAAGCCGTCATCGTTGGCAACGCGAGCCAGGTTGCACGCGTTAATGCACACCTTGCCTACGCGCAAGCGGCCATCGACGCGCATCTGATCAACGCCATGCACCACGCCGGCGCCTAGCAGAAATGACTGTTCGACACCAACTGGCTCAAGTGAATAGGTGGCACCGTTCGTCTCGAACAACGCCTCGCCGCCCGCCGCGGCAATGCGGCGCGCAAGCTCCGCGATAACGTCCTCGTCAAAACAGTCCTCATGCACCACGCGGCCCTCGACCTCGAGCGTGGCGCCCGCCATGGCAACGATGCCCGCCGGATTCAGGGCACGCAGACCATCGGCAACCAGCCACAGGGGGCGGCCCGTGCAGATAAATGCCTTGTGCCCTGCGTCGCGCAGGCGATGAAACGCCTCGACGACCGCCTGCGAGGGGCGAACCGCCGAAAAGTCCTTGTCGGTCATGTTGTCGGGATCGAACGACGTCAGCGTGCCGTCCACGTCAAAAAAGAGCACGGTGGAATCGGGGCACGCATCAATCATATGGGTTCCTTTCGAGGATAAGGGCAAACGAAGCATCCATCATATAATGGAGCGACGCAACCAGAGAGGTCACCCATGGAATTTTACGCAAGCTGCCCCGAGGGCTTTGAGTCCGCACTCGCCGATGAGCTTAAACGCCTCGGGCTTTCGCATGTTCGCCGGCTGAAGGGCCGCGCTACATTTGAGGGCGAGCTCGAGCAAGGCTACCGAGCATGCCTGTGGTCGCGCCTGGCGAGCCGCGTGTTCGTGGTGCTTGGGCGCTTTGAGGCGCAGGATGCCGACGAGCTGTACGACGGCGTTTACGACATCGCCTGGGAGACCATCATCCGCCCCGGCGCCACCATCGCCATCACCGCCCGCGGCGTGACCGAGCAGCTGCGCAACACGCGCTTCTCGGCCCTGCGCGCCAAGGACGCGCTGTGCGACCGTCTGGCCGAGACCACGGGCCGTCGCGCCGATGTCGATGCCACCGATCCCGACGTTCACCTACTGCTTTCGCTGCGCCAGCGCCGCGCGAGCATCAGCCTGGACCTTTCGGGCGACCCGCTGTTCAAACGCCTGCCGCCCGCTGCGACCCGTGCCGGCGAGGGCGCGCACGTGTTGCGCCCCGACTACGCCGCCCTGGTGCTGGCGCAGGTCGGCTGGACCGCACTGTGCGAGCGCGAGTTGACGGCCGACGATTACGAGGATGAAGCCCTTCCCACGCTAATCGATGCCTCGTGCGCCGGCGGCGGCCTGTTGCTGGAAGCCGTGAACATTCTGACCGACCGCGCCCCGGGCGCCACACGCGAGCGCTGGGGCTTTGAGGGCTGGCAGCTGCACGACGCCGCCCTGTGGGAGCAGCTGCTTGCCGAGGCACGCGAGCGCGAGGCGGCAGCGCGCGAGCGGCAGGCGCGCATCGTTGCCGTAGACATTGACCCTGCCGCCCGCAAGACCGCTGAGCGCATGGTCAAGTGTGCCGGTTACAAGCGCTTTGTCGATTTTTGCGCCGCCAAATCTGCCACCGTACTGGACCACGCGGGCGCCGTCGCCGGTGCCGCCCTCGTCGCGGATACGACCGAGACACCGCTGTCGCTTATGCATGACGCCATGACACTGGTCGGCGAGCTGCGCCGTGCGCCCGAGCTCACTTCGGCACCGGTCGCCGCACTCACCCGCGACGGATTGCTGGCCCGCGCGCTCCGCGCTGAGCCCGAGCACTCGATCGCCGTCATGCCCAACAACGAAGAGGCGGCTATTGAGGTTTGGCCCTCGCTCGACCACGCCGCCGCGGCGTTTGAAGCTGCGACCAGCGCGGATGCCGAGGAGCAGACCGCGGATACCGAAAACGAAGCCCCCGCCCCCGCCATGCCCGAACCTGCCGCCACGCTCGACCTGGGCGACGGCAAGCCGCTGCCCGTGCTCATTCCCGAGTCCGAGCAGTTCGCC
Source organism: uncultured Collinsella sp. (assembly GCA_905208635.1). Lineage (GTDB taxonomy): Bacteria > Actinomycetota > Coriobacteriia > Coriobacteriales > Coriobacteriaceae > Collinsella. The sequence continues at coordinate 44,317 of CAJLPX010000011.1, read as the reverse complement.
AACCGCCTGCGCAAGAACGCCCGCCTGCGCCGCAAGTGGGCAAAGCGCGAGGGTGTGAGCTGCTACCGCGTCTACGATGCCGACCTGCCCGACTACTCTGCCGCCATCGACCTGTACGAAGGCTGCCCGCAGACGCCGGGCCGCTGGCTCGTCATCGCCGAATACGCCGCGCCCAAGACCATCGACCCCGCGCTGGCCCAGGCCCGCATGCTCGACATCTTGGCCATCGCGCCGCGTATCCTGGACGTGCCGGCCGAGCATGTGCACGCCAAGGCCCGCATGCGTTCGCGCGGCGGCTCGCAGTACGGCAAGCAGGGCGCCGGCAAGGGCGCATCGGGCGAGCGTGCCAACATCGCACGCCGTCGCCTGCCGCTCATCGAAGAGGGCGGGCTTACCTTTGCCGTCAACTTTGACGACTATCTAGATGTGGGCATCTTCCTGGATCATCGCGTCACCCGCAACCTAGTGCGCGAGCACGCCAAGCAGGCACGCCGCTTCCTCAACCTGTTTGCCTACACCGGCACCGCCACCTGCTACGCGGCCGATGGCGGCGTCGAGGAGACCGTGACGGTCGACCTCTCCAACACCTATCTGGACTGGGCCGAGCGCAACATGCGCCAGAACGGCTTTGTGGGACCGCAGCATCATTTTGTGCGCGACGACGTGCTCGCCTGGATTCGCGACCAGCGCCAGACGCGCAACCGCTGGGACCTGATTTTTGTCGACCCGCCCACGTTCTCGAACTCGTCCAAGATGGGCCGCCGTACCTGGGATGTCCAGCGCGACCATGTTGAGCTTTTGGCCGGCGTATCGCGCCTGCTCGCGCAGGGCGGCCACGCCATCTTTAGCTGCAACCTGCGCGGCTTCCGCCCCGAGACGCGCAAGCTCGCCCGCGCGGGCGTAGTGCTGGAGGACATTACGGCACAGACCATCCCCGAGGACTTCGCGCGCAACCAGAAGGTGCACCACTGCTATATCGTGCGCCGCCTGCCCATCGAGGACGCCATGGCCGAGGTCGGCTTTAGCGCCGAGGAAATTGCCGAGCGCGTCGAGGAACTGCATAACCCCGAGGCCCGCAAGCCCCGTGCGGCAGTACCCACGCACGCGCAGGCCGGCGACCGGGGGCCGCGCGGCAACGGCAAGTCCAGCTTTGCCGGCAAGCCCTCCCCCGCCGGCAAACCTAAAAAGAAGAAGTTCTACGCCAGCAAGCCCAAGGGCAGATAACAAAGTTGCGGTGGAATACGGACTTTTGCCTGGAATTAGGTAAATTTAGACCGTATTTCACCGCAACTCATATTGGGATGGCGGATGCCGACCTATCCCTGGATGACCAATCGGTAACCAATACCCACGCGCGTCTGGATATAGCGCGGATGCGCGGGGTCGGACTCGATCTTCTTGCGCAGCGTGCCCATAAAGACACGCAGGCTCGCCAGGTCGCTCTTGGTCGCCGTGCCCCAAATCTCGTGCAGGATAAACTGGTGCGTCAGTACCTTGTCGGCGTTATGCGCCAGCAGGCACAGGAGCTTATACTCGATTGGCGTCAGATGCAGTTCCTCGCCATCCATTGTGGCGATGCCGGCATCAAAATCGATATGCAGCTCACCGGTATCGAACGAGCCCTCGGAGACAACGCCGCCCGTCTGCGCATACGAAAGGCGCCTGAGCGTCGTGCGAATGCGCGCGAGCAGTTCCTCGACCGAAAACGGCTTGGTCAGATAGTCGTCGGCGCCGGCATCGAGCGCGCGGATTTTGTCCGCATCCTCGCTGCGCGCCGAGACCACGATAATCGGCATGCCCGACCATGCACGCACCGACTCCACCACCTTGACGCCGTCCATATCGGGCAGGCCCAGATCGAGCAGCACAATGCTCGGTGCCTGCGATGAGGCGGCGGCGATGGCGGCATGGGCGGTCTCCACAGCCATATGGCGCAAGCCGTGCGCCTCGAGCGCGGCAACAATAAGATTGCGAACGGCGGGGTCGTCCTCAACGACCAAGATGAGCGGTTTTACGGCAGAGTTCGGCACAGCGCTACTCCTTATCAAACGAAACGTCGGCGGCGGGAAGTTCAATCGTAAAGACCGAACCGTGCGGGTCCGCCGCGGCAACCTCTATGCTACCGCCATGTGCCAACGCAATGGAACGGCAGAGCGAAAGACCCAGGCCAACGCTGCGGTGGCTGTCGGCCAGACCATGGTTGGCGGTATAGAACGACTCGAAGATCCGCTCGCGATCCTCGGGCGCGATGCCCGGACCATCATCGGCCACCGAGCACGCCACGCGTCCATCGTCGACGCTAATCGAAATCATGATATGCGAGCCCGCGGGCGTATAGGTGATGGCGTTGTTCACCAGATTGACCACCAGCTGCACCATCAGGCGTGCATCGACGTTGACGAGCGCCGGCTCATCGCACGCCACCACCTTAAGGTCGTGCTCGCGCACGGCAGGGTTCACGTGGCGCAGCGCCTCCTCGACGATATCGTCCATGAGCTCGAGCGTGGTCGACAGGCGCATACCGCCACCCTCGAGCTTGGTGATGGCGAGCAGATTCTCGACGGTGGCGTTGAGCCACAGCGCATCCGAGCGAATGGATAGAAGCAGGCCGCGGCGCGTCTGGGCATCGAGCACCGCGGTGCCGGTCGAGCCCTGATCGAGCAGCACGTCGGCATTACCCGAAATACTGGTAAGCGGCGTGCGCAGATCATGCGAGATGGAGCGCAGCAGGTTGGCGCGCAGCTGTTCGTTTTTGGCGAGCACCGCCGCCTCCTCGCGGGCCTCCATGGCGCGGGCGCGGTCGAGCGCCAGCTCGCCTTCGCTCACGATGGCATCGGCAAGCGTCCGCTCCTCATGCGTCAGCACGTCGGGCTCGGCAACGATAGCCAGCACGCCCACCACCGAGGCGGGGTCGCCCGAACGGACGAAGCCGTCGCCCGTGCGAACCGTCAGGTAGATGCCATAAAACGTCGAGCCGCCATAGGTGGCATCGAGCGGCGTTCCCACATAGGCGGACGCCGAGAGCCGCGGCGGCATCTGCGGCGCCAGTTCATGCACCGGCGCGGCATCGCCCACGGCCGTGTATGTCGCACGCGGCAGCAGGTCATCGCCCTCGGCGTCGGCGCTGTACCACACGACCGGACAGCCCGAAAGACGCGCCAGCTGCGTTGCCATGGCATGGACAATCTGCTGCTGATCAGCGCACCGCTGCAGCATGCGGTTGGTCTCGAGCACCATATGCGTGCGGCGGTCGCTGGCGGCAGCCTGTGCCAAGGCACGGCGCAGGGCCAACGCAATCGAGCTCGACACAAGCGAGACCACGAACATGATGAAGAACATGCCGGGATAGACACGGTCGATAAACGACAGCGAGCAGCGCGGGTCGACAAACAAGAAGTTGTAGAGCGCCACGGCGGCAGCCGAGCTCAGCAAGCAATACAGGCGACTCCAGGTAAAGAATGCGCACAGCTGAACGGCGAACACATAGACGATCATGATGCTCGGCGCGAGACCCGGATGGTCGAGCAGCGCGCCCACAATCGTCGCCGCGACCAGCAACCCCGCCGATACGCAAGCGTCATACAGAGGACCGCGTCGCGTCTGCGTTGTGCGCCGCCACCAAAAGTTATCGGCAATATCGCCGTCCGCATGGACATCCATTAGCGCCCCGCCCCTCTCTCAAAACAAAAACCACCACAAAGGGACAGGCACCTTTGTGGTGGTTTCCCTTGTGGTGGTTCCAAGTGTATAGCCTTTGCAGCCGGCGGTCGCTAGACAAACAGCACGTGCGCGAGCAGGGCGCACACGCACGCCGCGACAAGCAGCGTCACCACGATCGAGATCACGCGGTCGGCCATGTCCATGTTGGCGCGATTCGTAAAGAACCGATCTTCGGCGGCGTCGGCGCGTGCCTCACGTACCAGCTCGGCCGCAAGATCGCGACCGTCAAGCCCCTTTGCATCCATGGTTTCCTCCCCAGGCTCAAACCCTGTCATTGCAAGCCGCCCGTTCGCAGCCATACCTTAAGCGTCGACTACGGGCGCTCGTCGGGAGCCAGGCGCTGCATCTTGCTCACGGCCTTAAACTTGGTGAACAGCGGCACGTACTCAAAGCTCACGTTGGAGTTCTCCAGGCCGTACCAGCGCGCAGGCGTGCCGGCGGCGCGGCGGATGATGTACTTGAGCGTGATGGCCGTACGCTCGCTGGGCTCAACGTCGCTTTCGGGCGCCAGCAGCTTGCGGATCATGACGAACTTAAACGTACCGATGTTGCCCGGATCCTTGTAGACCGAGTAGTCGTGCGTCTGCGCCGGCAGCTCGCCGCTGGCAGCCAGGTCCTGAACAACCTGACGCAGATAGGCATTGACGCGCTGGTTGATCTTGTAGCCCAGATACAGATGCACGCGGAAAACGTAGTCGGTGCCGAACGTCTCGACCGAGTAGGCAAAGGTATGCGGCTCCTCCATGGTCTCGACATTCACGAACCACCAGGCGCGAGCGCGCTTGGGGTGCTTATCCAAAATCGAGTAGACGATATCGCGGTCGATATAGTCGGTGTTGGTGTCCTTGGTCAGGTACACGATGTTGTCGCTCATGAGCTCGTAGCGATCGTCGTCGCGCAGGCGTTTGAGCTGCGGCAGATAGCTGCGCAGCGGCAGCAGCGTAAACTGACGCTGCTCAACAGCCGTGCCGTTGTACCAGCACACCATGATGCCCATGATGAGCGCGGCCATAAGGATGGTGAAATAGCCGCCGTGGAAGAACTTGGTGAGCGAGCTCACAAAGAAGAAGCCCTCGAGCATAAGGAAGAAGGCGGCAAAGATCCACGGCGCGACCTTGAGATTGCGCTCCACGTGCAGATAGAAGAAGAGCAGCATTGTCGTGCACATCATGGTCAGGGTAATGGCCAGGCCGTACGCGGCCTCCATGTGCGCCGAGTTCTGGAACAGCAGCACCACGACGACGCAGCCCACGAGCATGACGTTGTTGACCATGGGGATGTAGAGCTGGCCCTTGGTCTCGGCAGGGTAGAAGACCTGCATATGCGGCATGAGGTCCAGGCGGCTGGCCTCGGACACCAGCGAGAATGCGCCGGTGATGAGCGCCTGCGAGGCAATGATGGCCGCGACGGCGGAAAGGCCGACGGCAAAGGGGCGCAGACCCGGGGCAAGCATCTGGTAGAAGGGGTTGAGGTCGGCGATACCCATGAGCTCCGGGTTGCCGGCGTTGTTGATAAGCCACGCGCCCTGGCCCATGTAGGACAGCAGCAGGCAGCACTTAACGAACGGCCAGGTGGCATAGATGTTGCCGCGGCCCACATGGCCCATGTCGGAATAGAGCGCCTCGGCACCGGTGGTAGCGAGGAAGCAGCTGCCCAAAATCATGATGCCCGCATGGTTGTTGGGGCTCAGCAGAAAAGCGATGCCACGCAACGGGTTAAGGCACAGCAGCACCGCGGGATACTGGCAGACAAAGAACAGGCCCGTGCCGCCCAGGAACAAAAACCACAGCGTCATGATGGGGCCGAAGGCGTGACCGATCTTGGCCGTGCCGATGCGCTGCACCAAGAAGAGCGCGATGATGATGGCAAGCGTGATGGCGACGACACGACCCTGGTCGTCACCGAGCACGGCATGGACCGCCGGGATGGTGCGCAGGCCCTCGATGGCCGTGGTGACGGTAACGGCAGGCGTCAGGATGCCGTCGGCGAGGAGCGCCGCGCCGCCCAGCATGGCGGGGATGATGAGCCACTTGCCGCAGCGCTTGACCAGGCTGTACAGGGCAAAGATGCCGCCCTCGCCGTGGTTGTCGGCGCGCAGCGAGATCAGCACGTACTTGACGGTCGTCAGCAGCGTGACCGTCCACACGACAAGGGAGAGCGCGCCGAGCACGAACTCCTGCGTGACGCTTCCGATGCCGCCGTTGCCGGCAACGAGCGCCTTGGTTACATACATGGGGCTGGTGCCGATATCGCCATACACCACGCCCAGCGTGACGAGCATCGCCGAGATGCTCACAGGAATCGCAGCGTGCGAGGCTACTTCCTTTGCCTTTTGTTCCATAAGCCGGTTTCCTCCCAATTTTAACGTTCGACGGGATTATATGTAATCAGCCCATATTTTAATGGCACCGTTTTCCCAGCTAGATAAACATTTATGCGGCCTTTAGGCCACCGCGGCGATATGGAATGTGACAAAGGGACACCCCCCCTTTGTCACATTCGTCATTTTCCGAGCCAGTTTTTGAACCACCACTCCATGGAGCGGCTCATCTCGGCCATAAAGGGACTCGTGTGCTTACGGGTGTAGATGTCGACGACGCGCTCACCCACCTCGCGGGCATGCGGGCGAAACATCGCGTCCATCTCGGCCACCTGCGTGTCCATCGTCGCGGCGTCGGCGCGGCGGTAGTGCTCCTCGTGCACCAGGTTCACCACGGGATGCGCGATTGCCGGGCGCTCCTTGCGGGGTGTGCCGATGATGAGCATCGACAGCGGCATGGTATGGGCAGGCAAATCCAGCAGTGCGGCAACCTCCTCGGCGTTCTCGACGATATCTCCGATATAGCAGCTCCCCAGCCCCAGGGCCTCGGCGGCAACCACGGCGTTTTGAGCAGCGATCACGGCATCCTGCGCCGCGATGGCAAAGTCGCCCAGGCCCGGAGCACGACGGGGCGACTTGCCCGTGCGCTCTACAAACTCGGGCTCAAAGCAACCCACATGCTCAAACAGATCGATCCACTTGGCATAGTCGACTACAAATATTAATGCCCAGGGCGCCTTGGCGATCATCGGCTGGTGGTCGCACAGATCGGCCAAGCGATCGAGCGTAGCCTGCTCGCGAATGCTCACGATGGAGTACATCATCATGGCGCCTGCCGACGGCGCACGGCTCGCCGCATGCAGAATCGCCGCCCGCTGCTCGTCGGTCACCGCCACGGGACGGCCGTCGTCATCGCGCGCAAAGGCACGCGTGGAAGAACGGTGTTCCAGCGTGTCCAATACCGCGTTGCCCGTGGTCTCGACCGAATAGCCGTTCGTATCCAAAGCCGCCGCACAAACCTGCTCGCCCATTGCCCCATCCCTGCCATTTCTTTAAGAAGCCATTACGTTTCCGTGTAATTCCCGTCCATTATCGCGCAGGTCGCCACTACATTGCGCCACACCGCCACACGCGCGCGTTAATATGGCTGGTTGTTGTGCGCAGCCACCAATTGCTGCGCATATCTTGGTAACAATCGGGTAAATCCCCGCTTTCGTAGGTTTTAGTTTGTGAGGAGTCTCAGCATGTTCGCTGCCGCCATCTCGCTCGTCGGTCTTGCGGCGACCGTCTACCTTGTCTTGCGCGAGGCCAAGGCCATTTGCGCAAAGTCGGGCACCGTTGCCAAAAGCGCTCTTGGGTGGAGCGTCGCCTTCGGCCTGTTCCAGCTCTTTTTGACCATTTGGGGCGCCATTGGCCTCGTCGCTCAAAACGAGCCGCTCGCCTTTGTGATGCTCATCCTGACCAACGCCATTCTCACCGGATGCGCTTGGGCCAGCATCGCCCGCGACCGCATCGCACCGCGCGTCTTTGCGTTCGCCTCGGCCGACGCTCCCGCCCCCACTGGCAAGCTCGCCCGCCTGCGCGGCGCCTTTGTGGGCAAACCGCTCGTCGCCGCCGTCCTGTGCCTGCTGCTCGCCGGCGTCTTTGCGCTGCTGGGCATGGAGGTCTCGTCCAACCACGACTTTACCTGGGTCTACCCCCTGTGCATCCTGCTCGAGTGGGCCATCATCACCGTGCTCATGACCGGCTTGTTCTTCCTATTCCAGCGCCACGGCGCAGCTCCCGCCGTCTTGGCCTTTGCCCTCTTTGTCCTGGGCATTGCCGAGTTCTTCGTCATCACGTTTAAATCCATGCCCATCCAGCCGGGCGACCTTTCGGCCATCTCCACTGCCGCCGCAGTCGCCGGCAACGGCTACACCTTCTCGATCTCGCTGTTCTGCGTGCTGTCCATGGGCTTTACCGCCATCGCCATGCTGCTGTGCGAGTACGCCGGCCTGGTGGCACCGCACCGTCAGAAGGGTGCCGCCAACGCCAAGCGCATGCTGCTCACCAACCTGCTCGTGGCGGTGCTGTGCCTGGGCGGCGTGACCGCGCATGTCACGCTCATCGACTACTACAACACCCTCGGCATCACCGTCTACACCTGGCGCCCGCTCGAGAGCTACTGGCGCGAGGGCTACCTGCCCGCCTTTATTAGTGCGGCACAGTCCATCAAGCCGCCCAAACCCGCCGACTACTCCGTCGACGATGCCAAGGCCACGCTCAAAAAGTACGCCAAGGCCTACGACAAGTCCGACGCGGCCAAGAGCGACGAGCGCGCCGCCGCCCAGGAGCAGTTCGACAGCGAGAAGCCCACGGTCATCGCCATCATGAACGAGACCTTCTCGGATCTGTCAATCTACCAGAACATGCGCGCCGGCTACGAGGGCCCGCAGTACTTTAAGAGCCTGTCCAACTGCCTCAGCCGCGGCAAGCTCTATGTGAGCGCCTACGGCGGCGGTACCGCCAATACCGAGTTTGAGTTTATGACCGGCAACTCCATGGCCAACCTGGGCTCGGGCGTGTACCCCTACACCATCTACAACATGGAAACGACTGGGAACCTAGCAGAGCAGTTCAAGTCGCTCGGATATTCCACCACGGCCATGCACCCCAACCACGCGACCAACTGGAACCGCGAGAACGTCTACAAGGACTTTGGCTTTGACCAGTTCCTGTCCATCAACGACTTCCAGGGCGCCGATACCCTGCGCGGCATGGTGACCGACCAAGCTACCTACGACAAGATTCTTGAGCTGCTCGACCAGAACGCCGATCCGCAGTTCATCTTCGACGTGACCATGCAGAACCACTCGGGCTACGACACGGGCCTGCTGCCGGTCGACAAGCAGATGCACCTGAACATCGACACGACCGACCTGGACGCCAAGACCGTCGAGGACGGCACGCTCTCCGATGTCGACGAGTATGTCTCGTGCATCGAGCAGTCCGATCAGGCGCTGCGCTACTTCCTCAACGCCTTGAGCAAGCTCGACCGCAAGGTGGTCGTGGTGTTCTGGGGCGACCATCAGCCGTTCTTCCCGTCCAAGTTCAATGACAAGTGGTTTACCGGCGAGGACGACGCTACGCATCAGGAGCGCCTGTGGCAGACCGACTACATCATTTGGGCTAACTACGACGTTGCCGGTTGTGACCAGACGAGCGAGGTCGACGACCTGTCCACCAACTACCTGTCCACCCAGCTCATGCAGCTGATCGGCGCACCGCTGACCGACTACCAGAAGGCGCACATGACACTGCGCGAGTCGCTGCCCGCCATCAACTCGGTCGGCTACGAGGACGCCAGCCTGCGCTGGGCGCTCTCCTCCAACGTCACCGGTGACGACGCCGCTGCCGCGGCCGCCACCAAGGCACGCGAGGATTACGCCAAGATGCAGTACTACGAGATGTTCCGCGACGGCAAGAACGTGTATACCGAGCACTTCCAGACCGAGGCCAACGAGACCGACCCCAACCTGGCACCGGGTACGACCAAGATCAAATAGCGACTAGCTGCGAGTTCATAACTGAAACGTCTGTCCGGGCGGAGGCATATAAGGTTCCCTGCTCAGACAGTCCTGCGCAAGACGGGGGCCACATTAAGTGGCCCCCTTTGCGTGCGGAACTCGCGACAGACCCTTCCCGCGCCTCCGCCTGCCGCCGCCCCTCACCCGTTGCGAGTTGAGTGGGCTGATGAGAAGCTGCGCTCGCCTCGTAGCAGAAGCGTGGCCTGGCATGCGCATCGCGGAAAGCTTGTCCCGGAATTCACGTTCGGAATGGGATGCGGTTTCCGTTTGTGGCCCCGTTGGGAAACCGCATCCCATTCCGATCACAAATTCCGGGTCACATTTTCCGCCAAGGCTTCAACCGGAAACCGTGTCCCATTTCTCAGCCGAATACTGGGATGCATTTTCCGCTGAGTCCCTCAATCGGAAAGTGCATCCCATTCCAAAGGCGAATTCCGGGATGAGCTTTCCGAGACCCCGCCCATCCGGAAAGCCCGTCCCACTCCGTATACATCCAGGCATGAAATCATCAGCTTATTAGGCCTTCTATCAATAAAGAGACACCCTCCCGGGCGGCGGGCACGAAGTTCATCGCGAGTTCCGCACGCAAAGAAGGCCACTTAATGTGGCCTTCGTCTTGCGCAGGACTGTAGAGCAGGGAACTTCGTGCCCGCCGCCCGGGAGGGCGTTGCGTTTAGAGGATGGACCTAGTACTTATCCCTCCGGGACAAAAGCAGCGCGGCCATAAAAGCGATGATTGCAAGCGTCAGCAGCATCAAAAGCCATGCGAGCGTGCTGTCGCCGGTTGCCGCCAGGCCAAACAGACCGGGGCTCTTACTGTCAGCAGGTTGTACGGGAATCTTCTCGCCATCGTCCTCGGCGGTGATTTCCCAGCGGATGGTCTTGCTTGCGTCGGCAAGCTCATTGCCCACCGACGTCGGGACACTTAGTTGCAAATTGAGCACCGTGCTGCCATCGCTCGTAAACGTTGCGACCTGCGTGGGATAGGCGAACACACTGCCCAGAGTTCCCGTCTGGAGCCAACCTGCAGACGCATCGCCCGCCGACGCCGTTAAGGTAATGGGCGACAGCAGGTGTGCCGTCTCGTGATCGACAACGGCCCGCACAAACACGCGTACCTGGGACTTTACACCAGTGGCACGAACCTCAATCTGCTGCTCGCGCACATCGCCGGGCATTAGACCTTTAAAGGCGGGAAACAGATCGGGCTCCCCCGAGGAGCCCGTCGCCCCCGAGACCGTCAGCTGGCGCGCATTTCCGTCATAGGCAATCGCGGGAGTATCGGCAAACGCACGGGCAGGAACGGCGAGCGTGACCATGCAGAGAATAGCCGCGACCACGCAACGCAAGGAGCGCGCAACACCTTTGCGAATCGAGAACGCCATACTTACGCACCTCCATACGGCGGCACCAGCACGCCATCCTCGACCGAGCAACCCCATGCGTCGCGCACGGCCTCATCGGGCGTCGCCTGGACCGCCTGAGTGGAGATATCCACGACAAGATTGCGACCTTCGGTTGCCTTGAGCTCGGTAACCCTATTAATGAGCACGCCGGTTTCCGCGCCGGGAGCGACGGGCGACGTCCAGTAATAGAACCCGTCGCTCGCCTTAACCCAGTTATAAGCCGAGTTCGCGCTCGAGGCATCAGCCACGCTCCACGCAATCTCGTAATCCGCCTCACCCTTCGGCTCCTCCTTCGGCTCATCCCACAGGCGTGCGCCATCCTGGTCCTGCCAGTAGATATCCACTGCAGCACGAATATAGGCGGGCGCAGTACCCGTGTTCTTCGCCTTGACATCGCTTTTCACTTTGCCGTTGAGCGTTTCCTGAACCGATGGCGTCACCGACCCGATGCCGAACTGGTTGACCAGCACGCCCGTAACCGAAAGCCAGGCCAGCGTGCCTGCCGTACCGGCCAGGAGGATAACCCCCACCAGCAAGGCGATGATGCGCTTGCGCTTGGACATGCTAATCCTCCTTCTTTGCTACGTTGCCGTTGCTCCAAACGTTATGGGCACGATTGCTGCCGTCGATCCATTTGTCGTTCACACGCGTGTTAGTGCAGGTGAACGTGGCATCGTTCGCGCTCGATGCAGCGGAGATAGTCGCCTGCGCCTTATCGCCCGGCTGCTTGCCAGGGACGCCGATTTGGTTGCTGTAGCGCCATGCCCACGCTGAGTCCTCCTCGACGGTGTAGATACCCGCCGGGACCGCAAGCTCGATAGCGCCGGAGTACCAGGCGGAACCGTCCTTCAGCTGCGCATCCGATGACACCGTTACCTCAACCGTGCGCTCCTCCAAGGCGTTGCCGTCCATGCCGGCCCGGGAAACCTTGAAGCGGAACGTCTTGCCCTTCGCCCAGCTATCCTGGGTTTGCTTGACGATCTTGAGCGTATGCGTAGCGGCGAAATCGAACACCGCATTGCCATCGCTCTGAGTGCCGTCGCCCGTGAGCTTGTAGTCCAAACGATTCGTCAGCTCAAACGAGCCCTCGCCTGAACCCGAACTGTAAAGCGAGACATACTTCCCGTTGACAGGCGCAGGAGTCTGGCCAGGAAGACCATAGCCCACGCGGTCAACGTGCACCGTCAATTGCGTGCCCATGAAGGGCTTTGCAAAGCAAGCCTTGAACGGCGCCTTATCGCTCTTGTCATCTATCGTGTTCGCGGCATTGGGATCAAGCAACCACTTGAGCTGCCCGGTCACATTCTTAGGGCTCGCATCGTCCGATGTGTCGTTAGCGACGACCTTATACGTCACCGGATACAAATCCATGTTGGCTGTAACCGGTTTACCCTTGAAGTCGCTCCACGCCACAGCTTTGTCGCCATTAACCCACTGCCACTCCAAGAACAACTCCTTCAAGCTGCTATCCGCTCGCTCGCCCAGGAATGCGACGATTGCGGAGTAGGCTTCGGGATCGTAGGCCACTTCCTTTGGCTCCATGACGGGTTCACCCTTGTCGTCATAGAACGGGTTGCCGTTCTCGTCCATCTTGGGCACCTTAACTGTCTGAACAAAGCCGGCATTGCCATCCTGGCCACGCAGAACACTCGTATCGTTCGGGTCTACCGTAGCGGTGTAGATGACGTTGCCTTCGGTGTCGTGATAGCGCACTTTAAGCGGCGTCTTCTTGTACACCGCAGTGTAGGTCACGCTCTCAAAGGGCTCGCTGCCCTCGAGGGGATACTTCTCATCGTCAGTCATCAGGGTGTACTGCCCGTCATTGACATAATCGCGCGACCAGCCGACAAAGTCGTACTTGGTGCCGTCAGTGCCCTCAACCTCCTCGGCGGCCTTGACCTCAAGAGAAATCTGGTCGCCGGAATCAGTGCGGCCGAGGCTACGGACAAGATCGGGATTCGCAAGTTCAGAGTCAATGTTCGATTGAACGGTAACCAGGCTGGGACGGTAGACCGGGTACAGCTCCATGGGGGCCTTGACCACGGTAGAAGCACTCACCATACGGATGCCCTCTGACCAAGCGACATAGCCCTTGCCAGGTGCCGGCTCGGCTTCCGTCCAGCCCACGAAGACGTTGAACTCGCCTGTATCCGCATCGATAGTGCTGACGTCATAAGTAGGCTTCGGGATGCCGCCATTAAGGTTGCCGAGCATATCGTCTTGCTGAGCAACTTTGCCGTCCACATCCGTGGCATTGAGGTGGTACACAACCGCCAACGGCGAATAGTACGCCACGAATGTATAGGCTCCGCCAGGTTCCACCGGATAAGAGCAAGTACCATGCTCCACATCGTAGGGAAGCGTCTTGATCTCGCCGTTCGGAAGCTCGATCTCAACCTTCTGCAACTTATACAGCTCACCGCCTGCTTTATAAACCGGCGTCGTAACGTCAGGGGTCACCGTTGCCGTAGCAGGATTGGTGTCCGCGTTGATAACGGGAGCGATGTTGTAGCTAGGCACATTGACCTTGTCCGTACCCTCAAAACCTGCGCGATGCAGGTTGGTGGTGTAGCTGACGTCGTACTTTGCGTAGACGGGATAGGCATCCTGCCACTGGGTGACCTTGGACTCGTCGGTCGCCAGATACGGCTCTGCCTTATCCGGATCACTCGTCACATAGGGGTCGCCGGTGACGTCGTAGATATACTTCCAGACGTCGGAATCCTTCTGAACCTCGGCGGTTGAAATCCAGCCCAGGAACTTATAGCCCGGCACCGCCATCTCCGCATCGGTCGGAGAGGCTTCGAGTGTCAGGTTGGGATTGACGTCACCCTCCTTTCCGTGCTCGGGCGTGTTGTCTACCGTCTGTTCGGTATGGATAAACGGATATTTATAGGTGTAGGTGCTATCGGAGTCCAGCAGCAACGGAGCCTCATAACGTCGCGTGACGCTCTTAACCGAGACATCGTCCTTGCCATAAAAGCTGACGCTTGTCGTCACCATGGCACGCATGTAATACTCCGAATCGATGCCAATCTCGCTCTGAACGGGGTTGCCCACGCAAGTCCAGCACCCGCCTTGGCGCTCGAGGGTCCAGAAATTTAAATGGTATCGCTTGCTCGCCGGCCTAAAGTAAAACTTCAGCGCTCCTGCGACCCACTCGTCATCCAGTGTGCCCGAACCCGGGAAATCCGTATCGGCAATGACATTTTTCCGGGTATCCACACCTGTATCGTTTTTGACCGTATGCGAATACGCTTTCAAAGGCGCAACGATGAGCGTCTCTGCCCCAAAGCGCCCCTCATTGCATTCGTCCTTATAGTTTTCCTTCAGTCCGTGATAGACGTGCTCGGAACCCCAGTGCACGATATTCTCTCGCACGTAGCTCGATCCGACCTGCTCGTTAAACGAAGTTTGGTACCCGTTCCACACAGAGCAGAGGAGTCTAGAATCCTTATAGGCATCGTTCGTCATCGACTTGACGTAATAGTCCACGCGGTACTCAAAGCGGGCGATGTAGGTATGCGGCACGGTTAAATCGACATCTGCGGGGAGCGTATAGCTGGGATCGCGGCTTACGCGCACCTCGAGCGGAGCATCCTCGGTTCCCTTGTTTTCGTACCAGCCCAGGAAGCAATAGCCGTCGGGCAGCTTGCCGCCATCGGACAGGGGCGTACCGTCCGTGTTGCACACCTGTACCGTGTAGACGCTAGTGCCGCCCCCGGCAGTCTTGACGTCGACTTTGGTTTTGCCCACGCCAACGCGCTGGCTCACATCATTGAGCGCGTCCTGCTCATTACCCTCGAACACAGTTATGATGTTCGACACGTAGTCGCTGTACACGGGATAGAAGTCGGCTGGACGGACAACAGTGATCTCGCTACCCGCAGGATAAAAAGCTCCCTGATTTTTAAGCTCGGCTAACTTATCCGAAGTGATGGCGGCATAGGCGCCGTTCATACCTTCCTCGCTGCTAGGCTGCGTGGTCCAGCCGATAAATGTCGCGGTAGCGGAAAGCCCCTCGCGGTCTTCGGGAGCCGCGGGCGTCAAACCCACGCCGTAGCGATACCAATCAGTGGACTTGTCGTGCGCGGCACCGGTTTTCCAATCAAGCGTCTTGCCCTTAACGTTATAGAACAGCACCTGCGCCTCGTATGAAGCGATAAAGAGGTCGTTACCCTTGAAGCCGAATTTTTCATCGACGCCGCTTCCGTTGTTGGCGGTGTAGGTCGAAGCCTTATCGTGGTCCGTGTTCTCCTCGACGCGCTTGTCAGCAGCGACAGCAGCAGCATCGGTCTTGCCGTTAAACCAGGCGTTATCGGCATCGATGCGGTTCACATTGACTCCGGACTCGTGGAACCAGCCCATAAAGCGGTAGCCGCCGTTCGCCTCGCTCAGCCCCGCGGGCTTTGCGGAGGTTTCCTGCCTGAACGTTACCGACGTATCGCCCTGGGCCAAGCCCTGGGCCGTTCCCGCCAGCACGGCGCTCACGGCAAAGGCGTACGGATCCGAGGTCTTCTGATCAATACCGAGTTTGGTCGCCTCGATTGTCGCGGTGCCCGCACCGGGAAAATCGATCGTCGCCTTAACGCTCTGGCCATGCACGGGGATATTCAGTCTGTAGTCCATCGCCCACTCGTTGGCATGCGAACCGCCCAGGGCCTCATCGTTAGCGGTCGAGCGCATGGTGCCGGCACAGAAGTCGTAGTCGTGCTCCTCCCACAGCTCGCGCGTGGCGTAGCGCCCGTCGTCCCACGGGCCGTAGCCGTCGCCCTTGGTGGTACCGTCGCCGCCAAAAGAGGGGATCTTCTTCTTAGCCGCGGTACCCTGGCTGCTGCCGTTTAGGCTCACGCTCGGCTTAAAGTAGCACTCGGTGACCGTGGCATCATCCTTGTTGGCACGCGCGGCAATGCCGCCCAGGTTCACATCGTTTTGAATGATGGGGATCACGGCGATGGGATTGTACTGACGCGAGCTCAAGTCACCCGCAAAATGGCTTCGAACGAGCTCGTTGCCCTTTTCGGTTAGAATACGACCCGCCAAGCCACCCGTCCACGCGCGCGTCACGGCGACGACGCCCACGTACGACGCGGCATAGCTGTAGCACTGCGCCGTCGAGAAGCAGTCGATAATCTTGGCCTCGCCCGCCATGCAGCCCACAAAACCCGAGGCGTACACGTTGTTGCCGCCCAGGGCGCCAATGGCCACGTCGTACTTATTGGTGACGTCGGTCATGCCCTTCTCGGCAATCGAGCCGTCGTCCTTACGCGTCGGCGTCACGCGGCAGTACTCGATAGTCGATTTCTTAACGTAGCCGGCAAACGCCGCCATATACAGACCCTCACCGCCGAGCGCCTGCACGCCCGAGGTCGTATTGTTGACGGCACGGCCGCCACGGACCTCGCAGTTGTAGAGGGTGCAGCCGTCGAGCTCGCCGGCGATGAGACCGCCCTCAAAGCCTGCGTTGGTAATGAGGTTGAGAGCATTGTTGGCGCAGGTCACGTGCAGCGTGCTCTCCATGACCATAACGTTTTCGAAGCGCGTATTGACGGCCTTGCCCACGATAATGCCACCGCGGAAGTCCGCCCACACGTTGGCGTCCTTGACCAAGAAGTTTTTGATGGTGGCACCGTTGGTCTCGGCAAAAAATCCCGTATCGCGCTCGGGGTCAAAAGCGTCTTTATCGTAGTTCAGGCCCTCAACGGTGTGGTTTTGACCATCGAACACGCCCTTAAACGGATGCTCCTTGTTGCCAAACGACAGATGCTTAACGGTGTTTGCAACGATGTCTTTCATGTCGTCGCTGTCGAGCTCAATGTCGTTATCGAGATAAACGTGCCAGCCGGAGGTATCGCGCTCGCGCGACAGCGCCACACACGACAAAAAGGCAGCCTCGTTTTTGATGTGGAATTCGGTTTTGGCCTCGGGCGCAGTCTCGGCATGTACCGCCATCGGCAGCGCCATAACGCAGCAAAGGGCAATCGCCGCGACGGCAACTAGCCTGCTAAGCACGCCCCGGTTCATGTTCTTGATCTTCATAGGCTAGTTCGCCTCCGGCCAACCCGCGACGTCGAGAACGTCGAGGACGGTATCGCTTTCCTGCTGGTTTTTGGCCTGCACGGCCTGCACATCGATATCGAGCCTGAATGAGCCGCCGCGCGCGGCATCGTGGTAGTCGCCCACAAAGCGCAGCGAGTCCATGAGGCTTTCCGTCATGGCGCCGGGGTCGAGCATGCCGCCACGTCCGGCCAAGCCGCGGTAGTAGTACCACCCATCGCCGCCATCGATCCACGGGGATCCCTCGCCCGCGTTCACATGAAACGCAACGCTGCCCGAAGCATCCGCGCTCGAACCGTCGGGCGCCACCGACGTCATGTGCAGACGAGCGCGAACGTACTCAGGCTGCGCGCCGACGTTCTCCACGCGCACAATGCGGCTGATGTCAGAGCCCCCGGCCTTGGTGTCGGGATAGTCCCCGTGCTCGTTGGGCTCAAACGGAATCTCCTCGCCATGCTCGTTGAGGGTGTATTCGCAGACTCGTACCTTCACGCTGCCAAACGAGAGAACGTTGTTCACCGGAACCATATCAACGGTAAAAGCCAGCGTGCCGCACAGGCACGCCAGGGCCAACAGCGCCATCGCGGTAAGCGCCAAGGTGCGTTTCTGATTGTCAGAAAGATTGTTGAGCATTACGTTCGCCAATCGTCGATAAGGGGGGACCGAGATCCCGGCCCGAAAATGGGGATGGGGAGCGGGCCGGGATCTCGGTGGAGGGGGGATTAAGCCTGAGTCTTAGCCCATTCCTTGGCCTGCGCGATGGCGTTCTCGGCATCGCCCTGGTCAGCGCCGAAGATGTAGCAGGAGACTGTCATAGTGGGCTTGGCGGGACTCTGAACAACATCCGTGTTGTTCATGGCAGCCGGGATATGCACGGTGCTGAACAGCTCACCGGTGTAAGCAGCCTTTGCCTCGGTAGTCTCAGTCTTTGGAGTAGGAGCAAGCTTGGCAGGGGTGTCGGTGTTACCAGCGGTATACATGAACAGACCGCTCACGTACTGGTTAGGGTTACCGTTGTTCTTAGCACCCACGGTGGTATCCGCAACCGGCTTCCAGTTATCGTTAAGCGTGAAGTACGGGGTCTTAGCAAGAGCGTCAGTGGCATCTTTCTTCACAATGGCGTTCTTCACGTAGATGAACACATAGGACTCATCAGAGTCCTTGCCGATACCAACGTTGGGGTTCTTGGCAATATTGGTGTCGGGAATCATCTTGGAATCTTTCTTCCACAGGGTCTCGAACAGATAACCATCCACTGAGGGGTCCGTGGGCTTGTCGCCGGGCTTGTTCGGATTATCAGGGTCGGGCTTCACTTCGGGCTTGTCGATGCTGCCAACCGTGAACTCGTTCGTCTCGGAGTCGGTTGCCGACAGCCATGCATAGGTGCCAACGCCGGCGGCCAGCACCAACAGCAGCAGGGCGGCAATGATGCCGTAGCGCTTTTTCTTCTTGTTTTCCATCGTTCTCTTCCTTTCGAGAATCGTTTTCCCCGCCAACGGCCCCTACCGCCGCCGACGCTTTTCCCTGCCGCTATGAACGCCGCTCCCTCGCATGCACGCGGGTATGCTTGCCCGCAGGCTCGTCGGGAACCATCCGATCGAGCACTATCGACGCCGCGACTAGCAGCGCCAGAACGGCCACCACAACAAGCAAACCGGGCATCGTCGTGCAATATGCGTCAACGAAGCCCAGGTAAGGGACACAAAAAGAAACGACACCGATCACGCGTGAAAAAGGCGTCTGCTCGGCGTCGTGCATGATGCTTCCATCTGCATTTTTGTTTGCGATTCCCTGCGTGCCGATCATCTGCGCCGCAGGGTCGATCTCGTACACCTGGTGCGTCACCACGGCGCCGTCCGATCGGTAAAAGGTTGCATTGTCGCCCACGGCAATATCCGTTGGATCAACTTGGTGAACAAACACCATGGAGCCAACGGGTAGCTCGGGCTCCATAGAACCCGAAAGCACTGTATAGGGCGTGTATCCAAATGCACGAGGGACAAAAGAAACGACGGCAAGAGCCATGACGAGCGCAATCGCCAAGCTACTCAAAAGTGCAATAAATCGTTTGAGTCTACGCGCCGTCAAAGTGATAATTCATCCCCATCGAGGCCTTATTCGACCCATCCAAAGGTCAGCAAGTTTCAACAGGAACCGCAAGGCGATTGAAAAGTGAGTCCGAAATAAGCCAATTTGGAATCTTTTCGTAATAAAAACATAGCGATATGCTACAAATTTTTCAATGTTTTGTCGCCAAATGCTACCTATTTTGGCGTAAGTGGTCATTTATCCCCAAATTAGTCTGTTTTATCCAATATCTGTGACTGACCACCTACGCAACTTCCCCATAGAGGGATCGATTTTTTGCGAAAGTAAAATAATGGTACCCCCCCCCCACATTAAAACAAACTGCTGGAAGTGCCATTTATTTCCGACCCCCTTTTACCGGAGTTTTATGACGGCCCCATGTAGTTCGCAGCCCATAATCCTCTGAGAACTGTGTCCCAGAATTCCCGTCCGGAGTGGGATGCGGCTTCCGCTTGTGGCCCCGTTGGGAAACCACATCCCACTCCGATCACAAATTCCGGGTCGCACTTTCCGCCAAGACCCTCAACGGGAAACCGCATCCCATTCCAAAGGCAAATTCCGGGACGCAGCTTCCGCAACCCCACCCATCCGGAAATCCCATCCCACTCCGCACACATCCGGGCATAGAACAATCAGCTTATTAGGCCTTCCATCAATAAAGGGGCGCCCTCGTGTCACGAAAAAAGCCTCGAGAACTTCGAGGCTTTCACATTTGTATTGTTTTGCACGAAGGACCACGAACGGCGAAGCTACTCTCCCAGCACGGCCTTCTTGGCGGCTGCAGCCATGTTGTCCAGGTCTTCCTTGGTGGGATGGTCCTTCGCGGCAACCCAGTTGTCGAGCAGCATCTTAAATCGGGCGTTTTCGGGATCTTGCTCGAGCATGGCCTCGTAGCGCTGCTTGACCGCGGGGCCCATCTTGCCCTGGCACATCGCCCAGCCCGCAAGCTCGGCATCCTCAGCCAGATTGGAAGTTACGCGGTCAACAATCTGCTGGTAATAGCTCTGGTCGGCCCCAAAGCCGCAGGTGCCAAACAGGAACACGCGCTTGCCGTGCAAGGCGGAGAGCAACGCCGCGACCGAAGGCGTGCACGCGCCCTTGTCGCACCAAAAACCGACGAGCACCGCGTCGGCCGCGCAGGCGCCCTGCGCCTCGAGCGCAACCTGATCTGCATCCGCATCGTCGCTCAACGCCGCGGCATGGACAAACTCAACGCCCGCAGCCTGCAGAGCGCGCTTGATCGCGCCCGAAACCATCCTGGTATTACCGCTCTTGCTGTTAACCACCAAAGCGCACGTCATAGTCACGCTGCCTCGTTTCCCCCAAAACTATAGCCACTAATGCAATTTATTAAAAGCATATCTTAGTACTAACGACGCAGATGTAAACCATCTGCCGCTAATCGGCAGCCCCTACTGGGCAAACTGGCTGCGGTAGAGCTCGGCGTAGAAGCCGCCTGCCGCTAGCAACTCGTCGTGCGTGCCGCGCTCGATAATCTGGCCGTCGCGCATAACCAGAATGCAGTCGGCATTGCGGATCGTCGACAGGCGGTGCGCCACCACAAAGCTCGTGCGGCCAGCCATGAGCTCGTCGAATGCCGCCTGCACCTGCAGCTCGGTACGCGTATCGATGCTCGACGTTGCCTCGTCCAGCAGCAGAATCGCCGGATCGGTGAGCATGACGCGCGCGATGCACAGCAGCTGTTTTTGACCTTGGCTAAACGTGCCGCCGTCCTCGCCGATCACCGTATCGTAGCCGCCTGGCAGCTGCACGATAAACTTGTGCGCGTGCGCGCGCTTGGCGGCCTCGACAATCTGCTCGCGCGTGGCATCGGGGCAACCGTAGGCAATGTTTTCGGCCACCGTGCCCTCGAACAGCCAGGTGTCCTGCAGCACCATGCCAAAGACGCGGCGCAGGCTCGCGCGCGTATAGTCACGCGAGGAGCGACCATCGACCGCGATGCGCCCAGCATCGATATCGTAAAAGCGCAGCAGCAGATTGATGAGCGTCGTCTTGCCACAGCCCGTGGGACCGACGAGGGCAAAGCGCGTACCGGGTTTGGCCTCGATGCAGATATCCTGCAGCAGCTTGCGGTCGGGCACATAGCTAAAGTCCACGTGTTCAAAGGTCACCTCGCCCTGCGGGGCGACAAGCTCCACGGCATCCGCCGCGTCGGGCTCCTGCTCGCGTGCATCGAGCAGCGCGAACATGCGGCGCGCCGAGGCATACGCCGTCTGGATCTGCGTAATGACGTTGGTGACCTCGTTGAACGGCTTGGTGTACTGGTTGGCATAGGACAGGAAAATCTGCACGCCGCCCACCGTAAGCGCCGCGGGCACGCCCGTGATCACGCCCACGCAGCCGATCACAGCGACCACGGCATAGATGATGTTATTGATAAAGCGCGTGCCGGGGTTAGAAAGCGAGCCCATAAACTGCGCGCGCTCACCCGCCGTATACAGCTCGGCGTTGAGGGCATCGAAGCGCTGCTGAGCGCTCGGGCCGTAGGCAAACGCGTCCACGAGCTTTTGCTCGCCCACATACTCCTCGATATGGCCGCCGAGCTGGCCTTGAATGCGTTGCTGGGCCGTAAAGCTCTTGTTGGAGAGCTTTGCGATGGCGCCGGCCGCAAAGATGGAAAGCGGCGTGACGAGCACCACCACGAGCGTCATGGTCAGGTTGATGGAGAGCATAAACGCGAGCGTGCCCACAATGGTGATAACGCCGGTAAAGAGCTGCGTGAAGCCCTGCAGCAGACCATCGCCCACCTGGTCGACGTCGTTGACTTCGCGGCTCATAAGGTCACCATGGGCATGGCTGTCGATAAAGCTGAGCGGCATGCGGCTGAGCTTGTCGCTCGCCTCCACGCGCATGTCGCGCACTGTCTCGTAGGACAGGCGGTTGACGCAGCAGCCCTGCAGCCACTGGAAGGCCGCCGCGCCCACCACGACAATCGCAAGCTTGGTAACGAGCGGCAGCAGCGCGTCAAAGTCCACCTGCCCGGCGGCAACGATGAGGTCGATGCCCTCGCCGATGAGGATGGGCGTATAGAGTTGTAAGATCACCGAGATGGCAGCGCTCACAAACGACGCCGTAAACGAAATGCGATGCGGACGGACGTAGCCCAGCAGGCGGCGAGTTACCGCGCCCACGGGGTAGCGCTCGGGGTCGCCGGGCTGACGCGGGCCGTCACCCAAGTCGTTGAGGTTATCGTTGCCGGACACGTTGGCCGTCATCGTGGCGACCGAACCGGAAGAAGTATACGGATTCATTTAGCAGCCCTCCTTTGCGCAAGTGGATGCCAGGGCGCACGCGGCGCCTGGGATGGACGCGGGCGTCGTGCTCCCCTGCTGGCCCTCGAGTTCCTCGCGGCGCAGCTGCGACTGGCAAATCTCGCGATAGAGCTGGCAGGTCGTGTACAGCTCATCGTGCGTGCCCAGGCCCGCAACCGAGCCGTGGTCGAGTACGCAGATCATATCGGCGTCGCGCACGGTCGAGACGCGCTGGCTCACAATCACCGTCGTGAGCGGTAGCCCGCCCTCGGCGGCACCGCGCATGCTGCGCTCGCGAATGGCACGGCGAAGCGCCGCATCAGTCTTAAAGTCGAGCGCCGAGGCGGAGTCGTCCATGATCAGGACCTGTGGCGAGCCCACCAGGGCGCGCGCGATGGTCAAGCGCTGGCGTTGGCCACCGCTGAAGTTCTTACCGCCCGCCTCGACCGGGGCATCGAGCCCCTGCGGCTTGTTGCGCACGAACTCGCTCGCCTGCGCCATGTCGAGCGCCGCCCAGAGATCCTCGTCGGTTGCCGCCTCGTCGCGCCAGGTCAGGTTGCTGCGGATGGTGCCGCTCACCAGCGACGCGCGTTGCGGGACGGTCGCGACCACATGGCGCAGCTGATCGAGCGGCCAGGTGCGCACGTCGGCGCCCATCACGCTCACGCTGCCGGTGCCCGCATCGTACAGGCGCGGGATAAGCGAGACGAGCGTGGACTTGCCGCTGCCCGTGCCGCCGATAATGCCGAGCGTCTTGCCCAGCGGCAGCTCCAGCGTCACATCGTTGACGGCGTTGGCAGCGCCGGCGCCAAAAGAGAAGCTCGCATGGCTAAAGCTCAGCGCA
Source organism: uncultured Collinsella sp. (assembly GCA_905208635.1). GTDB lineage: Bacteria > Actinomycetota > Coriobacteriia > Coriobacteriales > Coriobacteriaceae > Collinsella. Next base: position 21,044 of record CAJLPX010000011.1, on the reverse strand, counting down.
GGAACTGGAGCGACATTGCCCGGCTTGGGCAGCGCGACCGGCTGGCTGTCCTCGTCGGTGATGCTCGGCACGCAATTGAGCACCTCGTTGATGCGCGACGCACTGGCGCTCGCCTTGGTAAAGACCACGACCAGGTTGGCAACGTACACGATGGAGGTCAGGGTCTGCGTCATGTAGTTCACAAACGCCATGACCTGACCCTGCGTGAGCTCGCCCACGTTGACCTGGATGCCGCCCACCCACAGGATGGCACACACGCCCAGGTTCATCACAAGAAACGTGACGGGGTTGAGAATCGACGAGAGCTTGCCCACCGCGATGGCAGTATTGGCCTGGTCATCGGCAGCTTGGGCGAAGCGCTCACGCTCGTGATCTTCGCGCACAAAGGCGCGAACCACGCGAGCGCCTGAAAGGCCTTCGCGGCAGATAAGCGCAATACGGTCGAGCTTTGCCTGCAGCTGCTTGTAGTACGGGATGCAGCGCGCCATGACAAACCAAAACACCAGGCCGATGGCGGGCGTGCAAATCAAAAAGATCATGCCGAGCTTAAGGTCGATGACAAGGGCCGCGCACATGGAGCCCACCGCCAAGAAGGGCCAGCGGATGAGCATGCGCACGCCCAACGCCACGGCAAGCTGCACCTGGTTGACGTCGTTAGTGATGCGGGTGATAAGCGACGGCGTGCCAAAGCGGTCGAGTTCGGCATAGCTCAGTTTGTTGATGTGCTCGTAGAGCGCGCCGCGAATGTCGGTGCCCATGCCCTGCGAGGTCAGCGCCGCCATCTTTTGGCAGACGAGCGTAAACGAGATGCCGATCACAGCCATGGCGCCAAGTACCATGCCGTAGTGGATAACGGCGTTGACATCGTGTGCGCCAATACCCTTATCGATCATCTGGGCAATCACCAGCGGCGTCAGCAGGTCAAAGATCACTTCGATCAGCTTGCACGCAGGGCCAATCACCATATATCGGCGAAACTTACCACCAAAACGCCTGAGCAGCTCAATCATAAAAAGGCGCTCCCTATCATCATTCACACTCAATTCGAATCATGATAGTACGGTGAGCCCAAAAATTGCGTAAGCAGCTCGTCATTTCTAATGGGATTCGGTTTCCAGAGAAGCGGAGAGGCGCGCATGCCCGGCAAGTTACGGGTCGATCACTTGGTATACTTACATTAGTGCTACCAAGTTGAGCCGCCGACCCTTGAAATGAGGTGCCGAGATGAACGACATTCTCGCAAGAAGAGCAAGACGAGCAACTGTGGGCATCGCCCTTTCCGCGGCGCTTGTCGCGGGAATCGCCCCCCCGTAACGGCGATCGCGGCAGAAACCAGTTCCCCCACCGGTGCAGTTGCCTTGCAGACGGAAGACGCGGCCGCCGCAAAAGAAAAAGCGTATGCAGCCATGCAGGAAGCGCTCAAAAACCTCGAGGCCGCAAAAGACGCCGCAAGTCCCGAGAAAATTGCGAGATTCAATGATGACATTGCCCGTTTTCAAGAGCTCCGCGACAAGATGGCGGCGCAAGCCGCCGAATTGAGGGGATCCCTTCCCACCATGCAAGCGGACATCGATGCAGCCCAAGCCAAATACGACGAGGCCATCAACCGGGTAAGCGAGCTCCAAGCAAAATTAGACATGAAACTTGAGGAGCTTAAGGCAGTCGAAGCACTCGGCGACGAGGAGCTTGCCGAAACTATTAAACAGCAAATAAAGTCGTTGCGCCAAGAGATCGTAACGGCAAAAGCGCGAGTTGACTTTTGCGAAATGGAGCTCCGCGAGGTCCAGGACCGCCTCAAAAGGCAGGAAAGACAAGTTAATGACTGTGAACGTGCTGTAGAGAAATATAAAGCCCATACCGACCAGTTCACAGCCTGGCGAGATGCGCTCCTCGACAATTTGAAAAAAGCGCAAACGGCCTATGACGACGCCTGCAAGGCATACGAAGAGGCAAAGGCCGCGGCAGACAAGGCCACCTCGCCCGAGATAACGCAACCGACCGAGACGACGCCTCCCTCCAACTCGGCGCAACCGGCCGAGACGGCGCAGCCCACCGGCTCGTCCGCGACCGGCAAAAATACCCCGCCGAGCTCCACCAAGCAGGCGAACTCGAGCAGCGGCAAGCAAGCAGATACGACCGCCGGCAAGCTCGCGAACACGGGCGACGCAGCGCCGAGCGCAATCGCACTCGCAGGCATCGCCGCCACAGGACTCGGAATAGCCACCGCAGCCACACGCCGCCTCAAGAACTCAAAATAGCCGCCAGATCATACTACCTTCGCCAATCCACAAACCCGGAGACAAAAGAGGCCCGTTTCCCCAACCCATGGAAACGGGCCTCTTTACTTGAAAAAACAGATGGCAATGCCGCCGTCTCTTGTACCACGCAGCCATCAATGCCCAGACAACACTAGCAAGCCGCGTTCCTTAAGGGATAGATTTAATGGCTGTTAATCAAGGGGTATACGCGCACGCCCGATCAATGGCGGGCAAACCGCCTGATATACTTACATTAGTGCTACCAAGTTAGTCGCCGACCCTTGAAATGAGGTGCCGAGATGAACGACATTCTCGCAAGAAGAGCAAGACGAGCAACCTTGGGCATCGCCCTTTCCGCGGCACTCGCCGCGGGAATCGCCCCCGCAACGGCGATAGCGGCGGAAACCAGTTCCCCCATCAATGCAGTTGCCTTGCATACGGAAGATGCGGCCGCCGCAAAAGAAAAAGCGTATGCAGCCATGCAGGAAGCGCTCAAAACCCTCGAGGCCGCAAAAGACGCCGCAAGTCCCGAGAAACTTGCGGAAATCGATGATGACATTGCCGCTTTTCAAGAGATCTACGACATGGTGGTGACGGAAGCCGCCAAACGGAGGGAACCCCTTCCCGCCATGCAAGCGAACGTCGATGCAGCCCAAGCCAAATACGATGAGGCCCACAACCGGACAAGCGGCCTTCAGGCAGAATTAAATAAGGCAATCGACGACGGAGCTTCTAACGAAACTATTAAGCAGTTGCGAAGTGAGATCATGTCGGCAGAAAGGCGAGAAAAATCTTGTGAAGATGATCTTCACCACTGCCAACGCCGGCTCGAAAGCCAGGAAAGACAGGTTCAGTATTTCGAAAGTGAGGCAGAGGAAGCCAAAGCCCACATCGACGAGGACATAGCCAAGCGAAATGCGCTCCTCGGCGATTTGGAAAAGGCGCAAGCGGCCTATGACGACGCCTGCAAGGCATACGAAGAGGCGAAAGCCGCGGCAGACAAGGCCACCTCACCCGAAATAACGAAACCCGCCGAGACGACAAAACCCTCCAGCTCAGCGCAGCCGGCCGAAACGGCACAGCCCGCCAGCTCGCCCGCGACCGGCAAATACGCTCCATCGAGCTCCACCAAGCAAGCAAATGCAGACGGCAAGCTTGCGAATACGGGCGACACGACGCCTAGTGCAATCGTACTCGCAGGAATCGCCGCCGCAGGGTTCGGAATAGCCACCGCGGGTGTACGCCGCATCAAGAACTCAAAGTAGCTGCCAGAGCATATCGCTCCCACCAATCTACAAGCCCATAGACAAAGAGGCCCGTTTCCCCAACCAAAACCAGGGAAACGGGCCTCTTTACTTGTAAAAACAGATGGCAACGCCGCCGTCTCTTGAACCACGTAGCCATCAATGCCCAGACAACACTAGCAAGCCGCATTCCTTAAGGGATAGATTTAATTAGACTAACGCGCCTTTACGGGTGATTTTTGGACGACGGGGCCCGGCCGGCGACGAGGCATTTGGTAGTCGAGCGATCCCGCAGGCGCAGCCGAGGACCAGCGAGACACCAAATACCTCGTCGCCGGCCGGGCCATGTCGCGGCACCAAAAAAGCGCCCGTGCGCTCGATGGATTCGGATGCCCGACAGAGGCTCCTTATGGCTGCTTCCTTCCGGACCTGACCAGATTCGGAACATGTCGTCATCCGAACCCATCGAACGCGCTAGGCGCTCGGTATATCTTACCCGCTCCCGCCCGATGGGGCAAGGTGGCTAATTTGGGACGGGGCCTTTTTGACTACTTTTTGACTGGGGGCATCAGGGTGGCGAAAGTAGTCAAGAAAGCCCCGTCCCAAATAGACTGATCCGGTGCTGCACCACGAAAAGGGCCTATCTACTACGTTTTGGTCGCATGGGTCGACCATAGCCGACTTTTTCGAAAATCGGCAAGCCGTCTACCTGCAGTTTTAATTTCACAAAATCCGGGATGGTCGAGGTAGCTCGGTCAAACGTAGTAGATGGCCGCATTTCGTGGCAAACGGTCCGACTCGAGACCCATGTCGACCAGCCTCGGATGACCATTCACGAAGTTGCGGTGGAATACAGACTGAATTGGCACCTTAAAGGCAAAAACACTCCGTATTTCACCGCAACTTATCGAGGGGATGGGTTTTAGAGGCGAGCGAGGTCATAGGCTTGGGCAGTTGCCTCGCCGGCGCAGATGAGGTTGGTTGTGGCTTCTTGCGGATCGAGTGCCCGCTCCAGATCCATGGGCTTGCGGCAAATCGGCAAAACCAAGTCGATACCCTGCTCGTACACCGCATCCAGGTTGTCAGCGCGACCGCCCACGACAGCGATTGCCGGCTTGCCATATCGCTTCGCACGACGGGCCACACCCACCGGCGCCTTGCCGGCGGCGGACTGCTCATCCATATTGCCCTCGCCCGTTATGACGAGGTCGACATCGCGCACGCGATCGTCAAATCCCACGAGATCGAGCACCGTCTCCACGCCCGAACGCAGCTCCGCACCGAGCGCCAACAGCGCTGCTCCCAGGCCGCCGGCGGCACCTGCACCGGGCACGCCGAGCACCGAGCCAAATGTCCGTGTGCCCTCGAGTGCGCACAACAACCCCTGAGCCCGCGCCCTAGCAATCGCCGTATCGAGCAGGCGGCCGTAGCCGACCATCCAGCTGTCGCACTTGTGAAGCGCTTCGGCGTCATCTGTCGGCAGGCCCTTCTGCCCACCGAACACCGCTAGGGCGCCTCGGCGTCCCACAAGCGGATTCTCGACATCGGAAAGCACCACGACACGCGCGCCGTTCAGCGCCCGAAGCGCTGGCGCCAAATCAACGCTCGCCACCTGCTCAAGGCCGGCAAGACCGGGGGCGACATCGCAGCCCCGATCATCGACCACACGCGCGCCCAGCGTCTGCAGCATGCCGGCGCCGCCGTCGTTGGTGGCGCTGCCGCCCAAGCCAATATAGATAGTCTTTGCACCCGTGCGAACCGCATGAAGCATCAGTTCGCCCACGCCATAGGTCGAAGCCGCAAGCGCCGACGACTCCGTGCAAGGCGAGTACCCGATGCCTGCGGCTTCGGCCATCTCAATAACAGCCGACTCGTGCTCGCCGTCCACCAGTATCCGGGCGGACACGCGGTCGCCAAAGGGGCCTGCCACCTCGCAGGTCACAATCTCACCGCCGCACGCGGCAACGGCATCGAGCGTTCCCTCACCACCATCTGCCAGCGGCAACGTGGCCACCTGGGCATCGGACCACACACGGCGCACGCCTTCGGCAACCGCCGCCTCCGCCTGCGCGCTCGAAACGCTACCCTTAAAGGAGTCGATCGCCAACAGCACACGGCGGGGCCGGCGGCACGCGGCACCAAAATCGACCACCTCAACGGCGATTTCTTCGGCACACGCGAGCGCCTCGGCATGAGCGGCATGTGCCTCGAGATCGGCCCCACAACCGCAGCCAGTACCATCGGTGCCACGCAACCCACTAAAATAGCCGCTCAACACCTCACGACACTCGTCTGCCAGCACGCCAGCCGTCACGTTAAACCGATGATTCAGGCGCGAGTCGGCATTCAAATCGTATAGGGATCCCAACGCGCCCGCCTTGGCGTCGCTCGCGCCATACACGCAGCGCCCCACGCGCGCGTTAACCATAAGGCCTGCGCACATGCAGCAGGGTTCCAACGTCACATAGACCGTACAGTCGGAAAGGCGCCAGCGACCGAGCGACCGAGCGGCAGCGCACAGGGCCGCGAACTCTGCATGAGCCGAAGGATCCTGATCGAGCTCGCGCCGATTGTGCGCCCTCGCGACGATCTCGCCGTCGCGCACCACTACGGCTCCGATGGGTACCTCGCCCACCGCCGCGGCGGCTCGCGCCTCCGCCAGCGCCTCGCGCATGAACTTCTCATCGATTTCGGTGATCGTCATCGTTCGCCTTCCCTGTTGCAAATTCAAAACGATGCTATCATTACGACTCACGGAGAGATGGCAGAGCGGTTGAATGCGGCGGTCTTGAAAACCGTTGAGCGCGAGAGCGTTCCGGGGGTTCGAATCCCCCTCTCTCCGCCACTTTTAATGATGCACCGGTGTCATGGTCCGCTCAAACAGCGCATCGACCACGTCGGCCATCTCAGGTCGACGCTCAAGATCGTGGCCCGATTCCCACCATATCGTGAAAAGTCGAATAATACCGCCGGCGACAAACTCAGACGTCGTCTCGAGTGACACGGGGGCCAGGGCATCCTCGGCAAGCACGTTCATCACACGCTCGCGGATGGAGCAGGCAATGCGGTCGCAAATAACGTTTGTCAGCATGCCCGACATGCTGCTTGCCAAAATGTTATCCATGAGCTGCTCGTGCGCCAGAATCAAATCCATGGCATCGTCCAAAATCGCGTGCCGAAGCGCGCGCACGTCCTCGGCAGACACTGCGCCGGCCTCATCGGGCTGTTTTTGCGGCAAACCCGACATAAGCTCATCGATATAAAAGGCAAAGCAATCGTTCTTGTCGCGAAAGTGCTTGTAGAACGTCGTGCGGCGAATCATGGCGCGGTCGCACAACATGGCAACCGTCAGGTCCTCAAAACGATGCTCCTCGAGAAGCTCGGTAAAGGCATCGAACAGGGCACGGTAGGTTTTCTTGATGCGAAGGTCCACTGGTATCGCCATCCTCAGGGCAAAGACAACACTCGTCAATCTGTCGCATATCTTACACCTGTACCTCGCGCGCTTTGCCCCAGTGCCAACCCCACCGAAAACATAACGCTTACCGGAAAGTTCGGCACGGCAAAACGTTGCGGGTATACTAGTAGCGTTATACCAACGGCAGCTGGCGCATGCCGCCGCGGCCATTCGAAACGGAGACATCATGATTACCGTCATCATCGGCATCGTTGTTGTCATTGTGATTGTCTGCGCCATCGCCGGCATCTACAACAACATGGTCACCAAGCGTAACCGCATCGATAACGCCTGGCAGAACATCGATACGCAGCTGCAGCGCCGCAACGACCTGATCCCCAACCTGGTCGAGACCGTCAAGGGCTACGCCAAGCACGAGCAGGAGACGCTCTCCGCCGTGATCAGCGCGCGTAACACCGCCGTCAAGGCCACTACGCCCGAGGCCAAGATGGAGGCCGACAACGTGCTGACCGGTGCGCTACGCCAGCTCTTCGCCGTGGCCGAGGCCTACCCCGATCTGAAGGCAAACACCAACTTTACGCAGCTGCAGGCATCGCTCGAGGATACCGAAAACAAGATTAGCTATGCACGCCAGAGCTACAACGACTGCGTGCTCAGCTACAACAACGCCATCCAGACGTTCCCGGCTGTCATCTTTGCCGGCATCTTCCAGTTTAAGGAGCGCCAGGGCTTCGAGGCCGCCGAAGCAGCCCGCCAGGCCCCGACCGTCAAGTTCTAGTAGTTTGACAGCGCATCTTTAATCGGCCAAATGCATAAACCGCCCCGTCGAATGCATACTTCGACGGGGCGGTTTCCCTTATCGCGAAGGTCCCCCTCAAGGCGCCGTACATTTTTGGGAGTATTCAGCACAGCCAAGAGTTTTGGGCGCCGCAGCAGAGGCGTTAGATAGCGAATACCTCTGCAGCTCGCGACCCAGCAGCCCATAACCCCGCCTATTATTCGCGAAAAGCATCGACGAGCACGGGTTTTGCCCGAACGACGGTATACAGGGGCCTTCGATTGCAGAATACTCGCAAAAATGCACGTCGCCACCACCCCCACATGGCGCGACGCAAAACAAAAGCGCGGCCTAAAAGGCCGCGCGCCATCTTTAATTCAGATCTATATTGCCCGTAACGGCAGCGCCGAGGTAACGCAGGCCCGAGGGCAACCTTCCTTTCCGGCGCACTCCGCAGGACGAAAGAACCTCCGCCGCACGTAGTGCGCAGCGGAGGTTCTTTCATGTCCGAGGACGCGCCGGAAAGGAAGGTCGCCCTCGGGCCGAACAGCTATGGCAGCTTACGCGACGGTGTAAACCCAGTCGTGCTTATCCTCAACAGCACCAGACTGGATGCCGGTCAGGGTCTCGCGGAGCTTCTTCATCACGGGGCCAATCTCGGTGTAGCCAGCCGGGAAGGTCACGGTCTCATCGGCACCATAGACCTTGTTGTCAATCTCGCCAACCGGGGAGATGACGGCAGCGGTGCCGCACAGGCCGCACTCGACAAAGGTACCGGCCTTGACCTCAGCCCACTCGACGGGACGCTGGTCGACGGTCATGCCCAGGTCCTGAGCAACCTGAACGAGCGAGCGACGGGTGATGGAGGGCAGGATGGAGTCGGTGTGCGACTGAGGAACGACGAGGGTGCCGTCCTCCTTCACGAACAGAACGTTCGCGCCGCCGGTCTCCTCGACATAGGTGCGGGACTCAGAGTCGAGATACAGGTTCTCGGCATAGCCCTCGCGATGGGCCTCCATCGTGGGCTTGAGGGACATGGCGTAGTTGAGGCCGGCCTTGATGTTGCCGGTGCCGTGCGGTGCGGCGCGGTCGTACTCGGAAACGCGCAGCTTGACGGGCTTGAGGCCACCCTTAAAGTACGGACCGACCGGGGTCACGAGAATGCGGAACGTGTACTCAGGAGCGGGAGCCACGCCGATCACGTCACCAGAGCCGATCATAAACGGACGCACGTACAGGGTTGCACCGGAGCCGAAGGGCGGAACCCAGGCGGCGTTGGCAGAAACGACCTGCTTGACGGCCTCAACAAACTTGTCCTTGGGGAACGGGGGCATCTCGAGGCGCTGGGCAGAGTTATACATACGCTCGGCGTTCATGTCGGGACGGAAGCAGACGATGCTGCCGTCCTCGGCGGTATAGGCCTTCAGGCCCTCAAAGACCTCCTGGCAGTAATGGAAGATGCCACCGCACTCGGAGACATGCAGGGTGTGGTCGGTGGTCAGGCCACCCTCGTCCCACTCGCCATCCTTCCAATGGGCCTCGTAGCTGTAATCGGTCTTCATGTAGCCAAAGCCGAGGCTACCCCAATCGATATCCTTCTTCTCGACAGCCATATGTCGCTCCTTACATACACAGTTGCATACTCGCGAACCCGCACGCAAGGACCGGGGCCGACCGCGTCGCAACGTCGCACGCCCGGAGCGTAGAGCCGGACGGGACACGCGAACGGCATCAAAGCCGATGGCACGTCGATTCGCATGCACGAGATTGTACTCCCCGTACGCGTCTGATAAAACGCTTTTCTTTAACTAAGTAAAGTATTTTCATTTGACCGAAGCAAAAAGGCCCGCCACCGTAAGCGGTGACGGGCCTCAACGGCACGGTTTGCGCGCTGGCTCGAGCTACGCGTTCTTTTTGCCCAGCTTAGCCTTAACCAGACCGACCACGGTCGGGATGATCGACACGGCGACGATGCCGATAATCAGCAGCTCAAAGTGCTCCTGCACAAAGGGGATGCCGCCAAAGAAGTAGCCCAGCAGAGTGAAGACCGTCGACCAGGTAATGCCGCCCAGCACGTTAAAGATGACAAAGTTGCGCCAATGCATGCCGCCCATGCCGGCGATGAAGGGCACAAAGGTGCGGATAAACGGGAAGAAGCGACCCAGGAAGATGGCCAGGTGGCCCCATTTGTCCAGGAAGTCCTCGGACTTTTTGATGCGCTCGGGCGTCATGGCCTTCACCTTGCCCGAGGCGATGATCTTTTGGCCAAAGAAATGACCGATCATAAAGTTGCACTGATCGCCCAAGATGGCAGCCGTCCATGCGACGGCCAGCAGAGCCACGATGTTAAAGCCGCCGTTGTGGGCAAAGAAACCCGAGGCAAACAGCAGCGAATCGCCGGGAAGGAACGGGAAGAACACCACGCCCGTCTCGATAAAGATGATCAGGAACACGCAGCCATAGGCCATAAGCGGGCCGGCGGCGATCCAGCTGGCGATCGCGGTGCGCGGATCCTTAAGCAGCTCGGCGATAAAATTGATGAAACCCATGAAGTAAAACCTCTCAGTTGTGGGCGCGGACACGTCCAAGTTGACCAGTATACGGTTGTGACGCGGCAACGCACACGACCTTACAAAAGCGTGACTTCATTACCAGCAAGTTTGCATAATTGACACCTGTCGCGCAAAGCCGAGCAAGATTGCTCTTCCTAATCCCTAGCGAATCGCTATACTTTATTGAATTGCATTGTCGCGGTGCTAAGGGAGGGCGGCCGGTGAGCTTTATCAATACCATTCGCGAGGACATCAAGACCGTCCAGGCACAGGACCCCGCCGCGCAAAACGGCCTAGTCATCTTCCTTTCTTACCCCGGCCTGCACGCCAAGTGGAACCACGTGCCCGAGCACTGGCTGTGGGAACATGGACATCGCTCGCTCGCCCGCGTGCTCTCGCAAATCACCCGCCATATCACCGGCGTCGAGATTCATCCCGCCGCGCAGATCGGCAAGCACTTCTTTATCGACCATGCCATGGGCGTCGTCATCGGCGAGACCACCATTGTGGGCGACAACTGCGTGCTCTACCAGGGCGTCACGCTCGGCGGTACCGGCAACGAGACCGGTAAGCGCCACCCAACGCTCGGCAATAACGTCACTGTGGGCACAGGCGCCAAGGTGCTCGGTAACATCCGCATCGGCAACAACGTCAAGATCGGCGGCAACTCGGTCGTCGTCAAAGACGTACCCGATAACTGCACCGTCGTGGGCGTGCCCGGGCGCATCATCAAGCGCAACGGCTGCCGCGTGTTCGAAGAAAGCTTCGATGCCAAGCAGCATCGCGAGTACATGCCCGATGACGCCGCCGAGCAGAGCGCCCTCAACCGCCAGGGCATCACCGAGAATGCCCGCCGCGTCAAGGAACTCGAGCGAGAGGTGGCCGAGCTCAAGGCCCTCGTCGCCAAGCTCGTGGACGAGCACTAGGAACGCGAGCGGCACAAAACAACATCGACACCGACGCAAAAGGCGCGCCAGGGAATCAATCCCCGGCACGCCTTGTTTCCAATGTGACATGCGGAACTGTCCCTTTGTCACCTTAGGCGAACTGACTCAGATAGAGGTCGGCGTAGGCGCCCTCGGCAGCCAGCAGTTCCTTATGCGTGCCTTGCTCGATAATGTTGCCGTGATCCATGACCAGAATCAGGTCGGCATCCACGATCGTCGACAGGCGATGTGCGATCACAAAGCTCGTGCGCCCATGCATGAGCGCGTCCATGGCACGGCCGATGGCAAGCTCGGTGCGCGTATCCACGCTTGAGGTCGCCTCATCCAGAATGAGAATCGCCGGGTTGTTGAGCAGCACGCGCGCAATGGTCAGCAGCTGACGCTGGCCCTGGCTGATGCTTTCGGCATCATTGGCCACGCGCGTGTCGTAGCCCTGCGGCATGGTGCGCACAAAGAAGTCGACCTGCGCGGCGCGGGCGGCAGCCACGATCTCGTCGCGCGTTGCCTCGGGGCAGCCGTAGGCGATGTTTTCGGCAATCGTGCCGTCGAACAGCCAGGCGTCCTGCAGCACCATGCCAAACTGCTGACGTAACTCACCGCGGTTCATGAGGCGCGTATCCACACCGTCGAGCGTAATGCGGCCGCCGTCAATCTCGTAGAAGCGCATGAGCAGGTTGATGAGCGTGGTCTTACCCGCACCCGTGGTTCCCACCACCGCAATCTTCTGACCCGGTTCGGCGGTAAACGACACGTCGCGCATGAGCGGCTTTTCGGGCGTGTAGCCAAAGCGCACATGCTCAAAAGCGACGCGGCCCTCAACGCGACCCGGCAGCTTGGCGGCCTCGTCCGGCAGCGGATCGGCCTCCATCTCGGGCTCATCGAGCAGGTCGAACACGCGCTCCGCACTCGCCAGCGCGCTCTGCAGCGAGTTGAAGGTGAACGACAGCTGCGTCATGGGTTCGGACGCCTCGTAGATAAACTGGAAGAACGCCTGGAACACGCCGACGGTCATATGCCCGGCAACCAGCATGCTGCAGCCCACGAGCGCAATCACGATCTGCGCCAAACGGCCGATAAAGCGCACCGCAGGGCCGACGGCATTGATCATAAAGTCGGCCTTGGTACTCACGCGCGCTAGCTCACTCGAGGCCTGGTGCACCTCGGCAGAACTCTGACGCTCGCAGTTAAACGCACGAATCACCAGACGGCCCGAATAGCCTTCCTCGACCGCACTCGTAATCTTGGACACCCACTCCTGGCGCTCGCCGGTCACGTCATGTGTGCGACGCGAGACCACTTTGGTCACCAGCAGCGACAACGCCGTAAAGAACAAAAAGACCAGCGTGAGCGGCACGCTAAACACGAACATCACGCTCACGGCGCCCACCACGGTGCCGATCGACACCAGCAGCTGCAGCAGTCCGCGCTGCATGCTTTCGGACATCTTGTCCAGGTCGTTGGTCGCGCGGCTGACGACCTCGCCGGGACGATGCGCGTCAAAGTAGGCAAGCGGCAGACGGTTGAGCTTTTGTGCGATGCGGTTGCGTAGACGCAGGTTGAGACGCTCGGCAACGCTCGACATCAAAAAGCTCTGGAGTGCGTAGAACGAGGCGGCGGCGGTCCAGATCATAAAGTAGATGAAGATGGTCCTGCCGCAGTTCTCCCAGGTAATGCTGAAGGTAGTGTTGTTGGCAAACGCCACCTTCATGTGCCCCCACAGTTCATCGATCACGCGGGCGCTGTAGGCCGGCGCCGCGGTGTTAAAGATGGCATAGAACACGATGCTCGCGAACACGATATAGAAACGCCAATGGTCGCCGGCGGCCTCGCTCCACAGGCGGCGCACCGTCGCCCAGGTGTCGCGGGGCGTCTCGTCCTCGTCCTCGTCGTCAACGTCGCGCATGCGCTCTGCCTCGGCGCGGGCGCGCTCGTCCTCGGCGCGCTCGTTTTCCTCGTAGAGCGCCTGGCGGCGAGCCTCGCGCTCCGCCGCCTTGGCGGCTTCGTCCAGGCCGGGCGTGGCGCCCACCGCCTCGACTGTCTCTGCAACCGCGGCGTCATCGGCGATGCCCTGCTTCTTGAGCTCCTCGGTCATGCTACTCACCTCCCTTCATCTGCGATTCCGCGATGGCGCGGTACACCTCGCAGGTTTCCATGAGCTCGTCGTGCGTGCCCAGGCCCACGACCTCGCCGTCCTTGAGCACCACGATCTGATCGGCATGCAAAATAGTCGAAATGCGCTGGGCGATGATGAGCACCGCGGCATCGCACGTCTCGTCCTGCAGCGCATGGCGCAGTGCCGCATCGGTCTTAAAGTCCAGGGCCGAAAAACTGTCGTCGAAGATATACAGGTCGGCGCGCTTCATGAGCGCGCGAGCAATGGCCAGGCGCTGGCGCTGACCACCCGAGAAGTTCGTACCGCCCTGGGCCACCGGGGTATCGAGTCCCTGCGGCTGATCGAGCACAAAGGTGCTCTGGGCAACCTCAAGCGCATGAAGCATGTCGGCCTCGGTCGCGTCCTCGTTGCCAAAGCGCAGATTACTTGCCACCGTGCCCGAGAACAGCCATGCCTTCTGCGGCACATAGGCGATGCGCCCGCGAATCTCGTCTTGCGAAAGCTCGCGCAGATCGACGCCGCCCAGGCGAATGGCGCCCTTGGTGGCATCGTGGAAGCGCAGCAGAAGCTTTGCCACCGTCGACTTGCCCGATCCCGTCGAGCCCACGATCGCGGTCGTCTGGCCGCGGCGACAGGTAAAGTTCAGATCGCACAGCGTGTCCTCGTCGGCATCGTCAAAACGAAACGACATGTGATCGAACACGGCGACCGCATCCGATTCGTCCTTTGAGTCGGACGTGCTCGCGTCGAGCGTGCGTTCGCCATCCACGATACTCGGCTCAATCTCCAGCACCTGCTGCGCGCGGTTCAGACATGCGGCGGCGCGCGGGAGTGTCAGCACCACCATCTGCGCCATCATCACAAAGAACAGAATCAGGATCGCGTACTCCAGCACGGCCGAGATGCTGCCGATTTGCATCGCATGGGCGCCCACGCGGTTGCCGCCCACCCACAGCACCGCCACCTCGGCAATGTTCATCAAAAAGAAGCTGGAGCTGTCGAGCCCCACAAAAAGGTGGTTGACCTTAATGGCGTTGTCCGCGTACTCGCTAAACACCTCGTCCAAGCGCTGCTCCTCGTGGCGCTCTTTATTAAAGGCGCGGATGACGCGAACGCCCACGATGTTCTCGCGCAGCACCACGTTCATGCGGTCGATAAAGCTCTGCAGGCGCATAAAGATCGGCGCGGCGTTAGCGACCGTAAAGACCGCCGCCACCAGCACGATCGCAACCACGACGCCCAGCAGCGTGCCCATGGCGGGATCGATGAGCCAGGCAAAGATGATGCCCGCCACGGCCAAAAACGGCACCGGCAGCACCAGTTGAATCGTCTGCAGAATCGCCTGCTGGATCACGTTGATGTCGTTGAGCGAACGCGTGATCATCGAGCCCGTGCCAAAGCACTCAAAGTCGCTGGCAGACAGCTCAAGCGACTTGTCGTAGACGGCGTTGCGGATATCGCAGGCCACGTTGGCGGCCAGGCGCGCCGAAAGATAGCAGCCCAGCACCGCGCCGCCGCTGGCCATGCCGGTCGCAATAAGCATGTAGAGGCCGTTGCGCAGGATGTAGTCGACATCGCCCGTGGTGATGCCGGTGTTGACCATGTTCGCCAGCATCGTGGGAACCAACAGCGTACCGACGTTGTCGATTAGCAGCACCAACAACGTCACCGCGACAAGCCCGCGATACGGCTTCATAAACCTCATTAAGAGTCGCACGACTCCCCCTCTCCTTGATTCTCGGCCTGGCTCTCGGCAGCGATATGCTGCTTAAAGGCATCGCACTCATCGCCGAGCGCATGGGAAAATTTTCCGATTAGGCGCATGATTTCGCGTTGTTCCCAGGGCTCGAGCACTTCGAAAGCCTGTTGCTCGGCTTCTTGCGCCGGCAGCGCATATTGCTCGGCAAACCGCATGCCCGCTTCGGTCAAACACACAACCTTGTTCTTACGGCTGCCTTCGGCAAACTCCAACGTTGCGAAGCCCCGCGCCGTCAAGGTTTTAATTGCCGAGTTGATAGTCTGCTTGCTGTAGAACCATTCGCTTGTCAGACGGCTTACGGCAACACTGCCGCCCGCCGTGCTGGTATCGACGAGCATCCAGTAAGCGCAGTCCGAAAGACCGCAGGCGCGCGAGAACTCCGAATAAATATGGTCGAGTCCATTGAGCAACCGGTCGAAGTCGACCAGTGTAACAGCGCTATTCATCTATCCCACCATTCGATTGTCCGATTTTTGACCAATTTATGTCTCTAGATTAGTCCGAGTTTTGACTATCGTCAACAGTCGCTCCGCAAATGTTTGCACTTTTATGGCCTATCGGCAGAAAAAGACCGCCGGCGCGGGGGCAGCGCCAGCGGTCACGTGAAAATCGGGTTTTATTGCCTGTTAAGCGGCGACGGCCTCATAGACCGTAGCGCCCGAGAAGCTATCATGCAGGCTCTTGCCGGCAATCCACGGCAGCTCGACGACCTCGCAGACCGTGTTGACCAGCTCGGAGCAGTCAGTAAAGTGGCCCTTGTCGTTGAGGGCCTCGCAATCCTGAACACGCCAATAGCCATCGGTGTGCGTGATGTAGTACTCGTGATCGTTAATCGACACGAAAGCGCGCGTCTTGGAACGCAGCAGCTTCAGAAATCCTTCGAAATCGGTCTCGACGACATCTCCAGCCTGGAACATGATGTTACCTCCTGGCCCGGCGCCACCACGGCGCATTGATAAACGTTGGTACTCCTTTAGTAAAACCTTTATCAGAGGTTATGCGTTCGTCATTTAGGCAAGTGGTAAAAAACCGCAGGGTAGACGGGATAAAACGTTTAACCATCCCATTTGTTTGTCACATTCTGAAGGTACTTTTATGCAAACCTACTTTCCCAATTGGAATCTATCCTTTTGGCCGGGCAATTGACCGTCTATCGTTTGAGCCCGGCGGGTATGAACGGGACATCTGCAACGCCACCGCAAGGAGACACCATGGAGACTATCGAAGCGCTCATTCACCGCCGCAGCTGCCGCAACTACAGCGATCGTCCCGTCGAGGCCGAAAAGCTTGCACGTATTATCGAAGCCGGCCAATATGCACCGAGCGGCATGGGGCGCCAGCCGGTGACGTTTGTCGCCGTCACCGACCCCACGACCGTCAAGCGTCTCTCGCAGCTCAACGCCCAGGTCATGGGCAGCAACGGCGACCCCTTCTATGGCGCCAAGACCGTTGTGGTGGTGCTGGTTGACCGCAGCGTGCCCACACATCTGGAAGACGGCTCGCTCGCCATGGGCAACTTGCTCAACGCCGCCTATGCACTGGGTGTCGATTCGTGCTGGATTCACCGCGCACATGAGGTCTTCGACTCGCCCGAAGGCTTGGAACTGCTGGCAAGCTGGGGCCTGCCCGCCGACGGCAGCCTGCGCGGTGTCGGTCACTGCATTCTGGGCTATGCCGAGGACACGCTACCCGAGCCCAAACCCCGCCGCGACAACGTGGTGTATGTAAAGTAATTAGTTCCGCCGTTCTAACGAACGGCGGACCCGCTCGCAACTTATCTTGCCGGTGGAGTTGTCGTCGTTTCGTTCGTTTGAGTCGTTTCGGCGCCGTCGCCCTGTTCGTCCTCGTCCTTTTGCGCATCGGCGATAGTGGAAGCTGCCGCAACGATTCCGCGCTGGGGCGCGACGCCCGTCTGGACCTGTGCGCCCTCGACAACTTCTATGCCTGCATGTGCGAGCTCGGGCGATTTAAACATTGCGTCCAAGTTGGCGCCGCCGCCGGCGTAGCCAAGCGCAGCGAGTGCGATGATGATTGCTGCAACGACAGCCACGATCGGCACGTAGCGATGCCAGCCGGCGGGATTGAGCCCGCTGCGACGAGCCGCCCCGCGGCTGATGTAACCGAGCGTTCCGTCGTGCTTGAGCTTTGAGCCCACCACGCGCTTGCGGCCCCACAGCGACGGCTCGGCCTGCATGGCCAAGCGAGCGCTTGCCGAAGGATAGCCATATTTAGTGCGCTTGAACGAGCCATCAAACCCCGAGGCGTGTTTGCCCCACGTCACCGATGTCGTGCGTCGGTTAACCGGCGCGGCACTCCGCCTTCTGCGGCTCGGTTTTGAAGTCTCAGCCATATGCCCTCGCACGCCGTAACCAAATCGAAACAATAACGCTTTGGACTGTAGCACACGCGTCGCGCGCGGTCACGGGCGCCTCGCTCAACGGTCATCGTCCTTCAGCAAGCGCCACAGCGTTGTACGGCTTATGCCCAGCACCTCCGCCGCACGGGTTCGGTTGCCGTGTAGATGATCTACAACCAGATGCGCGATATCTCGCTCGGTATCGGCCAGCGGTCGCAGGATATACAGGTCACTTTCGAGTGTCGGGGCGCCAAAGGTTGCGGTCTTAATCACGTCCTCTTGGGCGAGCACTTCCTCCGCCACAGCGCGGTCCACCGCGCCCGCCCCCACCAATATATACAGTCGTTCCGAGACCTCGCGGAGCTGCAGATAATTGCGCGGCCAGCGGTAAGCATCGAGCGTCTTCGTCGCCGCGGCGGACAGCGTGGGCGCTGCCGTCCCAAATGCATCAGCGAGATATTCCAAATAGCGCGCAACCTTTGTCGACGCGGCTCCTTGCTCGGCAATCGCCGGCGCCACGCTCACCGCACAGGCGAAGCGCTCGGTCACAAAGGCGGCTTGATCACTTTCGCCGCCGCCCGGCATGTCATTCGCTGTCAGCACCACATGGCAGCGCGTCGCCAACGCGGTGTCAGCCATCGTGGAAACGAGCTCGCGGAGGCGCTGGGGGCCAACCGCGTTCCAGCCCTCAATGCAAAGGGTCAGCCCCGTTTGGAACAGCGGCGATTCGGAGCTTTTGAGCACATGGCGCCAGCCCCGATCGGTGAGCTCATCGAGCGCGACGGAAACAAAGGGTTGATCGGCAAAAGGACCGTCCAGATAGAGGCGCTTGGCGATCTCGACCTGACCCGCGCCCAGCTCGCCCTCGAGCATAAGGGGCACGCCGCGCGCATAGCTCTCGGCCACCGGTGCAGCTACCGCAGCGGCACCCTCAACGACGCCGTACGCGCTCGATTCGTAGCGGGCCTCAACTTCGTCGGCGTTGAGCCACTCGATGCCCGCATGCGCCGCGGCACCGCGCACCTCGCGGACCACAACGACCCAAAGCCTCCCGCCCTCTTTGTCGGTGGGGCGAACAGTCAGGCTCAGGCGCGCACCCGCACGTCCCATAACCAGACGCGCGCCGTCTCCTATACGGTCGAGGCGCTCAGCGACAAAAGCCGCCACATCCCGCTCAAGCGCCGCGTCATTCATGGTCGAAATCGCGACGTCCCCACGCACATCGATTGCCAATGCCGAGGCCCCGGCAGCAGCCAGGGCCTCGGTCAAGATGTTCAGCTTGGCATCGCTATCCATAATTTGCCCCTGTCCGCGGCGACGTGCAGCCGCCGACGGTCGCACGACCGAGTGTTTCAAAATTGAACGATATTGCTCACCAAACACTATAGGGCAGAAAGCGCCGTCCTGCGAGTATAGGTGTTGCCCCGCATCGCCATCCTGGCGGGGCGATAAGAGCTCTTCGGGACTTATAAACCTGCGGACAAGCCATACCCGCAAGAGCTCCTATCGCTCCACCGTGAGAATGCGCTCACCGGCACGCAGCACGCAAATAAGCTACTTCTCTACCAGATTCCCAGCACGTGCTGCATCCCCAAACTCATGCACGCAATGCCAATCCAGCAGCAAAAGCCCAGCGCGATGGGCTTGCCGCCCTTTTTGACCAGCTCGACGATATCGGTATTAAAACCAATAGCCGCCATGGCCATCACAATAAAGAACTTCGAAAGCTCCTTGATGGGCGCCGTAAAGGGCGCGGGAAGCTGAAGCACCGTGGTGATTACGCTCGCCAGCACAAAGAACAGCACAAACATGGGAAACGCGCGTTTAAGGGAGAACGTGCTTTTGGCGTCGCCGCCGGCCTTGCGCGCCAGATGCATCTGCCAGCATGCGAGAACCAGCGTGATGGGGATAATGGCCAGCGTTCTGGTGAGCTTGACCACCGTGGCGCTCTCGAGCACATTGGCGCCGGGATGCATGCTGTCCCAGGCGCTCGCCGCAGCCGTTACGGACGAGGTGTCGTTGATGGCGGTGCCGGCAAACAGGCCAAAGCCCTCGTCTGTCAGCCCGAGCATACCGCCGAGCGTCGGAAACACGAGCGCCGCGATAACGTTAAACAGGAAGATGACCGAAATGGCCTGGGCAATCTCGCGATCGTCGGCATCGATGACGGGCGCGGTCGCGGCGATGGCAGAACCGCCGCAAATCGACGAGCCCACACCCACAAGCGTCGCGATCTTACTCGGCACGTTCATAACGCGGCAGAGCACAAAGGCAATGACAAGCGAAGTCGAGATTGTCGCCACGATAATCGGCAGCGACTGGGCGCCCTTGGACAGAATCTGCGAGAGGTTCATGCCAAAGCCAAGCAGGATTACCGCGTACTGCAAGACTTTTTTAGACGTATAGGTGACGCCGGCGGCGAGCTGTTCGCGACGATTCTTGGGAAAGACGAGCGCCAGGACCATGCCAAAGAGGATGGCGAATACCGGACCGCCGACCACCTCAATTTGTTTGCCGAGCAACGTCGCGGGAATGGCGATGATCAGGCAGAACAAAACGCCTTTCCAGCGCTCGCGTACGATATTTGCCAGTTGCATATGGGATTCCTTCTTTCTATTTCACGTTTGCGACGGCTTATGATACGGCAACATTGAGCGCAGCCTTGCGCAAACACAGACTAAGATGCCGCAATAGTTCTCAGGCAACAGCCGAATTACCCACCGCGGAGAGCTGATTCGCGGCATAATTAACAACTGACATATGAGTTTGATAGAACAGTTGCGAGGCGCTATGGAAGAATCGATGCACGTCGGCGAGCAGGAAACGAGCCTACAGGACCAGTCCTACCACACCATTCGACGCAAAATCGTCTACCTGGACTACAAGCCGGGCGAAAAGCTGGGCGTCAAGCAACTTTGCGACGACCTGGATATGGGGCGCACGCCCGTGCGCGAGGCTTTGGTTCGCTTGGCGCAGGAAGGCCTGGTGCGCACCGTGCCCCAGAGCGGCACCTATGTCTCGCCCATCAACCTCACCCTTGCCGAGAGTGCCTGCTACATTCGCGAGCACCTGGAAAAGCAGGTAATTGTGGAGTGCTGCGCCCGTGCCACCTCGGCAGGCATCGAGCAGCTCGACCGCGCCATCGCGCTGCAGGAAAAGGCCATGGCCGAAGAGGATCGCATCGGCTTCTTTTTGAGCGACAACCTCATGCATCACATGATTTTTAGCATCGCATGCCGCAGCACTGTGTGGTCGTGGCTCGAGGAGACCAATGCCGACCTGGAGCGCTTCCGCTGGCTGCGCGCCGCCACGCAGGTTCTCGACAATCAGGACATCGTGAACGAGCACAAGCAGATTCGCCGCGCTATCGCCGGTCGCGACCCCATCGAGGCGAGCTTTTTGGTCAGCAAGCACCTGCACATGATGTTCCGCAACCAAACCGAGGTTCTGGACCAGTTCCCCGAGTACTTCGAGACCAGCAAGCTCCGCTAACCTGCCAAAAAGGGACAGGTTTATTTTGGCAGGTTTTATCTGGGCAAACGCAACAAGGCCCGGCTCCGTCTTTGAACTGCGTCCCAAATCTTGGACGCCCTAAATAGCGACTAGGCCGCGAGGGCCT
>CAJLPX010000010.1 GCA_905208635.1 uncultured Collinsella sp. | reverse complement strand
ATAGCGCCGGAAAGTGGAAGATGACGAGCGGCAAGGATATCGTCGTCAACCGCGCTAAGCTGGGACGCGAGGGCTGTAAAGACGTCATCGCCGCTGCCTACCGCTACAAAGTCGCCCAGCTCGAAGGCTAGCCGACCAAACCCCCACAAAGGGGACAGGCACCTTTGTGGGGGTTTTGTTTTAGGCCGAGGGAAAGGCCTTGGCGGCAGTGCCTATCCTCGGCTTTTGCAAAATCTCGATCTGTAACACCAAGCCAGCGAAAATGGCTCTAACTGTTACAGATTTAGATGAACCGTTCGGCCGTCAGCCCAACGTCTTGATCTGTAACACCAGGCGGCATATTTGGTCTCTAACTGTTACAGATTGAGATGCGGCGTGGGCGGCCGGCACAATATCTCGATCTGTAACAACTGCAGGGCTCAACGGACTCCAGCTGTTACAGATTGAGACAAAACGACCGGGCAAGTCCCCAACCACCACAAAGGTGCCTGCCCCATCGTGGTGGTTGGGGCGGCCGGCATAGAAAAAAGTCCCCGCCGGGCGTGTGCTCGACGGGGACTTTGCCGTTTGATGGCTAGTGCTGCAGGTGATTACTCGCCCAGCAGGCTCTTGGTGATCGAAGCGGCGGCCTTCTTGCCGGCGCCCATCGCCAGAATGACCGTAGCGGCACCGGTGACGATGTCGCCGCCGGCCCAGATGCGGGGATCGGTGGTCTGGCCGGTCTCCTCGTCGGCGACGATGTAGCCCCACTTGTTGAGCTCCATCTTGCCGCCGATCTTGGCAGCGAAGGGGTTGGCGTTGGTGCCGATAGCCGAGATCGCGACGTCGCAGGGGATCTCCTCGATGGCGCCCTCGATGGGCACCGGGCGACGGCGGCCGGACTCGTCGGGCTCGCCGAGCTCCATCTTCTGGACCTTGACGGCGCACACGGAGCCGTCCTCGCCAGCGACAAACTCGAGCGGGGAGACGAGCGGCAGAACCTCGACGCCCTCGGCCTTAGCATGGTGCAGCTCGGCGCGACGGCAGGGCATCTCGTCCTCGGTACGACGGTAGGCGATGATGGCGTGCTCGGCGCCCAGGCGCTTGGCGGTACGGACGGCGTCCATGGCCACGTTGCCGCCGCCAAAGACAACGACGTTCTTGCCGTGCTTGGTGGGGGTGTCGTACTCGGGGAACTTGTTGGCCTTCATCAGGTTCACGCGGGTGAGGTACTCGTTCGCGAAGAAGACGTTGGGCAGGTTCTCGCCGGGGACGTTGAGGAACTTGGGCAGGCCAGCGCCGGTCGCCACGTAGATAGCGTCGAAGCCCTGCTCGAACAGCTCCTCGGCCGTGGCCATGTTGCCCACGACGGAGTTGTACTCAAACTTGACGCCCATGTCCTCCAGGCCGTCAATCTCGCGCTTGACGACTGCCTTGGGCAGACGGAACTCGGGGATGCCGTAGACCAGCACGCCGCCGCCGGTGAAGAAGGCCTCGAAGACGGTGACGTCAAAGCCGTTACGGGCGAGCTCGCCGGCGCAGGTGATGCCGGACGGGCCGGAGCCGACGACAGCGACCTTCTTGCCGTTCTTGGGGGCCATCTTGGGCGTGGAGGCGAGCTCGGGGCGGTCACCCAGGAAGCGCTCGAGCTGGCCGATGGCCACGGGCTCGGACTTCTTGCCACGGATGCACTTGCCCTCGCACTGGTTCTCCTGCGGGCAGACGCGGCCGCAGATGGCGGGAAGCATGGAGTCCTCGCGAATGGTATCGAGAGCGCCGCCGAAGTCCTTCGCGCGGATCTGCTCGATAAAGCGGGGAATGTTGATGTTGACGGGGCAGCCCTCAACACAGAACGGCTTCTTGCAGTTGAGGCAGCGCTCGGCCTCGGCCAGCGCCATCTCTTCGGTGAAGCCCTTGTCGACGGGGCGGAAGTCGCAGGCGCGCTCGGCAGCAGGCTCCTCGTTATCGGGGGTGCGGGGCGACTTCATATCGGCAACGAAACGACCGTTAACTAGTGGCATGCGCAGCTCTTTTCCTCATAGGCCTTGAGGGACTCGCCCTCTTCGGAACGGTAAGCGGCCTGGCGGGCGCGAAGGTCATCCCAGTCGACCAGGGTGGCATCGAAGTCGGGGCCGTCGACGCAAGCGAACTTGGTCACGCCGCCCACCTCGACGCGGCAGCAGCCGCACATGCCGGTGCCGTCAACCATGATGGGGTTGAGGGACGCGGTGATGGGGGTGTCGTACTTCTGGGCGGTGAGGGTCGAGAACTTCATCATCGGAACGGGGCCGACGCAGAAGACCTGGCTCACGGCCTTGTCCTGCAGCAGGCGCTCCAGCGGAGCGGTGACAACGCCCTGCTCGCCGTAGGAACCGTCATCGGTGGTGATGTGGATGTGGTCCTCGTCGAGGAGCTCGCGGAACTGGTCCTCCATGAGCAGGAGGTCCTTGGTGCGGGCGCCCATGATGGCGTGCACCTCGTGACCGGTCTCGACCAGGTGCTTGGCGACCGGGAAGGCAATTGCCAGGCCGACGCCGCCGCCAATGACGGCGCAGGGGCCCTCGGCCATCTCGGTGGGAACGCCCAGCGGGCCCACGACGTCGCGCAGCGACTCGCCGGCCTCGTAGGTGGACAGCATCTCGGTGGTCTTGCCGATCACCATGAAGATGAACTCGACCCAGCCCTCGTCACCGTTCCAGCCGGCCAGGGTAAACGGGACGCGCTCGCCCGTCTCGTTGGCGCGGACCATGAGGAACTGTCCAGCGTGCGCATGCTTGGCGATTGCAGGCGCCTCGATGCGGAACTTGAACACCTTCTCCGAGAACTGCGTCTTCTCCAGGATCTTATACATAGAACCCCTCTCTTGTTAGGGCTGCCGAACCGTGCCTCCACGGAAATGGACGATAGCCCGAATAAAACCGTACGCGCACAGGCGTTGTGCAGACATACGGTGCAAATTATACCCTCATGGACATGCCGTTTACGTGTATCTTCGGCGGTTGGGAAAAGGGTTTATCCACTTCGACCTACCAAATAGGGATAGGTTTATTTTGGTCGGTTTTATCAGGCAAAACGGCAAAGGGGGCCGGCCTCGGGTTGTGATGAGGCCGGCCCCCTTTGGGGTGTTATGCGTGTATGGCAGCGCGGGGTTTATTGCGATGCGGCCACCGGGGCGTTTCTGTAGATAAAACCTGCCAAAATAAACATCCCTAAATGGTAGGTTTTAGTGCTTGCCGTTGGAGGAAGCGGCGCCGTTGACGTGGTCGCGGGCATAGATCACGCCGTGCACGATGGCGAGGCCCGCAGCGTCGGCGGCGCGGGCGCAGGCGTCCTGGAAGTCCTCGGCCTCGCGGGCGCGCAGCTGCTTGAGCACGTAGTCTGCCACGGCCATCTTGCCGGGAGGGTTGCCGATGCCGGTGCGGATGCGGCTGAAGTCGCGGCTGCCCATCTTGTCGATGATGGAGCGCAGGCCGTTGTGACCGGCGTGGCCACCGCCCACCTTAACGCGTACGTCGCCGGCGGGAATGTCGAGCTCGTCATGAATCACGAGCAGCTCCTCGGCCTTGATCTTGTACTCGCGGCAGAGCTTGGAGATGGGGCCGCCCGAGGTGTTCATGAATGACTGCGGCTTGACCAGCACAATCTGGCGTTTGCCGCCCTCTTCCTCGGCATCGTTGATATTGATGAGCGCGACCTCGGCACCGGCCTGATTTTTCCAATACGTGACACCGGCCTGACGGGCCAGCTCGTCGATTGCCTTAAAGCCGGCGTTGTGGCGGGTCTCGGCATATTCCTCGCCCGGGTTGCCAAGCCCGGCAACCATGCGAATCTTAAGCGGCTGTGCAGCTGCCATGTTCATCCTTTCGTTGATTTGTCGCCTGCTATGGTGAGCGACCCTGTTGCCGCTGTCAAATGGAGAGCAATTGAGGTAAGTTGAGGGCGTTTGAGCGGTTGCAGGAAACCGGGGTGGACAGTTAGTTCAGATTTGTATAAAGCAAGAGGCTCTCGGCTGCCAAAATCGGAGACATGGAGCCGTTTCGGTGCTTTGGGGCGCACGTTTTGCGCTATTTCGAAGCCATTCGAGCCTTTAAATGAGGTGATTGGCCCCGAGATGGCAGCAAAGCGCCTTGAAATAAGCCGTCTGTTTATACAAATCTGAACTAACTGTCCAGCCTTGCTCGGCGATGTTGTCGAGATACGCTTTCTAGACCGGCGCGAGGCCGATTCCGGCCCGAAGGGCGTTGAGCCATGCGGCTTGACGTTTGCGATAACCCTTGATGCGATAGCGGAACCGAACCCCAGCGAGTCGATGCATCATTTGTGCGAAGGCTTCGAGCGCAACAAGGTCTTTCATTTGGTCGCGATTGATAACCAGGACGTGGATGCCCATTGCCTTGAGTCCATTATTTCGATTGCCATCGTGGATGCGAGCATTTTGAAGCTCATGCCCAATTCCGTTGTATTCGTTGTCGACTCCGGCTGCCGGGCAATATAGGTCGCAGATGGCATAGGGGATGCCTGAGGACATGTTGACCGCAAGAGTGTCGAAGTCGATTCGATGGTTGAGTAGCAGGCCTCCCATGGGCAGGCTGCAGCATCCGAATCCGCCAAAGCGCATGGGCGCGCCCAGGACGGCGAACATTAAGGACTCCGCTGGGGATGCGGATCCTGCTCGGGCGAGTCTGACGGCCGTGCGAAACGAGGCGTAGGAGCTACTTTTGGCAAACTGTGCGACTGCCTCGAGCTCATTTATGGTTGTGGCAGGCTCGCATTTGTAGTGCGCCTGTTCGTAGCGGGTTTCGTCTTGCTTTCCGGGTGCCGGCTGGCCGCCATGACAATCAAGATCGTCCATCGCTTCGGAGCTACCGGCCTTGGGCCACGTGTCGTCGTGGGCGATGGGGTTGGTTATCTCGGGCGGAAGGGAGTAGGACCCCAGCAGCTCCATGAGAAGCATCAGGACTTTGGCTACAGGCTCATTCCTAGAGCACAACATGGCTGTCATGGCGGGAGACGTTGCGTAGATGTCAGCTTCGATGTGCATGATTGCTTCCGCGGGAAGCGGGGCGGTGACGCTGTGCTGGAGAAGACGTCCGTCGGGCCGTCTGTTGTTGCCGCCGGCAACAAGGAGATCTAGGCGCTCGGAGTCGTCTTCGCTCCAGGCGTCAAGCATCGCAAGAGCTACAAAGTCTATGGCGTCCTTGTTGGGAACACAACTTGCAAGGGCTTGTGCCTGTTGCCTGTCATCGATGATGCCCCACGGAAGCGCAGAGTACGCCCGTCGAGCGCGGCGAATTGCGCGGAGGGCGGAGAAATGTGAGATCACAGTGGTCATAGCTATAAAGTACTAAGCCGTCGGCGAAATGATGCAGCCGTGGCGTTCTTTTCGCTCAAAGGGGCGTCGTGCGCCGCAGACGGTAGCAGATCGTGCGAGGGGCCTTGAAAAAGCGGGGCTCAGGGCGCTTGTTTGACCTTGGAGGCATGGATCGAGATAGGTGTTGGACAGTTAGTTCAGATTTGTATAAGGCGATTGAAGCGTTCCGCCATTGTCGAAGGGTTCGGTGGGCAAAATAGAGTGAATGGCATAGTGAAGACGTCCATAAGAGGAGAGATTGGCCGAGATTATGCCGGCAGGTGAACCTTTGGCGCATCAAGTGGTCCATGTGGGCGCCCAAGAAAATACAAATTTGAACTAATTGTCCAGGGAAGGTTGGCGAGGGATAGAAAAAGGGTCGGAAGCGAGCTTCCGACCCTTTAAAAGCATCAAAGATGATGCGATGCGTGGCAGGCTACAGCGCGAAGTCGCCGCCGACGAGCGTGGAGACGGGCTCCTCGTGGTAAACGGCGGAGATGGCCTGAGCGAACTCCTCGGCGACCGAGATGGTCTTGATCTTGCCGCCGACCTCGACGGGAATGGCATCGGTGACGACGCACTCGACGATCGGGGCCTCGTTCAGGCGCTCGATGGCCGGACCGGAGAAGATGCCGTGGGTGGCGCAGACGTAGATGTCGCCGGCGCCCATAGCCTTGAGCTCCTTGACGTTGGCGCACAGGGTGCCAGCGGTGTCGATCATGTCGTCGTTGATGATGCAGGTCTTGCCCTTGATGTCACCGATGATGCCCATGACCTCGGCGGCGTTGTGGCGCGGACGGCCCTTGTGGGCGATGGCCAGGTCGCAGCCGAGCATGTCGGACAGCTTCTTGGCAGCCTTGGCGCGACCCACGTCGGGGGAGACGACAACCAGGTTGTCGGTGTCGAAGTGCATGTTGTTGTAGTACTGGCCAAACAGCGGCAGCGCGGACAGGTGGTTAACCGGGATATCGAAGAAGCCCTGGATCTGGCCCTGGTGCAGGTCGAGGGTGATGATGCGGTTGACGCCGGCACGCTCGAGCAGGTTGGCGACGAGGCGGGCGGTGATGGGCTCGCGCGGGCCGGCCTTGCGGTCCTGGCGGGCATAGCCGTAGTGGGTGATAACGGCGGTGATGGAGCGGGCGGATGCGCGCTTGGCAGCGTCGGTGGCGATGAGCAGCTCCATGAGCATGTCGTTGACGTTGCCGCCGGCCACGGACTGAATCAGGAAGACGTCGGCGCCGCGGACGGTCTCGTCGTAGCGGGCGTAAATCTCACCATTGGCGAACTGCTTTAGCGTAAGGCCCGAAAGCTCGACCCCAAGGTACTCAGCGATCTTCTGAGCGAGGGGACGGTTGGAGGAACCGGAATACACGCGGATGGACTTGCGCATATTCTCCGACTTCTCGGGATCATTAATCGGCATTACCCTTCTCCTTTATATCGAATGCCATATAGATGCCTTGTTGCATTGTAACCGCGCGGCGGGGTTTATCGGGTCTTGATAACGTCTTTACCGTTAACGGACACGAACCGACCACTCATCCGGTCGCGCAGGTCACGATAGAAAAAAGGAGCCGTCCCCATGGAACAGCTCCTTTTGTGCTTGGTAAAACGTTATACCTCGTCGTCCTCGTGCAGACGGCGGCGATAATCGGCGGCCCAGCCCTCAATATTTACCTGACGGGCGCGGCCCAGACCAAGTGCGTCGGCCGGGACCGGCTCGGTGATGACGGAGCCTGCGGCCACGAGCGCGCCGTCGCCGATCTGGGCGGGCGCGACCATCATGGTGTCGGAGCCGATGAAGGCGTCCTTGCCGATGACGGTCTTGTGCTTGTGCACGCCGTCGTAGTTGCAGGTGATGGAGCCCGCGCCCACGTTGACGCCGGAGCCCATGGTGGTGTCGCCGATGTAGGACAGATGCGGCACCTTGGAGCCCTCGCCGATCGTGGACTTCTTGATCTCCACGTGCGTGCCGGCTTTGGAACCGTCGAGCATGTGAGTGCCCGGGCGCAGGTAGGCGCGCGGGCCGCAGTCGACGCCGTTCTCGATGACGGCCTCGATGGCGATGGTCTCATCGATGGTGCAGCCGCTGCCGACGGTGGTGTCGGTGAGGCGGCTGTTGGGGCCGAGCTGGCACTCCTCGCCCACGGTGACGTGGCCGATCAGGTGCGTCTGCGGCCACACGACGGTGTCGCGGCCGATGACGGCGTCGGGGCCGATCCAGGCCTGCGTGGGGTCGATGAAGGTGACGCCCTCGGCCATCCAGTGCTCGTTGATGCGGTCGCGAGCGATGGCAGTGAGCTGCGCGAGCTGGATGCGGCTGTTGACGCCCAGGCCATCGCGGTAGTCGTCGCAGTGGAAGATGGAGACTGCCTGGCCGTGGCCTTTGAGGATCTCGAGCATGTCGGGCAGGTAGTACTCGGATTGCGCGTTGTCGTTGCCGATCTCGTTAATGTGGGCGGCGAGCTGCGCGCCGTCAAAGGCGTAGCAGCCGGCGTTGCACTCCAGCAGCGTGGCGGCCTGCTCGGGCGTGCAGTCCTTCTGCTCGATGATGCGCTCGATCTGGCCGTCGTCGCCCAGTTTGATGCGGCCGTAGCCAAAGGGGTCGGGCGGGGTCATGGTCATGACGGTGCAGGCGAGCTCGCCGGTGGCGACGGTCTGTGCGAACTTGGCGACCGTGTCGGCGGTGATGAGCGGCAGGTCGCCGTTGAGCACCACGACGGGGCCTTGCGTGATGCCACAGGCCTCGAGCGCGACCTTCACGGCGTGACCGGTGCCCAGACGCTCGGTCTGCTCGACGCACTCGACCTTGGTGGCGCTGTTGGCGTAGGCGCCATCGATGAGGGCGCGCATCTCGTCGGCGTGGCTGCCGATGACGACCACGACGCGGCTGCAGCCGGCCTTGATGGTGGCGTCGACGATCCACTGGACCATGGGCTTACCCAGGATCTTGTGCGAAACCTTGCAGTGGTTCGACTTCATGCGGGTGCCCTCGCCGGCAGCGAGGATAATTGCGGTTGCGTCCATGTGATCTCCTGTTACGTTATAGAGACGTGTGTTTGGAAACGATACACGGCGCAATATGATACCGCAGGCATATGACGAGCGCGTAACGATTGGTTTGCGGCGGTTGAGGCTTGCGCCGCCGGCGTGGCGTTTGCACTGCGTGCGTGCGGCGTTGGCGGTGCTGCGGAGCTGTTGTTTGAGCGAGGGGACGGGGGTGCCCGTGGACAACATACGAGAGGAGTTTGGCGGCGAGCCCGTCGCGGCATTCTCGATGTCGCATCCGGCTGTGCCGGCACTCTATATAGTGCTGACGCTGGGACTCACTATGTTCTCGATGCAGCCGGTACTGATTGCGCTGTCACTTGCGGGCGGGCTGGCGTATGGATTTGCGACGCGTGGGGCTGCCCGCACGCTGGGCGCGCTCCGCTGGCAGCTGCCGGTGATTTTGATCGTCGCGGTGCTCAATCCGCTGTTTAGCGCCTCGGGCTCGACGGAGCTGTTCCGTATTGGCATGCGCGCGGTGTATCTGGAGAGCATGGTATACGGCCTGTGCATGGGCGGGCTGTTTGTGGCGAGCATACTGTGGTTTGAGGCGGCGGCGTCGATGCTCGAATACGACAAGGTGCTCGCGCTGCTGGGCAATGCCGCACCGGTGATTGCGCTCATGATCTCGATGTGCATGCGGCTTATCCCGCAGTTTTTGCGCCGCGGTCGTACAGTGCTGGCGGTGCAGGATGCGATTGATGTGCCGGGTCGCGCGCCCACCGATCCCGTGCGCTCGCGCCTGCGGGCGTCGAGCGTGCTGATGGGCTGGGGCATGGAAGATTCGCTTGAGCGCGCGGATGCCATGCGCTCGCGCGGGTGGGGCGCCGCGTCGCGCCGTACGACGTATGCGCGGTATCGGCTGGGGCGCGGCGACGTTGCCGCGCTGGTCGGGCTCGCGCTGTTTGGTGCCGTCGCGGTGGCGGTGGCGTGGACCGCGACGACGCAGTATTCGTTTTATCCGCAGCTCTCGGTGCCGGCGCCGTGGCTGGGCTATGTCGTGTACGCTGCCTGGATGATGCTGCCTTGCGCGTCGCACGCGATTGATGAGAAGAGGTTTGGCTGATGGCTCGGTTGGATAGGGGCCCGGTGTCGGGCGCGGCGTGCGGCCCGGATATTCCGGCGATTGAGGTGCAGGGCCTTAGTTTTGCCTATCCCGGGGCCGAGGCACCGGTGCTCGAGGGGCTTGATTGGCGTGTTCCCCAAGGTGCATTTGCGCTGCTTGTTGGCGGTACCGGTTCGGGCAAGTCGACGCTGCTGTCGCTGCTCAAGCCCGAGATCGCGCCGGCGGGCGAGCGCACTGGTGATGCGCGCGTGCTGGGCGAGAACGTTGCCGACATGGACGTGCGGGCATCGGCGGAGCGCGTGGGCTATGTGTTCCAGGATCCCGAGAACCAGATCGTGTGCGAAACCGTGTGGCACGAGATGGCGTTTGGCCTGGAAAACTTGGGGCTAGCACGTGATGAGATGCGCCGTCGCGTAGCTGAGACCAGCTATTTCTTTGGTCTGGAGGACTGGCTTCATCGCGATACCGATACGCTTTCGGGCGGCCGCAAGCAGCTGCTGTCGCTTGCCGCCGTCCTGGCGCTGCGTCCGCGTGTGCTGCTACTCGACGAGCCCACGTCTCAGCTCGATCCCGTTGCCGAGAAGAATTTTCTGCACGCGCTGTTTCGCGTGAACCGTGAGTTGGGCTGCACGGTTGTTGTGGCTACGCATCAACCGCGCCCAATGCTCGAGTATGAGACGTGTGCGTACCGGATTGAGGACGGTCGCGTGCGCGAGGTGGCGGATATGGCTTCTTTGGGACGCCGAGAATCGTTGTTTTCCGACGACATGTTGGGGTGGGGTGCCGTCCGATGTGCAAAAAACGGAGTATTCAGCAGGCGTGAGGACAATTTGGGCTCTCTGGAGCCGCCCGGGGACGTATCGAGCGCGAAAAAAAGTTCGGAATTGGACAAATCGTCCGAATTTGTGGCGCAAACGTCGCTCGAGAACGGCTCGGAAGCCTTCCCGCGCACGGATGGGAGCAGAATACTCCAAAAAATGCACGGCGGGTCGGCTACCACCCTGGCAGGGAGCTGGTTTCGCTACGATCGCGCGGGCGGTTGGGTGCTGCGCGGGCTCGACGTGGCGTTTTCGGCCGGTGCGGTGCATGCGATCGTGGGCGGCAACGGATGCGGTAAGTCGACGATGCTCTCGGTGCTGGCGAAGACCGCCAAGCTGCAGTGCGGCCGCATGGTGCGCGGAGCGGCCTCGGCGGCGCTGCTGCCTCAGAACCCCAAAGCATTGCTGGTTGCCGAGACGGTTCACGATGAGCTGATGGAATGGGCCTCGACCTGCGGATATGACGAGAACTTGGCGCGGGAGCGTGCGGCGCAACTGGGATTGGACGGCTTGGAGACGCGTCACCCCTACGACCTCTCGGGCGGACAGCGCCAGCTGCTCGCGCTGGCAAAGCTGCTGCTGATTGGCCCCGAGCTGCTGCTGCTTGACGAGCCCACGAAGGGCTTGGACCTGGAGAGCCGCCGCATCATCGCTCGCGCCCTGCGTGACCATGCGAAGGCTGGCGGCACCGTCATCATGGCTACGCACGATTTGGACTTTGCCGAGCAGGTCGCCGACGACATCGCCATGATGTTCGATGGCGAGATTGCCTGCATGGAGCCCCCGGCCGACTTCTTTGCCGACAACGTGTTTTATAGGGCGTGATGGGATGACGGATTATCGCATCGTGCGCCTACTCGTAAAACTGGAGATACCGCTGCTGCTGGCGGTGCCAGCCGTGATGGCTGCGGCGTTGCTGGCGGGCGTTGAGCAGGCGGCGCTCGCCATGCTTGTCGTGGTGGCGCTGGTGCTTGCGCTGTTCTTTGCAGGCTACGAGGCGTCGCGACCGGGCCTGCGCCAGATTATGCCAACGCTGGTTCTGGCGGCGTTGGCCGCGGCGGGGCGCATCTTGTTTGGCCCCATTCCCGACTTTAAACCCGTGAGTGCCATCGCCATTATCGCGGGGGCGACGCTTGGCCGCCGCAATGGTTTTATGGTTGGCGCGCTGGCGGCGCTGACCAGCAATTTCTTTTTTGGACAGGGCATGTGGACGCCGTGGCAGATGTATGCCTGGGGGCTCGTGGGATACGTTGGCGGTGCGCTGGCGCATGCCGGCGCTTTTGATCGCGCCGATGGCACCGTGCGTATGCCGGCGCTGCTGACCTACGGCTTTGCTTCGGGTTTGCTGTACGGCGTTGTGATCAACGCCTACGACATTATCGGTTTTGTTCAACCGCTCGCGTGGGCGGGTGCCATGGCGCGTCTTGCCACCGCCGTACCGTTCGATATCACGCACGGCCTTGCGACCTGCGTGTTTTTGGTCGCCCTGTACAAGCCTTGGTGTCGCCGCATCAACCGAGTCGTCGTGAAGTACGGACTGTAGGGCTGGTTGCGCCGGGGCGGGAATCAATACTGCCGAAGTGCCATTTTAAAACTATGCCGGTTTACGGGGCCAGATTGGCACAAGCAGACCATGCCGGCTATTTTTGAAATAGAGCAAGCCGTTTACCTGCGGTTTTATTATTTCGGAATTGCGTATGGTTGGGGGTTCGCGATTCAGCCCCGTAAACCGGCATAGTTTTGAAATAGCCGGCTGATACGACGGGCATCGTGGCCCTCGGAGAGCCAAATTGATCCGTTTTCTTTCGCCTCCAGACGTTCCCAGGGAATCAGCTGAACCCGCCCGCCACGAAATCGGTCTATCTACTACGTTTGGCCCGACACCCCCAACCACAACCGTGTTTTATGAAAAACCGTAGGCTTTCTACCTGCGGTTTTCTTTTTGCGTTGTTCACTGTGGTTGAGGGTAGTGGCTTAAACGTAGTAGATGGGCCAGTTTCGTGGCAAGCGAGCTGCGTGGATGATCTCGCGAAGTGAAAATGATTCCTTTTCCTCCGTCCCCAGGAGATCAGTTGGGGCTAGAGCTCTAGCGTGAGGGTGACGGGGCAGTGGTCGCTGCCAAAGATGTCGCCGCGGATGCCCGTGTCGCGCACGTTGCCGGCGATTGCGTCGCTTACCAGGAAGTAGTCGATGCGCCAACCGGCGTTGTTCTTGCGGGCATTAAAGCGGTAGCTCCACCAGCTGTAGACGCCCTCGACGTCGGGGTTTGCCGTGCGCCAGGTATCGGTAAAGCCGTCGTTGAGCAGCTCGGTAAACTTGCCGCGTTCTTCGTCCGAAAAGCCGGCGTTGCCGCGGTTGGACTTGGGGTTCTTAAGGTCGATTTCCTCGTGCGCCACGTTAAAGTCGCCGCAGGTCACGACGGGTTTGCCGGTCTCGCGCTCGAGTGCGTTCAAAAAGCCGCGGTAGGCATCGTCCCAGGCCATGCGCACATCGATGCGCGCGAGCTCATTTTGGGCGTTGGGCGTATAGACGTCGACAAACCAGAATTTGTCGAACTCCAGCGCGCAGACACGGCCCTCGGTCGCGGCTTGGGCAACGAGCCCAGCTGCCTCACCCTCGCCGGCGTAGGGCAGCAGCGCATCGGCGTGCAGCACGCGCAGCGGTTCCTGGCGGCTAAAGACCGCAGTGCCCGAATAGCCTTTACGCTCGGCGTAGCTCCAGGTTTGGTGATAGCCGGGCAGGTCAATATCGACCTGGCCTTCTTGCAGCTTGGTCTCTTGCAGCGCCAGGATATCGACGTCGAGTTCTTGCGCAATCTGGATAAAGCTCGGGTCCTTTTTGAGCACGGCGCGCAGGCCGTTGACGTTCCACGAGGCGAAAGTGTAAGTCTGAGGCATGGTGTCCTTTCGACGGGGTTGGCAGGCTTAAGATTAGCGCAACAGGGGCGGGGCGGGCCCCGCGGACGACGGCGCAATCGCGGCCGCCCCGACCAACATGGACGGAGGACAAACATGACGCAAGCGATAACAGATCCCAAGCAGGCCTCCGCCGCGCTGGCGGAGCTGTTCAATACCCACGAGCACGTGGTGTTCTTTGGCGGCGCTGGTGTTTCCACGGCAAGCGGCATTCCCGATTTTCGCAGCGTGGACGGCCTGTATCACCAGCAGTTTGCCTATCCGCCCGAGAGCATGCTGTCGCACAGCTTTTACGAGACACATCCGGCGGAGTTCTTCGACTTTTACCGAACCAAGATGATTGCGCTTAACGCTAAGCCCAACCGCTGCCACACCAAGCTGGCCGAGCTGGAGCGCGTCGGCAAGCTTGATGCCGTGGTGACGCAAAACATCGACGGCTTGCATCAGATGGCGGGCTCGCAGCGCGTGTTTGAGTTGCACGGATCGGTCCATCGCAACATTTGTCAGTCGTGCGGCGCGGTCTATAGCGCCGAGTGGATTTGCTCGCGCGAGCACGAGGACGCCGCGGGCGTGCCCGTGTGCCCTGCGTGCGGTGGTCGCATCAAGCCCGATGTGGTGCTCTACGAAGAGCCGCTCGACGAGCATGTGTTGACCGGTGCCGTTGCCGCCATCGCCGCGGCCGATGCCCTCATTGTGGGTGGGACCTCGCTCGTGGTGTATCCGGCGGCGGGCCTTACGCGTTACTTTACCGGCGATACGCTGGCCATTTGCAATTTGGCGCCTACCGATCAGGATGCAAATGCCGACCTGCTGATTTCTTGCGACATCGCGGCCGCGTTTGCGTTCTAGCCCGCGTGCGCGGATACAATAGAAAGACTGAGTGCAAAGCGACCCCGCCGCCAGCTCCCCAAGCTCGGCGGCGTGGGCATTTTAGGAGGATGTTCATGGCGAACGACAGCAAGACATGGCGGTGCGGAAAGTATGAGCTCAGCTTTGACCGCCCGCGCATCATGGGCGTCCTCAACGTGACGCCCGATTCGTTTAGCGATGGCGGGGAGCACTTCGACCCGGATGCCGCGATCGAGTATGGCCTGGCGATGCTCGACGCCGGCGCCGACATCATCGACGTGGGCGGTGAGTCCACGCGCCCCGGCTTTACCCCGGTCAATCCCGATGAGGAAGCGCGCCGCGTGCTGCCCGTGGTGCGCGCGCTGGCCAAAGAGGGCGCCATCGTCTCGATTGACACGCGTCATGTGGCGGTTGCCAAGGCGGCCGTGCGCTGCGGCGCCTCGATCGTCAACGACGTGACCGGCTTCACCGACCCCAAGATGGTCGAGTTTGTTAAGACGAGCACCTGCGGCGTCATCGTGATGCATGCCGGCGAGGTCGCCGCGCCCGCGCGCACGCACGCAACGGTGCAGCTCGATACCTCGGCAGCGGCGTTTGTTGCCGAGAAGGCACGCGAAGCGGCTGCCGAGGCCGCGCGCGAGGCCGAGAAGCCGGCCCGTCTCCGTCGCGGCAAGTTGCTGGGCGAGCCTAAGCCGGAGGCCAAGCTTCCGGGCGGCGTGGTGCAGCCCTCGTTGCCGTTTGGCGAACCTGAGCCCGCGACCGAGCCTGCAAGCGAGCAGGAGACGCCGGCCGCCGAGCAGGCTGCTGCTGCCGAGACCGTCGCGCCCGCGCCCGAGGCCACCGAGGCCGCTCCGGAGCCCAATGATCACCTGGCGGCCATGATGCGCCGCAGCGCCCGCCGCGAGGAGGCCTACGTGCCCACCTCGCAGCTCCGCCGCTTCACCCTGCCCGATTCGGCGCCCATCATGCGCCGCGTCATGGGCTTTCTGTCCGACCAGGCCCGCGCGCTCATCCACGCCGGCGTGTCGCGCGACCGCATCTGCATCGATCCCGGTCCGGGCTTTGGCAAGACGGCCAACGAGGACATCGTCATCCAGCGCGAGACTGCCAAGATGGCGTCACTGGGCTATCCGCTCATGTGCGCCGTATCGCGCAAGCGCTTTGTGGGCGCCGTCTCGGGCGTGACCGAGGCCGCCGAGCGCGATGCCGCTACGTTTGGCGTGTGCCTGGGCGCCATCCAGGCCGGTGCCAACATCGTGCGCGTGCACGACGCCGCGGGCTTTGCGCAGTTCCTGAACGGCTACTGGGCGGTTGCCAAGCCGCAGCCGCGCCGCGCGTTTGTGGCCGTGGGCTCCAACCTGGGGCATCGCTGTGACAACATCCGCGCCGCACGCGACATGATCGCCGAGATTCCACTCACCTGCGTGTCCAACTCCTCCAAGATCTACGAGAGCGAGCCGGCCTACGAGACGCGCCAGGACGCGTTTGCCAACGCCGTCATCGAGATTAAGACCGAGCTGGCGCCGTTGGTGCTGCTCGACGAGCTCATGAAGATCGAGGCCGAGCTGGGTCGCGACCGCTCCAAAAAGGCCAAGGCCAACGGTCCGCGCACCATCGACTTGGACCTGCTGTGGATGGACGGCGAGACCCACGGCGGCAAAAAGCTGCGCCTGCCGCATCCGCTGATCGGCGAGCGTGACTTTGTGCTGGTGCCGCTCGAGGACCTGATGCACGACCCGGCGCGGTTCTTCCGCTATAACGGTGTCGAGGTCAAGGAACCCGAGGATCGCGTGGGCCATATCGTGGGCGAATTGGGGCGTATGTAGATGATCGAGATGAATGCTGTTGTCGCCGGTACCGAGCTCGACGCGGCGCGTGACGCGGGCCGCGAGGGCGTGTCCGCGGGCTGGTGCGCGTGGAGCGTGGGCGATGCTTCGCTGACGTTTTCGCTGGTTGTGCGCCCCGATGTGAACATGCATGCCTTCCACGGCCTGCCGTTTGTGGCCGCGATGGGCATGATGGACGCGCTCGTGGGCACGGCTTCGACGCCGGGCCTGGGCCTTGCCGGCAAGGTAGGCATTGAGTGGCCGAGCAATATCGTGTGCGGCGCGCCCGCGTTTGAGGCGTCGTTCGCGCGCGTCGCCGTCAACGGCGGTGCCGGTGCTGCGGGCATGTTTGCCGCGGTGACGGTTGATATTGAGCGTGCGGCGCTGGGTGAGCTTGGCGTGGATATGGCAGATGAGGCGCTGATCGAGGCATTGGCCGCCGCTGTGCTGACCCGCGTTGACGCCTGGGCGGTTGCCGCCAACACGCCGCAGGGCGCTGCCGGCCCGCTGGCTCCGGTGCTGGGCGAGTACTTTGACATGGTGCCACTGCTGGGTCGTCAGGTCGCGGCGGTGTCGCCCAACGGCTTGCCGCTCGCAGTCGGTGTGTTTGCGGGCCTGGACATCTGGGGCCGCGCGACCATCAAGACCGATGCCGGCGAGCAGGAGTTTCCGCCCGAGGCCGTACGGATTCGCGGACTGTAACGCGAGGCGCCCGCGCTCAAAGATAACGATGACAACGAAGCCCTCTTCGGCCTGTGCCGGGGAGGGTTTCGCCTATCTGGTGAATGGGTTGCCAGCGCCCTATTCCTCAAAACTGAAAAATTTTCGTTTTTGAGGAATAGGATTAAGACAGCTCGGTCTTTCGCGAGGTATATTCGCTATAGAGCCTATTCCTCAAAACTGAAAATTTTTCATTTTTGAGGAATAGCGATAAAAGACCGCGAGGAGGCCCCGATGAAACTCATCAATAGAACGTCATATATGGACACGTTGACGAGTCTTATTGGCGTGCCGGACATCAAGGTCATCACGGGCATCCGTCGTAGCGGTAAATCAAAATTGCTCGAGGCCCTCCGCGATTACGTGGAGGCACATCTGTCCAATTCGAATGTCATCCATATCAACTACAACCTCGATGAGTTCGAGAACCTGCTCGAGTATCACGCGCTGCTCGCCTATGTAAAAGAGCATCGAGTGTCCGGCAAACAAAACTTTCTGCTTATCGATGAAGTTCAGATGTGCGACGGTTTTGAGCGTGCGATCAATAGCCTTCACGCATCCGAGCAGTACGACATATTCATTACCGGATCGAATGCCTTTTTGCTGTCGAGCGATCTGTCGACGCTCTTTACGGGGCGTACGTTCGAGATCGAGGTTTTCCCATTCTCGTTTGAGGAGTATCGTCTCTATGGCGACGAGGGCGAGGTCGACCGCGACTTCGATGAGTACGCGAGAACCGGCGGTATGTCCGGCTCTTACCCTTATCCACTGCAGGAGCAGCGCTATCAATATCTCTCCAACGTCTTCAAGACGCTCATTGTGAGAGATATCGTGCACCGGCATAACGTGAGAAACGAATCGGCGCTGCTGCGCATTGCCGATTACATGATGGACAACGTTTCCAACATTACGTCGGCACGCAACATTACTGATGCATTAAATGCGGATGGGCTAAAGATTACGAACAAGACGGTCGGCACGTACATGGGGTACCTGTGCGATGCGTTTGCCTTCTATAAAGTTCGTCGGTACGACATTCGCGGCAAAAAATACCTTAAGAGCGGCGAGAAGTACTATCTGGCGGACCATGCGTTTAAATATGCGCTTCTTGGTACACGTGATATGGATTGGGGACGCGTATACGAGAACATGGTGGCAATCGAGCTACTGCGTCGCGGATACGAGGTATACGTCGGCGTGCTCTATAAAAAGGAAATAGACTTTGTAGCAATCAAGCGGAGCGAGAAACTCTACATTCAGGTGAGCGACGACATCAGCTCGGATAAGACATTTGAACGCGAGATTTCGCCACTGCTGAGCATTGGCGATGCGTATCCCAAGATGATTCTCGCCCGCACGCATCATGAGGCCACGGACCGCGATGGGGTGCAGATCGTGGACTTGGCGAGGTGGCTGTGCGGCGAGGCGTAGCAGAAAGCCTATTCCTCAAAACTGAAAAATTTTCGTTTTTGAGGAATAGGCTTGGCGAACGTTTGCGGGGACTGTGGCATCGGGCGTGCTCGACTTAAGCCCCTGCCTTACCCCAGCTCCTGCATGCGGCGGTAGATTTCGCAGATGCCCTTGATGGTGAGTTGGCCGTCTACCACGTCGAAGGCATCGGTCGAATCGGCGACGATGCCGGCGAGACCGCCCGTGGCGATAACGGTGGCATCGTCGCGGCCCAGCTCGCGCTTCATGCGCGCGACCAGGCCCTCGGCCATGGCGGCAGCGCCCACCACGGCGCCGACCTTGATGCACTCTTCGGTGTCGCGACCGATGGCGTGCTCGGGCGCCTCGAGCGGCACGCTGGCGAGCTTGGCGGCACGGGCGGCAAGCGCGTCCATGGAGATGCGGATGCCCGGCGCAATCGCCCCGCCAATGTAATAACCGTCCTCATCGATGACGTCGATATTGGTCGCGGTGCCAAAGTCCACCACGATTGCCGGCGCGCCGTAGAAAGTCTCGGCCGCAACGGCGTTGGCGACGCGGTCGGCGCCCACGGCCTGGGGGCGCGCCGCGCGCAGCTTGGTCACGGCGGCCGTCTGCGGCCCGATGACGATGGCGTCCGCGGCAATGCGGTCGGCTACGGCGTGCCACTCGCGCGAGAGCTGCGGCACCACGCCCGCAAAGGCGATCGCGTCAACCGCATCGAGCGAGAGGCCGTACATCTTAAAGAAACCCATCAGGCGCACGTGGATCTCGTCGGCGGTATAGGAGCGATCGGTGGGCATACGCCACGACTGCACCAGCTCGTCTCCGTCAAACAGGCCCATGGCCGTCTGCGTATTTCCCATATCGATAGCGAGCAGCATGTCTACTCCCGGTGTTGGCATAAAAGGACGCGCACCATTGTATACGTGCCGTCGACGGCGCTCGGCTGCGATTCGTTTACGGTGATAGGGGCTGAGGGGTTTAAATATGAAGGAATTATGCTCTACGAGATTTTCCTTGCCGTTTACCGAACTCCCGCGTAATATTCTTTCTTGCGCACATGAGGCGCCCAGACATTGCGGGGTGGAGCAGTCTGGTAGCTCGCCGGGCTCATAACCCGGAGGTCGTAGGTTCAAATCCTGCCCCCGCGACCAAGAACTTGCAGCTCGTCGGCCTACCCGGCGAGCTTTTTTGTTATTCCGGGACCGTGTTTTCGGTCCAATTCTCGGCCTCTCAAACAAAATCTCGATCTGTAACATCTAGACCCGATTTGGGCGGCTAGGTGTTACAGATTGAGATGTTTCGGCAGGACGGTCTTCGTTTGTCTAAATCTGTAACACGAGGGACGGTTTTTACTGAGTAACTGTTACAGATCTAGATCTTTCGGCAGGCTAGATTGGTTCGTCTCAATCTGTAACAGTTGCTCGGCAAAATAGGGCCTAACTGTTACAGATTGAGACAAACCGACGGGCCGCCCCGCCCCATCCACCTGCCGCTACCTGCTGTCTGCCGATTTCCGTTGCGCCACTGTGCTCCCATGCCATATCCTCTAGACAACTACGCGGCATCATCGCCGCCGCGCCTACAAGAGAGGAATGTCCATGACCGCACCTGCATCCAAGCTGCTCCAGCCCATTACGGTTGGCCCCCTTGAGCTCAAGAACCGCATTATGTTCCCGCCGCTTACCACCGGCTACGAGGAGCGCGACGGTTCCATTGGCGAGCGCAGCCTGGCTTTTTACGAGCGTCTGGCCCGTGGCGGCGTGAGCTACATCGTCATCGGCGACGTCGCTCCCGTCATGACCGCAAGCCCCACGCCCAAGCTGGCGACCGACGTTCAGATCCCCACGTTTAAGGCCCTGGCCGACGCCGTCCACAAGCACGGCGCCAAGGTCGCGCTGCAGCTGTTCCACCCCGAGTACGACGTCCCCGGCGTCGGCCGCATGGTCATGGGCTCCATGGCCGCCGCCAAGGCCGCGCAGGAGGCCAAGGCCGCCGGCGACGAGGAGACCTTTGCCGCCAAGATGGCCGAGTCCAACGAGATTCGCAAGCAGGCCTACGCCAAGCTGCACCACGACATGCAGCACTTTGTGAACGAGGCGAGCGTGGAGCAGCTCACCCAGATCAAGGAAGCCATCGCCGCCTCGGCCGCCCGCGCGCAGCAGGCTGGCATCGACGCCATCGAGGTCCACGGCGACCGTCTGGTGGGTTCGCTGTGCTCCGCGATCCTCAACAAGCGCACGGACGAGTACGGTGGCTCGTTCGAGAACCGCGTCCGCTACGCGCTGGAGGTTGTCGCCGCCATTAAGGAAGCCGCACCGCAGCTGATGGTGGAGTACAAGCTCCCCGTGATCATGGAGAACCCCGACGGCACGCCGCGCGGCAAGGGCGGCCTGCAGCCCGACGAGGCCTGCGAGTTTGCCAAGCTGCTCGAGGGTGCGGGCATCGATATGATCCAGGTTGCACAGGCCAACCACACCGGCAACATGGGCGACACCATTCCGCCCATGGGCGCCATGCCCTACAACTGGACGCTGCCCGTGGCAGAGCGCGTCAAGGCCCTGGTCTCCGTGCCGGTGGCAACCGTCGGCCGTGTTGTCTCGGTCGAGGCCGGCGAGAAGATTCTGGAAGACGGCGCCGCCGATATCATCGCTTACGGCCGCTCGCTCATGTGCGACCCCGACATTGCACTGAAGGCCGCTACGGGTGAGCCCATCCGCGAGTGCCTCAACTGCAACAAGGGCTGCGTCGACGCGATTCAAAACCGCAAGTACATCTCGTGCGTGCTCAATGCCGAGAACGGTGACGAGGCGACCGTCGCCATTAAGCCGGGCGAGGGCGACAAGAAGATCGCCGTGGTGGGCGCCGGTATCGCCGGCCTGGAGGCCGCGCGCGTGGCGGCCAAGCGCGGCTACGACGTGACCGTCTACGAGGCGA
Source organism: uncultured Collinsella sp. (assembly GCA_905208635.1). GTDB lineage: Bacteria > Actinomycetota > Coriobacteriia > Coriobacteriales > Coriobacteriaceae > Collinsella. The sequence continues at coordinate 56,835 of CAJLPX010000010.1, read as the reverse complement.
GCGATCATCTGGGCGGCCAGATTGTGCTGGCGGCCGCGCCTCCGCGCAAGGACGAGATCATGCGCTCGGTCGAGTACTACGAGAAGATTCTGCCGGGCCTGGGCGTGAAGGTTGAGCTCAACCATGCCGCTACCGCTGAGGACCTCAACGCCGCCGACGCCGCGATTGTGGCCGTGGGCGCGCACGACGTGGTCATCCCCGTTCCGGGCGCCGACTCGGAGAAGGTCGTCTCGAGCTGGGATGTGCTGGCCGGCAAGGTGGAGCTTACGGGCCGCGTCGCCGTCATTGGCGGTGGCCTGGTGGGCACCGAGACTGCCGAGTACCTGCTGCAGCACGGCTGCGAGGTGGCGATTGTGGAGATGCTCGACAAGATTGCCGCGGGCGAGTCCGAGACCATTCTGCCGCTGATTATGAGCGACTTTGCCGAGCACAACGTGGAGCAGCACGTTAAGACCCGCCTGACCGCCATTACCGACGAGGGCGTGGAGGCCGTTCGCACCACCGAGGACGGCGCCGAGGAGCCGGTGAAGATCGCCTGCGATTACGTGGTGATGGCCGTGGGCTCCAAGGCCAACGCGTTTGACCTGGACGGCGTGACGGTGCCCGTGACCTGCGTGGGCGACTGCTCGGGCGAGCGCACCGCCGATATTGCGAGCGCCATCCGCACGGCGTATCACGCGGCCAACGAGCTGTAGCTAACATCGCGGCGGGGCGGGGCGGGGCGGTAGCACGGATCCGCCTCGCCCGGCTGCGTCCCGTCGGGTGTCAACCGGTGCGGGGCCTGCAAGCGCAGCAGGCCCCGCCCTTTTTGTTTTGCTCCGGTGGATGGCAATGCGCGGTAATCATGAGGAGTAAGGACGTCTACTGCCTTGCCGATTGCTCAAAATTATTGGGGGAGGGGTTAATAACTATATCCTCTATGCCAAAGGACATAAAGAGATGTCAATTTTGTTGACAAGCGAATGACGATTAGCTGCGAGCCAGCTACCAGCGTAAATAATCGATAAAGAAATGTCGTAAATTGGTGCCAAATGCCCAGATAACACCGCGTCTATTTTAATTAACTGCTTTGAGCAAACAGTAAAATGCTACTATCTAACTTGCACGTAAGAAAGCAGATTAACGGTTAAGGCTAAGAAGTGGCAGGTATGTCGGAAGCAACTAGGACTCGCACGCATGCGCCCGAGGTTAGGCAGCGCGCCGTCGAGATCCTCCAAGAGGGGGTCGGTCATCGCGCCCTCGCCGCGGAGCTTGGCATTCCCCAGGCCACGGCTCGTCAGTGGGCCCGCGCGTATGCCGTAGGCGGTGCCGACGCCGTTCTCAACGCCGGTTCGCATCATCACACCTATTCGTACGAAGTTAAGCTCGCCGTGGTCAAGGACCGCTTGGAAAACGGCTTAACGGTTCGCGAGGCCATGATCAAGCACAAGATTCCCAGTGAGTCTTCGGTCAAGGCTTGGTGCCGCCAGTATCGCGAGAGCGGTGAGTCCGCGCTGGTTGATAAGCCGCGCGGTCGCAAGCCGCGCGTTAAAAAGGCGGAATAGCGAACGGGATGGTGCGCCCACAGGGGCGCATTTTTCTTGCCGCGCCAACTTTTTGGACCGTCGTGAGCCTACTGGAACATCCTCCAAAGTGGTTAATAAACCGCGCGCAGTGGCCCGTGCGCCCGCCGCCGCGATAGGGGGAGCGTCGCCTCTCTGCTCCAAAGCGGACAGACTCGTTACCCCGTACGCCTAAAACTCCCCAGTTGACCGAAAACCCGCCGCCGCTACTCCTCAACTGAGCTATAACGTTAAACAATTGCAGCGTTTTTGCATGGGGGAGTGATGGTATGACGCTACTGTATTTCCTTACCCTGTTTCCGCTGGTACCGGCGCTGGGCATGCTGCTCGCGCGCGGTGACCGCGCCCGCGATGCGGTAGGGCTTGTAGGCTCTGGCATCATTATGGCGGTGACGGTTGTAGTCGCCGTCATGTTTTTTGGCACGGGCCCGCAGAGCTTCGAGGTTGCCCCCGGCACCTCGCGTGTGCTCTCGATCATCAGCTCCGTCATCGACGTGATCCTGTGCGCCGTCATCCTGTACAACGCGCGTAAATATAAGAGCACGCTCACCACGGTGCTCGGCGTGGTGCAGCTGGTGGGTTCGGTTGCCTTCGCTGCCATGACGCTGCCCGCGGCCGAGGTCGTCACCGCCACGCCGCTCTACCTGGATTACATGAGTGTGATCATGGTGCTTGCCGTCGGCATTGTCGGCAGCCTTATCTGCGTGTACGCCCTGGGCTACATGAAGGACTTCCAGGCCCACGACGAGCACGAGGCAGCGCTGCGCGGGCAGGCGGCGCCCGACCGACGCCCGCAGTTCCTGGCGCTTATGTTCCTGTTCCTCTCGGCCATGTTCGTCATCGTGACAAGCGACAACCTTGAGTGGCTGTTCTGTGGCTGGGAAATCACCACCGTGTGCTCGTTCCTCATGATTGGCTACACGCGCACGCCCGAGGCCATAAAAAACGCTTTCACCCAGATCATCCTCAACATGCTGGGCGGCATCGCGTTTTTGGCCGGACTCATGTACCTGCACGTTAACGGCATGCCGCTGACCATCTCGGGCATGATCGAGCTTTCCGGCGCCGGAACCGCGCAATCCGCGCTGCTGGTGATGCCGGTCCTGTTGCTGTCGCTTGCCGCGCTCACCAAGGCCGCACAGATGCCGTTCCACACTTGGCTATTGGGTGCCATGGTTGCCCCCACGCCCACGAGTGCCCTGCTGCACTCGTCAACCATGGTCAAAGCCGGCGTGTTCCTGATGGTCAAGCTCAGCCCGCTCTATGCCATCTATCCCGTGACCGGCTTTATGGTCACGAGCGTGGGTGCCATCACGTTTTTGCTCGCTGCCCTCATGGCCATCTCGCAGAGCAACGCCAAACGCGTCCTCGCGTACTCCACCATTTCCAACTTGGGCCTTATCAGCGCCTGCCTGGGCGTCGGCGCGCCCGAGGCCGTATGGGCCGCCATCTTCCTGATCCTGTTCCACACGGTGGCCAAGTCGCTGCTGTTCCTGTGCGTGGGCACCGCCGAGCATCATATCGGCAGCCGCAATATCGAGGACATGGATGGCATGTTCAGCCGCATGCCACACCTGACGCGTCTGATGATGCTGGGCATCATGGGCATGTTCGTGGCACCGTTTGGCATGCTCGTGTCCAAGTGGGGCGCCCTGGTGGCGTTCGCGCAGACCGGCAACGTGCTCATGATCATGGTGCTTGCCTTTGGCTCGGCCGCGACGTTCTTCTTCTGGGGCAAGTGGCTTGCCAAGCTTTCGGGCGTCGACCCCACGGCTCAAAACGTTGAGGTCAATGTCCATAAGACCGAATGGATGGCCCTCAACACCATCGCCGCGCTGCTGATTCTTTGCTGCGTGGCGTTCCCGCTCATCTCGAGCGGCCTGGTGTCGCCTTACTTGGCCATGGTGTTTGGCCGCGTGCCGTACGTTATTGGCAAGGACTCCATGTATCTGATGGTGGTTATCGTGGCGTTTATCGCCGTGGTGCTGCTGACTTCATTCCGCGTGAGCAACAAACCGCACGTCAACGTGTACCTTTCGGGTGTGGGGACCGACAAATATCGCCATTTCCGTGGCTCGATGGGACACGAGGTGAAGGCCGAAAAGCGCAATTGGTACTCGGAGGACGCCCTTGGCGAGAAGTGTATTGGCCCCGCGGGTAGCGTCGTGTGTTGCAGCATTATCTTGTTTGCGCTGCTGTGTTGCGCGTGGATTGGGCCCGAGAGACTTGCCATGAGCGCGCCCTCGGTGCTGCGCGGTAAGTATTTTGAAGGTTCGGGTGTCGTGGGCATATTTATTGGTACCGTGGCGTTTGCCTTGATTGCGCCGCTTGTGGGAGGCCTGATCGACGGCCTTGACCGCAAGCTTTCGGCCCGCATGCAGGGCCGTGTGGGCCCGCGCCTGCTGCAACCGTTCTACGACGTTGCCAAGCTGCTGCGCAAGGCCCCTGCCAGCGTAAACACCATGGACGATACCTATATGGCATGCGCGCTCATCTTCACCGTCGTGGGCGGCGGCATCTTTGTGTCGGGTTCTAACACGCTACTGTGCGCTTTTATGGTGACGCTCGCCGCGATCTTTGTGGTGCTGGCGTCCGCCTCGACGCAAAGCCCGTTTGCCCAGGTTGGCGCCGACCGCGAGCTGCTGCAGGTCATGAGTTACGAGCCCGCCGTTCTGCTGATGAGCGTGGGCCTGTACCTTGCCACCGATAGCTTTGATTCCATCGCCGTGACGGGGCAGTCGGCCCCCATCATCGTGTACAGCGCGCCCATTTTCCTCGCACTGCTCGCGGTGCTTACCATCAAGCTGCGCAAGTCGCCGTTTGACCTTTCGTACTCACATCACGCGCATCAGGAGATTGTCCAGGGCGTCGCCACCGAGATGAGCGGCGGCACGCTGGCCAAGATGACCCTTATGCACTGGTGCGAGACCGTGCTGTTTTTGATGTGGGTGGGCATGTTCTTTGTCTGGGACAACCCGGTGAGCTGGGTCGTAGCCCTGGTCGTGATGGTCGCGACGTATTTTGTCGAGGTGCTGATCGATAACACCTTTGCCCGCAGTACCTGGCGCAGCTGCTTTAAGCTCGGCTGGGGCGTGGCGCTGGTGTTTGGCCTGCTCAACCTTATGCCCATCCTCGTCGACGTGTTTATTTAGGAGGCGGCATCCATGGATCATAAAATGTCGCGCTCGCCGTGGGTTATTCATTACGACGGCTCGAGCTGCAACGGATGCGATATCGAGGTGCTGGCCTCGCTCACGCCGCTGTTCGATGCGGAGCGCTTTGGCGTGGTCAATACCGGCAACCCCAAGCATGCGGACATCTTTTTGGTGACGGGCTCGGTCAACGCTCAGAACTTGCCCGTCGTGCGCCAGATTTACAACCAGATGCTCGAGCCCAAGTGCGTGGTGGCCTGCGGCATCTGCGCGTGCTCGGGCGGCGTGTTCCGCGATGCCTACAACGTGATCGGCGGCGTGGACCGCGCGATTCCCGTGGACGTGTACGCGCCCGGATGCGCCATTCGCCCCGAGACCGTGATCGATGCCATCGTGGAGGCGTGCGGCATCCTGGACCAGAAGGAGGCCGTGATGCGCGCCGGCGGCGACCCGCTTACCGTGGGCGGCGCCGCAACCTGGGACGGTGGCGTTGAGCTGGGCGAGGACGGGTTTGTGGCTGCGGGGGCCGGGACTGACGGTGCCGGTGACACGCCCGCCGCTGGCGACGCACCTGCTGAGACTCCCGCCGCTGCAAAGGAGGCCGAGTAATGCAAGAGGCAATCTATACCACCGTCGGGATCGACGAGCTCCTGTCGCATGTCCAGGCGCTCAAGGGCGCCGGTGCCCGCTTTGTGCAAATGCACGCCGAGCGCAACGTCGACGACGGCACGTATCGCTTGGTCTATACGTTTATCAACGTTCATGCTGCTCAGGAGCATATTGCGCAGGGCGGTAGCTATGCGATCGAGAACCTGGTGGTTGAGGGAATTGATCGGCACCAGGAGATTCCGTCCATCAGCTCGTACTATCCGGCGGTATTCCCGTTTGAAAACGAAGCGCACGACCTATTCGGTCTTGCCATCACCGATATGCAGATCGACTTTAAGGGCTTTTTCTACCAGGTCTCGACTGCCGAGCCCATGAGCGTTATCACGCCCGAGGTGAAGACCGCGCGCGAGAAGGCCATGAAAGTCCGCGCGGCTGCCGAGGCCAAGGCGCGCAAGGCCGCTGCCGAGAAGGCCGCCGCGGCTGCGGCTGCTGCAGGGGAGGGCGTTGCGGGCGCCGGCGATGCCGCGGGCGCCGCTGCTCAGCCCGCTGCGGCTGCCGGCTCCGATGCTCAGCACGATGGGGCTGCTGCGAAGGCGGCGCTCAAGGCCGCCGAGATGGAGGCAAAGCTCGCCGCCATGGATCCCGAGAAAGCGGCCAAGGTCCGCGCGGCGTTTGCCGCCAAGGCCGCCCGCGATAAGCAGAAAAAGGAGGCGTAAGGTCCATGGCACATCGCTCCGTTATTCCGTTTGGCCCGCAGCACCCGGTGCTGCCCGAGCCGCTTCATCTGGACCTAGTGATCGAGGACGACCGCGTCATCGAGGCAATTCCGCAGATCGGCTTTGTGCACCGCGGACTCGAGAAGCTCACCGAAAAGCGCGATATGCACCAGTTTGGCTATATCGCCGAGCGCATCTGCGGCATCTGCGCCGTGGGCCACAGCTACGGCTATGCCAGCGCCTGCGAGTGCATGCTCGGCATCGAGGTGCCCGGGCGCGTGCAGTATATCCGCACCATTCTGCATGAGCTTTCGCGCATCCACTCGCACCTGCTGTGGCTGGGCTTGCTCGCCGACGCCTTTGGCTTCGAGGCGTTGTTCTATCGTTCGTGGACGCTGCGCGAGCAGATTCTCAAGATCTTTGAGAGCACGTGCGGTGGTCGCGTGATTCTGTCGATCAACGAGATCGGCGGCCTTAAGCACGACATTGAGGACTCCGAGCTGGCCGGCATTGTCCAGACGCTCGACGCCATGTGCCCCGACTACGAGGCCCTGGTGCATACGTTTTTGGACGACGACAGCTGTGGCGAGCGTCTGCATGGCGTGGGCGTGATCAGCAAGAAAGACGCGCTGGAGCTTTCGATGGTCGGTCCGTTTGGGCGCGCCTCGGGCGTGGATTACGACGTGCGCATGTTTGGCGACGGCGCCTATGCGGATCTGGCCGCGTTTGAGCCCATCGTGGCGACCGACGGCGACTGCTATGCCCGCTGCCAGGTGCGTTGCGCCGAGGTCACGCAGGCCATGGATATCATCAAGGAGCTTGTCGGTAAGATTCCACACGACGGCATCGGCGGGCGCACCAAGCTTACGCCGGCCGACGGCGCGCGCGGCGAGGTTGTGATTGAACAGCCGCGCGGCGAGGCGTACTACTATGTACGCGGCAACGGCACCAAGAACCTGGACCGTTTTCGCGTGCGAACGCCGACGTCGCAAAACCTGGCGGGTCTGACACATGCGCTGCAGGGCGTGCTCCTTGCCAACGTGCCCATGATTATCCTGACCATCGACCCCTGCATTAGCTGCACGGAAAGGTAGGCGCGGCATGAGTTTGCTGACATTTGCCAAGACGGCCTTGGGCTCTATGGTCAAGCAGCCGGTTACGGTGTGCTATCCGCAGGAGGGGCTGACGGCACCCGAGCGCTTGCGCGGGCATATCGTCAATGACATGGATGTGTGCATCTGCTGCGGCATGTGCGCGCGTCGCTGCCCGGCGGGCGCGCTCGCGGTCGATCGCAAGGGCGGTACCTGGTCGATTGACCCGTACGCCTGCGTGGTGTGCGGCGAGTGCATCGAAAGCTGCCCCAAGCACTGCCTGACTATGGACACCGCGCGCACTCCAGTCGCGGCGGACAAGACCCCCACGGTAGAAACCAAGCCGGAGTAGCGCTGGAATGGGGCTGGTATAGCGCTGGAATAGGGGCCGGCGGGGCAAAAATGCCCCACCGGCCCCGCGCTTAAACGCGCGGTTGGGCCGCCACGAACAAAACTATGCCGGATTACGGAGCTGGATAGCGAACCTCCGACCATATCGAAAATTGCAAAAACAAAACCGCAGGTAGATAGCCTGCCGTTTTTCAAAAAATGAAGGTATGGATGAGGGCCCCGACTTTAGCCCCGTAATCCGGCATAGTTTTGAAATACCACCATATCCGTAGCATCCCTTGATCTCCCGTGGACAGAGGGAAACGGATCATTTTGGCCTTGCGAGGGCTGCCGCGTGACCCGTCTGCCACGAAATGGGCCCATCTACTACGTTTAGGCCGCTACCCTCAACCATAACGAACAACGCAAAAACAAAACCGCAGGTAAAATGCCTGCGGTTTTTCATGAAACGCGGCTATGGTCAGGGGTATCGGGTCAAACGTAGTAGATGGGCCAGTTTTGAGGCGAGCACCACCAATTGATCCCCCGGGGACGGAGGAAAACGGGTCATTTTTGCCTGATGGCTCGAGTCGCACCCGTTTTCCTGCGAAAACGCCGTGTCTCAACTTTGGTGAGACATTTGTCTCACGCCCAAAACACAATCTGGAACATGTGTCACCTGCCCTAATTGTGTCTCATTCCGTAACTTTAGGCTGATGCAAGGTCTGAGACCGCGAGAAGGGAGACGCGATGAGTAAGTACACGAGGGGTCTCTTGGCGGTGATACTTGCCGTAGTGCTTGTGTTGCCGGCTGCAGCATTTGCCATGCTGCCCGAGGCCAACGCCAGGTCCAGCACCGGAATGGACGGACCGACGGCGAGCAAAAAGATAGTCGACCCCGACACTACCGGCCGCTGGCAATACTGGGCGTCGGGCGGCGAGCAGGACCAGACGACACGTTATGTAGGCCGAATCTGGACGGACAAGACGGTCGAGCCCGCAGAGGACGAAAAGTCCGACTTTGTGACAACGCTCTCCACGATGTCTTCGACTTCTGACACAACGTCGCTGGTCACTAAACCGCTCGATATCGTGATGGTGCTTGATGCCTCCGGCTCGATGGATAAGAGCATGGGCGGCAATGATCAGACCAAACGCATCACCGCACTTAAGAACGCTGCCAGTTCCTTTATCGACGCTATTGCCGAGCAGAATGCAAAGATCGAAGATGATTCCAAGCAGCATCAGGTTGCCATCGTAAAGTTTGCGGGAACTAGGGCTGATTGGGTCGGCAACGACACGTATTGGGAGTCGGGGTATAGGTACAACTACTCGCAGACCATGAAGAAGCTGACGTCCTGCAAGGGCGATGACGCGACGAGCCTTAAGAGTACGGTCAACTCCATCAGTCCTAATGGCGCCACGCACGCCGACTATGGCTTACAGCTGGCTGATGGGGTATTTTCGTTTGGTCGCGCCGACGCCAAGAAGATCGTTGTCTTCTTCACTGATGGTTCACCTACGAGCTCTAGTGAATTCCAAGCAAGTGTTGCCGATAGCGCCGTCAAAAGCGCCAAGAGTCTCAAGAATAAAGGTGCCGACATTTATGCGATCGGCATCTTTGATGGTGCGAATCCCGCTGCCGATCCTACGAACTACTGGACGAGCAACGAAAACAAGTTCATGCACGCCGTGTCGAGCAACTATCCAAACGCCACGTCCTACACAACCAATGAGCTTGGTAAGCGCACGGAGAATTCCGATTTCTACAAGGCTGCGTCGAACGCCGATGAGCTCAAGAAGGTGTTTGATGATATCTCGAGCTCTATCACCTCGGGCAAGGGCTCTCCCACTCAGATCGAGGATGGTTACGACGAGAGCAAGTCCGGCTACATCACCTTTAGTGATGAGCTGGGCGACTTTATGCAGGTCGATACGTTTGTCAGCGCTCAGATTAATGGCGTCCCCTTTGATGAAGTGACCAAGACAACCAAGGGCAATACGGACACGTACGAGTTTTCGGGCGTGGCCAAGGACCTGGTCATCACCGTCGAGCGCTCTGCCAATGCGCAGCAGGGCGATATCGTGACGGTCAAGATTCCCGCATCACTGATTCCGCTGATCCGCTATCACGTGGACATGGAAAACGGGATCTTTGAGCGCACGTCGCTCAATGACATCAAGCCTATTCAGATTAAATACACCTCGAGCGTCAAGGACGCCGCGCGTAACAACCTGTTTACGCCCGATGACGGACTCAAAAAGTATATCGAGAAACATAAGGGTGCCGACAACCAGACGGTCTACTTCCTGGCCAACAAGTGGTCGGGCGGCGAGCTGGGCGATGTTGTCGCCGAGTTTGAGCCCGCCGATACCAACAGCTACTATTACTTCCAAAAAATCACGCCTATCTACACGGACAAGGAATGCACCCAGCGCGCGACGGTAAAGCCGCAGGGCAACGACGTCTATTACTACAAGGACGAGTTTGTGGCGATGGGCGCAAACGGCAAGCCGAAGGACGACTATGCCGTTGTGGAGTTTGAGGGGCACGAGATCGCCAGCTACGACGGCGCTCTGGTCAAAGATGACGGCTATTGGTCCTTTAATAAGGGAACCGCGCGCTTGGCCTATATCGACCAGCTGCATACCACCAAGGACGATGTGGAGGCGAACGGCAACAAGACCGAGACCGCGCGCGACGTGCTTAACCCCAGGTGGAATGACCTTTCCTCCGTTGCGACTTCCACGCACGTGCATTCGCACCTGGGCAACAACGGCAAGATTATCTTTAGCCTTGCAACCAAGCCGACAACGGTTGATACCAAGACTGACTTTGGTCTGACCAAGGTGCTCGAGGGCCGCAAGTGGGCGGATACGGATGCGTTTGAGTTTGAGCTCTCCGCGACGTCCGACAACAATGCCCCGATGCCCGACCCCGCGACCGTAACTGTGACCAATGCCGATCTCGACAAGGGCAAGGCAGCCATTAACTTTGGCAAGATTACTTATGCCGAGCCGGGCGAGTACACCTATGAGGTCCGCGAGGTCAAGGGCGACGCCGGTGGCATTACCTACAGCAAGAACGTTGCCACGTTCAAGGTGACTGTGACGGTTAACGCCAAGGGCGAGCTTAAGGCCGACGTTGAAAAGACCTCGGGCGAGACCGAGTTCAAGAACACCTATAGCGTGAAGCCTGTCGAGGACCAGATCACCGCGACCAAGGTCCTGACCGGGCGCGACCTCAAGGAGGGCGAGTTCTCCTTCGAGCTCGTCGAGGGTAACAAGGTCGTCGCCAAGGGCACTAACGCTGCCGGCGGCACGATTGCCATGGACAAGATCACTTACGACAAGCCTGGCAATCACACCTACACGCTGCGCGAGAAGCTCCCCAACGAGGCGGGGCTGAGCAACGGGATTACGTACGATAAGACGAACTACACCGTCAAGACGAGCGTCATCGACAACGGCGACGGCACGCTTAAGGTGACCCATACGCTCGAGGGTCCCGAGACGGCACGCTTTGAGAACAAGTACAACACTGCCCCGAATAAGTCCAGCGTCACCGACCAGATCACCGCGACCAAGACCCTGACAGGCCGCGACCTCAAGGAAGGCGAGTTCTCCTTCGAGCTCGTCGAGGGTAACGATGTCGTCGCCAGGGGCACCAATGCGGCCGACGGCAAGATCACGATGGACAAGATCACCTACACTGCGGCTGGCGAGCACACCTACATGCTGCGCGAGACCAAGGTCGACGCCGACAACGGTATCACCTACAGCACCGCGGCCTACACCATCGTGACCACCGTCACCGATGATGGCAATGGCAAGCTCACGGTTAAGCATGAGCTGCAGGACGTCGAGAAGGCTATCTTCGAGAATGCTTACAGCGTTACTCCGAATAACTCCAGCGTCACCGACCAGATCACCGCGACCAAGGTTCTGGACGGACGCAACCTCAAGGCCGACGAGTTCTCCTTCGAGCTCGTCGAGGACGGCGAGGTCGTCGCCACCGGCGCTAACGACGCCGATGGCAAGATTACGATGGGCAAGATCACCTACACCGCCGCCGGCAAGCACACCTATATCCTGCGCGAAGCCAAGGGCGCCGAAGGCAACGGCATTACCTACGACAGCACGACCTACACCATCGTGACTACCGTTACCGATGACGGCAATGGTAAGCTCACGGTCAAGCACGAGCTGCAGGGCGCCAACGAGGCGAAGTTCAACAACAGCTACAAGCCGAATCCTGACGAGTCCAGCGTCACCGACCAGATCACCGCGAAGAAGGTCCTGACCGGGCGCGACCTCAAGGAAGGCGAGTTCTCCTTCGAGCTCGTCGAGGACGGCGAGGTCGTCGCCACCGGCACCAACGCTGCCGACGGCACGATCACGATGGGCGCCGTCAAGTACGACAAACCCGGCAAGCACACCTACACACTGCGCGAGGTCAACGGCGGAACCACCAGCAAGGGCGTCACCTACAGCGATGCCAAGTTCACCATCGTGACGACCATCACCGATAACGGCGACGGCACGCTCAGTGCCCAGCATGTTCTGAAGAATGCCGAGGCCGCGATCTTCAAGAACACCTACAACGTGACCCCGCTCGAGACCGAGCTCGACTTTGGTCTGAGCAAGGCTATCGACGGTCGCGACTGGACGGATGGGGACGAGTTTAGCTTTACCATCACCGCTCCCGAGGGCGCCCCGCTGCCCGATCCCGCAACCGTAATCGTGAACAAGAGGGACGCGAAGGACGGCATCGCCGCCATCAAGTTCGGCAAGATCCACTACGCTGCCGCCGGAACCTATAAGTACGAGATTCGCGAGAACGCGGGCAGCACGGTCGGCATGACGTATGACGCGCATGTCGCAACCGCCGAAGTGACCGTGACCGAGGACAGCGATGGCACCCTGACCGCCAACGTTACTAAGAAGGAAAACGGACGCTTTACCAACACGTACCGCACTGAGCTCGATTACGCCGCGGCCGGCGGTCTCAAGCTCAGCAAGACCCTCTACGGACGCCCCATGACCGAGGGCCAGTTCACCTTTACCGTGACGCCCGCCGATGCGGCTTCTGCCACCGCGCTCGGCCTGCACGAGGGCGCCAACGTGTACAAGTCCCCTGCGACGGCAGAGGCAACGGTCGGTCGGATTGACATTCTGGCGGGCCATGAGGTCAAGTTTACGCAGGCTGACGCAGGTAAGACCTTTACATACACCGTTGCCGAGAAGAATGACGGCCAGCCCGGTTACACCTACGACGATGCCGAGCGCACCGTGACGATCGCTATCGCCGACGACACCGCCGGTACGCTCACCGCCACGACGACCGTCTCCGGCGGTCCCGAGGGCACGCTGGTGACCGAGTACAAGACCGGCGCGGCTGCGGTCGAGAGCGCCGTGGTCCCGTTCGTCAACAGCTATAGCGCTACGACCGATGCACCTGGTGGCACCGTTGCTCAGGTCGTTGCCGCCAAGACCCTGACCGGTCGCCCGATGGCCGACGGCGAGTTCTGGTTCGGCATTGCCTATCAGGGTGAGCTTGTGGGTTATGAAAATCTCAAGCCCAATATCGGCGGGCACGTGAGCTTTGATGCGCTGCACTACGACACCAAGATGCTTGCCGATCTTGAGTCTGCTGGGCTTGCCCATCGTACCGACAAGGACGGTAAGCTCGCTTGGACCATTAACTACACGGCCTACGAAGCTATACACGGGCTGCCGAACGGCGTTTCTGCTACAACGTGGTACTTTGGCTTTAAGGTTATCGTCGTCGATAACGGTGACGGTACCCTGACGGCAACGGTCGACTACGGTGGCATCGAGCCCTTGTTCGAGAACGTCTACGGCGCCGATGCCGTTGACGCCGCGCTCGCCGGCACCAAGAAGCTCCAGGCTACCGAGGGCCTGACCCCGGCAGACATCACGGGTAAGTTCATCTTTACCGTGGCCGCCGATGAGGCGGGTGCCCCGATGCCCGAGCGCACGACCGCAACCAACGACGCGGCCGGCAACGTGGACTTTGGCAAGATCCACTTTACGCTCGATGACCTCAACCGCGCCCTGGGCGTGACGGACAACGCTTCTGGCGATGCATCGAACAACGCTGAAGCCAACGCCGACGAGGCCGAGGTTGACGCTGACGCCAGCGGTGACGAGACCAAGGACGAGTCCGAGCCCGCAGCCCCCACCGCCCCGCGCTCGCACACCTTTACCTATACGGTGACCGAGTCCGGTAGCGCCCCTGGCGTGACCAACGACGCTAACGTAACGCGCAAGGTCTCCTACACCGTGACCGATGACGGCGCTGGACATCTGAGCGTCAAGCGCGACGGCGGCGACGGTGCGGACTTTACGTTCACCAACACGTACAGCGTGGCACCCACCGATTCTTCCGTGACCGATCAGGTCAAGACGGTCAAGCGTCTGACCGGACGCGACCTTGCAGCCGGCGAGTTCACGTTTGATCTGCTCGAGGACGGCGTGGTTGTCGCTAGCGGCACCAACGACGCCAACGGCACCGTTACGCTGAGCCCGATCCACTATGAGGCGCCCGGCACGCACACGTACACGCTGCGCGAGGCTTGCCCCAACGCGCTCGGCCTGTACAAGGGCGTCACCTATGACGGCGCGACCTATACCGTCGTGACCACCGTCTCCGACAACGGCGACGGCACGCTGACCGCGACGCACAAGCTCGAGGGAACCACCGAGTCGGCTGGCTTTACTAACAAGTATCACGCCATGCCCACGCAGGTTTCCATCGGCGCCATCAAGGTGCTCGAGGGACGCGAGCTCAAGAAGGACGAGTTTAGCTTTAAGCTCGTTGGCGAGGACATCGAGTCCACCGTCACCAACGATGCCGACGGCAAGATCAACTTCGACAAGTTCGAGTACGACGAGCCCGGTACGTACGTCTACACCATCAGCGAGGTCAAGGGCGACGAGGCCAGTATGACCTATGACAAGTCCGTCTTTACCGCGACCGTCAACGTGGTCGACGACGGCGAGGGCAGCCTCAAGGCGAACGTCACCTTTACCAAGGGCGACAAGAGTGTCGAGGGTATCGTGTTCAACAACATGTACAAGAAGCCCGAGACGCCCGTGCCGACGCCCGACCCCGGTACGTCCAAGACCGTGACGAACATCGTCAAGACGGTTAAGGGCTTCCTGCCCACTACGGGTGACCAGCAGGCCGCCGCACTGCTCACGGCATTTGTCATCGCCATGGCCGGCGTCGGAGCCCTGGTCTGGGGTATCCGTAAGCGCTAGGCACGCTGGCAGCGCCCGGGGCCAAAAGGCCCCGGGCGGCCGGCGGGAAGCCAGAACATAGCCCCCACCCCCACCCCCAGCCGCCACGGAGACGTCTCCCTTCTCCGTGGCGGCACTTTTGTGCGCAGGGGAGGAAGGGCCGCCACGAAATCGGCCCATCTACTACGTTTATCCCCTTACCCCCAACCATGCCAAAAAACGCGAAAACAAAACCGCAGGTAGAACGCCTGCGGTTTTGTTCAAAACGAAGGCATGGTCAGGGGTATCGAGTCAAACGTAGTAGATGGGCCGATTTCGTGGTTGGCGCCGCCAAATGATCCCCCGGGGACGGAGGAAAACGGATCATTTTTGGCCCCACGCGGCTGGTGGATGCGTTCGCGCAGGACCGTTCAAACAAAACTATGCCGGTTTACGGGGCTGAGTCACGAGTCCCCAACCATGCCGATATTCGTGAAAATAAAACTGCAGGTAGACGAGCCGTCATTTTGCAGAAAACGCGGGTATGGATGGGGGTCCTGAGTTTAGCCCCGTAAACCGGCTTAGTTTTGAAATGGCATTAAATCGATGGCAGCCATTTTGCTATGCCAAAGCGGTCGGCCGTTGGGTAATTACCCTCGCAGGTAGGCGATGGCGATTTGCGTACGGTTGCGCAGGCCCATTTTGGCCAGGATCGAGCTGATGTGGTTGCGCACCGTGCCTTCTCCCATATAAGCCGTGGCGGCAATCTCCTTGTTATCGAGGCCGCGGGCGATGAGCTCGGCGACTTCGAACTCGCGGTCGGTCAGACCGGCAAAGGCCGCGGGCCGGCGAGTCGCACCGGCCTCAGCGTTCGCCCCATCAAAATCGACATCTTCGATCGCCTTGCCCTCGAGCACGCGTTTGCCATCCATGACCTGCGCCAACGCTGGCGGAATGGCGGCGACATCGGTCTTGATCAGGTAACCGCGGGCGCCCAGCTTGAGCGCCGACACAATGTACTCGTCATCCGAGAATGTCGTCAGAAACACCACGCGTGCCGCGGGGTCGTGCTCAAGGATCTCGCGCGCCGCCGAAAGGCCGTCGCGCCCCGGCATCTGAATGTCGAGCAGCGCGATATCGGGTGCGAGTTCGGCGTAGAGTGCCACCGCGTCGTTGCCGTCGGCTCCGGTGCCCACTACCTCGATCTGCGTTTGGGCGCCCAGGATAATCTTGAGCGAATCGACCACTAGGCGGTCGTCGTCGACAACGATGAGCCTCATCGGCCCTCATCTCCTTGCTGTTTGGGAACGGTGGCGAACACACGCCAGCCGCCGGCACCGGCGCGCGGACCGGCGGTGAAGGTGCCGCCAAGCGCCTCGACGCGCTCGCGCATGGAGCCGAGCCCCATGCCTTCTGCGACGTTGCTGCTGCTCGCCGGGGTCGCGTCCGCGCCATTATCGGTAACGATGAGCTGGTAAAACGACGGATGCTCCATGCACCGCACGGTAACGGCATTGGCATGGGCGTGGCGCATGGCGTTGGAAAGCGCCTCGCGCAGGACCGCCGCAAAGCAGTTGGCGACATTTGCGGGCGCATGCTCGGCCATAACTTCAAGCTCAATCTGCGGGCCGCCGTCCGAGCGCACGCCTTCAACAATGCGTTCGAGCTGCACGGAAAGGTCGACGGCGTTGTCGTTGAGCGCATGGACGCTGGCACGTACGAGCTGGAGCGCCTCGTCAACCGTGCGTTTGACGTCGGCGAAATCGGCGGCGACGCCGGGCTCGTCGGCGTGCACGACGCGCAGGGCCTCGGTCTGCAGCGAGGCACGCGTGAGCTGGTGCCCGACATTATCGTGGATCTCGCGCGCGATGCGGGCGCGTTCGGCGAGCGTCGCGAGCTCGACTTCGTAGTCCTGGCGGTCGGCAAGGTCGCGGTTGCGCGCCTCGAGCGCGAGGGCTCGTTCCTGCAGCTCGTCTCGGGTACGGCGCATGCGCTGCTGCTCGCGCTCTAACTGGGCGGTACGTAGCGATAGCAAGGTGGCGGCAACCGAAAGGATGGCGGTCAGCAGGAGCGTTCGGGCGGTGAGCGCGTCGGTGCGAAGGTCCGCGACGAGCGCAAAGACAAAGACGACGCCAATGCCCAGCGCGATCCAGGCGTGCTCACGGCGCACGCGCCGCGCGATGTCATAGAGGGCGAGAGGCGCAAACGGCACAAACGGCGGCACGAAGACAGCCGCGATGACGTAAACGTAGCTCGCGGCCTCGCTCGCACGGCGGGCGCGGTTCCCCCGTGCGACCTCGGCTAGCGAGGTGGCAATAACGCCAAGGCAAAACGCCGCGACCAGGTGAGCGTTCACAGCAAGACCCATGGCGGCCGCAATACAGCACGCCAGCACGATCAATTTGTCGAAAAGCCTGTTCATACGGGTATTGTACGCGAAGCCGCGCATGGTGGAGGGGCCGCCTGCGCAACCGTGACATTCCTCCCGCGTGGCAAAGCGGGGGCGTCGGCAGGCCGCACGACCAAGACCCTCGCACTCGTGACAAAGCTCACTGGCGCGCGCCGCCCGCTCCTGCGATGATGCAATCGTACCGGGCCACGACCAACAGAAGGGCCGCCTCATGACAGACATCGTCCACGTCGAAAACCTCGTTAAGCGCTACGACGACCGTATTGCGCTCGACCACTTTAACCTGAGTATCGCCCCCGGCGAGATCTTTGGCCTGCTGGGCCCCAACGGCTCGGGCAAGACCACGTCCATCAACTGCATCCTGCAGCTGCTCGCCTACGACAAAGGCACCATCGAGCTGTTCGGCGAGCGCATGACGCCCGCCCGCTACGACCTCAAGCGCCGCATCGGTGTGGTGCCACAGCAGGTGGCGGTGTTCGACGAGCTCACCGTGCGCGAGAACATCGACTATTTCTGCAGTCTCTACGTCAACGACCGCAAGCGCCGCCGCGCGCTGGTGGACGAGGCGATCGACTTTGTCGGCCTGGGCGACTTTACCAAGTTCCGCCCCGGCAAGCTCTCGGGCGGCCTGGCGCGCCGGCTCAACATTGCCTGCGGCATCGCGCACAAGCCCGAGCTCATCTTTTTTGACGAACCCACGGTGGCGGTCGACCCGCAAAGCCGCAACGCCATCCTGGAGGGCATCTGCCGCCTGCGCGACGAGGGCGCCACGGTGGTGTATACCAGCCATTACATGGAGGAAGTCGAGCAGATCTGCAGCCGCATCATGATCATGGACGGTGGGCGCGTGCTGGCGCAGGGCACTAACGACGAGCTCAAGCGCATGATTCAGATGGGCGAGAAGATTGTAATCGAGGTCGGCGAGGTTCCGAGTGCGGCGCTCGGTGCCGTCGCAAGCCTGCCGCACGTTCTGGACCTTTCGGCAACGGCGGGACAGCTCACGTTTTCGTGCGAAGCGAGCCCGCACAACCTGACGGACATTCTCGATGCGCTGCGCTCGCATGACGTGCCGCTCGGCCGCATCTATTCCGAACCGCCGACCCTCAACGACGTGTTCCTCGAGATCACCGGCCGCGAGCTGCGCGACTAGGGGGCGGCCATGTTCAACACCATCATCACCACAGTCAAGACGTTGCTGCGCCGGCCGAGCACGTGGGTCTGGGGCGCTCTCTTTCCTATCGCGCTTTCCACGATGTTCATGTTTATGTTTGCGAACCTCAGCTCCGACGGCACGGTCGACCCGGTGCCGGTTGCCGTCGTGGCGGACGAGGCCTGGGATGCCTCGACCTTTAAGGATGTGGCAGCTTCGCTTGCCAAGGCAGGCGACGATCAGCTGCTCGATGTGAGCGAGTACGAAGACTTGGCTGCCGCGCGCAAAGCGCTCAAGGCCGGCGAGGTCGCGGGCATCTATACGGTTGATGCCGCGGGCACGCCCAGGCTCACGCTGCTTTCGAGCTATGACAGCTCGCGTGCGTCGACGGTGCTTACCGACCGCAGCATCCTTGAGACGGTGGCAAGCTCGTATACGCAAAATGCCGAGCTCATGTCCCAGATTGCCCAAGACAACCCGGCCGCCCTTGCCGACCCGGAGGCGGTTGCGCGCGCTCTGTCGCTCGAGGGCGGAACCCGCCGCGTGAGCCTGACTCGTGCCACGCCCGATGGCACGGTCATCTACTATTACGCGCTCTTTGGCCTGGTCGCGATGATGTCTGCCGAGTTTGCCGCTTTGAGCGTCGTCGATTTGCAGCCCAATCTGTCCGGCCTCGGCGCGCGCCGCTGCGTGGGCGGTCTTTCCAAGACGGCGTCGCTGGCCGGCATTTTTGTCGGCTCGTGGCTGGTTTCCTTTGCATCGATGGCGGTTGCGATCGGCTACGTGCGCCTGGTCGTGGGCGTCGACTTTGGCGGGCGCGAGGGGTTGTGCCTGCTGGGCGGGGCTGCATCCGCGCTTGCCGCCACGGGCCTGGGGCTTTTTGTGGGCACGCTTCCCGTTAAGGGCGGCAAGGCATCCAAGTCGGGCATCCTCACGGGCTTTGCCACCACGTGCGCCCTGTTCGCCGGCCTCTACGGCGAGCCGGCGATGGCGCTTGCCGACGACGTCGCCCGCGCTTGTCCGGTCGAGTGCTGGCTCAACCCCGTCAAGCTCATCTGCGACATGTTCAATCGCCTGTATTTCTTTGAGGACCTGGGGCCCTTCGCTGTTCGCGCCGGCGCGCTCGTCCTGATGGCCCTGGTGTTTGTCGCCGCCGCTACGCTGATCTTTGGAAGGAGCCGCTATGAGCACCTTTAAGACCGCGCTTCGCATGGCGCTGGCGCACCCGTTCTACCTGCTCATCTATACGGTGTTCATCTCGCTCATGGGCGTATTCATCGCGGCTTCGGTGAGCTGGAACTCGTCGCAGCTTACCGAGTACAAGCCCTACGACACCAACGTGATCGTGGTCGACCGCGACAATAGCGACCTTTCGCGGGCGCTTACCAAGCACCTGGGCTCACGCTTTGACCTGGTCACGGGCGTCGGCGACGACACATACGACCTTGCCGACGCGCTCTCCAAGAGCAACAGCGCCAAGGGCAGTGCCGATTGCGTGTTCTTTATCCCGGAGGGGTTTGAGGACGATCTTGTTGCAGCCGCCCGTGCGGGGGAGGCCCTGCCCAAGCTCGACGTGACCTATGGTTCCGGCACCATGGCGGCGGCGCTTTCGTCCGCCGAGGCCTCGCGCTGGATCTCGCTCGCGGGCGCTGCGGCGGCGCTTGAACCCGCTGCCTCCAACGGTGACGTCGCAAGGGCCGCCGAGCACGCGGCCGCAAAGCGCGCGGAGGTCCAGATCGAGCAGGTCAAGGTCGACTCGACTGCTGCTACCACGCTCGAGTCGTACTTCAACTTTGGCGCGTACGCGATCATCTCGTCGGTCATCGTGTCGGTGGGATTGGTGTTCTCGGGCATGAACGAGCCCGAGCGCGTGCGCCGCATGGAGGCCGGCCCGGTCTCCGAGCGCCAGCGTTCGCTCGCCGTGTTCGCGGCTGCTGCAGTGCTCACCGTCTGCATCTGGTTTGTGTCGAGCATGATGGGCGTCGTGGGCTTTGCCGGCGCGGTTGCCGAGGTCGGCGTGGGTCGTGTGTGCCTGGCGCTGGCGGCGACGTTTGCCCTGGCGTGCACGCCGCTGGCCGTTGGCTTTGCCCTTTCGAGCCTGGGCGCGCGCGAGGAGCTGCTCAACGGTGTGGGCAACTTACTCGGCATGCTCATGACGTTTTTGGGTGGCGCCTGGATGCCGCTGTCGCTCATGGGCTCGGCCGTGCAGACGGTGGCGCACTTTGTGCCGACGTATTGGGTGAACGACGCAATCGGCAAGGCGCTTGCCTCGGACCTGACGTCTGCCGTGTTGGGCGACATCGTCTGTGACCTGGGCGTCACCGTGCTCTTCGCCGCCGCCATCGCCGCCGTAGGCCTAGCCCTCGCACACGCCAAATCCCACGCCTAGCCGTAACCCGTCACTTGGGGACGTTCCTTTCCTGCTGGCACTTGGGGACAGTCCCGGCACTCATTGGGGACAGACTTAAATGAGTGGTTTCAGTCATATAAGTCTGTCCCCAATGAGTGCCCAATGACTGGTTTGGAAAAAATTGCGCCTGTCGCTAAAAAATAGTTCGCCCAGGTTTACTATTACCCTAGAAAAGTAGCAGAAGGCTAACAACGGGGGATAGCATGGCGACAAAGCATGCCTACGTCCAGGTCAACGGGCTCAAGAAACACTACGGCGACGGTGATGCGCGCCTGACGGTACTCGATGGCATCGACACGTCCATCAACCGCGGCGAGATCTGCGTCATGCTGGGGCCCTCGGGCTCGGGCAAGTCGACCTTTCTCAACCTGATCGGCGGCCTGGAGGATGCCGACGGTGGCTCCATCATGGTGGACGGCTGCGACCTCACGGTGCTCAAACCTACCGATCTGGGCGAGTATCGCCGCCGTGAGCTGGGTTTTGTCTTCCAGTTCTACAACCTGGTGCCCGACCTTACCATCAAGGAGAACATCGAGGTCACGGCGCACCTGTCCAAAAACCCGCTCAATGTCGACGACCTGCTGCGTTCGCTGGGCCTCTACGAGCACCGCAACAAGTTTCCGCGCCAGGTCTCGGGCGGCCAGCAGCAGTGTTGCGCCATCGGCCGCGCACTCGTCAAAAACCCGGGCCTGCTGCTGTGCGACGAGCCCACCGGCGCGCTTGACTACAAGACATCCAAGGAAATCTTGCAGCTCATGGAGGACGTCAACCGCACCTACGGCTGCACCATCATCATTGTCACCCACAACGCCGCCATCGCGCGCATGGCCAATCGCGTGCTGCGCCTGCGCGACGGGTGCATCGTCGAGGACGAGCTCAACGAGTCGCCCGTCGCGGCCGCCGAGCTCGATTGGTAGGCGGCGTCATGACACCTCTCGCAAAACGTCTCCCGCGCGAGCTGCGCCGCAATATCGGCAAGTACCTGGGCATCTTTTTGCTTATGTGCGGGAGCATCGCCCTTACCTCGGGCTTTTTGCTCGCGACGCATTCCATCGGCTGCCTTATCGACGACATGCGCGATGCGTACACGATTGAGGACGGCCGCGTGACCGCCTCCTTCGAGGCTACCGACGACCAGCTCAAGGCAGCCGAGGATGCAGCCGACGACGTCGGCGGCGTCACGCTCTACAAGAATTTCTCCATCGACGCCATCATCAAAAAGACCGCCGGCGACGACGGCACCAAGCGCACGTTGCGCACCTATGCGCACCGCACCAAGGTCGATATCGCGTCCTACTGTGAGGGCAAGGAGCCCAAGACGGACGATGAGGTGGCTATCGACCGCGTTTTTGCCACCAACAACGACCTTGTCGTGGGCGATAAGGTCGAGCTTGAGGGACGCACCTACACCGTCTGCGGCATCATGACCCAGCCCGATAGCCAGGCGCTGTTCCTCAACAATTCGGACTTTACGGTGAACACCATCACGTACGGCGTGGCCGAGGTCACCGACGCCGGCTTTGCCGCGCTCGAGGATGCCGGCGGCGCACCCGCCTACACCTACTCCTTCACCTTTGCCGATCGCGACCTCCCCACTGCAGACCGCATCGACGGCGAGCAAGATATGGTCGAGGCGCTGACCGATGCCGATGCGCGCGTGGACGATCTGATCGATGCCGATTCCAATCAGGGTATTGGCTACGCGCGCGACGACGTAGACGGCGACTCCATGATGTGGATGACGCTGCTCGACATTATCATCGTGATCATGGCGTTTGTCTTTGTGGTCCTTACCGACGCCACCATCGAGGAGGAGAGCGCCATCATCGGCACGCTGCTCGCCAGCGGCTATCGTCGACGCGAGATCGTGCTGCACTACCTGGCGCTTCCCGCCATCGTGGGCGTGCTCGCGGCGCTTTTGGGCGCCGCGCTCGGCGTCGCGTTCTTTACCGAGCCCATGCGCGGCCTCTATTACGGTTCGTACAGCCTGCCTCCCTTCCAGGTGTACTGGAGCTGGGAGATTTTTGTGAAGTGCGCCGTGGTTCCCGCTGCCGCGCTCATCCTCATCACGCTGGTGGGCCTGCTTCGCAAGATGGGCAAGACGCCGTTGCAGTTCCTTCGTCACGAGGCGAGCGGCAAATCGGGCACCAAGCGCGGCTTGCAGCTGCCGGAGCGCATGGGCTTTGTCTCGCGCTTCCGCCTTCGTATCTTCCTGCGCAACCTAGGCAACTTCGCCACGCTCTTCGTGGGCATTGCGTTTGCCTCGCTGCTGCTGCTCTTTGGCCTGGCGATTCTGCCCACGATGACGCATTACGCCGACAACCTGGAGACAAGCCTGGTCGCCGAGCACCAGTACACGCTCAAGGCTCCGCTGGAGCTCGAGGGCACTGCCGAGGAGCGCGAGCAGTGGTCGGCACTCGAGCGCTTGCAGTCGGTTGACGGCGCGCTGCTCTCCGCCGCCCAAGATGCCAGTGACGAGCTCGATGACGCGGCCGATGCGGCGCAGACGGCAACCGATGCCGCGGCCAGCTCTCCGTCTGCCGAGAGCCTGGCCGCGGCGCAGGACGCGCTCGCCAAGGTCCAGGACAAGAAGGACGCGCTCTACGCGCGCCTCGATGACCTTGCCGCTGCCCTCGGCTGCAACCGCGACGAGGCCATCGGCCTGATCGACAAGGCCTCTAAGATCGACACTGACAACGACGATATCCACCCGGTCAATACGACCGACAACGGCGCTGGCGCAATCGCGCGGGCCGAGAGATACGCCGTCTACCAGCTGCAATACGACCGCGGCGATGGTAATGGCGAGGAGACGATTTCCGTCTACGGCATCTCGCCCGATTCGCGCTACTGGAAGGGCCTCAACATCGGCGACGGACACGTCGTCTTTGGCGGCGGCCTGCTCGACAAGTTTGGCTGGAGCGAGGGCCAGAAGGTCGAGCTTCGCGACAAGTACGAGGCTCGGGATTATTCCCTTGAGTACGCGGACAAGGGCTGCTCCTGGGGCTCAAAGTCGGACATGAATATCTATATGAGCATCGATGACTTTAACGAGCTGTTCGACAACGACGCCGCCTACTTTAACGGCTATGTGAGCGACGAGAAGCTCGACCTCGATGCTCGTTACTTTGCCGGCGACACCACGCCCGACGACATGCGCGCCGTGGGCGACCAGTTCATCGGCATGATGAGCAAAATGATCGGCATGATGGTCGGGCTCGCGGTGTTTATCTTCCTGCTGTTTATGTACCTGCTGACCAAGGCTGTTATCGACCATAGCGCCCGGTCGATCAGCTACATGAAGGTCTTTGGCTATCGCGATGGCGAGATTTCGCATCTGTACATCCGCTCGATCACGCTGTGCGTGGCGGCGTCGCTCGTGCTGAGCCTGCCGGTGATCATTGGCTCGCTCACGGCCATCTTCCGCTCGATGCTGCTCGCCTACAACGGCAATATCGAGATCTACGTGCCCGCTTGGTCCATGGCTGCATGCGTCGGCATCGGCTTTGCAACCTACCTGGTCGTGGCGCTGCTGCACACGCGTTCCATCAAGCGCGTCAGCCTGGCCGAAGCCCTCAAGGTGCAGGAGTAGTCATCGGGGACAGTCTTTGCCGATTCGCCGGCCGGGCGGCAAGCACTCGTTTAAGTCTGTCCCCAATGAGTGGCTGTGCTTGACTTCGACCCTACTTCAATGGGTACCATCCTCTATGTCTGTAACGCCATATAGACCGAGGGGATAGATCTATGACCGCAACCGCACCCGCAGCACCGGCAAAGGTGTACTTCACCAACCTGCGCACGCATGCTCGCGAGAGCCAGCTCGACAAACTCAAACGCCTCATTCGCCGCGCCGGCATTGAGCAGATCGACTTCGAGAACAAGTTCGTCGCTATCAAGATTCACTTTGGCGAGCTGGGTAACCTGAGCTTTCTGCGCCCAAACTACGCCCGCGCCGTCGCAGACGTCGTGAAGGAGCTGGGCGGCAAACCCTTCCTCACCGACTGCAACACGCTCTATGTGGGCAGCCGCAAAAACGCGCTCGAGCACATCGACACCGCCTACCAGAACGGCTTTACCCCGTATGCCACGGGTTGCCAGATCATCATCGCCGACGGCCTCAAGGGCACCGACGAGGCGCTCGTTCCGGTCGAGGGCGGCGAGTACGTGCGCGAGGCAAAGATCGGCCAGGCACTCATGGACGCCGACATCGTGATTAGCCTCACCCACTTTAAGGGCCATGAGCAGGCCGGCTTTGGCGGCGCCATGAAGAACCTGGGTATGGGCGGCGGTAGCCGTGCCGGCAAGATGGAGCAGCACGCCGCTGGCAAGCCGAGCGTCGATACCACCAACTGCGTTGGCTGCCGTGCCTGCGAGAAGATATGCGCGCACAGCGCCATCACGTTTGACGGTACGCGTGAGCGCGAGCTTGCCAACGGCAGCACTCGCACGGTTCATGTGGCTGCCATCGACCACGATCGCTGCGTGGGCTGCGGACGCTGCATTGCGGCGTGCAACCAGGACTGCATCAAGCCCGACTATGATGCCGCGGCCGACGTACTCAACTACAAGATCGCTGAGTACACCAAGGCCATTGTCGACGGCCGCCCGAGCTTCCACATCTCGCTCGCCATGGACATCAGCCCCAACTGCGACTGCCATCCCGAGAATGACACGCCCATCGTCAACGACATCGGCATGTTCGCGAGCTTCGACCCGGTCGCCATCGACCAGGCCTGCGCCGACGCCGTCCTGGCGTCCGAGCCGCTGCCTAACACCGAGCTTACCGACAGCGCGGCCAAAATGGAGCACAATCACGAGCCTTTGAAGGGCGAGCAGGCTAAGGACCCCTTCTGCATCACGCACCCCGACACCGACTGGCGCTCCTGCATCGCGCATGCCGAGAAGATCGGCCTGGGCACGAGCAAGTATGAGCTCATCGAGGTCAAGTAGCACCTAGCTATTGAACAAAACAAGCGCCTCTGTGGCGTAAGTCGAGCAAAAGCCGCCCGTGAGCACAGCGCCCACGGGCGGTTTTCCGGAAGTATGCGGCAAATTTCGAGGCCGCCGAGCACACGACGTTTTTTGGCAACAAAACCCCTGATAAATTGTTGATAAAACTGCGGTCTGGTCGGCAGTTCCAGATTTTGCCGCATACTTCCGAAAATAGGGGGTCAGATAAAGCCCCGGACGTTGCTTTTTGCCTAAAAATTCTTTCCGAGGAAGTCGTCGACCGTATTCCAGTAGAGCTCGGGGTCAACTTGCGCACTCTTGGCGTGGGTGGCGCCATGGATGGTGAGCTTTTGCTTGACCTTGCTGGCGCACGCGTCGTAGTTTTGGTCGAGCATGCTGTACGGCACAAAGGTGTCCTGGTCGCCGTGGATAAACAACATGGGAACCGTCGCGTGTTTGAGTTGCTCCACACTGCTTGCCTCATGAAAGTCATAGCCTGCGCGAACGTTGCACACCAAGTTCGCCACATCGAGCAAAGGGAAGCTGGGCAGGCCGAACACGTCCTTGAGCTGCAGGGAAAACTCGTCCCAAACGCTTGTGTAACCGCAATCCTCGATGATGCATTTCACATTTGCGGGCAGAGATTCCCCCGCGACATTCATGGCCGTCGCCGCGCCCATCGACTCGCCAAAGACCAGGATGCGCGCTTCGGGATCGGCCTGAACGATTCGCCCGATCCACGCGAGGACATCGAGCCGCTCGGGCCAGCCCATGCCGATGTAGTCACCGCCGGAACGCTCGTGGGCGCGGGCGGCGGGTGCGAGTACGTTCATGCCGCGGTCGTGGAAGCGCTTGACGTATCGGGCCATGCCGATGGGCTCGTCGGTGTATCCGTGCAGGCAGACGGCGTAGTCGTGCGTGCTCTCTGACGCCGCGAAATACCAGGCGGCAAGCTCGGTTCCGTCATCTGCGGTGAGGCTGCTACTCTCGCGGTTTTCTTTAAACCATGCCCGCGCCTCGACTGCCTCGGCATCCATCTGCTCGCCCTTTTTGCCGTCCTTGCCGTCCTGCATCATCTTCATGGTGTAGGGCGCTTGGGGATTCAGGGCAAAGTCGAACAAGAAGTTGCCGGCAAACCCCAGCAGCGCGACAACGAGCACCAGCGCAACAACACCGGCTACCTTAAGCTTTCGATGGGAACGTGCGTTTTGAGACATAAGAAGCTTTCCTATAAGATGTTAATACATCAACATTTAATGCAAGCGCATTATGGACGTTCACCGTTGATGCGTCAACAGGCAAAGAATGGGTAAACAAAGGGTCACGTATGGTGCAAATTTCGCACGCGCCCAGACGCTTTGATATAGTGTTGAGAACTCTTTACGTTGGAGGATGTAACCGGCATGTCCGATTCGAGCGACAGTTCCAAGCCGCGACCCAAGGCCGCGGCCGTTCCGCAGTACACGGTGGGCGAGGAGATCATGAACTCCGTCACCCATGGTGTCGGTTGCCTGCTGGGCATCGCAGGTCTTGTGCTCCTGATCGTATTTGCCGCTCTTCGCGGTGGCGGTCCGGCGCATATGGCCGCGGCAATCGTCTACGGCGCCAGTATTATTCTCGAATACCTTGCCTCCACGCTCTACCATGCGATTCAGCCCGCGGGCGCCAAGCGCGTGTTCCGCATTATCGACCACAGCTGCATCTACCTGCTCATAGCCGGCAGCTATACACCGTTTTGTCTCATCACGCTCGCAAACGACGGCGGCCCTGCGCTGTTCTTTGCCGTGTGGGCCATCGCCATTATCGGCATCGCACTGGAGTGCTTTATGCGCGAGCGTCAGCCGCACTGGGTAAGCGGCCTGGTCTACCTGCTGATGGGCTGGCTCGTTGTCTTTAAGCTGCCTGAGCTTGTGGCGCTGCTGAACCCCGTCGCGCTTGCCCTGCTCGCCGTCGGCGGCGTGTGCTACACCGTGGGCGTGCCGTTCTACATCGCCAAAAACGTGCGCTATCTGCACAGCGTGTTTCACCTGTGGGTGCTCGCCGGCAGCATCTTCCAGTTCATGGCGGTGATCCTCTTCGTAATCTAGCGACCACGCCTGCGCCCGCGTCCCCGTTTGGGCGCCGGCGCCACTGCCGTATCCGCCCTCAACGTTTTAACCTGACGTCCCGAATCTTGGAGGTTCGAGAAACTCCCGATGGACATAACCATCTCCCTTATCACCACCCTCGTTTTGACCCTCATCAACGGCTACTTCTCTATGTCCGAGATGGCGCTCACCACGGCCAAGCGCGCCGTGCTGGAGCACGAGGCCGAGGAAGGCGACAAGCGCGCCGAGCGTGCCATTAAGCTGGCTGCCGACTCCGACCAGCTGCTCGCCACCATCCAGGTCGCCATCACGCTCGTGGGCTTCGCCTCGTCCGCCGTCGCCTCGACGAGCCTGTCCGACCCGCTCGCCACGTGGCTCATGAGCTTTGGCATCGCGCCGCTCTCCGCCATCGCGCGCGGCCTGGCGCCGGTCATCATCACCGTCGCGGTCGCCTTCGTGTCCATCGTGATCGGCGAGCTCGTCCCCAAGCGCATCGGCCTGGCCAATGCCGAGGGCGTGTCCAAGCAGGTCGTGGGACTGCTCTCCGTATTCCAAAAGATCGCCCGCCCGCTCGTGTGGCTGACCGGTGCCTGCTCCGACGGCCTGGCCCGCATCCTGCGCATCAAGAGCGCCGACGACCGTCAGAACGTCTCGGAAGAAGAGATCAAGTACATGGTCTCGGAGCAGGACGACCTGCTCGACGAGGAAAAGCGTATGATCCACGAGATCTTTGACCTGGGTGACACCGTTGCCCGCGAGGTCATGGTGCCGCGCGTGGACACCACCATGTGCGAGGACGACGAGACGGTCGCCGACGTGTTGTCCACCATGCGCCAGACCGGCTTCAGCCGCATCCCCGTCTATCACGAGGACCCCGACAACGTCGCGGGCATCGCGCACATCAAGGACCTGATCCAGCCCGCGCTCGACGGTAAGGGCGACCAGCCCATCGCCGGCTTTTTGCGCGACGCCACCTTTGTGCCCGACACCAAGGACATCCTGCCGCTGCTGTCCGAGATGCAGACTTCGCACGACCAGATCGTGGTCGTCGTGGACGAGTACGGCGGCACGGCCGGCATCATCACCATCGAGGACATCGTCGAGGAGATCGTCGGCGAGATCGAGGACGAGTTCGACCCCGACAACAAGTACCTTACGCGCCTTTCGCGCCGCGAGTGGCTCGTCGATGGGCGTTTTTCGTGCGATGACGCGATTGAGCTTGGTTGGCCGCTCGAGGAAAGCGATGATTATGAGACCATCGCCGGCTGGATTTTGGAGCTTTGCGACTCGGTGCCCGACATCGGAGAGGTGTTTGAGGTCGCGGGGTACAAGTTTAAAGTGCAGTCGATGCGTGGCCAGCGCATCTCGCTCATTCGCGTGATCGCTCCGGCCGAAACCGATAAGAAGGATTCCGAGTCTTCGGTAAACGAGCCGACGACGTCGGGTGCGGGTTCCGCGAATCCGCACGACGGCGACGAGTAGGGCAAGGAAGAGTAGGGGAGAGTTATGGCAGGCCTGTTCAACATCCTTAAGGTCACCGTCAGCGAGGACAAGATCTGCGCGCACGTGCTGGTGAACCCCGGCATGTCGCTCATGACCTCGGAGGACATCGAGGCCACGGCGCGCGTGTATTACCTGGTACCGGCGATTGCCAAGCACCTGTGCCTGGGTGATTCCGGTCGTGAGTTCCAGGACTGCATGGGCCAGACCGAGCTTTGCCACCTGCTTGAGCACGTGACGGTCGAGCTCATGAACGAGACCGGTCTTGCCGGTAGCATCTCGTGCGGCCGCACGCGCGTAAGCGAGCATGACGAGCGTGTCTTTGAGGTTGAGCTTTCGTGCCCCGACGATGCGTTGGCCATCGGCGCGCTGTCTTCGGCAACCTTTATGATGGACTGGGCGTACCTGCACGCCGACCAGCCTGCCCCCGACGTGGAAGGTACGGTCGCGGGCCTGCGCAACCTGGTGCTGGGCATGCGCGCCGAGGCCGAGGGCAAGGATCCTCACGAGGCCGTCGCTGCTGCGAACGGCGAAGATGCTGCCGAGGACGAGGGCGCTGACGAGGGCGATGTGCCGGTCGACGCCGAGCCCGTTGCCGATGCGACCGCCGAGCCCGTTCCCACCGAGCCCCAGGGCGTCCCCAATTTTGACGACGAGCCCCAGGTGGCGATTGATACCGAGGGCGCGGTTGCCGAGAGCCACGAGGCCTCCGCTGCCGTCTTTGGCGGTGCGGCGACGGTTCCGGCAGAACCTGCGCATGAGGGCGGCCTGCCGCTCGTGGACGGCGCCGGCGAGGACCCGGGTGCCACGGTGGCCATGCCGGCTATGCCTCAGGAGTAGGCCTACGCGTTTATCACCATCACGTACCTGCGCCTTTGCCGTACGCAGATGAGCGGAGCGGCAAGTGATGCGCTGCGGGTATAATGGACAGCATTCAAACGGTGGGCACCGACGTGCCCGCAGGAGAGGAATGATCATGGGTAAGACTTTCAGCTTTGTCTCCGGCGCACTTTTTGGTGCTGCTGCCGGCGCTATTATCGGTGTTGCTCTGGCTCCGCGCTCGGGCGCCGAGACCCGCGCCATGGCTGCCGATATCGCCAACGACGCCTGGGACAATATGCGCGACACCTACGAGCACAGCGCCGAGGAGGCCCGTGCCGCGGTGAATGACTTTGGCCCGATGGTCGACGCCAAGACCGACGACCTGCGCGCCAAGGTCGACCTGGCCCGCGAGCGCATGGACCAGCTGCGCGAGCAGCTCAACGACGCCATTTCGGGCGGCAACGTGACGCCTGCCGCCGACGTCGTGGTCGAGAACGCCGTCGAGGCTGATACCGAGGCCGCGGAGCCCTCGACCGAGGCATAATGCGCGCCGGGGATTTTGTCGGCGCCAAGATCTATCGCAAGCCTACCGAGGACAAGCGCACCAAAAAGGACGGCACGCCGCGCAGCCCTAAAAAGCTCGGAAAGATTCACTTTCCGGTCTTTACCCCGGGCGGTACGCGTGTGGTCGGCTTTATGGTCCGCCAGTCCGATATCGCGGGCATGATCGAGCGTCCCGATCGATTCGTAGCGCTCGACGCCATTGGTGTCTACGAGGGCGCCATTGCGGTCGATGACGTCAAGGACACGTACGATGCCGCTGCGGCCAAGCGCCTCGACATCAACCTGGACGATTGCATTATCTGGGTTGGCATGGACGTGCGCACGGAGTCGGGCGATGTTGTGGGCTATTGCTCGGATGTGGAGTTCAAGCCGCGCTCGGGTGTCGTGCAGACGTTCTACGTGACCGCCGGAACCGCCTCGAGCGTGCTGGTGGGCGACACACAGATGCCGCCGACGATGCTGCGCGGTTATGCGGACGGCGCGATGATCGTTTCGGATGAGGTCAAGTCGCTCGGATATTCGGGCGGCGCCGCCGCAAAGGCTGCCGAGGCAAGCGTCGTGGTGGGCGATAAGGTCAAAAAGGGCGCCAAGGTGCTCGATGACAAGGGTTCGGTCGCCGTGGACAAGGGCAGTCGCGCGCTGGGTAAGCAGCTCGGCAAGACGCGCGGTATGTTCAAGGCCTTTAAGGACGAATACCAAAAGGCGAGCGGAGGCTCGTCAAAAGCTACAAAATAGCGACGTACCAAATGATGGGAGGCAAGCCGGAGACCTGTTGCTCCGGCTTGCTGTGTTTATGGGGGAGGGCACATGCGCCAAAACGGATCCAACTTAAACGGGCGTTCGGGTGCGCGTCCGACGGCGCGCCGCGACCTGGGGCAGCTGCCCAGCGGTCAGCGCCGCCGTCACCGTAAGCCCGGCGCGATGTATCTCAACCATAGCCGCGGCTTTAGCGATCGCAGCGCGCGCATCGGCAACAGCCGCACACCCCGTCGTTCGTCTCGCCTGCCCTACGCGCTCATCGCCGTGGGTTGCGCGCTCGTGCTGTTTATCGCTGCCGTCGTGGGCTACGTCAACCGCAGTGTGGACGTGGAGCTCAACGGCCAGAAGACAGCGGTGCGTGTGGGCTCTACGCTGCAGAATCTCATCGACGACCAGGAGTTGACTGACACCTACGACGCAGGCGACCTGCTGGCCGTCGATGACAGCGTGCTCAAGCGCCATGGGGGCGAAAAGCTGTCGGTGAAGGTCGACGGCAAGCGCGTGAAACAGGGCAAATGGGATAGCCGCGAACTTGAGGGCGGCGAGAAGGTGACGGTCAAGGATGGCCGTAACACCTACGAGAAGCACGAGGTTCAGGCTACGGTTATCGAGCCCAAGCTCAAGGTCGAGGGTACGGGCGCTATCGAGTATGTGCAGACGTGGGGTGTCCAGGGCCGCTCCGAGGTGTGGGTCGGCGAGCAATCGGGCAAGACACAGGACCGCGGCGAGGTCGTGCCCGCCACCGATTGCGTCGTTGCGTGCGCCAGCGTGGCGCCCAAGGGCAACAAAAAGTACGTGGCGCTGACGTTTGACGAGGGTCCGAGCGGCGCCACCAAACAGATCTTGCAGGTACTCAAGGAAAAGGGCGTTACCGCGACGTTCTTCCTTTCGGGCGATGCGGCCGAGGCATCGCCTGCCACGGCCAAGGCGATTGTCGATGCCGGGTGCGAGATCGGATCCAACAGCTACAGCGACGATTCGCTCAAGGGTCAGGACCGTGAGGCGGTACGCGAACAGATCACGAAAGGCACCGATGCGATTAAGTCGGCGACCGGCGTGAAGACGATGCTGCTGCGTGCTCCCTACGCTGCCTTTGACGAGCAAAACTGGATTGATGCGATGGACCTGGTCTCCGCCGTGGTCTCGTGGAATATTGACTCGGGCGACTGGCTGCTCAACGGTGCCGACGAGCAGGTCTCGACGGTGCTCGATTCGGTGACGCCGGGCAATATCGTGCTGCTCACCGATAGAGACGAATGCGCCGAGCAGACGCTCGAGGCGCTGCCGCAGATTATCGACGGCCTCATTGCCGATGGCTACAAGATCGTGACGCTCAGCGACCTGGTCAAGACGGACGCGTCGCTGAGCAAAAAGCTCACCTCGCTGACGAAGGTCACCATGCCCAAGGATGCCGTGTTCCCCCAACTTGCCGAGGACAACGACACCACAGAGTAGTTATTGGGTAGTCATTTAAGAACGTCCCCAATGACTATGTCACGGATGCGTCAGCGTTTGGTATGCCTGCAATGTGCAGCGCATAAATTCGATGCCGCAGGGCGATGCTGATGCTATAGTTACTGCGGTTAATGAGGGTCAAGAGAAAGGTTACAGGTGAAATCCAAACCTCGACCATACAGTCGATGACCCCATGCAGGTGCTTTTTGCGCATGCACGGGGTGTAAGCGTCGAGCGGCGTGCCGCCCGCGCATGCGTATACATATCCAGAAGCCCCCGGACGCCGCACGCGCGGCCGCGTCCGGAGGAATAATGATGGGGAGCACCATTGAATTATCTGAGTGAGATGCTCAAATTGCCAGTCTTGGACGTCGACGGCGAAAAGCTCGGCGTGGTCAACGATTTTGGCATTGCAACCGGCGAAGTTTTTCCGCACGTGACGTCGCTCGCGTTCCGCGGCCCCGGCAAGACGCCGTTTATGATCAGCTGGCGCAAATGGGTCGACCGTATCGACGAGACGGGTGTACACCTTAAGACGTCGGCCACCGAAATCCGTTTTTCGTACCTGCAACCGACCGAACTCTTGCTTGCCCGCGACGTGCTCAACAAGCAGATTGTCGACACGCAGGGCATGAAGGTCGTGCGCGTAAACGACATCAAGTTTTCCATGTCGGGCGAAAACCAGCTGCGCCTGCTGGGCGCCGAGGTCGGTGCCCGCGGTCTGCTACGCGCCATCAGCCCCGCGCTCGAGCATATCGTCGAAGGCTTTATGAAGCACCTGGGCAAGCCGCTCAGTGAGGACATCATCGCCTGGTCCTACATGGACCTGCTCGACCGCTCGACCAAGAACATTCAACTCTCGGTGTCGCACAAGACGCTCGGCGAGCTGCACCCTGCCGACATCGCCGACATTATCGAGCAGCTCGACCCGCGCCTACGTGCGCAGGTGTTTGCGCAGCTCGATACCGCCCAGGCCGCCGAGGCCATCTCGGAGTTCGATGACGACGAGCTTATGACCGAGATGCTCGAGGGCCTGTCCGACACCGACGCATCGTCGATGCTGGCCATGATGGACCCGGACGACGCCGCCGATCTGATCGACGAGCTCGATTACGAGAAGGCCGAGAAGCTCCTGCGCCTGATGGGCGTCAAGGAAGAGAAAGCGATTCGTAACCTGCTGGGGTATGAGGACAACACCGCCGGCCGCATCATGACCTCGGAGTTTGTCTCCCTGCCCGCCACGGCAACGGTCGGTGACGCCATCGAGGCGATTCGCGAGCTCGACGAGGACTTCGAGAGCGTCTACTACGTCTATACCGAGGATCCGAGCGGCATGCTGACCGGTGTGCTTTCGCTGCGAACGCTGATCGTAGCCGACCGCGACGCCACGCTGGGTCAGCTGGCCTATCGCGACCTGGTCTACGTGTCGCCCGACGAGGACCAGGAAGACGTGACGGACGAGATGACCAAGTATGACCTGGTCGCTATCCCCGTCTGCGACGAGAACCGTCATATCCTGGGTATCGTAACCTTCGACGACGCCATGGACGTTATCGCCGAGGAGCATCAGGAGGACCTGCAGATCGCCGGTGTCGGCTCGGGCGACAGCGCGTCGGACGACTCGACGAACGTGCTCAGCTGGTTCGTGCATCGCCAGTACTGGGTTGTTGTATGGGGCATCGCGTCGTGCATCATGGCGACCGTGCTGGGGACGGCGCTCGGCTCCGCGCATCTGGTGGTGTTCCCCATGTGCGCCATGCCGCTCGTGCTGCTGGCGGCCTCGCGCATGGTGTCGTTCGTCAAGAACTACTTCCTGGAGTATGACGGTCACGACGACGAGCCCAAGCCGTATCTGGGGTTCTTCTTCCAGAGCACGGGCATGGGCCTGATTCTGTCACTCGTGACCTACCTGTGCGCCCAGCTGGTGCGCACCGCTGCGTTCCTCGATGCGCCCATGTTTGAGGAGCAGCTCTTTACCGGGTGCTTTAATATCGCTGCCATTATTTGCCTGGTTGGCAACATGAGCGCCGTGATTTACCTGATGGTGCTGTTCTGGCGTGACGAGCATGACCTCAACACGTCGGGCACCGCCATGAACGTTATTGCCGTCATGATCTCGTGCGTAGCGTACTGCGCCGCTGCGGTGCTGCTCACCATGTCGGTCATGGGTTAGGTGGTCGCGTGCAAAATACCAAGCAAAAGTCGGGCACCAAGCAAAAGTTGACCATCGCGGCCATCTTTGGCGCTATGGGTCCCGGTCTGCTGGCGGCGCTTTCGGGCAATGACGCCGGCGGCATTGCCACGTATTCCAGCGCCGGTGCCAGCTATGGCTACAAGATGCTGTGGATGCTTCCCGTCATGACCGTGCTGCTTATCGTGACGCAGGAGACTGCGGCGCGTTGCGGCTGCGTCACAGGCAAGGGCCTGGCGTCGCTCATCCGCGAGCGCTTTGGCGTGCGCAGGAGCGTGCTGGCCATGGCGGCGCTGCTGATCGCTAATACGGCCGTGACCATTTCGGAGTTTGCGGGTATCGCGAGCGGTCTTGCCCTCTTTGGTGTGCCGGCGAGCATCTCGGTGCCGCTGGTGGCGCTGCTGGTTTGGATGCTTACCATGTCGGGCAGCTTCCAGCGCATCGAGAAGATTCTGCTGCTGGTGAGCTGCGTGTTTGTGACCTACATTGTCGCTGCATTTATGGCTGGTCCCAGCTGGGGCGAGGTGGCGGTCGACCTGGTTGTGCCCAACATCCAAAATGACCCCAGCTACGTGTCGCTTGTGGTCGCAACGATTGGTACCACCATCGCGCCGTGGATGATCTTCTTGGCGCAGAACAACGTGGTCGATAAGAATGCGGGCGAGGACGATATCGTGCTGCAGCGCATCGACACCGTGAGCGGCTCGATTGCCGCCGATGTCATCGCCGGCTTTATTATCATCACGACCGGTACGGTGTTGTTCCCTGCAGGCATTCAGATTAGCGACGCTGCCGATGCCGCCCGCGCATTGGAGCCTATCGCGGGCCAGTGGTCCACGGTGCTGTTTGCCTCGGGCCTGGTCGCGGCGAGCTTCTTGGCCGCCTGTGTGCTGCCAGGCGTTACGTCCAGCGCCATCTGCGAGGCATTTGGCTGGGAGCGCGGTGCCGATCGCAGCTGGGACGAGGCCCCGGTCTATCGCGGCATCATTACGGCCATCATCGGCATCTCTGCCGTGTTGGTGCTCATGCCCGGCGTCGATTTGTTCCAGATTATGATGACCTCGCAGGTCATCAACGGCGTGCTGTTGCCCGTAGTCTTGGTATTCCAGGTGGTTATCGCGGCTGATCGCCACATTATGGGCGCCAACCGCAACGGCCGCGTGTGGAACGTGCTCACGTGGGCGACCATTGGTGTGATTACGGTGCTGACGGTTGTTATGTTTGTCCTGCAGGCGATGGGCTACAGCGCGTAGCGCCTCTTTTGGACTCCAAACAGGCCGCTGCCATGGGTTGCGGCCTGTATTTTGCCTGTTATAGGGGGTTAGTTATATGACGGTGGACAGAAAATGCCAAATATGAGTACTGTTGCTAAGTGAATAGCATTTACATCTAAGAAGATAATGAACATAATCGATAGTATGTTCATTAAAATTGGCTCCAATATGCCCTAAACCAGTCAGGTTGGCTGCTTTAGGGGGTTGTAGGGGTCGTTCGGACGTCATTTTGGGTAGTTTTGCCTGCTACTAAAATGGTAACAGTACTCATATTTGCCCCTTTTTGTCCACGACCTCTTGGAGCCGGCTCGAAAAGAGTGATTTTGGGTTGTTTGCTGCGGGTGTGGGCTTGGAAACAACGCTCGGGGTGGCGAGGCGCCCAGAATTCGGTCGCAAGGAGGGCGTTCCGCGGCTGTGTCAGGAGTGTCCCGGGGTGCCGGCACATAAGGAACGTCCCTAACTGCCGGAGGGGGTGTCTGCCGTGGCAGGTACCCCCTCCGGATGTGGGAAGCTTGCGCTGCAGGTTACTTGTTGTCGCCGAGCTTGTGCGGCTTGTAGGCGAGAGCGTTGACGAGCGCGTCGCCGGCGGACTTGACGGCTGCCGGTTGTGGATCGTTAACGTGGTCCTCGGGGTGCACGGGTAGGTCTTTCTTGACTGCATCGTGGATGAGATTGAGGTACTCGGTCACGCCGGCAGTCGACAGGTGCGTGCCGTCGCCGTCGAACAGGTCGTTGCGATTGGTGCTGTATCCGTACCAGTCGATAACACGCACGTTCTTGTAGCGCGTGGCGGCATTTGCGATAGCCTGGTTGGTGGAACCCACCCACGGCTGCGGACTGCGTGTGTTCACAAATACGACGGTACGCTTGTCGCCGGCATCGGCCATGATGGCATCGATCTGGTCATCGGTTACCAGACCATTGGTGCCCAGTGCAAAGACCACGACCTTGCCGGCAAGGTTCTGTTGGAGATAGCCATCAAATGTTGCGCGGCCCGCATCAAACTGGCGGCCCTTTTCGGCATCGATGTGACTGTGGGGGAACACGCCGTCAAAGGAATCGACGGCGCGCAGCGACACGGAGTCGCCGATCATCAGCAGGTCGTAGGATCCGTCGGGGAAGCCGTCGTTGTCCTTGTCGGTGTCGTCGGCTGCCTGCTGGTCGGTGGGCGCGGTGTTTTTGGCTTCCTTGTTCAGAACTTCGGCGCCCTCGCCGCTCAGCGCAGACGTCTCGGGCACAAAGATCAGGCCGCCCAGCGCGATGACAAGCACGATCCCGCAAGTGGCGCACACAGGAATATGCGCGCGTGCCCAGTTGGCGGGCGTGGTGGTGCCATCGCGGAATTCGGCGACGGTACGGCCGAAGGCGCCCTTCCTAAACGGCGTTTCGATAAAGCGATAGGAGCACTCGGCTACGGCGACCACCACAAGTACCTGCAAGATGTACTGCCACCAGGGCGTGTCGTTGATGTTGGCGACCGGGTTCATAAGCAACAGCAGCGGATAGTGCCACAGGTAGATGCTGTACGAGCGCTTGCCAACCCACACGAGCGGCTCGGCGGACAGCGCGCGGGCAACCATTCCCTGGGGCTGCACGCAGGCCGCGATGACCATGAGCGTGAGGATGGAACATAACAGCGTGCCGCCGCGATACTGGAACGCGGTGTAGCCGTTGGTGAGCGCGACCATGGCGGCAAGGCCAACCAGACCCACGACGCCCAACACATCGATGGATGCGGGCGAGGACCAAAAGCGCACGAGGGCGCTCGGCTGTGCCGGGGCGGTCTCGGCTGCTTCGTCGGCCTTCTCGCCAGGCTTGCTCTCGGCGTTCTTGCCGTGCTTGGCGGCGCCGGCCAGGCGATTGAGCCCCAAACGATGAGCGAGACGCACCGGCGCCAGGTCGCGATCGGGGATAAAGGCCATCCAGGCACCCAGCAGCAGCGAGAACACGCGGGTGTCGGTGCCGTAGTACACGCGGCTGGGGTCGGCGGCAGGATTGTAAAGCACCATCATGGCGAGGGCAGATACCGCGGCAAGGCCCAGAACCACGCGGCGCGTGTTGGGCTTGCTCACATGCATGGATACCATGGCAAACAGCAGTGGCGGCCAAATCAGGTAGAACTGTTCCTCGATGGCAAGCGACCAAAAGTGCGTGAGCGGCGAGGGGTCGCCCAGAGCATTGAAGTACGAGACGTTTTGGGCAATCTGCCACCAGTTGTTGAAGAACAGCAGCGACGGCAGGATGTCGGGGCGCATCTTGGTGAGCATCACGTGGTTAAAGATGGTGCACAGCGCGCAGGTCACGAACACTACCGTTACCACGGCGGGGACCAGGCGACGGATGCGGCGAATCCAGAAGCTCTTAAGGTCGATACGGCCGGTCTTAGCGACTTCGTTGAGCAGCAAGCGCGTGATCAGATAGCCCGAAAGCACAAAGAAGATCGTGACGCCGAGCAGGCCGCCCTGAGCCCACGTGAGGTTGAGGTGGTAGAGCACCACCGCGACGACGGCAAGCGTGCGCAGACCGTCGAGCGCAGGGATATATCGGGACTTGGGACGAGCGGGCATCTGCTCCGCGGCGGGAGTATTGGCGCGGCCCTCGTTGCTGGCGGAAGCGCGATGGGGGCTCGCGGTGCGTCGCGGCTCGTTGGCACGGCGTTCGCCCTTCACGCGTTCGTGCGGCGCCGGCTCGTTGCCCGTGCGGCGTCGGCCGCGCGAGCCCGATTGCGAGAATTGTTCCATAAAACATCATCCAATGACGAGAATAATCAGCACGTATTCATTGTAGCTGCCTGCTCCTGTGAATGCTTGCTGCTGGCGCAAGCTCAAGCGCGCGTCCACATCAAAGTGAACTAAAGTTATAGAGGTGCGTGAGCACACGATTGACGGCCGACAGCGGGCGCAGAGCCCACGGACGAGGAGGTTTCCATGGCGGATCACAGCATCGTTGCGGTGTTCGGCAGCATGAACATGGACCTTTCGGTGGCGTGCGAGCGCATGCCGCGTGCGGGCGAGACCGTCGGCGGCAGCGGGTTTATCACCAACGCTGGCGGCAAGGGCGCCAATCAGGCCGTCGCCGCCGCGCGCATGGGTGCGCGCACGTGCATGATTGGCGCTGTTGGGCGCGATGCGTTTGGCGATGTGCTCGTGGCGGGGCTTCAGGATGCCGGCGTGGGCGTTGAGTTTGTGACACGTCTCGATGGCGTGGAGACCGGTACCGCGACTATCATTCGTTGCGAGAGCGACAACCGCATCGTACTGTCGCCGGGCGCCAACCATGCACTTGCGGGCGAGGACGTTGCCCGCGCACTGAGGCGCCTGGTGGCCGACGAGCTCGACGGCGACGCCAGCGAGATTGCCCTGGCTGCCGGAAGCGTCTTTATCGCCCAGGGCGAATGTGATCTGATGGCAACGGCCGCGGCGCTCTCTTGCGCTCACGAGCTGGGATTCTATACGATCTTTAACCCGGCACCCGCCTGCGACCTGCCGGCAGGAGCGTGGTCTGCGGTCGACCTGGTCTGTCCCAACGAGACCGAGTGCCAGGTGCTGACGGGCATTCTGCCCACGGATGATGCGAGTTGCGTCGCCGCGCTCAACGCCCTGCTCGCCAAGGGTGCCGGCGCCGCGGTCATCACGCTGGGTGGCGCCGGCTCGGTTACGCTTGGCGATGACGGCGAGCCGCTGCGCATGCCGGCACTTTCGAGCGCGGTGGTCGATACGACGGCTGCGGGCGATACGTTTATTGGTGCGCTTGCGGCGGCTCGCCTGGAGGGCCTGCCGCTCTTTGAGTGCATGGCCGCCGGCGCCCGTGCCTCGGCGGTGACGGTGTCACGTTTGGGCGCGCAGCAGTCGATTCCCACGCGTGCCGAAGTTGAGCGCATGTTTGGTTTAGACGATTAGTACAAGACGGAGAAGCGGAGTAGAACTATGGCGATTAAGAAGCTGATCCTTGATCTGGATATGGGTGTGGACGATGCGATGGCGCTTGCCTATGCCATCGCGAGCCCCGAGGTGGAGCTCGTGGGCATCACCACATGCTTTGGCAACGTGCGCGTCGAGCAGTCGGCGCACAACTGCCTGGCGGTGCTCGACCTGTTGGGCCGTCCCGAGGTGCCGGTGTACCTGGGTGCCGATCGTCCTCTGCAGGCGACCGAGCCCTATACGCCGCCGGCGTCCACCACGCTCATCCACGGCAAAAACGGCATTGGTGGGGCGAGCGTGCCCGCGTCGCCCTACGAGCCGGTGGGAGCGACGTCGGCCGATGGCAACGCTGCGGTCGATTATCTGATCGATGCCGCGCGCACCTATGGTCCCGATCTGGTCTACGTAGCGACTGGCCCGCTCTCCAACCTGGCGCTCGCCCTGGAGCGCGATGCGGCGGCGATGATGTCCATCGGCCGCGTGGTCGTGATGGGCGGCGCCCTTACCGTGCCCGGCAACGTGAGCGCGGGCGCCGAGGCCAACATGGCGAGCGACCCCGAGGCAGCCGACGCGGTGCTGCGCTCGGGCCGCAAGCTCACCATGGTAGGCCTGGACGTGACGCATCGCGTGGTGCTCACGCGCCGCGACGTTGCCGGCTGGACGGGCTCGGGTACTATGGCTGGCTGCGCATTTGCGAGCATGGTCGAGCACTACATTGGTTCGTACGAAATGAACGCGTCCTACCTGGGCGGCTGCGCGCTGCACGATCCACTGGCGGTTGCCGTGGCGATCGACCCCACGCTCGTAGGTGCGCTCGGCTGCAACCTGCGTGTTGATCTGCTGGGCGAGTACCGCGGTCGCACCATCTGCGATGAGCGCCGCCTGTCCGATCCGGACAAGAGCGCGCTCGTGGCGCTGACCGTCGACGCCCCGCGCTTCCTGTCCGAGTTCAAGGCGCGTATGGCCCGCGTCCTGGGCTAAATGATTTTCACGCCGCGTCCCATGTAGTCAATTTGGGACGGGGCTTTTTTAGCTACCGAGTAAATACGCCCGTTGGGGGAATAGTCGCGTCGCTTCGCTTGACAACAGGCTAAACTAGCTATTAAACATTTACTATTCTGTTTAGATTGAATTTGCGGTCGTTTAGTTATCGAGTCACGGGGCGGTCAGGCCACGATGCTCGACCGCGACCGTTACTAGGGGGAACAATGGCCAAAGCAAGTGTCCGCGAAATCAGCCGCATCACCGGTTTTTCGCCTGCGACCGTGTCCAACGCGCTCAACCGCAAGCGCAGCGTGAGCGAGGAGACCGCCAAAGTCATCCTGGAGTGCGCGCAGTCGCTCGGCTATCAGCAGTCGACGCAGCTCGAGAGCATCCAGTTTGTGCTCGCGCGCAAGACGGGCGCCATCCTGGACGAGAGCACCTTCCACCCCGCGGTCATCGAGGGCGTGGAGCGCCAGGCGCGTCGCCACGGCATGAGCACGAGCTTTGTCTCGCTCGACTTTAGCGACCTAGACGCCGTGCGTCCGCAGGTCGAAGGCCTTATCGCCGACCCGGCTGCCGCCATCGTGCTGATGGGCACCGAGCTGGGCGAGGAAGATTACGCCCTGTTCGCCAACGCCGCCGCCCATCTGATCGTGCTCGACGGCTGGAGCGACCGCCAGTACTTTGATGCCGTAGTCATTGCCAACACCGATTCGGTGCTTCGTGCCGTGGATTACCTTATCGAGAAGGGTCACAAGCAAATCGGCTATCTGGCGGGCGATCTTCGTATCCGCAACTTTAAGGATCGCGAGCGCGGCTATCGCCAAGCGCTTGAGGATGCGGGCCTCGAGGCCAATCCGGCATGGCGCGTCACGCTGAACACCACGCTCGAGGGCGCTTATCGCGACATGGGCGCGTGGCTCGACGGCGTTTCGCGCGAAGATCTGCCGACGGCTTTCTTTGCCGAGAACGACGTGCTTGCCGTGGGCGCCATGCGCGCGCTGAGCGAACACGGCGTACGCGTGCCCGAGGATGTCTCGATCATCGGCTTTGATGACCTGTCTCTAGGCGCCTTCTCCAACCCGCCGCTCACCACGGTGCACGTTCCCAAGCACGAGGTGGGCGAGATCGCGGTGCGCCGCCTGGTGGGTAACATCCGCAATCCCAAGAGCTATACCTGCAAGACGGCCGTGTCGACGTATTTTGTCGAGCGCCAGAGCGTGCGCGAAATCTAGGCGAAGGCAGCATCGCTCGCGGCGCGTCAAAGCGCGCGAGGGCAGTAAGTGCAACACCGTTCAAAAAGAGGGTCCTTCGGGGCCTTTTTTGTTCTCCTTGTATGTTCAGTTTGTTTACATACCGTTTAGGCTGATTTCACTACCGTTCACGGGTATTTCGCGCTAAACTCCTAAACAGAATAGTAAAACATTTAGTAAACAGAACAAAACGAAACACGCGTCTGTTTACTGAACATGTGACTAGGGGAGGACGTACATGGATAAGATCAAGCTCGGCTTTGTGCCCACGCGCCGCAGCATCTTTAGCGCGCCGGACGCGATCAAGTATCGCGGCCTGACGGCTGATCGCCTGCGCGAGATCGGCGTCGACATTGTGGACATCGACGACATCAACGACGAGGGCCTGCTGTTTGACGACAGCCATATCGAGCCTATCGTCAAGAAGTTCCGCGCCGAGGGCGTCGACGGCATCATGCTGTGCCACGCCAACTTTGGCACCGAGTACGTTTGCGCCCGCCTTGCCCGTGAGCTCGGCTTGCCCGTGCTGCTGTGGGGCCCGCGCGACGAGCGCCCCGAGCCCGACGGCACCCGTCTGCGCGATAGCCAGTGCGGCCTGTTCGCCACCGGCAAGGTCCTGCGCCGCTTCCAGGTTCCCTTTACCTATATGACCAACTGCCGCCTGACCGATCCCGAGTTCGAGCGCGGCGTCTGGGACTTCTTGGCCGTGTGCAACGTGGTCAAGACCTTCAAGCACACCCGCATCCTGCAGATGGCCACCCGTCCGTTCGACTTCTGGTCCACCATGTGCAACGAGGGCGAGCTGCTCGAGAAGTTCAATATTCAGCTTTCGCCCATCCCCATGACCGAGCTTGTCCAGGCCGTGCGCGACGCCCAGGCTGACGAGCAGGCCATGGCAACCATGCTCGCCCACATTGGTGACAGCTTTGAGATCTGCATCCCCGAGGACAAGGTTCCTGCGGTCGCAGGACTCGCCATTGCCATGAAGCGCCTGGTCGAGAAGTACGGCTGCAACGCCGGCGCCATCCAGTGCTGGAACGCCCTGCAGGACGAGTTGGGCATTATGCCCTGCGCCGCCAGCGCAATCCTCAACGAGATGGGCATCCCCATCGTCTGCGAGACCGACATCCATGGCGCTATCACCGCGCTGATGGTCGAGGCCGCCGACCTGGGCCGTCACCGCGGCATGTTCGCCGACTGGACCGTGCGTCATCCCGATAACGAGAACGGCGAGCTGCTGCAGCACTGCGGCCCCTGGCCCTGCAGCTGCGCGGCCGTCAAGCCCAAGCTCACCTATCCGCTGGCCTTCGATCACCCCGGCGCGCTGACGGCCGAGGCCAAGCACGGCGACCTCACCCTTGCCCGCTTTGACGGCGACAACGGCGAGTACTCGCTGCTGCTGGGCAACGCCCGCGGCATCGACGGCCCGGCCGGCATGGGCACCTACCTGTGGGTCGAGGTCGAC
This sequence comes from uncultured Collinsella sp., assembly GCA_905208635.1. Classification (GTDB taxonomy): domain Bacteria; phylum Actinomycetota; class Coriobacteriia; order Coriobacteriales; family Coriobacteriaceae; genus Collinsella. The sequence goes on along the minus strand of CAJLPX010000010.1, from coordinate 12,936 downwards.
AACCTCAAGCGCCTCGAGGCCAAGATCGTCGAGGGTCCCTACATCCACCACTGCGTCGCCATTCACGCCAACGTGGTGCCGGTGCTCTACGAGGCGTGCAAGTACATCGGCATTGTCCCCGACCTGTACGACCCCATCGAAGAAGACGTCAAAGCTTACCTGCGAGGAGAGTAGAAATGGCAACTATCGAAGAGCTTGAGTCCCTGCGTTGGGACCTTCGACGCGATTGCGTCGATATCATCATGGCTGGCGCCGGCGGGCACATCGGCGGCGACATGTCGGTCATCGATGCGCTGATGACCCTCTACGCCAACCACCTCAACATTTCGCCCGAGACCGTCGACAATCCCAACCGCGATCGCTTCGTGCTCTCCAAGGGCCATGCCATGGAGGCCTACTACGCGGTGCTCTGCCACGAGGGCTATCTGGACCTCGATGACGTCAAGGCCCGCTTCTCTAAGTTCGGCAGCCCCTACATCGGCCACCCCAACAACAAGCTCAAGGGCATCGAGATGAACTCGGGCTCGTTGGGTCACGGTCTGCCCGTGGCTGTGGGCATGGCACTTGCCGGCAAGATGGATGGCCGCGGCTACCGCGTCTACACCATCATGGGCGACGGCGAGCTTGCCGAGGGCTCGGTCTGGGAGGGCGCCATGAGCGGCGGCAATTACCAGCTCGATAACCTGTGCGCGCTCGTGGACCGCAACCGCCTGCAGATCAGCGGCAGCACCGAGGACGTCATGAAGCAGGATTCGCAGGAGGAGCGCTGGGCCGCCTTCGGTTGGAACGTGCTGTCCATTCCGGGCAACGACGTCCAGGCCATCGATGCCGCGCTGACGCTGGCCGCCGAGACCAAGGGTAAGCCCACGGTCATCATCCTCAACACAGTGAAGGGCTACGGCTCGCCGGTTATGGAGGACAAGGCCGCCTGGCATCATCACCTGCCCAACGACGAGGAATATGCCCAGATCATCGCCGATTTCGCTGCCCATAAGGAGGCCATCAATGGCTAACAAGATCGCCAACCGAAAGGCTATCTGCGACACGCTGCTCGAGGCCGCCGCAACCGATAAAGACATCGTCGTCCTGTGCTCCGACTCCCGCGGCTCTGCATCGCTCACGCCGTTCTTTGACCAGTATCCCCAGCAGTCCGTTGAGGTCGGCATTGCCGAGCAGGACCTGGTGAGCATCGCCGCCGGCATGGCCTCGTGCGGCAAGAAGGCCTGGGCCGCCTCGCCGGCGTCCTTTGTGACCACGCGCTCGTATGAGCAGTGCAAGGTCGACGTTTCGTACTCCAACACCAACGTCAAGCTCATCGGCATCTCGGGCGGCGTGTCCTACGGCGCCTTAGGCATGAGCCATCACTCCGCGCAGGATATCGCCGCCATGAGCGCGATTCCCAACATGCGCGTGTATCTGCCGAGCGATCGCTTCCAGACCGCCGAGCTCGTGCGTGCCCTGGTCGCCGACAACAAGCCGGCCTACATCCGCGTGGGCCGCAACCCGGTGGAGGACGTGTACACTGAGGACGAGTGCCCGTTCCAGATGGATCGCGCCACCTGGGTGCGCCGCGGCACCGATGTGACGATTGTCGCCACCGGTGAGATGGTCCGCCATGCCGTGGACGCCGCCGATCTGCTGGCCGAGCAGGGCATCTCGGCAACGGTGCTCGACATGTACTGCGTCAAGCCGCTCGATGCCGAGGCCGTGATCGAGGCCGCCGGTGCCACGCGCGCCGTCGTGACTGTCGAGGAGCACAGCCCCTTCGGCGGCCTGGGTTCCATGGTCGCGCAGGTCGTGGGCGAGCATTGCCCGCGTCCGGTCAAGTGCCTCTCCCTGCCCGATGCGCCGGTCATCACCGGTACGAGCCCCGAGGTCTTTGCGCACTACGGCCTGACGGGTGCCGGAATCGCCAAGACGGTCGCCGAGTTCCTTCCCGCAGAGTAATTGGTGCATCGGGGACAGGTTTGCACCAATCCTTTTAGGTTGAATTCTGAGCAGGCCGGCTGCGCTCTCATGAGCCGGTCGGCCACTCGCTCCTTGTCCGTCGGGTTTTAGCTGTTGAATCGACGGGGGAGACAGGAGAGTACATGAGCAAATACATCATCGGAATCGATCAATCCACGCAGGGCACCAAGGCGCTGCTGGTGGACGAGGGCGGCCATTTGATTCATCGTGCCGATCGCCCGCATCGCCAGATTGTCAACGAGGCTGGCTGGGTGAGCCATGATCCAGCCGAGATCGCCGCCAACGTGCTGGCCGTGGCGCGCGCCGTGGTGGAGGAGACCGGGGTCGATCCGGCCGACGTCGCCGGCATCGGCATCTCCAACCAGCGCGAGACCACTGTTGCCTGGAGCCGCACGACGGGTGAGCCGCTGTGCGACGCCGTGGTGTGGCAGTGCGCCCGCGCCCGCGAGCTGTGCGACGAGCTTGCTGCGCGCGAAGGCGTGGCCGAGCTGGTGCGTGACACGACGGGTCTGGTGCTCTCGCCCTACTACCCGGCGGGCAAGATGGCCTGGATCCTCGCGAACGTTCCCGCGGCTGCCGAGGCCGCGGCGGCAGGCGAGCTGTGCCTGGGCACCATCGATGCCTGGGTGGTCTGGACGCTCACGGGCGGCGCGGAGTTCCGCTGCGACTGGTCTAACGCCAGCCGCACGCAGCTCTTCGACCTGCGCCGTGGCTGCTGGAGCGAGCCGGTGTGCGAGGCCTTTGGCGTCGATGCAGCCTGCCTGCCGCAGGTGACCGATTCCGATGGCCTGTTCGGTACAACGGACCTGGGCGGCTTTTTGCCGGCGCCCGTGCCCATTCACGGCGTGCTTGGCGACAGCCATGCCGCCTTGTTTGCCCAGGGCTGCCATAGCCGCGGCATGGCCAAGGCGACCTATGGCACCGGCAGCTCGGTCATGATGAACGTCGGCGACGAGTTTGTCGCCAGCTCGCACGGGCTTTCGAGCTCGCTTGCGTGGCGTATGGACGGTGTGACCGAGTATGTGCTCGAGGGCAACGTGAGCTACGCCGGCGCCGTCAAGACGTGGCTGCGCGACGACCTGGAGCTCATCAACAATCCCGAGGAAGTCACCGACCTGTGTTACGCCGCCAATCCGGCGAGCCGCGTCTACTTTGTGCCGGCGTTCACTGGCCTGGGCGCGCCGCACTGGGCGAGCGATGCCGAGGGCTGCGTCTTTGGCATGACGCGCACCACGGGCCGTGCGGAGTTCGTAAAGGCCGCCGACGAGTCGATCGCCTATCAGATCTTCGACGTGATCGATGCGATGGTCGAGGATTCGGGCGCGGCACTGGCCGAGCTTCGTGTTGACGGCGGTCCCACGCGCGACGCGTACCTGATGCAGTTTGAGAGCGACCTGGTCGGCTCGCCCATCCGCATTGCGAGCAACGACGAGATGAGCGGTCTGGGTGCGGCTTGGGCCTGCGGCATTGCGCTGGGCATGTACACGCGCGATGTCGTTGACGTCCACGGCGCCCGCGGCATCGTGGAGCCTGCCATGCCTGCCGACGAGCGAGCCAAAAAGATCGCCGGCTGGCGTCACGCCGTCGACGCGACCATCGCCTACACTGCCTAGGCGGCTGCGCGGCGCCCGCAGGCTATTCCCGGGTAGCTCATTTGGGACGGGGCTTTTTTGACTGGTATGATTGGTGCGATCATTCGAACCAGCTAAAAGAGCCCCGTCCTAAATTGACTACCGAGAGGAACTGCCATGGAGCGTATCGCGAGTTTTTCCGTTGACCATCTGCTGCTCGAGCCCGGCGTGTATGTGAGCCGCATCGACCGCGATCCGGCGACCGGCGCCGCCGTCACCACCTTTGATCTGCGCCTGACCACGCCCAACAAGGAGCCGGTCATGAACACGGCCGAGTGCCACACCATCGAGCACCTGGGTGCGACGTTCCTGCGCAATCATGCCGAGTGGTCGAGCCGCATTGTCTACTTTGGGCCCATGGGCTGCCGCACGGGCTTTTACCTGGTTGTCTTTGGTGAGCTGACGAGCGAGGAGATCTTGCCGCTCGTGCGCGAGCTGTTCGAGTTTGTCGCGGGCTTTAAGGGCGATATCCCCGGCGCTGCTCCCGAGGAGTGCGGCAACTACCTGGACCAGAACCTCCCCATGGCAAACTGGCTTGCGCGTCGCTATCTCGACCGCGACCTGGCCAATATCGACGAGAAGCACCTGCACTACCAGCAGGCGTAAGGGCTTTATCGCCCAAAGCGCGCGCATTGGGCGCCTTCGCTTATGCGGGGGCGCCTTTTTGTTGAGTGGTCGGGACGAGTGTTCAAAATCGCTCATGTTTGTTCTAGAATGTTCGTATAGTCACATTTACGAACAGGAGTGAACATGCATATCTATTCTGTCAACGATCCCGAGTTCAAATCCTATGGCAACGTTTGGGATGACGTTCCGTCCGAGCTCACGTCGCCCGTGCTCGAGGCGCTCTCTGCCACGCCCATTCCCGAGGGCAGCAAGTACGTAGCAAGTGCGCCGGAGCTCGAGGGCGTCAAGGATGCCGGCAAACTGGGCTTTCTCATGTTTGGCGGCCGCCCCTTCCAGCTCGGCTGGTGCAACGGCCACAACACGCAGCTCAACTGCCTGGAGTATCACCGCGCCAGCGAGTTTAACCTGGGCGCCCGCGACTTTATCCTGCTCGTGGCGCATCGCTGGGAGATCGAGGACGGCAAGCTCGACACCGCGTGCGTCAAGGCGTTCCGCGTGCCGGCGGGTACGGTCGTCGAAGTCTTCAACACCACGCTCCACTACACGCCCTGCATGGTCGACGACGGCGGCTTCCAGGTGATGGTGGCGCTGCCGGCGGGCACCAATGGCCCGCGCCCCGAGGCTGCGGCCGACATGCTCGCGGCCGGTGACAGCTACTGCTACTGGAAGGCCGACAAGTGGGTTCTCTGCCACGCAGATAGTCCCAAGGCTGCCGAGGGCGGCTACGTGGGCCTCGTCGGCAAGAACCTCGACATCGCCTGTGACTAGCATCTTCCGTCTCGATTTGTAACATCTAGCGGGCTAAATCGTCTCTACCTGTTACAGATTTAGACAAACTGCGGGGGCTGCCCAAAAATCTCGATCTGTAACACCAAGCCCGGTTTTGGCTGCCTACCTGTTGCAGATCGAGACAAACCGTCCCCAACCACCACAAAGGTGCCTGTCCCCTTTGTGGTGGTTTGGGGCGGCGGTATCAGAAAGTGTCAGGCAGGGGCGGCTACCGGGCCGCCGTGTGCGAAAAGAAGTGTCGGCCTGCGTCGTTGCCGTTGAGTAGCGCGCTGCTTACGGGGATACTGAAACCACGACAAACAGCGTGTGAAAGGATCGATGTATGGCTTTCCGTAAAGACTTCCTGTGGGGCGGCGCGACGGCTGCCAACCAGTGCGAGGGCGCTTATGACGTGGATGGCCGCGGCCTGGCCAACGTGGACGTGGCGCCGCACGGCCCCGAGCGCTATGCGGTGGTCTCCGGCCAGCGCAAGATGCTCGACTTCGAGGACGGCTATTACTACCCCGCGCAGACCGGCATCGATTTCTATCACCATTACAAGGAGGACATCGCCCTATTTGCCGAGATGGGCTTTAAGACCTTCCGCATGAGCCTGGCGTGGACCCGCATCTTCCCCAACGGTGACGAGACCGAGCCCAACGAGGCCGGCCTGGCCTTCTACGAGGACGTGTTCCGCGAGTGTCAGGCGCACGGCATCGAGCCGCTCGTGACCATCACGCATTTCGACTGCCCGATTCACCTCATCAAGGAGTACGGCGGCTGGCGCAACCGCAAGCTCATCGACTTCTACAAGAACCTCGCGACCACGATCTTTACCCGCTACAAGGGTCTGGTGAAGTACTGGCTCACCTTCAACGAGATCAACATGATCTTGCACCTGCCGTTTATGGGTGCCGGTCTGGTCTTTGAGGAAGGCGAGAACAAGGAGGCCGTCGAGTACCTGGCCGCCCACAACGAGCTCGTTGCCAGCGCTTGGGCAACCAAGATCGCTCACGAGATCGACCCCGAGGTCAAGATCGGCTGCATGCTCGCCGCAGGTAGCTACTACCCCTACAGCTGCCGTCCGGGCGATGTACGCCAGGCGCAGCTCGACAATCAGGACAATTACTTCTTCGTTGACGTTCAGAGCCGTGGCTACTACCCGGCCTATGCCGTCAAGAAGCTCGAGCGTCTGGGCATCGATGTGGGCATGACCGACGAGGACCGCGAGATCCTGGCCGCCAACACCGTCGACTTCATCAGCTTTAGCTATTACAGCACCCGTTGCTCCGCCGGTGCCGATAACCCCGATGTCGAGCGCACCCAGGGCAACGCCTTCGCCGGCGCCAAGAACCCCTACCTTCAGGAGAGCCAGTGGGGCTGGGCCATCGATCCGCTGGGCTTCCGCATTACGCTCAACGACCTGTACGATCGTTATCAGAAGCCGCTGTTTGTGGTTGAGAACGGTCTGGGCGCCAAGGATGTTGTCGAAGAGGACGGTTCCATCAACGACGACTACCGTATCGACTTCCTGCGTCAGCATATTGCCGCGATGCGCGATGCGGTGACCGAGGACGGCGTGGACCTTTTGGGCTACACCACCTGGGGCCCGATCGACCTCGTCTCTGCCGGCACCGGCGAGATGTCCAAGCGCTACGGCTTTATCTACGTCGACCGCGACGACGCGGGCAACGGCACCCTCAAGCGCTCCAAGAAGAAGAGCTTTGATTGGTATAAGAAGGTAATCGCCACCAACGGCGAAGACCTGGCCTAAGGGCCTGAGGCACTCAACCTTGGGGCTCCAACCCTCCTCGCGTACCTAAAGTACGCTTCGTCGGGCTTGTCGCTCCCAATCTTGAGCACCTCAGGCCCTTAGGAGGTAGACCTGACCGTCGCATTTCGAAAGTCATGCTTTATAACGTTCTAACCAAGGCGCCCGGCGAGCAACTTATGCCCGCCGGGTGCCTTGTTAAAAGAAGTGAAAGAAAGCAAAAGAAGTTAAAGCTTGCAAAAGAAGTGAAAGCGGGATGGCAGTAGTCATCGGGGACGTTCTTAAACGACTGGTCGCGGGGGACACTCTTTGTCGAAGGCACTCATTGGGGACAGACTTAAATGAGTGGCAGTTGGGGACACTCTTTGCCGAGCCAGCAGTCTACGTCGTGCCCCTTCTGGGCCGGGTGGCTCAAAACGCTGCACGCCGTGGACTGCTGGGGTCAAATATGCGGCATTTCGAGCTCGATTTTGATATTGGGACTGGTTCTCTATTAGAATTGATTTCCAGACATTTGAGTGCGGGGGGGGGGGGGGATTCATGAGAGGCATGGGAGACACAGCCGCATACCTGCGTCGGGGCATTCGGGAGATTATATGCCTGGTGCTGTTCTATTTTACGTATTTGGCTGGCGAGTATCTTTTTGACGTGCGCGTTGCCGAGTTTGTGCCGCCGAGCGAGGTCGGTGTCTACGAGAGCTTCATCGTCGGTGCGAGCGTGATCGGCTTTCTTGTGCGCCCCCTTCTGTACTACCGCCGCCCCCATGCGATCGATACGACGAGCGACGTCACGGGCGTGCTGCTGGTATCGGCATTGCTGCTGCTGATTATGGCTGTTCGGTTTGAGGTGGTAATCGCCGGCGGTTTGATAGCGTGCTGCACGCTGGGCTACTGCGGATCGACCGCCCATGCCAACTTTGCGCGACGCTTTGCACGGACGCCGTATTTGGCGCGCGCGGCGGCGCTTTCGTATGCCCTGGGCGTTCTGGTGCAGGTGCTCAACCATATGGTGATGCCCGCGGGGATTCCGCAACAGTTTGTTCTTGTTGCCTGTGCGGTTGTGCAGGTGGCGCTGCTCCACGACGCTCGTCGTGCCAAGCTGCGCGGTGAATCTGAGCCTGGGCGCGAGTCCGATATCGCCGAGCTTTCGGTGGATGCGTCGGAATTTGGCGCCAAATGGCAAGACGATTCTGAATCAACGGCGGCTTTTCGGCGCGCCGTGGTGCGTTTGACGGTCGCAACCGCCTGTCTTGCTGGCGTGTTTGCCGCCCTCAACGCGGGGCTCACGACCTCGCACGCCGCCGGGGCCATCGACTTGGGCGATTGGCCGCGCTTGCTGATGGGCGTGAGCGCTCTAGTCGCCGGCGTCCTATTTGACCTGCACGGTCGTTCGTATATGAACATCACCATGACTTGCACTGCCATGTTGTCCACGCTTTCGTTCTTTGTCTTGCTCATCGACGGCAATGGCGGCAATGCGCTTGCGGCCATGGCGATTTTCTATCTGGGTTCGGGCTTCTTCGTGGTGTTTTTCACGACGAAATTTGCTGCCATTTCGGTTTATGCGCACTGGTCGTATCTGTGGCCGTGCATGGGTCGTGTCATCAGCAACGTTTGCGCGATGCTCGTGACGGCGCCGGCGGTGGCGATTGTCTCGAGCCAGAACGTGCTGCTGGCGGTGAGTGCGGTGCTCGTGCTGTTTGTGGGCATTGCGATTTCGCTGCTGGGGCAGTCTGGGCATCGGACCGATGACGCTGCGGCGCCCGGCGAGCTGGCGTTTGCTGCCGATGCTCTTGGTGCGGACCGCGCGTCTGCTCAGAGCGAGCCCGATTTCGCGGAGGTTCCGGAGCTCACGCTCGGCGAGCGGCTCGATGCCTTTGTCGCCGCCTTTGAGCTTACAGAGCGCGAGCGCGATATTTTGGAGGCCTTGGTCGCATCGCACGAGAGCGTTCAGGACATCGCCGCAAAGCTCTTCCTTTCGCGCTCCACGCTCTACCGCCATATCGCCTCGATCAATAAAAAGACCGGTGCCGAGTCGCGCGTGGCCCTTATCAATTTCTTCTGGTCTTGGACGCCAAATGACTAGCTCATTTGGGACGGGGCATTTTTAGCTGTTTTGGGCCGCTGCGGCCAGCAGGGACAGGTCGTAGCGGCCCAAGCATTCTTGACGATGGTACCTGCGGCACTACAGCAGCTCGCCGTGGCGGGCGATGTAGCGGCGCTTTGCTAGTTGGGTGAGCGCGATGTAGGCGGTAACGATGCCGATGAGCAGCGCGAAAAAGCTCGCGGGCAGCGCCATGAGGCCGAGCGCATCGGCGATGGGGCTTGCCGGCAGCCAGGTGACGAGCGCCAGACCCAGCACGGTGAGAGCGCACAGCGCGGGCGCGGCGTGGTCGCGCAGACTCGGCAGGCGCGGGGAGCGCAGCATGTGGATTACGAGTGTCTGCGACCACATGGACTCAACGAACCAGCCGCTCTGGAAGAGTGCTGCAAAGGCCGTCATGCCTGCGACGTTGCCCGCGGCGGCAAGCTCGGACCAGCTCGCGCCCACGGCGGCGGGGCATACCACAAAGAAGAGCGCGGCAAAGGTTGCAATGTCAAACAGCGAGCTCACGGGGCCCAGCTCAAGCATAAAGCCCTTGATGGACGCGGCATCCCAGGCGCGCGGGCGGGCGGTCCAAGCGTCATCGACGGTGTCCCACGGCAGCGCGATGCACACGATCTCGTAGACCAGCGACAGCAGCACCAGCTGCAGGGCGCTCATGGGCAAAAACGGCAAGAACAGGCTCGCGACGGTTACGGACAGCACGTTGCCAAAGTTGGAGCTTACCGTGGTCTTGAGGTACTTGAGCAGGTTGCCGTAGGTGCGGCGGCCTTCAATGATGCCGCGCTCGAGCACGCCCAGGTCCTTCTGGAGCAAGATGATATCGGCGGATTCCTTGGCGATATCGACGGCGGAGTCGACCGAGATGCCGCAGTCGCTCGCGCGCATAGCGGCGGCGTCATTGATGCCGTCGCCCATAAAGCCCACGGTGTGGCCGAGCAGCTCGCGCATGACGCGCACCAGGCGCGCCTTCTGCAGCGGCGAGAGCTTGGCGAAGAGGTGGGTGTTCTCGGCGCGCTCGGCAAGTTCGGCGTCATCGAGCGCATCGATCTCGGAGCCGAGCAAGACGTTGCTCGCGTCGATACCGATCTGTTCGCAGACGGTGGCGGCAACGCGGTCGTTGTCGCCGGTCAGGACCTTGACCGCCACACCCTTGGCCTCGAGCGTGGCGACGGCGCCCGCGGCACTCGCCTTGGGCGGATCGAGAAAGGCCAAAAAGCCCATCAACACCATGTCGCATTCGTCGGCGATGCCAAACTCGCCCACGCAGCGCGGATTGGTTTTCTGCGCCACGGCAATCACGCGCAGGCCCTCGGCGTTGAGCCCGGCGACCTGCTTGCGAATCTGGGCGAGCTTGTCTTCGGTGACCGGCTGGGCGGCACCATCGACTTCGACAAAGGAGCAGATCTCGAACATTTCTTCGGCAGCCCCCTTGGTGACCATCTGGGTTTTGCCCTGGGCGTCGGCGACAACTACGCTCAGGCGACGGCGCGAGAAATCGAAGGGCACCTCGTCGACCTTGGTATAGCGGTCGCGCAGGCTCTGGCCCAGCATAGAATCGGGCACGACGGTCGAGGGCGTCACATCGGCACGGTCGATGACGGCCAGGTCGATAAGGTTTTTGAGGCCGGTCTGGAAGAAGCTGTTCAAAAACGCATGGCGCAGCACGCGCGCATCCTCGTTGCCGTCGGTGTTGAGGTAGCGCTCGAGCACGATGCGGTCTTCGGTGAGGGTGCCGGTCTTGTCGCAGCACAGGACGTCCATCGCGCCCAGGTTTTGGATTGCTGGCAGCTCCTTGACGATAACCTGGCGACGGGCGAGGTCCTTGGCGCCCTGCGACAGGCTCGTGGTCACGATGACGGGAAGCATCTGCGGCGTGATGCCCACGGCCACGCTCGTGGCGAACAACAGCGCATCAATGACGTTGCCCTTGGTGGCGGCGTTGATGGCAAAGACGGCCGGCGCCATAACGAGCATGAGGCGTACGAGCAACATGGAGACGCTCGAGACGCCGCGGTCAAACGCGCTCTTCTCGCCGCGCCCGTTGAGCATCTTGGCGATGCCGCCCAGGTAAGTGTCCGAGCCGGTGGCTACGACAAGTGCCATAGCGGTGCCGTTTTGCACGGAGGTGCCGGTAAAGACGATGTTTTTGCAGGCAGAGAGCGGCAGTGCGGAGTCGTCGGCGCCCTCGACGACGGTGATGGCAGCGGTCTTCTCGACAGCCTCACTCTCGCCGGTGAGTGCGGACTCGATCACAAACAGGTCGCGCGCGGTGATGATGCGGGCATCGGCCGGCACCATGTCGCCGGCAGAGAGGCGGATCACATCACCGGGGACGAGCTCGTCGAAGGGGATCTCGACGCGCTCACCGTCGCGCAGAGCGGTGCAAGTGTTGGAGACCAGGTCCTTGAGGGCCTCGGTCGCATTGCCGCTGCGGGCTTCTTGGATAAACTTCATACCGCCCGATACCAGCAACATGATGCCGATGACGATGACCGTGGAGGGGTCGCGCTGCGGTTCGGGCACGGCGAGCACGTCGATGTAGAGCGAGACCAGCGCGAGAGCGGCGAGGATGCCGGCGAAGGGGTCGACAAAGGCGTCGGCGATACGGCGGGCGAGTGTCTTGGTCGGCGCTTCGATGGTGTTGGGGCCGACGGCGCTCAGGCGCTCGGCGGCGTGCTCGGCGGTGAGGCCGTCGGCTGTGGCGTCGAGCAGCACGAGGGCATCCTCGGCGCTATGGGTGGCGGCGAATATGGTGTTCTTGGACATGCCGGTATGAGCGGCGGGGCGCGCCGTGCGGCGGCGCTTGGAGATGGCTTCGAGTACCGTGGCGGTTTTGAGCATCAGCATAGGGTCCTCCTTGTTGAAGGGAGTTAGCGTACGTGTCGTATGTGCTTCAAAAAACCTAGATGTCGCTCACGTCATGCTTTCGAACCACCACAAAGGGACAGGCACCTTTGTGGTGGTTTTGACGATCGGCTGTTGGCGCTTATGCGTGCGCGGAATCCTCGCGGCGTGCCGAGAGCGACATGCAGGTTTTTCGACTATGACTGCCTTCCATGGCACACCTCCTTAAGGCCGGGCGCGGCGCGCTTTGGGTATCTCGTACCCGTTACAATCCGCCCGTATTCTTGATGAGGGGGTTTGCCGTGTCAACCCCAATGTTTGGAAAACCATTGCCCCTGACAAAGCCTTTACAGAATGCCGAGGCCCCAAAGCGCGCCCGCAACGCGCCCTGCCTGCGCTAAACTGGAAGGCACGTACGCGATTACGAGAGGAGCCCGCATGGAGGCTTACAAGCAAGAGTTCATCAAGTTCATGGTTGAGTCCGACGTTCTTAAATTCGGCAGCTTTACGCTCAAGAGCGGCCGTCAGTCCCCGTTCTTTATGAACGCCGGCGCCTATGTGACGGGCTATCAGCTCAAGAAGCTGGGCGAGTATTACGCCCAGGCCATCCACGATAACTTTGGCGACGACTTTGACGTGCTGTTTGGACCGGCCTACAAGGGTATTCCGCTGGCCGTCGTGACCGCAATTGCCTACCACGAGCTGTACGGCAAGGAGGTCAAGTACTGCTGCGATCGCAAGGAGGCCAAGGACCACGGCGCCGACAAGGGCAACCTGCTGGGCTACGAGCCCCAGGACGGCGACCGCGTGGTCATGGTCGAGGACGTCACTACCAGCGGTAAGTCCATCGACGAGACCTATCCCAAGGTCAAGGCTGCTGCCGATGTCGAGATCAAGGGCCTCATCGTGTCCCTCAACCGCATGGAGGTCGGCAAGGGTGGCGTGACCACCGCGCAGAAGGAGATCGAGGCCAAGTACGGTTTCCCCGTCGCGAGCATCGTCTCCATGGCCGAGGTCGTCGAGACCCTCTACAACCACGAGATCGACGGCAAAGTCGTCATCGACGACGAGCTCAAGGCCGCTATCGACGCCTATTACGAGCAGTACGGAGTCAAGTAGGTTACGCGGGTTTACCAACCCGCGTAACCAGTTGACGCTGCGCGGGTCGCATTTGGACAATCTGACGTTCAACTTCAAGGGCGCGACCAGAAGGTCAGCGCC
>CAJLPX010000009.1 GCA_905208635.1 uncultured Collinsella sp. | reverse complement strand
CCTCTCCACGGGTAATATCAACATCGACGGAGCCGGATCCGTCAACGCCACGAGCACTGGGTTTGATGCCATCGATGCCGGGGGTGATCTCGCTATCAAAGGTTCGGGCAACGTCAACGCCACGGGTGCATCGGATGGCATCAGGGCAAACGGCAATATCACGATTGACGACAGCGGAGCCGTCACCGCCAGGGCTACCGAGGACAAGGGTATTGGAACCGACAAGGACCTCACCATCAAGGGTGGCGGGACGGTCGAGGCAAGCTCCGAGAAAGACGCTGCCGTCGAGGCCAAGGGCAGCCTCGCAGCCACAAACGCCTCCCTCAACGTAAACGGTGTTGAATATGGCGTCTATGCCCACAAGGGCATCACCCTCGATCATGCAAACGTGACGGTCCGTGCAGGTAAAGGCAGATACGGTGGCGCCATCGCCCTCTTCACCTACCAGGACGACATCGTCGTCAAGAACGGCTCCACCGTGGACGCGTTTGCGGAAGGTGAGGTTTCGGCTGCATTCTCCACCAGAAACGATCGACCCAACGAGGAGGGTGGCCACATCTACATCAGCGACTCCGTTGTCAAGGCCATAGCCCGCTATGTCGAGAACGGCGACGGCCCCATCCCCTACAGCGAAAACCAAGATGGTGAGACGAGCCCCGAGCCCCAAGGCGAGAACATCGGCATCATCGCCCAGACCAGCGAGGGCGTCACACCCGCAGCCATCTCGATCATCCGCAGCAAGGTAACGGCCGAAGGAGATACAGCGGCAATCTTTGCCCGTGCCATGAGCGCTGACGGCAAGACAATCGGCACCATCAAGATTGAGAACGCCGCCATCCAGACGCCCGAAGGCGGCAAGGTCATTGACTATCGCAAGCTCCGTAACGGCATCTACGAGGCAGGCCAAGCCATCGGCACGGGCGACGCTGTGATCGACTCCCCCTATAACGAAGCTGTCGCCAAGAGCATGGTCATCGCACCTCCCGAGGTAGCCAAGCCGGAAGACCCCAAGCCCGACGAGACCAAGCCCGCGGAGTCCAAGCAGGACCCCAAGCCCGAGGGCGCAAAGACGACCAAGACCGTTGCGGTTGCAACCACGAAGGCCAAGGCCACCGGCGTGCTCGCGGCAACCGGCGACACCTCGGGTGCGGCCATCGTGGCAACCGTCCTTGCGGGAACAGCCGCTATCGCCGCAGGCACCATGGCGAGCCGCAAACGCTCGTAGACGCCTCTGCGCACATGGCAGCTCCCGCGAAGGCCCCGAGTCCCAGCACCGTTTAACAACGCCACCGCCGAGCTCCCCTCCGGCGGTGGCGTTTTCCATATGCGTCCGCAGGGTATGCACGAGATTGTCTTTTGTCTAGCCCAACCTGCATGAGCCGGCGTGCGACAATGGGGGCCGTCGATATCACAACGCCGAGAGAAGCCCGTCATGGAAGCGCATCAAAAGCAGATAACCGTTCATGCACAGCATGCCGAAAGCGCACCAGTCATCTATCTTCCCGTGGTCATGGGCGACGGCGCGGAGGTTTATGAACGCTGCCGAGAGCTCAACTGCCCGCCCTTCACGCTTGTCGGCATTGGCAGCCTCAACTGGAATCGCGAGCTGAGCCCCTGGGGATGCGACGGAACCGTGCGCGATGCCGAGCCCTTTGGCGGTCAGGCTTCCGGATTTCTCGATGAGCTGTTGAACTGGATAATCCCAGAGGCCGAGTCGTCGCTTCCTCAGCCGCCCACCTGGCGCGGCATTGCCGGCTACTCGCTCGCGGGCCTCTTCGCGCTCTGGTCCCTCTGGCAAACCGACGCCTTTAGCCGCGCCGCAAGCGCATCGGGGTCGTTGTGGTTTCCCGACTTTGTCGATCGCGCCAGCACGGCCCCTTTTGCCGGCAACCCGCAGGCCGTCTATCTGTCACTCGGCAAAAAGGAGACCAAGACACCCAACCGCATGATGCGGCATGTACTCGACGACACACGCGCGATGGAAGCGTTGCTCGTCGCGCGCGGCATTCCAACAACGCTGGAGCTCAACCCCGGCAATCACTTTGCCCAAACCGATCTGCGCATGGCACGTGGCATCCACTGGATATTGACGCATTAAAAATGACGCCCGCGCGTACGCATGGGCGCCATTTTTTGATTCAGCTGGACGCAGTTGTTACTCAGCAGCCTCCTCAAGCTCGGAGACATCAAACTCAAAGTCGTTACCCGGTAGGATGGCATTGAGCACAATGCCCACCAGCGAACCCACGGCAAGACCCGAAAGCGAAATGGTCACGCCGCCCAGCTCCAACACGATAGCACCGGCAGTGCTGTAAGCAATGCCGAGTGAAAGCACCAGCACCAGAGCGGCCACCAGCACGTTGCGGTTGTTCTGGAAATCGACCTGGTTCTCGATGAGGTTACGCACACCTACCGCACTGATCATGCCATAGAGCACGAGTGACACGCCGCCGATCACACACGCCGGCATGGCCGCAATGACAGCCGCGAACTTGGGGCAGAACGAGAGCACAATGGCGCAACACGCGGCAATGCGAATCACGCGCGGGTCAAACACACGCGTCAGGGCAAGCACACCGGTGTTCTCGCCATAGGTGGTGTTAGCCGGAGCGCCAAAGAGCGATGCGAGAATGGTCGCCAGGCCATCGCCAAGCAGGGTGCGATGCAGGCCGGGATCGGCAATGTAGTTGCGCTCGCAAGTCGAGCCGATAGCGGAGATATCACCAATATGCTCGATCATAGTCGCAAAGGCCAGCGGCATAATGGTGATGATGGCCGTCGTGGCAAGACCGCTATCGAACTGCGGGCCAAAGAGCGCAAACACGGTGTTGTCCCACACGATGGGAAGACCGACCCACGGCGCGGCGGCAACGCCCGAGAAATCAACCTCGCCGAGCGCGGCGGCAACGGCATAGCTCACCACAACACCCAGCAGAATCGGCACGATATTGACCATGCCGCGGCCCCAGATGTTGCAGATGACGATCACAGCCACAGCGACAACGGCAACAAGCCAATTGGTCTGGCAGTTAGCGATGGCAGAGCTTGCCAAGATTAGGCCGATCGAAATGACGATGGGGCCGGTCACCACCGGCGGAAAGAAGCGCATGACGCGCTTGGCGCCAAACGCGCGGAACAGGGCCGCCAGCACCGGATAGAGCAGGCCGGCACAAGCTACGCCCAGGCAAGCGTAGGGCAAAAGCTCGGCCTCGCCGTTGGGCGCGATTGCGGCATAACCGGCAATAAAGGCAAACGACGAGCCCAAGAAGGCCGGCACCTTACCGCGCGACAGGAAGTGGAACAGCAGCGTGCCCAAGCCGGCAAACAAAAGCGTTGCCGACACCGAGAGACCGGTGAGCACGGGCACCAACACCGTGGCGCCAAACATGGCAAATAGATGCTGCAGACCGAGTAGGAACATGCGCGGGCGGCCGAGCGATGACGCATCGTAGATGGCATCGGCGACGGCGGGCGTCGAAGACTGGGACATGGATGTCCTTTCGAATGGAAGGGCGATCGGGCATATTGGATAACCTGCCCGAACGATACGATCCGAACCATTGTACGCGATACGCAGTGCCTCGCACGCGCCGCCACCTGCAAACGCTAGCGCTATTTCCAAACGCGTTCGGCGATGCGCCTGACCAGCGCGATCTTCGCCCACTGCTCGTCCTCGGTCAGCTTGTTGCCAATCTCGCAGCTGGCAAAGCCACACTGCGGAGACAGATACAGGTTCTCGAGCGGAACATACTTTGCAGCCTCGTGAATACGCTCAACGATGGCATCCTCATCCTCAAGCTCAGCGGCCTTGGTGGTCACTAGGCCCAACACGACCTTCTTGCCGGGGGCAACATACTTCAGCGGCTCAAAGCCACCGGCGCGCGGTGTATCGAACTCAAGGTAGAACGCATCGACGTTCTCGTGTGCGAACAGATACGGCGCGATGGGGTCGTAGCCGCCCTCGAAGGCATAGGTAGAGTGGTAATTACCACGGCACACATGCGTGTTGATGACCAGGTCGTCGGGCTTGCCCGCGATGGCGGCGTTGTTGAGCGCCACGCCCAGCTCGGACACCTTTTGCAGGTCGACCGGGCTCATACCAGTCTTTGCCACAAAGTCGGTATCGCAATAGATCCCCCAGGTGCAGTCATCAAATTGGATGTTGCGACAGCCCGCGGCATACAGGTCGGCGATCACCGTGCGGTATGCCGCCGCGATGGCGTCGACGAGCTCTTCGTCGGTCTTGTAGACAGCGTGCAGACTCTCCTGCTGGCCATCACAGCGGTCGAGCGTGACTTCGGAGAACGTCTGGATCGGCGCCGGAATGGTCTGGCGCGCAACCTGGCCCTCGCCCTCAAGCACCTTGACAAACTTAAAGTGCTCGACGAAGGGGTGGTTCTCGCCGCTGATGGGGCCGGTCACCACGGCGGTGTCAGCCGTGGTCTCCTCGTCGTGGAACATATAGCCCGTACGCGAGGTGCGGCGTTCAATGCCGTTGAGCCCCCACATAAAGTCGAGGTGCCAGTAACTGCGACGAAACTCGCCATCGGTAATCACCTGCAGGCCAGCGGCCTTTTGCTTTGCCACCAAATCGCGAATGGCATCGTCCTCGACGGCCTTAAGCCCCTCGGCATCAAGCGTGCCTGCCGCATAGGCAGCGCGGGCGTCCTTTACGGCCTGCGGACGAAGAAAGCTGCCGACGATATCGGCGCGAAACGGCGCGTTCGGTTGAATCGAAGTGCTCATGGATATCTCCCTTTGCATTGGTTGCTTTACTGGGACAGAGTATGAGCGCTCATATGGCCATCGTAAAATATATGTTTATAACAGTTTGATATAGATGCTTCCTATATCAGCTAGGACTGCCATAAAGAGATTTGATCCGTGCAGAACGCAGCAGCTTAGATGTGCTGACGAATCGCGTCAATATAGGCCCGACCGTAGCGCGTGAGCGTCGTGTTCTTGCGCGTGATGATGCCAATCTCCATGTACTCGTCCACATCGAGCGGAATGGAGATAATACCCGGCCCGTTGAGCTCGTGGCTGATCACGCCCGAACACACCGTGTAGCCGTTGAGGCCCATGGCCAGGTTGAACAACGTCGCACGGTCACGTACGCGGATATTCTTGCGACGCTCAAAGGTCGAGGTCAGTTCCTCGGAATAGTAAAACGAGTTATAGCTGCCCTGCTCGTAGGACAGGAACGGGTAGTCTTCCAAGTCCTCGAGCGTCACGCTCGAGCGGCCCGCCAGCGGATGGTCTGCGCACACGAAGACATGCGGCGTGGCGCAGAAGAGTCCCTCGAATACGAGCTCGTTGGCGGCAAGCATGCGCTCGATAACCTCGCGGTTATGCTCGGATAAGTATAGGATGCCCAGTTCGCTTTTCATATGCGCGACATCCTCGATAATCTCGTGAGTCTGCTCCTCGCGCAGGGTAAAGTCGTAACGCGTGGCATCGAACTCGCGGATCACGTCGACAAACGCGTTAACGGCAAAGGAATAATGCTGGCAGCTCACACTAAAGTGCGGCACCTGCTCGGATGCGCCCTTGTACTTGCCCTCGAGCAGGTCGGCCTGGTCGAGCACCTGGCGCGCATAGCCCAAGAAGGTCTCGCCTTCCTCGGACACAACGACGCCCTTGTTAGTGCGCTCAAAGATATGCACACCCATCTCGTTTTCGAGATCGCGAATCGATGCGGTAATCGAAGGCTGCGACACAAAGAGCCGGCGCGAGGCCTCGGTAATGCTGCCGCATTCGGCAACTTTGACGACATATCTGAGCTGCTGGAGCTTCATGGCTGTCTCCTTAGCTGTTCGTGAGATTCGCGTCGGCAGTACCCGGCAGGCGCATAAACGACGGCATCTCCCCCGTCGCGGCGCAGGCGGCAATCTGATGCAGAGCCCCGGCAACCGCATCATCTGCCGCAGCGCCGATATGCCAGCGCGCGGCAGCCGTGACGGCCTCGTTGGCATTGGCGACTGCAACGGAGTTGGGAACGGCATCGATCATGGGCAGATCGTTATCGGAATCACCAAATACGGCCACCTCATCGGGCGTCAGGCCCAAAGCGCGCGCCAGCTCCAGCGCAGCGCAGCCCTTGTCCCAACCGGCCGGGAGAATATCGAATAGGCGCACGCGGTTGTTGGGAAACACAAGCGAGAGCTCCGGCACCTCGGCGGCAATGCGGTCGCGCAGCTCAGCGAGCTCTTCGCGCGAGCGGGCGCTCCAGATATTCGCCTTGTATACCGGGGCATCATCGACAACAGGACGGCACGGAGCCTCTTCGCCTTTGAGCCATGCGTTGCCGCCCGACTCCATGGCGCGACGCACGCGCTCGGGGTCGCTCGTCACGCAATAGGCATCGTTATCCCAAAAGTCGTCACCCAGGCTGTAGACCTTTAGATAGGTATCGTCGGTCTCTTGCTCGAGGTAATCGGCCAGACGCATCAGGGCATCGTTGTCGGTCGCGCGCGAGGCGACCGCCTGACCGTCGACAAACATGACCTGGCCGTTGCAGAACGCACCGGTCGAAAAGCACTCGGAACGATTTTTGAACATCCAGCCCATCGCGGACGGCTGGCGACCCGAAACCGGGCCAAAGTGCAGACCCGCCGCCTGCATGGCATGAATGCCCTCGATGGCGTAGTCGCTGGCGCCGTCATGCCCGGCTGGAATCAGCGTATCGTCCATATCGGTCAGCACAAGTTTAATCATAGAGTCCCCCAGTCATTTTCACCGTAACCATTGTAACGACCTGCCAATAAGGGACAGGTTTATTTTGGCAGGTTTTATCTGGGAACATGCAGCGCCCCTGTTAGCACCCGCCAAAATAAACCTGTCCCTTTTTGGCAGGTGCGCTAGTATAGGGAACAACAGATTCGATGCGGGAGTGCCGGCGGTGCAAACCACAAGGCTGAGAGGGCATGGGGCCCAATCCTTTGAACCTGTCAGTTAATGCTGGCGTAGGGAGCATGCCGCCTTTTTAGGGGCGCTGTCTATGCACAGCGCCCCTTTTCTATGCCAAGGAGGCATGTGCAGTGATCGATTCGGAACAGCTTAAGCAACAAGTGGTCAAGGCCGTGGACGAGATTCGCGCCACCAACCCGATGGCAGGCTCCATCACCAACACGGTGACGATTGACTTTGTCGCCAACGCACAGCTCGCCGTGGGCGGTTCGGCCGCTATGGTCTATCTGCCCGACGAGGGCGAGGCACTTGTTGCCGGCGGCGGCGCCATCTATCTGAACATGGGAACGTTCTTCCCCATCTACGAGCAGACGATTCCCCGCGCGGCCAAGGCGGCACACGATGCCGGCAAGCCCTGGGTGCTCGACCCGGTGGGCCTGGGCATCGGCAGTCTGCGCACCCAGCTGGTAAGCGAACTCAAGCAGTACAAGCCCGCCATCATGCGCGGAAATGCCTCCGAGATTATCGCGCTCGCCGGCCTGTGGGGCCTTGAGGGCGAGGCGGCCGACCTGAGCCGCGTACGTGGTGTCGATACCACCGACACGGTCGACGCCGCTCGCGGCGCCGCCGTGGCGCTCGCCCGCTACACCGGTGGCGCCGTGGTAGTCTCGGGCGAGGTCGACCTGATCACCGACGGCACGACCGTGGCCAAGTCCCACGGCGGCAGCCCGCTCATGTCCAAGATCACCGGCTGCGGCTGCTCGCAGGGCGGCGTGCTGGCCGTGTACGCCTGCGCCGCCGACCCGTTTACGGCAGCCGTCTGCGGCACCGCCGTCTACAACGTTGCCGGCACGCGTGCCGCCGCCGTCGCCGATGCCCCGGCAAGCTTTAAGGTCGCCTTTATCGACGAGCTCTACCGCGCGACCGCCCAGGACATTGCCGATAACCAACTCGAGCTCGAGGAGGCATAAGCCATGTCCGAGCCCGCAACCAATGCCGGCATGAACACACTCGTCGCCGTGGCAATCGCCCCGTGCGGCACCGGAGATGAGCTATCTGCCGAGGTCGCCGAGGTCGTGCGCGTTATTCGCGAGAGCGGCCTTCCCAACTGCACCACCTCGATGTTCACCGAGATCGAAGGCGACTGGGACGAGGTCATGCGGGTCGTGCGCGACGCAACCTTTGTGTTGGCGAGCAAGGGCATCCGTACCGAAATCGTACTCAAAGCCGATATTCGACCCGGATTTACCGACACCATGACCGGCAAACTCGAGCGCATGGAAGCACAGATCAAAAAGCAGGAGGAAGCACGATGAGCATCCGCGACAACCTTGATATCTCGGCCTATCTGGTACTCGGCCCCGAAAACACGCTCGGGCGCCCCGTGGGCGATGTGGTGGCCCAGGCACTCGATGCCGGCTTTACCTGCATCCAGGTGCGCTCCAAGGTGGCAAGCGCCCGCGAGATCATCGCGCTGACCGGCGGCGCCGCGCAGGCAATCGCACAGGCTGGCAAGACCGGTCAGGTCGCTTTGCTGATCGACGACCGCCTGGACTGCGTACTCGCCGCGCGCGAGCAGGGCATTGCTGTCGACGGCGTGCACGTGGGCCAGAGCGATATTCCCGTCGAGGTCTGCCGCAAACTTTTGGGCCCCGATGCCATCGTGGGCCTTTCGGCCCGTTGCGAGGAGATGCTCGAGTACGTCAAGACCGCCGACATGAGTTTGGTCGACTACCTTGGCATCGGCCCGCTCCACGAGACCGAGACCAAGCGCGACTGCGGACGCGCGGCCGATGGCTCTATCATCACCAAAAGCTTTGAGGACCTGGCCGCACTCCACGCGGCAAGCCCCGTGCCCATCGTGGTGGGCGGCGGCGTCAAGACGGCCGACCTGCCGCAGCTTAAGGCCACCGGCGTCGACGGCTTCTTTGTGGTGAGCGCCGTCTGCAGCGCCGATGATCCCTACGCCGCGGCCAAGGAGCTCGTCGACACCTGGCAGCAGGCATAGGCATAGGCATAGGCCGAACAGCTGATTCGCAGCCTCATATCTTCAATAGCGGAAAGCGCATCCCAGTTTGGACCTCCATTCCGGGATGCGCTTTCCGTATGCGACCCTTACCCCGCCAGATACGCTTCCAACGCCGGCAAAGTCGCCTCTGCATCGTGGCGGCCGACCTGGTAGATGCGCTCGAGCTCATCCGGTTCGCGGCACAGCGACGGCACCTTCACCGATTCACTCGGCCGCACCACAAAGATTTCCCCGGCAGCCTCTCGACGTGCCAGGTCATCGAGCGTGGCATTGTAGACCTCATGCCGATGCTCAAGCGCTGCAACAAACTCCGGATAGTGACGGAACACGCGCCGCAGCATGGGCATCACGCTGTTGGGCTGCTTCACAAAGCCCGCCGGCTGCGTGAGTACCACGATATTGCGGTCATACCCCTGCGCAAACAGCCATGCGCTGGGAATAGAATCAGCCACGCCACCATCCAGATACTTATGCCCGTCAATAGCAACGGGACGCGTCGCCACAGGAATGGCAGACGACGCCCGGATCCACTCGATATCGCGCTCGTCGCCATACGGTAGATCGTGGTAGACGGCCTTGCCCGTCTCGATATCGGTACACACGCACGTAAATCGCATGGGGCAGGCGCGATACGCCTCCAAGTCGATGGGATCGCGCTCGATAGGCACCTCGTGATAGGCAAAATCGGCATTGAACATATCGCCGGTTCGCAGCCAGCTGGTCACGCTCGCATAGCGCTTGTCGGCGCAATAGGCCTTGTTGTAACGAATGGCACGGCCGATCTGGCGCGATTTAAAGTTGTAGCCAAACGCCGCGCCCGCCGAGACACCCACCATATGGTCGCAGGTCAAACCGCGCTCCATCCAAACGTCGAGCACGCCCGCCGTATACATACCGCGGTAGCCGCCTCCCTCGAGCGCAAGCCCCACCGTGCGCGTCGTATCCGGCTGTGCCATGTGACCATCTCCGTTCCTGCGTTTTAAAACGGGACAAGTATACCCGTCAACATATATCGACTCAGTCGCATTTTTCATGCGCACCCAGGCGTTGCCGTTTGGCGAATAATAGCCGCCCACAGCATGTGCGCCCATATATAATTGTGCACTGTTGTCTATACTACTCAGCTGTTATCAACAGCGAACATTAGCCGGCAAAGTAACTCAACAACGCAGCAAGGCGGGGGCCTGGATACACGCAAGGCGCCGAGCAACGACGCGTGTACACTACGAGCTCGCCCGACGCCATCCGCCCCGACCTCAGAAAGCCGCTTACAACATGGACACCGCCAGCAATTACACCGAAACGCTCGAAAAGACCATCCGTGACCTTCTCGAGCGTCAGGATGATCTGATTAGGACCGCCTTTACCGACCAGCTTACCGGACTTGGCAACCGCGGCGGCTTTGCCCGTTCCCTCGAGGAGCTCTGGGAGCAGGGCATCCCCGTTACCATGGCGTTCATCGATATCGACAATCTCAAGCACTGCAACGACGTCTTTGGGCATGACGAGGGCAACCGCTACATCTTGCAGGTAAGCCTTTATCTCAAACTGTATATGAAAGTGGACGAGGCGGCGTTTCGCATAGGCGGCGACGAGTTTGCCATCCTATCTACGATTGCGACCGAGGACGACCTCGCCGAACGTCTGGAACACTGCCGAACGGTCCTGCTCAAAAACAACGATTCCGAGATGCCTCATTCGTTTAGCTACGGAGTGGCACACGCCGACCCCGCCCTGGGCGAAGCCTCCAATCGCATGACACTCGATGCCGACCATCGCATGTACGACTACAAGCTGCGCCATGCCATGCACCTTGATCGACGCAATATCGTGCAAGTCCACGCCGACGACTTCGAAATAAGCGACCGCGTTTTCGATGCCTTTTCGATGCTCAACGAAGGCCGTTATTGCTTTATCGAGAACTTGAACAAGCATCGCACCCTTTGGTCACAAGGCGCCTTGCGCGATCTCGGTCTTCCTGCCGAGCATATCGACAACTGCCGCGATTACTGGAAAACGCGTGTCCATCCCGATGACCTTGAGGCCTATACCAGCGATATCGACCAAATCTACAACGGCTCCAAACACCGCCGCGTCATGCAGTACCGCATGCGCAATGCCGCGGGCGGCTACGTCCTCTGCCGCGCTCGCGGGTTTCGCATCGACGGCGACGGAAATACCCCCTCGCTCTATGTCGGCGAACTTGTTAACCACTCACTCGCCGAGACCGTCGACGCCGCCACGGGCCTCGGAACGCAGCGTATGCTGATCAACGCTATCGATGCCTGCCGTCGCGACCGTTGCGAGACGGGGCTTATAGCGGTCCGCGTTTGTGGCACGGCAAAGTTCAACGAGCTCTACGGGGCCGAGGCTGTCGACAACATGCTCGCCGAATACGCAGGCCGCATGCTATCGATCACCCGCGGCAGAAGTCGTGTCTTCCGCTCGCGAAACGCCCAGTTCGTCGTGCTCAGCAACGATCTGGACCACGAGGCATTCGAGCAACTGACCCATCATCTTAAAGAGGCCGTTTTCGCTCCTGTTCGAATCGCGAACGACACCATTACCCCCGTCTGTCTTGTCGTCCCGGCCTTTTACGAGCGCTTAATCAATCAAGCGACCGCTGTTTTAGGCGAACTCGACCGTCGTCTTCGCGCCGCCGGCGGGCTTGCACCCAACGACAGCCTCCCCATACCCGAGATTGAGCGTAAAAGCGCCGTCGCCGAACGCATCGATACGCTCACGGGCCTCTATCGACCCAGCGAGTTTATGCGGCGTGCCAACGCATTTCTTAAGACAAGGCGCGACGCCGCTTGGTGTATCGCCACCGTCGACATGGGTCATATGCGACTGTTCAACGAATGGCACGGACAGGCCGAGGGCGACCGCGTGCTCGCCGATGTGGGCACGGTCCTCAAAGACATCGAGAATGCCGAGATGGGCGTCGCAGGATACTGGGGCCAAGACGACTTTTGCATTCTCATCCCCTTTGAGCACAACACCGTCCATCAAATCTATAACCGCGTTCGCGCCGCCGTGGCCAAGCATGATGACGGCGTGGGTTTCTGGCCGTCCATGGGCGTTTGCCCCATCGACCCCAACGAGGAAATCACCATCGACGCGCAGGCCAAGGCCATGTTTACCAATCGGCGCGCCAAAAACAATTTTAAGGATCGCATCGCCGTCTTTCGCCCCGAGGAATACAAGCGCGAGGTGGCGTTTCACCGCACCCTCACCGAGTTCCAGTATGCGCTCTCAAACGACCACATCACCTACTACCTGCAGCCCCAGGTTGATATGGAAACCGGCGAGATCATTGGCGCCGAAGCACTCACCCGCTGGATTGACAAGGACGGCTCTCTCATTTCGCCCGCAACGTTTATCCCCGCACTCGAGGAAAGCGGCTTTGTGGTGACGCTCGACAAGTACATTTGGCAGGGTGTCGCCTCGTGGCTGCGCGGGCGCATCGATCGAGGACTTCGCGTGGTTCCGGTCTCGCTTAATGTGTCGCGCGTGGATATCCTTGCCTGCGACGTTGCCGAACATATGGGGGCGCTCGCCGCCCAATACAACCTACCGCCCGAGCTCATGCGTATCGAGATCACCGAGACGGCTTATACGGGGGAGTCCGAGGCCGTGGACAAACTGACAGCCGACCTGCACACCCGCGGCTTCTCGACCTATATGGACGATTTTGGCACCGGCCAGTCCACGCTCGCGATGCTCAAGAACGTCAACGTCGACGTCATCAAGCTCGACCGCACCTTTGTGCCCACCGACCGCGATCAAGGCCGCAGCGCGCAGATCGTGTCATCGATGCTCGAGATGGCGCAGTCGCTCCATCTGCCCGTCGTGGTCGAAGGCGTCGAGACAAATGAGCAGGCAAACATACTACGCCACATGGGCGCCCGCTACGCTCAGGGCTTCCTCTACTACCGCCCCATGCCGGCGAGTGATTTTGAGGCATTGCTCGATGGTGGCAAAAACAACTGATACGCTCGCGCGCAAAACACCACCGCCGAAGGGGACATTTGTCTCCATTAGCTAACTTATATCCCCAATTCAAACCGAATTGGGGATATGATACAAACCGTTGTTCTGCCCAAGGAGGTTATTCATCATGAACGAGTCATATCGCTTGGGCGAGCAATCGATTATTGCCTATCTTCAGCGACTTGCGAATGGTGTCTCGACCGCCGAACTCGATGTTTCCGTGCTGCCTGCTGAGCTACGCGCCGTTGGTGAGCAACTGCAAAAGACGCATGCCATCCTGCAACAAGAGCGCCAGCTGCTTGAGTGCAACGCCTATATCGATCCGCTCACCAACTTGGACAACCGTGGCGGACTCGACCGTCACGTCGAGCAGCTCTGGCGCAAAGGCGACCCCTTCACCTGCGCCTATGTTGACATCGACCATCTCAAGCATTGCAATGATAGGTTTGGCCACGCCGAAGGCAATCGCTATATTCTGAGCATCTGTCGCACGCTCTCCGAAACCATGGAGCACGATGAGATGCTGTTCCGTATCGGTGGAGACGAGTTTGTGCTTATCTCGCTCTCTGCAAACGAGACTGAACTCGAGCAGCGCTTGGAGCAGGTACGTGCCGGGCTGATCGAGGCGAGCTCAGGTGGCAAGGCGCCCATGATCGCTAGCTTTAGCTTTGGCTGCTCGCGCGTCAATCCACTTGCCGGCGACACGCGTCGCCAGATGACGATGGATGCCGATCGCAAGATGTATCGCTATAAGCTTATGCATCGTGTGCAGCAACCGAAAGACAATGACGCGCCGCCACACCCAATTGCCGAGCAGCTTCCGTGCAACGACCGCGTATTCCAAGCGATCTCTATGAGCTCCGAGACGCGCTATCCGTTTATCCTCAATCTCGATACGGGCGAATCACAATGGTCGGTTAATGCCGTACGCGATTTTGACCTGCCCTCCCAGCATCCCTACAACTCACTCGACTTGTGGCTTGCCCGCGTTCACCCCGAGGACCGCGACAACGTACGCGCCGAGCTCGACATGGTGATAAACGGTACGTGGCACTTCCACTACATGCAGTATCGCGTGATGGATGCCACCGAAGCATACGTGCTTTGCGACTGCACGGGCTACCGCTTGGACGGCACCGATACCGAGCCCAACATGTACGTGGGCATGATTATCAACCGCAGCTTGGCAGATACGACCGATTCCGTGACCGGCCTGGGCGACATCCACGCCCTGGTCAACGCCATTGGCGAAATGCGTCGCGTCGCGCGCAAGGCGGGCTTGGTCGCCATTAAAATCGACGATATCGCTCAGGTCAATGCCCGCTTTGGCTTTGATGCAGGCGACCGCGTTTTGGCGGAGAGCGCCGCCTGCCTCATGGATTGTTCGCGCGGCAAGGGTCGTCTGTTCCGCTCGACCGGACCGATGTTCGTGGCGCTTTTCGACGAATTCGATCCCGAAGAGACCGACGCGATCGCAAAGGAAATCGAGCGGTTCCTGGGCTCTCCCGTGCTCTTTGGCTCGTTTGAATATCAGCCGCCCCTTCGCGTGGCCACGCTTCATCTGGATACCGTCGACCGACAGCCCGTTTCCATTTTGAACGAGCTCAAAGTGTTGCTCGGGAAAGCCGTGCAGGTGCCAGGTACCAAACTGGATTAGCACCACGCCCGCACCGCCTCCCCCATCGTGCGATAATCCTCCGCAGAAGTCACCGACAGCAGAGGGAGTTTGTGATGAAGGTTCTTTTGGTCAATGGCAGCCCCAAGGCAAACGGCAACACGGCCCGCGCACTCGCCGAGGTCGCCGAGCAGCTCAACGCCGAGGGCATCGAGGCCGAGATGTTTCAGCTGGGCGCCAAGCCCATTCGCGATTGCATCGGGTGCGGCCAGTGCGGCAAGCTCAATTGCCGTTGCACTTTTGACGACGACATGGTCAACGAGTTGATTGCCGCCGCCGAGCAGGCAGACGGCTTTGTCTTTGGCTCGCCCGTCTACTATGCGCACCCCAGCGGACGTATCCTCTCGGCCCTCGACCGCGCGTTTTATGCCGGCAGTAAGGCCTTTGCGCACAAGCCGGGCGCCGCTGTGGCCGTTGCCCGCCGCGGCGGCACGTCGACCACCTTCGACGTGCTCAACAAGTACTTCACCATCAACCAGATGCCCGTGGTGGCCTCCACATACTGGAACAACGTCTTTGGCGCCATGCCGGGCGAGGCCACCCAGGACGCCGAAGGCCTTGCCACCATGCGAAACATCGGCAAAAACATGGCCTGGCTTCTGCATTGTATCGAAGCAGGCCAGGCCGCCGGCATCGAAGCCCCCGAAGCCGATCGCGAGCGCACCAACTTCATTCGTTAGAACGGCGGGGCCATGAATATTCAAATCTTCGGGACTAAGAAGTCCTTCGACACCAAGAAAGCACAGCGCTTCTTTAAGGAGCGCCGCATTAAGGTGCAGTTTATCGACTTGAAGGAAAAGGAGATGAGCAAGGGCGAGCTTACGAGCGTGATGCAGGCGGTCGGCGGCATCGATAAGCTGCTCAACCCCAAAGCAAAGGACGAGGAAACGCTCGCGCTCATCCAGCACCTCACCCCCAGCCAGCGCTTCGATAAGCTGCTCGAGAATCAGCAGGTTCTTGCCGAGCCCATCGTGCGCAACGGCAAGAAGGCCACCGTCGGCTATTGTCCCGACGTATGGGGAGCCTGGGAGTAGCCTGTGTTATTTGTCGGCGCGTGGGTATAAGAGCAGGTGTTTGGCATAAGATTCAACTGTAAGCCATGTCTAACAAAGGAGGGCACATGCCCAACAAACCCGTGAAGATCATCATGCTTACCGGATACCTCGGTGCCGGCAAGACCACGCTGCTCAACCACATCCTCGCTAACGACGGCGGCATCCGCGCCGCCGTGATCGTCAACGATATCGGCGAGATCAACGTCGACGCCAGCCTCATCGCCGACGGCGGCCTTTCCGAGACCGACGACCTCATCCCGCTCACCAACGGCTGCATCTGCTGCACGCTTTCGGACGACCTGGCCAACCAGCTGCAGGGCATCGCCGATTCGGGCAACTTCGACTACATCATCATCGAGGCCTCGGGTATTTGCGAGCCCATCCCCATCGCCTACACCATCTCGAGCTTCTGCGACGAGGCCAAGGTGGGCGGCGAGCCCAAGCTCGCGCTCGACAACATCGTGGCCGTGGTCGACTGCGCCCGCATGTACGACGAGTTCAACGGCGGTCGCGACCTGCTCGCCGAGGATATCGATGAGGACGACATCGAGAGCCTGCTTATTCAGCAGATCGAGTTTTGCTCCACGCTGATCCTCAACAAGACCGATACCGTCACGCCTGAGCAGATTGCCGAGCTCAAGGCCATCGTGCGCAGCCTGCAGAAGGACGCCGTGATTGTCGAGGCCCAAAACGGCGAGGTCCCCATGGAGGAGCTGCTCGACACCGACCGCTTCGACTTTATGCGCGCCTACAACTCCGCCGCCTGGATCGAGGCCATGGAGCATCCCGAGGAGCACGACGACCCCGAGGTGCTCGAGTACGACATCGAGACCTTTGTGTACTCCCGCCGCAAGCCGTTTGACCTGCAGAAGTTCACCGATTTTGTTGAGCAGGAGTGGCCCGACGAGGTCATTCGCGTCAAGGGCCCGCTGTGGCAGACCGGCGATCCGGACATGTGCTACATGTTTGAGCAGGCCGGCCACCAGATGCGTCTGATGGAGAACGGTCTGTTTGTCGACTCTGCGCCCGAGGGCGAGAAGCAGAAGATTATCGACGAGAACCCCGAGATCATGCAGATTTGGGACGACGAGACGGGCGACCGCATGACGAGCCTGTGCATCATCGGCCGTCACATGGACAAGGATGCGCTCATCGCCGCCCTCGATGCCTGCCTGACCGACTGGCACCGCGCCTAGGTTTATCGAAGCGGGCATTTTCCGCCCACGTAACCGCCAAACCACCACGAAGGTGCCCTTCGTGGTGGTTTTTCGTTCTGAGCCAAGGAGATTCATGTTCAATATCGTGCTGTATGCGCCCGAGATTCCGGCCAATACGGGCAATATCGGCCGTACCTGCGTGGTTACCGGCGCCCGTCTGCATCTGGTGGAGCCGCTGGGCTTTTCGCTCGATGACAAGACGGTACGTCGCGCCGGCCTGGGCTACTGGCAGAATTTGGACGTGACGACCTATGCCGGCTGGGAGGATTTCCTTGCGCGCAACGGTCTCTCCCCCGCTGACGAGCGCCTGCATCTGCTGACCAAAAAGGCACGCCGCACCTATGCGCAGAGTACCTACCGCGGCGGTGACTATTTGGTCTTTGGCAGCGAGAGCTCGGGGATTCCCGAGCCACTGCTTGCCGCGGCGCCCGAGCGCTGCGAGCGCATCCCCATGCTGCGCGATTGTGATTCGCTCGATAATGCCGAGGCCTGGGAAGCCCACGAGGAATCGCTGGGACATACCGAGGACAGCCACGAGGCCATCCTTCAACAGGATATCTGCGGCAACTTTATCGACCCGGCCGACTACCGCATTAGTGCACTCAACCTCTCCAACAGCGCCGCCATCGTCCTCTACGAAGCCCTGCGCCAGACAGGCTTTCCTGGCATGTGACAAAGGGACTGTCCCTTTGTCACATTGATGCACCAAATAACGAGCCGTCGCTTTTAACCAGAATTAACTAGAATAAAATGGAGTTAAACGGCGATGTGAAAGGAGAGCCTTGCGGAATATCTCGAGAACCCGTTTACCCCCAGTTTTGGTGAGGTTCCTGCCCATCTCGCCGGCAGACAACAGATTATTCGGGATTTGGACCGTGCCTTCTTGAGCCAGCGTAGACGCCCGGAATTGACCTCGATCTTCTCAGGTGCGCGTGGAACCGGTAAAACCGCTCTCATGTCGTCGCTCGCGACAAGGGCAGAATCCCACGGCTGGATAGCCGTAAAGACGACCGCGCTCTCGGGAATGCTTGAGGAAATCGAGTTCGGGGCGAAACGTGCTGCAGGCCATCTCATCGACCCGTCTAACAACTTCGAAGTCACCGGTCTCGGAATTGCACCATTCGGCAGTATCGAGGTCAATCGCGTTCACGATGCCTCGACTTGGCGTTATCGCATGAGCGACATCATCGACCAGCTCAACGAAACGGGCACCGGTCTGCTCGTCACGGTTGATGAGGTCGACCCGACGCTCGACGAGATGATCCAGCTCGCAGCCACGTATCAGCACTTTGTGACCGATGGGAAACGCGTCGCCCTACTCATGGCGGGACTTCCTAACAACGTCTCGACGTTGCTGAACCACAAGACGGTCTCGTTCCTTCGTCGCGCCCAGCAATATCATCTGGGGCGTATCGCCGACTACGATGTACGCGAGGCCTTGATCCGAACGATCCAGGAAAACGACCGTTTGGCGGATGCCGAGGGAATCGATAAGGCCGTTCGCTCGATTTCGGGCTTTCCCTTCCTTTTGCAGCTTGTGGGTTACCGCGCCTGGGATCTCACGAGCAACTCGAGAGAAATATCGTCTCGCGACTTTGACCAGGGAATCAAAATCGCACGCGACGAAATGGACGACCGGATCCTCGCGGCGACCTATCGGGAACTCACTGCAGAGGACAAGCGATTCCTCATCGCCATGCTCGATGACGAGGAAGAGTCCACCACCGCCGACCTTGTCGGGCGCCTTAAGCGTTCGCCGCAACAGGTCTCCCGCTACCGACGCCGCATGATAGACGCAGGCATTATTGGGGAACGCGGGCGCGGTATCGTCGCTTTTGAATTACCGTTCTTCCGCGACTATCTCGCCGCTCAATGCGTGAAATAGGCATCAATGTGACAAAGGGACAGTCCCTTTGTCACATTCGGTTAGAGGTAGCGGCCGGTGATGCTTGCGGAGCAGGCAGCGATGTCGCCCGGCGTGCCGACACAGACGATTTGTCCGCCTGCGTCGCCGCCGCCCGGGCCCATGTCGATCACGTAATCGGCATTACGGATAAGATCGAGGTCGTGTTCGATCACGATAACCGTGGCGCCCTTGGCAACGAGGCCGTCAAACACACTCAGCAGCACCTGAACATCGAGCGGATGCAGACCGATCGTGGGTTCGTCGAACACAAACACGGCGTCATCCTGCACGCGGCCCATCTCGCTCGCAAGCTTAAGGCGCTGTGCCTCGCCGCCCGAAAGCGCCGGCGTGGGCTCGCCAAGCGTCAGGTAGCCTAAGCCCAGATCGTGCAAGGTCTGCAGGCGCGCCTGGACTTTCTTGAGTCCCACCGTGGCGTCGAGGGCCTCGTCCACACTCATGTCCATGAGCTGCGGCAACGTAAGCAGACTGCCGTCCTTGCCCTCGCGATGGATATGCGAAGCCGCGTCTGCATAACGTGAGCCGCGACATGACGGGCAGACGATCTCGACATCGGGCAAAAACTGCACGTCGAGCGATATCGAACCCGTGCCATCGCACGTAGGGCAGCGCAAGGCGCCAGTGTTGTAGCTAAATGCGCCTGCCTTGTAGCCGGCTGCCTTGGCCTCGGGCGTGCGGGCGAAGGCGCGACGCAGCTCGTCATGGATGTCGGCATAAGTCGCCACCGTCGAGCGCACGTTGGCGCCGATGGGCGTAGCGTCAATCAGGTTGGCGCGCGCGATGCCCTCGGCATCAACCCAGCGCACGTGCCTTGGCAGGCGCTCGCCGGCCGCCTGCGCCTTGAGTGCCGGAATGAGCGTCTCGAGCACCAGCGTCGTCTTGCCCGAACCCGAGACGCCCGTCACCGCAACAAGGCGACCGCGCGGGATATCGGCTTCGAGCGGCTTGACGGTATGGATGGCATCGGTCGCCATGCGGATATGACCCTGGTCGAACATTTCGTCGTCAACCACCTGCGGGCGCAAGCGCCCGGGGTCCGAGCGCAAAAACGGCGCGATGCGGCTGCCCTGCGATTGTTCGACCTCGCCCACCGTGCCAGCAGCGATCACATTACCGCCGCCCGCTCCGGCAACGGGGCCCATCTCGACCAGATAGTCGGCTTCCGCCAGCACGCGCGTGTCGTGATCGACGACAACCACGGTGTTGCCGTCATCCACCAGATCGCGCATCACGCCTACCAGGCCCTCAACGTTAGCAGGATGCAGGCCGATCGAAGGCTCATCGAGCACATAGAGCACGCCCGTCGAGCGGTTGCGTACCACGCGGGCAAGCTGCACGCGCTGGCGCTCACCCGTGGAGAGCGTGGCACCGGCGCGGTCGAGCGAGAGGTAATCGAGACCCAGGTCAACCAGGCGACGGGCCGCGCCCAAAAACGAATCGCAGATATCCGTCGCCATGGGCCGCATCTCGGTCGGCAAGGATGCGGGCACGCCGCGCACCCACTCAATCGCCTCGCCCAGCGTCATGGCAGCCGCCTGCGCCAGATTGATACCGCGCACCTGGGGCTGACGCGCAGCCTCGGAAAGACGCGTGCCGCCGCAGCCACGGCATGGCCCCTCGCGCAAAAAGCGTGCAACGCGTTTGAGGCCCTTGTCGTCCTTAACCTTGGCGAGCGCATTCTCAACGGTATAGACGGCGTTGTAATAGGTAAAGTCGAGCGGCGTGGCGCCCTCGCCGTTTTTGGGAACGTAAAGAATGTGCTTCTTAACCGCCGGACCATGGAACACGATGTCGCGCTCTTGAGGCGTGAGCTGGTTAAACGGCACGTCGGTACGTACGCCCATCTCACCTGCCACCTGCTTCATCAAGTCCCAC
This sequence comes from uncultured Collinsella sp., assembly GCA_905208635.1. GTDB lineage: Bacteria > Actinomycetota > Coriobacteriia > Coriobacteriales > Coriobacteriaceae > Collinsella. The sequence continues at coordinate 58,570 of CAJLPX010000009.1, read as the reverse complement.
ATGAGCGTGCCCCAGGGAAGCACCGCGCCTTCGTTGATGGTCTTGGACTCGTCGGGCACCAGACTCGCTTCGTCCACCTCGCGCATGACACCGGTACCGCCACAGGTGGGGCATGCACCGCCGCTATTGAAAGCCAAATCCTCGGCACTCGGCGCGTAGAACTCGCGGCTGCATGCGGGGCACGTGAGCGACAGGCCTGCGGCCACGTTGAGGCTCGGCTCCACGCGCGCACCGCAATGTGGGCACACGTGATGGGCGCAACGGCTAAAGAGCAGACGCAGGCTATTGTTGAGCTCGGTCATGGTACCAAAGGTCGAGCGCACGCCTGGCACACTAGGACGCTGATGCAACGCGAGTGCCGCCGGTACGTGCAATACCTCGTCCACCTGGGCGTGCTCGGCCTGCGTCAGGCGACGTCGAGTATAGGTGCTGAGCGCCTCCAGGTAACGGCGCGAGCCCTCGGCATAAAGAACTCCCAGCGCCAGCGAGCTCTTGCCCGACCCCGACACGCCGGCAATACCCACGAGCCTTCCCAGCGGAATATCGATATCGATGTCCTTAAGGTTATGGACGCGCGCACCGCGCACCTCGATAGCCTGCGGGCTCATCTTCTGTTCCGTCACCTTTATCACCCTACTCATGCCATAAAACGCGGTCGCGGATATACTCGCCCAGCATGGGCACGGTAAACCGCACAAGGCCGTATCCGGCGGCCTCGATGACGCGCTCGCGAATCAGGCTTGCGCGATATTTACTCGCCCAGCTCTGAGTGCGATCGCAGCGCTCAATGATATCCGCCATGCGCGTCGGCTTACCCTCGTCAGTAGCCATGGCCTCGATAAAAAGGCGCTGTGGACTGCGCAGCCCGTAATACAGGGGCGCATCGACCGCTTCGTAGAACTCGGAGACGGCATCCGCATGGCCATCCTCGACATCGCGTCTTTCAATGACTCGCGAGTTGCGCCGGACAGCAGAGCGCCACATGTAATATCCCACCAGCTGAACCATATAGGGATGCCCCATGCTCTTGTGTGCCGCAAGGCCCGCCGTCTCCGCGTCAACGTAAAGGCCTGCGTCTTTGACCGTCTGGATATATGAATCGCGCACCTTGGGCAAAGAAATCGCCCCCAGCGTACGCTGCTGAGCACGGCGCAAAAACGTCACGCTCGGCTCTTCGAGCAGGTCGTCAACCATACTGGGCAAGCCGGCAAATACCAGCGCAAGACCGCACTGGTCGCTATCGGGCAGGCCCGTAGCATCCTGATCTCCGAGCACCTGCTGATAGAGAACGGCAAGAGCCGCCAGTTCCTCGATTGACGCAGATTGTGCCTCGTCAATCGCAAACAAGACGCCCTTGCCCGGACCGAGCTTCTTGAGACGCTCGTTGACCAGCCCCCGCAACGTCTCGCCCTTTGCCCGAGCCGCCTCGACCGACATCCGGCCAAACGACGGCCCAAACTCCATTGACGTCACAACGGGTTTATTCGAGCGAAGCGCGTCGGCCAGGCGATCGCACAAGCCAAGCGAAGCGGAATCGGAGACAACCGCCCATCCGCGCTCGCTGGCTAGACGTTGCAGCTCCCGCAGGAGAACCGTTTTGCCGCAGCCGCGGTTTCCCGTAATGAGCATGAGCCTGCCCGGCGCTCCGGCGCCGTTATCGAGCCCTTCCTCGAAATCTTCGATGACCGACTCGCGGCCGATAAGCATCGGAGGCCGCTTGCCTGCCGTAGGCTTAAAGGGATTTGGATTCATGTCGGCCTCCTCGGATTGGCAAACCCTGGTAATAGTTATACCAACTTATACCGAGTTATACCAACAGGATGCGGCAAAGAGACTGGACCTCTATCACCTATGGCCGAAAAACTCGGCGTCTGCTGCTCGCCAGGGGCGGAAGGTGGTGGGATCGATCTTTACGTGCGCCGAGGCGGGTACGTCGTACCATTTGACCGTGTAGCCGGCGCCGTGGGCGCAAAAGACCGAGTCGGGCGTGTTGGGCAGATCGGCCTCGGGCTCGTAGGCGGCCGCCTCGATTACGCGCTCGGCATCATGGCAGGCAGCATGCCCGGCAAACTCGAGGTACAGATGACCGCGACCGCTCGTGTAGGCAGCCACCTCCAGCGCGTAATCCTGCACCTCAGACGCCGGTACGCGACCCACAAGCTTCGCCCGGTCGCCCGCCATCGTCGGCGGCTCGTACTCGGCACCCATGCGCGTGGCATCTGAGAGCGCCCGGCCCACGCACTCCCCCGGCACCTCGAGCTCAAAGTGGTACCACGGCTCCAGCAGTACCGCCGCGTCGGCCTCACGCGCCTGCATGAGTCCTTGGCGAATCGCACGGTATGTGGCCTGACGAAAATCACCGCCCTCGGTGTGCTTGGCATGCGCGCGGCCGCCCGTGAGCGTAATGCGCACATCGGTGATGGGCGAGCCGGTCAGCACGCCCAGGTGATCGCGCTCCATGGCGTTGGTGAGCGCCAGACGTTGCCAGTTAAGATCGAGCTCGTCGGTCGAGGTCACGGTGCCAAACTGCACGCCCGAGCCCGCCGGCAACGGCTCCAAACGCAAATGCACCTCGGCATAGTGGCGCAGTGGCTCAAAATGGCCCACGCCCTCGACCGGCTGCGAGATAGTCTCCTTATAGAGAATGCCGCCGGGCTCAAACCCAACCGTAAGACCAAAGCGATCGGCCAACACCCGCTGCACGACCTCGAGTTGCACGGCGCCCATCAACTGCAAATGGATCTGCTCAAGATGCGTATTCCAGCTTACGCCGAGCATGGGATCTTCGTCCGCCAACTCACTCAGCGCTTTAAACACCGCATGAACGTCGTGTTCGCCCGGCAGCACCGTATAGGTGAGGACCGGAGCGATGACGGGCGCATCGCCCGCGGGCTCCGTGCCCAGGGCGTCCCCTGGGCGAACGTGCGCAAGACCCGTCACGGCACAAATACCGCCAGCGGCAACTTCCTGGGCGAGCTCGTACTTCTCTCCGTTATAGATGCGTACCTGATCGACCTTCTGTTCCCACACCTCGGCACTGGAATGCCCGCTGATCATCTGCTTTGCGCGCAGCGTGCCGCCGGTCACTTTAACCCAAGCCAAGCGCTCGCCGCGAACGCCTCGGCTGACACGATAGACGCGCGCGGCGAACTCCGGGGCCCACGCCTGTTCACGCATCAGCATGCATATGCCATCCAGCAGCTCGCCCACGCCCTGGTCCTTGAGCGCCGAGCCGGCAAAGCAGGGAAAGAGCTTGCGCTCAACAACCATGCGCGACAGCGTTGCGACGGAAAGCTCGCCCGCTTCAAGAAACTCCTCGAGCGCCGCTTCGTCCAACGCAGCAGCGTCCTCCTGAACGGCGGCGCCCGCCAGCAGCTCGTTGGCATCCAGGCAGCCCTCGGAAAGACGCTGCCCGAGTTGTGCCAGCAAAACATCGCGGCCGGGATTCTCCAAATCGATCTTGTTGATGAAGATGAACGTCGGGATGTCATAGCGTGCAAGCAGGCGCCACAGGGTTTCGGTGTGCCCCTGCACGCCATCGTTGGCGCCCACCACCAGAATCGCGTAGTCCATGGCACGCAGTGTGCGCTCCGCCTCGGCAGAAAAATCGACATGGCCGGGAGCATCCACGAGCATGACGTGGGTATCGCCGTGGTCGAGCACGGCCTGCGACGAGAAAATCGTGATACCGCGCTCGCGCTCGATCGTGTTAGTGTCCAGATGCGAATCGCCATCGTCCACGCGGCCGCGCTTGCGAATGCGACCCGCGTTGAACAGCATGGCCTCGGCCAACGTGGTCTTGCCGGCATCGACATGCGCCAAGATTCCAACGACCGCTTGCTTCGACATGGCTCTCCTCTTATTACAAGCCCATCGCACGCGGCAACGGACGTTCACGCTCCACACTGGATGATACAATTTACGGGCCGGCGGGCGAAGCGGGCCCTATCCCCCGACCGAGCTCATCGCCCCGCGTTGCCGCGCGGCGATTTTCGTAGGTTCGCGCCTTGCGAAAGTCGGCTTGCAAATCAGCACAGCGAACGAAAATGACCCAACCTGGGCCAGTTTCGTTCGCATGAATTATTGATATGAGGCGTCGCTCTTACGCCTCGCGCAGCCAGTCAAACGCAACACGCGGCGTGCCGTCCGACACATGCACGACGCCGGCACGCTCGAATCCCGCCTTAATACTCGCACTCTGCATGGGCAGGTTATCCTGATGCGTGTCGATACGCAGGTGATCGGCACGCTCTTTGGCAAAGGCAAACATCGCTGCTGCGACGCCATGCGTGGTGCCATCCGACGCCACGCGATGCAGCACGGCGTACGGAGTGTCGCTGCGCCATTGCCCGTCCTCAATTGCGTCATAGCACTCGTCCGGGCCCGGTAAAAAGGCAAACGTCGCCACCACGCGACCGTCGACTTCGCACACGTAACTGCCACCAGCGGCAATATCGGCAGCCAGCTGCTCGGCCGAAGGCGTGCCCTCGGGCCACTGCGTGGCGTTACCATGCGCGCGCATAAAGGCGCGGGCCGCGTCATAGATAGCCATGACGGCGGGAATGTCGGTATCGAGGGTTTTTCTGATCATCACGCGGCGACCTCACGTTTATTGGTATCACTTTGATTGAGCAATGATACCAACGTTTGGAGAGGAGCGCGAAGCAGATGGGGAGCAAAAAGCGAGCCGCCTGGTCAAAAGCCAAAAGCGAGTTTTTGGGCGCTGCCACCGGCGGCGATATGAGCGACCTGTTTGCACGCGAGGACGAGCGCCGCGACGCCCTGGACGCCGAGCGCAACGAGGCTTGGCGCTATAAGTCGTGCGAGCGCAAAAACCGTTACGACACACGCGCCGAAGCCGAGGCCGTTATGGCCGACTGCGAAAACCGCGGACGGCGTGGTTTGACCTGCTACAAATGCGAATACTGCGGCGGCTGGCACCTGACGTCGCACCCTTGGAAATAGACCCCGCATCGGCACGGCGCTGGCGAAGCGCCAGCCATCGTGCACAAGCTACGGGCGCGGCGGCACCAAAACATCGTAGCGGACGGCCTTGCCCGCAAGCTGATAGCTCGGCTTAACGCCGGCAAGCAATGGGCCCTTCACCGGCCGTTTGATAACGACCTTGCGCGGCCGCACTGCAAGCGCAGTTTTAACCAGCGTCTCCTCGTCGGCACACGGCTGTTCCAGATGGTGCAAGAGCTGGAACTTCTTTTTGACCGCCGCGCTCTTGGTGCGCTCAGGAAACATGGGGTCCAGATACACCACGTCGGGAGCCGCGAGCTCATCGCGCTCGACCAGCTCAGCCGTATGGCGAAGGCTGGCAATGCTGTCCTCGCCCGCATGTAAGTGCATGCGCGCCACGGCGGCCGCAAGCGCCGAATCATCTGCCGCGCGATCCAGGGCATCCTGGAGCAGCGCCGCGATCACGCAATCCTGCTCATACAGATCGACGGTAAAGCCCGCTGCCGCCAGCAGCAGCGAATCCTCGCCAAAGCCTGCCGTGGCGTCAATCGCCCATGGTTGTTCGATGCCTTTTGTGCGCGCAGCCTTTACCAACAGCTCTTGCTGCAGACGACCCTGCTTGAGCCGTGGAAGCATGCGGCCAAAATCGGCACGCAACTCCATCGTGCCGTCGGTGAGCGTAAGGCCCTCGGACGTCCGCACGAGCTCGAGCCCAGCAGCCCGAGCAACAGAAAAGGGATCGACGACGCCCATGGACACTCCTTAACAAGCAAAACGAATACGTGAGCGCCGTTTATGCCAGCACCCAACCGTCCGTTATTGTCCCACATGCGACATGGTCCACAGCATCCCAATGCAAAGCACCGCCATCAATCCCGTGCACACGGCAGCGATCACGGAATCGCCCATACGCCTTCCTAACGAACGCGGCTCGCGCACTTGCTTGGCCCCGTACATCATGGCCCCTCCTTCGGTCCAGCTCTTGCCATGGCCCCATCATCGCAGCGCCGCGCATACGCTGCCATCGATTTTGCTTACGCCCAGCTTTCCTTTTTGAAAGGTTGGGCCGCACAGGCAAGAGTCGCTTTCAGGCGCATGCATCGCCGCGTTGAACTACAATGTGCTTCACCATATGTGCAGCACAAAGGGTGCGCCAGGTTGGCGTACTCGTATCGAAAGGACCAGCCATGAGCTTCACTCGCAAGACTCTCAAAATCCTTGCCCTGATTTATTTTGTTCTGGGCATCGCCAGTCTCGTCATTGGAATCGCCGGCATCGCGACCGGCAAGCTCGAGTCCACCTACGGATCGAACGCCATGCTCGCCGCGGCCGTGATTATCGCCAAGGGCCTCATCGATCTCGCCGCAGGCGTTGCGGGCATCAAGGGTGCCAACAAGCCTTCGCAGGTTGACGGCGCGTTTAAGCTCGGTATCGTTGCTGCAGTCGCCACGCTTGCCCAGGCGGTGCTCACGCTTCCCGCGTTTGGCGGCGACGCCATAAACTATGGCGCCTTTGTCATCGTGGTGTACGACCTGTTCTTTGTTCAGCAGGCACACGACGTTAAGGCCGAGAACAAGGATCGTCTGTAGGCACCTGCCCCCACAGCTCCCTGCAGCCAAGCAACTAAAAAGGGCCGATCGCGCATCTCCGCGGTCGGCCCTTTACGTTTGCCCAGATAAAACCTGCCAAAATAAACCTGTCCCTTTTTGGTAGGTTAGTGGCGGTACTCGGCGATGATAAAGTCGATATCGGTCTGAAGGGTATCGAGGTTTGCCAGGCGCTCTTTGTCGGCAGGGCGCGTGCGGTAGTAGTAGGGCGTCATCTGGAACACCGCCTCGATGTCAGCCTGGGTCTGGAGGGTGATGGAAGCTGTCACCCGCTGCGTTCCGACCAGTTTAAGCTCGGTGGTCTGTGGCAGCTTTTCGTCGTTGAGATATGGCGTGTCGTAGAGCACCTCCTTGAGGCCAAACAGATGCCGAGCACCCGGCACCACGGCGTAGAGCGAGCCCTCGGGTGCCAGCACGCGGGCAAACTCGCGCTCGTTAAAGGGGGCAAAGAGCTCGGTCACCATATCGAAGGCACCATCGGCCACGGGGATATCCTTCATGTTGGCCACGAAGTAGGTCGCATCGCCGCGCTTGGCGGCCAGGCGCACCATCTCTTTGCCCAAGTCGAACCCGTAAGCATCCACGCCCGGCACCGCACCCATGGCGCTAGTGTAGTAGCCCTCGCCGCAGCAAATATCGAGCAAGGTCATGGGGACGCCTGCAGACGCCGCGCGCCCAGACACCTGCTTGCGCACCAGCTCGACCATCGCATCGCGCAACGGCGCATAGTAACCGCGGTTCAGAAAGTCGCGACGACTACGCGCCTGCGACTTGGGATCGCCCATGGAGTCGCCGCTCTTGGACGAGCGCAGTAGATACAGATAGCCCTCGCGCGCACGATCAAACCGGTGTCCGCCCGCGCACACAGCACCGCGCTCATCGTCCACCAACGGCTCATGGCAAACGGGACACAACAACATGGCAACTCCTTAGCGCGAACAACACAACGCCCACCATTGTCGCACGCCTTCCCCATCTAGTCATAGAAGAGACAAGGAGTGTCCCCCAGCTGCCGGCAGAAAAGGAATGTCCCTAAGTGCCGACTAGTCGATTAGGAGTATCATCGTCTGCGCAAATAAGCGCGAATGAGCATGTTAGAGATTGAGAGCGTATGGCAGACACCGCATCTAAGCACATTGACATGACCACCGGCTCGCTGTGGCGCAATATTCCCCTGTTCGCCTTTCCCGTCGCCGCCACGAGCATCCTTGAGCAGCTGTCGAACCTCATCGCCACGGTCATCATCGGTAACTTCTCGGGCGACCAGGGAACCCTCGCCATGGCGGCGGTCGGCTCCAATGTTCCGCTTACCAGTCTTATGATCAACCTGTTTATTGGGCTGTCGCTTGGCTCCAACGTGGTCATCGCTAACGCCATCGGCCGCAACGATCAGAACATGGTCAAGCGCGCCGTCCATACCTCGATTCTGATGGCACTCGTGGGCTTTGTCGTCATCGCGCTGGGCGAGATCTTTGCCGAGCCCATGCTCGCCGCGCTCAACGTCCCTGACGAAACCATGCCGCTCGCATCGCTCTACCTGCGCGTCTTTTTGCTCAGCATGCCCTCGATCTTGCTCTACAACTTTGAGGCCGCAATCTTCCGCTCCGTCGGCATCACCCGCATGCCGCTGCAGGCGCTTGCCGTGTCCACCGTCCTCAACATTGGCCTGGACCTCATCTTTGTCCCCGTGCTCCACTGGGGCGTCGCGGGTGTCGCCATCGCCACCGCCATCGCCTATACCGTCAGCGCAGTCACGCTCTTTATCCGTCTGCTCAAGACCGATTCCGTCGTCCGCGTCACCCCACGCGACTTAGGCTTAGACCCCGTCGCCCTCAAGCGCATCGTTAAGATCGGCCTGCCCGCCGGCATCCAAAGCGCCGTCTTTGCCGTCGCTAACATCATCATCCAGTCCGCCATCAACAGCTTGGGCACCGAGGTCATGGCGGCATCCAGCGCTGCCATGAGCCTGGAGTATGTGTGCTACAACCTGCTCAACAGCTTTAGCCAGGCTTGCACCACCTTTGTGGGACAAAATCACGGCGCCCGCCAGATCGACCGCTGCACCAAGACGCTCAAGGTCTGCCTGGTCGAAGGCGGTATCGTTGCACTCACCACGATCATCGTTATTGTCGGCCTGGGGCGCGAGATCCTGGCGCTGTTCAACAGCGACCCCAACATCGTCTCGATCGGCTATATCCGTGTGTGCTCGATCTTCCCGGCATACGCCTTTAGCATGTTCTACGAGAATATGTCCGGCTACCTGCGCGGCTTTGGCATCTCGCTCATGCCCGCCCTCATCACCATGATCTGTGTCTGCGGTATTCGCTTCTATTGGGTATTCTGCGTGTTCCCGCACTTCCGCACCTTTGCGAACATCATGATGGTCTACCCCATCAGCCTGGGCACCACGGCGTTCTTTATGGTCGTGGCGGTACTACTCTGCCACCCGGCACGCACCTATCGCGCCGCCCAAGCCAAAGCGACAGCCCGCTAATCACCACACTCAACGCCACGCCAGTCATTAATTGACAATATGCGAGCTCATATAGTCGATAAAGCGCCTCGTGGCGATAGGCATGGTGTCCCAGCTGCGCCAAGCCGCCACGACGTCGCGCGAGGGAGCATGCACGATGGGGCGCACACAAATATCGGCCCGCATGCCCTCGACGGTACGGCGGTAGAGCATGCTCACACCGAGGCCCTCCTCCACCATCGCCATAATGGTGTAGTCATCGGTGACCTCACTCGTCACATGCGGCGATAGCCCGTGCGCGGCAAACGCATCGAGCACCAGACTCTGTTCGCCCTCATCCAGCAGCACAAACGGTTCGGACGCCAGGTCGGCAAGCGTCACCTTTTCCTTTGCCGCCAGTGGATGGACGGCTGGCAACAGCGCCACCAGCTCGTCGTGATAGACCACGCGTTTCTCGAGCCCCTCGGTAAATCCACGCGCTGTAAAGCAAAAGTCGACCATGCCATCGTGCACCCACTGGGCATTGCGCGTGTAATCGCCCTGCTTGAGGGTAAAGCGCACGCCCGGATGCAGGGCCCCAAAGTCGCGGATCACACGCGGCAACACAGTACGACTCACGTTGGTAAACGTCGCAATGCGAATGTCGGTCGACGAAAGCCCCAGCAACTCCTGACGCTTGCCCTCAAGCTCGGCCTCGGCTGTAACGATCTGGCGCAGATACGGCAGATACTGTTTGCCGTCGCGCGTCAGTGAGACGCCCTGCTTGCCACGCTCGATAATCGTGGTGCCCAGCTCGCGCTCGAGCGCCTTGACGGCCTGGCTCACCGCACTTTGCGTATAGCCCAGCTCGTCGGCGGCACGTTTCAGGCTGCCGCAATCGACCACCATACATACAATCTGATACCGCGATGCCATCGTGCCTCCACATCGATGTAGCCGTAAAACGTTTTGCCAGGGCTTTTTCTTCCAACATTAGTATTTCTTAATCATACTGAAGATACATTCGCTTTACTACATCCATATCTGGGAGCAGAATCCTTTTTGCGAAACCGTTCTGTAACAAAAGGAGTCCCATGGATCGCAAAAAAGCAATCGCGCTCTCATTTTCCGTTCCCGTCGCATGGGGCTTTTCGTACCCCCTCATGAAGATCGGCATGGACAGCATGAACGCCACGAGCATCGTCGCGCTGCGCTGCATCATCGCCTTTGCGGCCTGCCTGCTGCTCTTCCACAAGCACGCGGTGCGCATCAACCGTGACCTGATGGTCCGCGCCGCCATCATCGGCGCCATCATGGCAACCGAGATCACCTGCATGTGCCTGGGCTCCAGCCTCACCTCCGCCTCCACCGCCGGCTTTTTGCAGAGCCTGACGGTCGTAATCGTGCCGTTTGCCAACGCGGCCCTGCTGCGTCGCGCCCCCGAGCGCAAGGTGCTCATCGGCACCGCCATCGTCACTTGCGGCATGCTGCTGCTCTCGGGCGCCGACTTTACCAGCCTCAATCCCGGCGCAATCATCATGCTGCTCTCGGCCTTTATCTATGCCGGCCACATTATCATCGCCAAGCGCTTTGTCGAAGAAGTCGATCCGCTGGCTCTGGGCGTTTGGCAGCTGGGCTTCGGTGGCTTGTTCTCGGGCATCGCCGCATGCACCTTGGGCGGCTTTACGCTTCCCAGCACGCCGAACGAAATCGTCGTGGTCGTCGCACTCGCGCTCATCTGCTCTGCCTACGGCTTTATCACCCAAACGCTCGCGCAGCCCCACGTGCCCGCCGAGACCACAGGCTTTGCCTTCTCGCTCGAGCCGGTCTGCTCCGCTGTCTTCTCGTTCTTCCTGGTCGGCGAGGTCCTGAGCCCCATCGCCTTCTTTGGCGCCGCCCTCATCCTCACCGGCGTCATGGTGGCAACCGTCGAGCTCCCGCGTCTTCGTGCACACGGGCACGCTCGCATGGCAGGAGCGCCCGAGCGCGTCTCGTAGACCCCACTCCTTATACAGCCGCGGCATAAAGGCAACCGGTGCGCCTTTATAATAGATGCCAACAGAGCATCAGACGTAAAGGAGCCCCATGGACGCCGCGACCCGCGACCGCAACATAGCAACTTGGTTGGGCGATGCGCCGCAGCCGGTACGCGACACGACGAACCAGCTGCTCGAGCGCATCGCCCTTTTGCGTGCCGAGCAGACCATCTACCCGGCACAAGACGACATCCTCAATGCCCTCGCCTACACGCCGGCCGACCAGGTCAAGGTTGTCATCTTGGGTCAGGACCCCTATCACGGACCCAACCAGGCCATGGGGCTGTCGTTCTCGGTCCCCGCGTCGCAAACCAAGTTACCGCCGAGCCTGCGCAACATCTATAAGGAACTCAACGCCGATCTGGGCTGCCCCATTCCCGCCACGGGAGACCTAACCCCATGGGCACAGCAGGGCGTCTTGCTCCTCAACACTACGCTCACCGTGCGTGAGCATGCCGCGAATTCGCACGCCAAGCTGGGCTGGAGCACACTCACCGACTACGTTATCGAACGCTGCTGCCAGCTGCCCCAGCCGGTCGTCTTTTTGGCATGGGGACGCTTTGCCCAGCAAATGGTTGAGGGCAAGCTCGACGCGATCGGCGCGGGCAAGGCAACCGGCAAGTTCTGCCTGGCCTCTACGCACCCCTCGCCGCTTTCGGCCAACCGTGCCACGGCAGAACTCCCCGCCTTTATAGGGTCGCGCCCCTTCTCCGCTGCCAATCGGCTACTCGAACAGCACGGCTCGACCCCCGTCAACTGGACTTGCCTCGGCTAAAAACCGATACATCAAAAACGCGCCCGACGGCTTTCCATCGGGCGCGTTTCCTATTCGGGCCAAATAAATTGTGTGCGGCCGGCCTCGCCGCCATCGATCAGCAGGCTCTGCCCGGTCATAAACCGGTTGGTCACGCCCACAAAGTAGATCCACTCGGCGATCTCTTGGGCGGTGGCCCAGCGTTTAAGCGGCGTGAGCTCCATAATCTGGTTCCACAGGTGTTCGTCTTCCATCACGCAACGGTTGAGCGGCGTGATAACGCCGCCCGGGTCCACACTGTTGGCGATGGCCTGCGGCGCCAAGCGGTTTGCAAGGTTCTTGGTGTAGGCGATAACGCCGCCCTTGCTGGCAGCATAGGCGGGAAACTCCGATCCCGTATGCCCGCTCGCCGACCCCACATTGACCACGGATGTAATAGCCGGCGCCGGCTTGGCGGCAAGCCCCTCCCCCACAAAGGCGTAGCGCTCGGTCACGTTGATGGTGCCGCACAGGTTGGCGGCAATATCGTCGGCCGAGTCCTGCGTACCAGCAACATTCACGATCACCTGGGGTTCAAGCTCGCCTGGAAACGAGTCCGGCTCGCGGACATCGACGATCAGATGGCGATAGCGCTCGTGCTCGATCGCTGCCGGCAGCAAATCAAAGCCCGCGACCTCGTGGCCCTCGTCCAAAAAGCGCTGCACGCACGCGGCTCCGATACCGCCCGAAGCGCCCGTGATCAAAACCCGCATATTTGCTCCTTAGGCGGTTGCGTGGCGCTCGAGATACTCGGCGCCCACATTCTCGCGCTCCCAGCCGCGCACGACCTTGTAGCCCACAGGGCTCAGGAAGACCTCGCACAGCAGCTCGGCAACAGCGCCGGTCAGCGAGCACATAAGGACCTGCACCCAGGTCCAACCAAAGAACGTGTGGCTCACCACAATGGCAAAGACCAGGTTGTCGATAAACTGGCCAACGCCTGTAGACACATAGGAGCGGAAGGCAAAGCTCGCAAAGTTATTCTTTTTGAGCATACGGCCGAGCGACTGGTTGAGCGTGGAGTTAACGACGGCAGAGACGAGCATAGCGAGCGAAGATCCAAACACCACGTACCAGGTGCCGCCGATGGTGGCGTTAAGGGCGGTGTTGACCTCGATCATACCCGTGTCGTAGTAGGCGCCCCACATGCCGGGCGTGAGCGAGCATGCCCAAAAGCACAGGCTCACAGCCAGGTTGACCAGCAGTGCGAGGATAGAGATTTTGATGGATGCCTTGGCGCCAAAGCGCTTGCAGATCATGTCCTGGCACAAAAACGAAACCCAGCTCACCACAAAGCCGCAATCGAGTGCCAGATACGGCAGGCTGATGAGCTCTTTGTTGGCCAGCAGGTTCATCATGATAACGCTCACGATAAACAGCGAAACCGTTGCCGCGGGAATGCTCCGCAACAGGACCTTGTAGTCCTCCATGACCTTCTTGATCATTATGTACTCCTTTGGTTTTAGGTTTAACGAGCAGGATATCGGACCCGAACTGCTCGGCCGCCACGGTCTTGAGGCGACGGTGGGTATGATAGCCGCTCATACGGCATCAGGCAAGTAAACGGCGCGGCAGCCCCGCAGGGCCACCGCGCCGATGCGCTAAAAGGCCACGTTGCCAAACTCCGACAGGATAAGGTCGGGGTTGTGGTCAGTTGCCCAATCCACGTTCCACGGGCTCGTGAACAGCAGCAGCTTACCGCCGCGCATGTCCTCGACGCGCAGGGTGTCGCGCGTGAGCGAAAGGCCCGGGATATCGATGGTATCGGGGTCGTTCTGAATCCAGCGGATGTCCGTATAGGGCAGCGGCTGGCGGCGAACCTCAACACGATATTCGGCCTTGAGGCGGCGCTCGAGCACCTCAAACTGCAGTACGCCGACCACGCCCACGATGACGCTCTCCATGCCGGCACCAAGCTCGCGGAAGATCTGGATGGCACCCTCCTGGGCAAGCTCCTCCATACCCTTGACGAACTGCTTGCGCTTGAGCGTGTCGACCTGCGTAATGCGAGCGAACATCTCGGGGGCAAACGTCGGGATCTGCGGATACTGCACGTGGCGCTTGCCGGAGCACACGGTGTCACCGATGCTAAAGATACCCGGATCGAACAGGCCCACGATATCGCCCGCGTACGCCTCGTCCACGATGGCGCGGTCATCGGCCATCATCGACGTGCCCGTGGCAAGCTTGAGCTTGCGGTTGCCCTGCACGTGGAAGGCGTCCATGCCACGCTCGAACTTGCCCGAGCAAATGCGCACAAAGGCGATGCGGTCGCGGTGGTTCTTGTCCATATTGGCCTGGATCTTAAACACAAAGCCGCTAAAGTCATCGCGGCAGGGATCGACCGGTTCGCTGGTGAGCGTATCGGTATAGGCGCGCGGCGTCGGGGCCAGACGCAGGAACTCCTTGAGGAAGGGCTCCACGCCAAAGTTGGTGAGCGCCGAGCCAAAGAACGCCGGGCTCAGCTTGCCGCAGGCCACGGCATCCAAGTCGAGCTCGTCGCCGGCGCCATCGAGCAGCTCGATGTCGTCCATCAGGTTCTTATGGTTCTCTTCGCCAATAAGCTCGTCCATGGAAGGATCGCCCAGCTCGGCCTCGACCTCGGCGACCTTCTTGGTGGCGTTGGCGTGGCCGTCGCCCTCAAAGGCAATGACGCGACGGGTCTGACGGTCGAACACGCCGCGGAAGTTGCGGCCGCTGCCGATCGGCCAGTTCATGGGATACGTATTGATACCCAGGACGTTCTCGATCTCTTCCATGAGCTCAAACGGATCGCGAGCCTCGTGGTCGAGCTTATTCACAAAGGTGAAGATGGGAATGTGACGCAGCGTACAGACCTTAAAGAGCTTTTTGGTCTGGGCCTCGACGCCCTTGGCGCCGTCGATGACCATGACTGCGGCGTCGGCGGCCATAAGGGTACGGTAGGTATCCTCCGAGAAGTCCTGGTGGCCGGGGGTATCGAGGATGTTGACGCAGGCGCCATTATAGGTGAACTGCAGCACCGAGGAGGTAACGGAAATGCCGCGCTCCTTCTCGATGTCCATCCAGTCCGAGACGGCGTGCTTGGCCGAGCTCTTGCCCTTGACCGAACCGGCAGTCTGGATGCTGCCGGTATAGAGCAGCAGCTTCTCGGTAAGCGTGGTCTTACCGGCGTCCGGGTGGCTGATGATCGCGAATGTGCGGCGCGACGAGATTTCATCCGACAGGCTTGCCATGCGGATCCTTTCTTGCATTGAGTGCATTACGTCGATGTAACCGCACTATTGTAGCCGCGAAATCCCGCTCTAGGGCGCCTATCAGGACAAATTCATCAGTTGGGGCCTGGGTAGCCGGCCCAATCCGAATTTGTCTCTTGCGTAACTGTGCATAGTGTATATATACTGTGCTTACCGGTTATATACACGTGTAACCCAACAGCTAAGGAGCCGCTGTGGACATCATCCTATCCAATTCGAGCGATAAGCCTATCTACGAACAGATATCCTCACAGGTCAAAGCTCAGATCCTTTCGGGCACACTCACTGCGGGAGCCAAACTCCCCAGCATCCGCGCGCTCGCGAGCGATCTTGGCGTGAGCGTCATCACCACCAAGCGCGCCTACGCCGACCTGGAGCAGCTCGGGTTTATCTGCACCGTGCAGGGCAAGGGCTGTTTTGTCGCCGAGGGCAACCAGGAGCTCTTGCGCGAAAACCAGCTCTGCCATATCGAAGAACTGCTTGCGAAAGCGGCGAGCCAAGCCGAAGCCCTGGGCGTTACGCGCGACAAGCTGCACGAGATGCTCGACCTGATAGCCCCCGAAACCATGCAGTAGCCATCTGCAAGAAAGGCTATACCATGCAAAACCTTCTAGAACTCAAAGGCATCTCACGCCGTGTGAGCGACCGTTTTTCACTGCGAGACGTCACACTTGCCGTGGAGCCCGGCCAGATCGTTGGCTTTGTGGGCGCAAATGGCGCCGGCAAGACGACGACCATTCGCGCCGCGCTCGGGCTTATAAAGCTCGATGCCGGCGAGGCGCATCTGCTTGGACAGCGCTGCGACGCCAACGCGCCCGACGAGGCACAGCGCCACCTGCGCTCCCGCGTCGGCCTTGTCCTGGACACATGCCCCTTCCCCTCCACGCTCAAGGTGGGCCAGGTCGAGAGGCTCGTAGGCCCGGCGTACCCCACGTGGAGCTGCGAAACGTTCGCCGGATTCATCGACCGATTTGGCCTCGATCCCAAGACGAAGGTCAAGGACCTCTCCCGCGGCATGGGCATGAAGTTGCAGCTTGCCTGCGCACTCAGTCACAATGCCAAGCTGCTCGTTTTGGACGAAGCCACCGCAGGCCTTGATCCCATGGCGCGCGAGGAACTGCTCGACGAGCTGCTTGCCTTTGTCGCCGACGGCCAGCGCAGCGTGCTGCTCTCGAGCCACATTACGTCCGACCTCGATCACACCGCCGACCGCGTCATCTGCATCGATAACGGCTCGATTGTGTTTGACCTGCCGCGCGAGGACATTACTGACCGTGCTGGCATCGCTCACTGCACTCAGGCACAGGCCGCCGAGCTTATGGCTTGCGTCGAAGACGCCCGCGCCGCCCACCACGCCTACAGCGTGGACGTGCTCGTGCCCGACCGTCGCGAAACGCTCGAGGCCTTTCCAGAGATTCCCTGCGATCGGGCAACCATTGATGACTATCTTCGCCTCATGCTGAAAGGGGCTTCGAAATGAAACGCGCCTTTATGTCCGAGCTCGCCATCGTTCGCACGCTCGCCCCGAGCATCGCGGGCGTCGGCCTGTTCATCTTCGTCGTACTGACCCTCGCCAACGCATCGGATGGCGATTCCGGTATGAGCGCCGGCGCCTGTGCGGTCAGTGCCATGTCGTCCATCGTGGTCATGAACTCGCTGGCCGGCTACGACAATCAAAACGGATGGGAGCGCTATCGGGCAACGCTGCCCCTCTCGCGCAAAGACATCATCTGTGCACGCTACCTGAGCATCATTGTCTTCTCGGCCGTCATGGCGTGCGCGGCCGCGCTTCTGAGCATCGTCTCCATCCCGCTCTTCAACAGCGTGGGTATCCCCTCGACGGGACAGACCGTCTTTGAGACCGCAATCGCTTCGACCGCGTCCATGCTCATTTCCCTCATGATGGTGTTTCTGGCACAGCCGCTGTTCTTTCGATTTGGACACATGGAGGCGCTGCGCCTTTCCGTCGGCCTGTTTGCCCTGCTTGGTTGCGGCACCATGGCCACGCTGAGCTCCTCCAACCCCATCAGCAACTGGCTCATGTCGATTGCCGGAGCGAATCCCGACCCTGCCGTTCTTGGCTGCCTGTGCGCAGGAATTGCCGTACTGGCCCTCACGCTATGTGCAATCAGCTGCACCGTCAGCACCAAGGTCTATCGGGCACGCGACCTGTAGGCAAGCAAATCTCGACCCACGCGGGCCGCAATCGGTCGCAATCGCCCATCCGCAAATCCATGGCAAACGGCATGTCCCCGGCGTGCGCCACCGTACTACTTGCGCAGCGGCTTGGGAAGCGGAATGCCGGCGGCGATAACAGCGGCGATGATCATGCAGACGATGCCCTTGAGCGGGAAGCACATGAGCAGCAGGCCCACGACCATGACGGGCTGACGCATGACGGCGCCCATCGTCGAGGCGGTGCAGACGGCGACGCAAAAGACCGGATCTGCGCCGGTGAGGATGGCAAGGCCATAGCCCAGGCTCACACCCGAGAAGATAACCGGGAAGAAGTGGCCGCCGCGCCAACCAAGGTTGATGAGGGCGGGCGTCAGCATGGCCTTAACAAGACCGGTCGCGATAAGCACGCCAGCGGGAATGGTCAGATAGGTTTCCATGAGCACATCGGCCTGGGTCTCGCCGGCAAACATGGTGTAGGGCAGGACCGTGCCACAGATGGCGAGCGCCAGGCCGGCCAGCATGGCCTTGACGACCGGGCGCTCCCCTATTGCATGGGACAGTGCCTCGCTTGCATGCTCAGAGACAAAGTACAGCCAACCGCATACGGTGCCGACCAACGCCAGCGGAATGAGCCAGACAAGTTCCAGGTTACCCACCTGGGCGGCCTCGAACCTGGGCATGCCCATGCCGCCGCCCATAAGCTGGCCGAGCAGCAGATAGGTGCCCAGACCGCCGGCAATCGCGATGCCGTAGACCACGGTCTTTTGCGCCTTGGGCAGCTTGATGGTGATCTCATCGGACGCGGAGTCCTCGCCAGCGCCCTGGCCGTCGGCGCTACCGGCGAGCGGCGCCACAAAGCCAAACACGGGCGCGGTAAAGAGCGCCGTCAGGGCAGCCTGGGTGCCCAGCAGCGTGAGCTCCCTAAACTCGGCGCCAAAGCGACGCATGCGGTCGCCGACCCAGCTGCACAGACCCGCGATAACTCCGGTCAGGCCGGCCTCCGGTCCAATACTTCCGCCAAACAGCAGCGGCAGCAATGCCGCAAGCGAAAGCTTGCCCAGGTTGTCGTACGGGTAGCGACCGTCTTGTTTAACCTTGGCCATCACCTGGTTGAGGTCATCGGTCTTGGTGCCCGTAATCTTTTCGTACAGACCGATCAGCAGGCCGCCCAGCAAGCAGACAAAAAACGGGTACGGCAGAAAACCGAACGGGCCGCTCGCGAGCTCAGGCGAAGCGACGCCCAGCGCGTGCGGAATCTCGGTCCATAGATAGTCGACACCGTGCTCCATCGCAAAAAAGAACAGCCAGACCGCGGCGCCTGCGAACGCACCGGTCACGGCAACGCTAACTAAAAACAGCGCACGGTTTTTGGGTTTTGCAAGACTATCCATCGGGACCTCCCGTGGTCAAATTCGGCAAAGATACGTTTTATTGTAGAGCGAGCGTTACCCGAACGAGCCAACCGTCTGCGCCGCAAACGGCACCATTGGGAGTCATAGTGGGGCAGGCTCAAGACTTATCCGTTGATAATCGAGGCAATCTCGCGCAAATCGTCGGCAAAGTAGATGCCGTGCTGGCGCCTCGGGCTCGAAAGCCCTTTATCAATCATGCGTCCGAGCAGCGCCTTGAGATCGTTGTAGTAACCGTCCAGGTTATACAGGATGCACGGCGCGCTCAGATGCCCCAGCGACACGGCCGACATGACCTCGGCAATCTCCTCGAGCGTACCCGTCCCGCCGGGAAAGGCAATGAAGGCATCACCAAGCTCGATCATCTTGGCCTTGCGCTCGGCCATGTCGCTCGTCACGATGAGGTCGTCGATGCCATCGTGCTGAAACTCGGCCTCGATAAAAAAGCTCGGCTCCACGCCCGTCACGTGTCCACCGGCATCGAGCACGCTATCGGCGAGCGCGCCCATCAAGCCCGACTTGGACCCGCCGTATACCAACGCGTGTCCGTTAGCGCCAATCCAGTTGCCCAGCTCCTGCACCGCGGGCAGAAACGCCGGGTCATTACCGACGCTGGCACCCAGATACACGGTGATATTCATATTCAGTCCCCCTCATCGTGACGCACGGCGCCCGTTCTAGCGCTGGCGTCGACGATACTCGCGCACGCGACGCGAAAGATCGGCGAGCTCGTCACGATCGAGCTCTTCCAAATGCTCAAGATCGTCCATAAAGCGCGCCATGGTGTCCTTTTGGCGCATCTTGATGAGCGTATTGCAGTAGTTCACCGCCACGCCCGTAAGCATGGCGATGTAGAAGATGCTGATGACGCTCAAAACGACGGTGATAGCGCGGGCAACCGGCGTTTCGGCCGGGATATCGCCAAAGCCGATCGTCGATACGGTCTCAAAGCTAAACCAGAGGCCATCGCCAAACGTAAGGGTCGCAGGGTCGGACAGCCAGACGGCCGTCGAGCACAGCAGGTAGAAGATAAGGAACAGGCCGGTGATGCGCGCAAAGCCAGCCTGGCGCAACACGTCGGCAAGCGTCCTCAACTTGTTCATCGCGACCCCTTTTCCCAAGCGTCCAATCATGTTCGTTCGGTATTGTCCCACACTCGGCACTCGAGAACGCTCCTTTTGTGCTGGCAGAAAGGGACTGTCCCCAACTGCCGGCACATAAGGAACGTCCCTAAGTGCCAACTCCGGCAAAGAGTGTCCCCGGCGACTAGTCGTTTAAGAACGTCCCCAATGACTACTACAACTGCCGGACAGATTGGGAACGTCCCTAAGTGCCGGATGTTAGGCAAGCTGAGCTGGTATCCTTATGCGGTATTATCTCGACTCGATAGGATTGCCTGTGAAACCTTCCGCCGTCCTTCGCTTAGCTCTATATCGCACCCTAGCCGTCGCGCTTGCTGCGCTCACACTACTGAGCGCCGTCATGCCCACCCCAGCCTTTGCCGCCGACTCCGACCAGCAGGTCAAGACGGTCCGCGTTGGCTGGCTCGTCAACAACAAAGGCTTCCAGGAAGGCACGCCGGGCGAGCGCCTCTCGGGATGGGGCTACGAGTACCTCCAGACCCTCTCGTATTACACAAAGGGCTGGCAATACGAATACGTTAGCGGCACCTTCTCCGAGCTTATGGACATGCTCGAGGCAGGCGAAATCGACCTCATGCCCAACATCTCGTATTCGGCAGAACGCGAGCAGAAGCTGCTCTTTTCCTCGAACCCCGAGGGCACCGAGCGCTACTACATCTACGCCAGGCCCGACCGCGACGACCTGGCCAAGGGTGACCCCCAGGCGCTCCAAGGCCTCACCATCGGCTGCAACTCTGGCGTTATGCAAACTATCGTCGGCCAGCAGTGGCTCGCCGACGAAGGCGTTACCTGCACCTATAAAGAAATCGACACCGGCAGTGCCCTCTTTGAGGCGCTTGCAGACGGCGAGGTCGACGCCGTCATCATGAACGATACCATTTCGTCGCCCGATGCGTCACCCATGTTCTACGTAGGCTCGAGCGACTACTATTTTGCCGTTCCCAAAAGCCGCCCTGATCTGATGAACGACATCAACGCCGCCATGACGACCATCGCCCGCGATAACCCGCGCTATAACGAGGAAGTCAAATCGAGTTACTCGACCCAAAACAGTGGCTCGTCATCGCTCACCGGCCCCGAGACCACCTGGCTCAAAGCAAACGGCAATACCATCACGCTCGGCTATCTTAAAAACCAACTTCCCTACTGCACGCAAAATGACGACGGCGAGATGGAAGGATCGCTCGCCTCGCTTGCAACGACGCTGCACGACAAGTTTGGTATTACGGTCAAAACAATCGCACTCTCGAACAACAGGCAAATGATCAAAGCCCTTTCCAACGGAACCATCGATGTCGCCCTGCCATTGTTTCGCGACTACTGGCTCGCCGAGCAGACAGGAGTCATCCAGTCAAACTCGATGGGAACGGTTTCGCTGACCGCCATTCACAGTGGCAAAAACCTGAACAGCGACCTTAAGAACATCGCTTGTACAAAGAACACAATCGTTAACCGTTTTGAGCTCGAAAGTCTCTTCCCGAACGCAACAGTAACCGAGTACTCGAATGACGGCGAGGTGCTCAAAGCCCTCAATGAGGGGAAGGCACGTTGCATCATTGTCCCCAGCACGCGCCTGGAAACTCTCCGCGACACCTACGACATCGAGGATTTCGAAACACAGGAACTCACCAACACGGCGCAGCTATCGTGTTTAATTTCGCGCGGCAAGCCCGAGCTGCTGGGAATCATCAATAAGGGCATCGTCAATGCAGGTGAATCGCTCTCTGCAAACAGCTATTTCCCCACATCGTACTCGGCGCAAGAATCGGACACGTTCCAGTTTTTCTATCGTAACCGCACCGCCATTGCGACTGTTATCATCTGCATCTTGCTCACCAGCATCGCCATCCTTGTCTGGTCGCTTTACCGCGCACAGGAGGAACGGCAGAAAGCTGATGCCGCCAACGCCGCCAAAACCGCTTTCCTCACGCGCATGAGCCACGACATCCGCACGCCGCTCAACGGCATCCTAGGCCTTATCGAAATTGAGGAATTGAGAGAAGGCGACATGCAGGTCGCCCGCGAAAGCCGCGCCAAGGCGCGCGTTGCCGCCAATCACCTGCTGTCACTGATTAACGACATCCTCGAGATGGGCAGGATCGAGGAGTGCAAAGTGACGCTCGAGCACGAATCATTCAACCTTAAAGAGCTGTGCGACAATGCGCTCGTACTGTGCAAGCTCCGCGCATCGGACCGCGGCATAACCATGCTCGACACCAGCGAGCCCTACGCTGTCGACCAATATATGATCGGCAGCCCCACCCATATTCGGCAGATCCTTGTCAACCTGCTCGACAACAGCATCAAGTACAACAAGCACGGAGGCACCGTCACGTTCTCATCGACCATCAAGCCGGTCGACGACGAGCACGCCGTGTTTTGCTTTAGCGTCTCGGACACCGGCATCGGCATGTCGCCCGAGTTTCTAAAGCACATCTACGAACCGTTTGCCCAAGAGGGCAACGATGCCCGCAGTAAATTTCAGGGAACTGGCATGGGCATGCCGATCGTCAAATCGCTCATAGACATGATGGGCGGCACGATTGAGATTTCGAGCGAGGTCGGCATGGGAAGTACGTTCAACGTCCAGATTCCGCTCGATATCGACAAGAACCCTCAGGCAAGAGAAGGTGCGGACGAGCAGGCGATCAGCTGCTCGCTTGCCGGCATGAACGTTCTTTTGGCCGAAGACAACGAGCTCAATGCCGAAATTGCCCAGGCCCTGCTCGAAAGCGAAGGCATCGTCGTAACTCGCGCCGCCGACGGCAAAGAAGCGGTCGAACTATACACTAGTCGTCCCGCCGGCAGCTTCGATGCGATCCTGATGGACATCATGATGCCGGGTATGGATGGCTACGAGGCAACTCGCGCGATTCGTCTGAGCGAAAAGGCCGATGCAGCCGACATCCCCATCATCGCGCTCACCGCCAATGCCTTTGCCGAGGACGCCAAGGCGGCACACGATGCCGGCATGAACGCCCATCTGCCCAAACCGCTCGACTTTAACAAGCTCAAAAACATCCTCGCCCGCATCAAGAAAAACGGAACTGTTTCGCTATAGTTTGTGCCCACCCACCATGCACAGTTAGAAAGGAAGCCAACGATGTTTAGGCCCTTACGTCGAAAGAAACGCGCCATCACTGACGAGGAAGCGCGCGAGTTGCTCGCTATCTGCAAGCGCGGTGTCTTTGCCGTCAACGGCGATGGTGGCTACCCGTATGCCATTCCCGTCAACTACTTCTTTGACGCCGAGCACGACAAGATTTATTTCCATGGTGCCAAGGCTGGCCACAAGGTCGATTCACTCAGGCGTGATGATAAAGTCTGCTTTACCGTTTACGGCAACGAGTGGTACAAGGACGATGACTGGGCTCCCTATGTTATGAGCACCGTGGTCTTTGGTCGTTGCCGTCTGGTAGATGAGACACCTGCGTTTATCGAGGACAAAGTCCGCCAGCTCGCGCTTAAGTACTACCCCTCTGCCGAAGAAGTTGAAGAGGAAATCGCCAAAGACATCAAGGGCGTCCAACTCTACGAGATTTCGATTGAGCATCTTTGCGGCAAGCAGATCCATGAAAAGTAAGCCCAGAAACAGGTCCTGCAAATAGCAAAATGGCTCGGTTCCAACCAGTATTGGAACCGAGCTATTTGTT
The DNA here is from genome assembly GCA_905208635.1 of uncultured Collinsella sp. Lineage (GTDB taxonomy): Bacteria > Actinomycetota > Coriobacteriia > Coriobacteriales > Coriobacteriaceae > Collinsella. Next base: position 35,099 of record CAJLPX010000009.1, on the reverse strand, counting down.
TATGAAGCGTCGGCGGCTATGTGCGCAAGCGCCTCAACGAGATCCTGAGAACTCACGGGTTTGCTCAGATGCGCGTTCATGCCCGCCTCGCGCGAAAGCCTACGGTCGTCGGCAAAGGCATTGGCGCTCACGGCGATAATCGGCGTGGTCGCGGCGTCCTCGCGATCGAGCGCTCGAATCTGACGCGTGGCCTCAAGGCCATCGATGCCGGGCATCATGATGTCCATCAATACCACGTCGTACTCGTGCGGCGCGCTCGCGGCAAACGTCTCGACGGCAGACTCGCCATCTTTAACATGTGTCACGACGGCACCGGCGCGGTCGAGCGTAAACTGTGCGATCTCGGCATTCAGGTCGTTATCCTCTACGAGCAAAACACGCAGGCCCTGGATCACGTCGCTGTCGCCTGCATCCACGCGAACTGCCTGGGGAATCTCGGAACTCTTGCACTTCTCAAACGGCAGGCAAATGGTAAACGTCGTCCCCCGCCCCAAGGCGCTCGTAAAGCTCATGGTTCCGCCCATAAGCTCGACCAACTGTTTGGCAATAGACGCGCCCAGGCCAGTTCCCGATGAAGCGCCTTCCACCTGCTGTTCCTCGCGGCTGAACGGCTCGTAGAGGTGCTGTTGAAACTCCTCGCTCATGCCAATGCCGTTATCGGCGATCGTGTATTCATAGACGGGGACACCGTCCACCGGCTCCACCTCGCGGCATGTCAGGCGAACATAGCCGCCCTGGCGGTTGTACTTGACGGCATTACCGGCAATATTGAGCAACAGACGCTTGAGGTGCGTCACGCTCACCCGGGCATAGGGATGATCAAGAGTCCGTTGGTCGCAGATAATTGTCACCAGGCGCTCCTCGGCTTGGCGCTCCAGAATATCGCACACCTCACGGTTGAGGGCCACCATATCTGTAGGCACGAGATTCAGGTCGACCTGCCCGCTCTCCAAGCGGCTCATATCGAGTGCCTCGTTCGCAAGGTCGAGCAACAGTCCCGACGCCGTCCAGATCTTTGAGCGGCACTCAGTCTGCTTTTGCAAGTCGTCCGCGTTGGCATTGCCCACCTCGACCATACCGCGAATGCCGTTGATGGGCGTGCGCAGGTCGTGACTCATGCGACGCAGGAACTCCGTCTTTGCAGAGTTGGCAGACGAAGCTTCGCGCGCCGCTTTTGCCAGTTTGTCGCCATAGTCGCGCTCCTGCAGCAACAGGTCGGCAAAGCGTTGGCTCTCGGCGCGGCGGCGCACCAACACAACAGTGGCTATAACACCGCCGTAGAGTGCCAACACGCTGGCAACAACAGCGGCAACAACCTCAAAGTAACGCTGCGCGGGAGCATAGGTGTACACGTAAAAATCGCGCGCTTTACCAAATGTGCCCAGATACCACTCACCGCTGTCGTTAACCAATCTGACCTTACCAGCCAGGCAACGCTCCTTAATGCCGTTGACAACGATGGCATCCGTCGCAGGCAAATCGAACACGCCTGACACGGCGGGCTCAACAGCGTTGGTCGCAACGACCTTACCGTCGTTTTCGATCACGATATTGCCGCTATCGATGGTCTCATAACCATCGAGCAAGCTCTGCAACTTGAGCGTATTGCTCGCGACCGCCTTGGCGCTCTGGTGCCTCACCGCGACAACGATGCCCTCACCGTCCCGCCGGGCCACGCAGCCAATGTCTGCGACCGAATCGTCCGCAAGCGTAATGCGAGCGGTATAGGACTTAAGCGGATGGGCTGCCACCTCCAGCACAGGCGCCTCTTTGAGATTCGCGGCGAGCGACTCGTAGCCCACGTCATCCTTCGAGGACTCGGACACCAAGTTGCCCGATGCATCCGTTACGATCAGCGCTGTCACATTAAACTGGTCAGCATATTGCTCCAACGTAGCGTTATCCACCGAGCCGTCGCGCTCCATATCGCGCGCCGCCTCTCCGGCGATCTCCATAACGCGAATCAGGTTTTTGGTCGCATAGGCGCTGTTGAACGCATCGTAGGAAAGGCTCTGTGTCGCCACGTAATCGACAACGTCGGCAAAGCGCTGCTCGGCCTGAGCTGTCGTGTAGGCGTAGCTCGTCACGCCGGCAACAATCGAGAGCGCTATCCCCAACAGGACGACGATGAGCCATTCCCGTGCCGAACGATCGCCCCGCTCCTGAGCGGTGTGGTCGGACGCATCAATCATGACAGGCCCTCCACATTCAAAAAGGGCGAAGGGTCATCAAAATACTTTGACACCAGGCGCTCCATGGTGCCATCGGCAAGCATTTCTTGGTAGGCATGGGTGAGCTTAACGTCGATGCCGCGTGTGTCGTTGATATCGAAAGCGGTGCCCAAACCAACCTCTAGCAGCGGCTCAGACAAAATGCGATACGTCACGCCATAGTCTTTTTCGTAGGTGAGCAGCGAGGACTCATGCGCGGCGATGGCGTCGACTAGGCCCTCGACAAGCGCCGGGTTCAGGTACGAGCGGTCCGAAAAGCTGTAGAGCTCCTTAATCTGCGGAACGTTTTCATTGGTGTGATTGAGCAGAATCGATTCGGGCTTGGTGGTGGACTGGACCGCCACGACCCTACCCTCAAGATCGGCAAGCGTGTAGATATCGCTTTCGGGATCGACAGCAACCACCTGTCGGCTCGCAAGGTACGGCCCCGCCCAGCGATACTCGCCTTCGCGGCCCGTCATACTAAAGCTGCCCATGACGCAATCGAGCTCGCCGCTCGCCAGCAGCTCTTTCTTCTTTTCCCAGTCGATCAGCTGGTACTTTGGCTTGTAGCCAATGCGGCCCAAAGCCTCGGTCAAAATATCGACATCCAGGCCAACAATATCGCCGTACTCGTTGCTATACACAAACGGTGGATAGAGGTCGCTGCCAACGTTGAGCGTCTTAAGGTTGTCGTCTTTGACCTGCGAGGCGGCTGCGCCTTCTGATGCAGACGCCGCGGCCCCATCATTCAACCCGGAACAGCCAGCTATCGCCACGACAAAGGCGCCCACCACTGCAAGCGCAACAAACAACGATATGGCGGCCGAGCGACGAGGTCTTTTCATCGAGCTCCAGACGATCCTGTTTACAGACTCAAGAGCAAAGATATTAGCAGACAAAACCGCGCTTGCGCTCAATGGTTACAGATGCTTTACCATACGGGGCCTTCCAGCCAATCTGGCAGACAGCCCCGCATGCAGCACTCACTTACCGTGCATTAAAAACGTAGCGGTCCAAGCGGTCGCACGCCTCCCTTACACGCGAAAGCGGCAGCGCCAGATTCACGCGAATGTGGCAAGGTCCATGGAATGGACGGCCGTCCTGATAGCCCACGCCCACACGCGCCCCCTCGTCGAGCAGCCACTGAATATCGTGCCCATGCACGCAGCACCACTCCGTGCAGTCCAGGAACACCATATAGGTGCCCTGCGGGCGCGAATAGGACACGCCCTCAAAATGCTCGTCCACGTAATCGCAGAAGTAGTCAATGTTGCCCTCGATAACCTCGTTGAGCTCATCGAGCCACTCGTAGCCCTGCGGCTGGTAGGCGCCGATAAGCGCATGCATCGAAAGGACATTCATCTCGTTGTAGTGGGTCTTATTGGACACGGCGCACACGCGGTCGCGCAGCGTCTCGTTATAGATGATGTGGTAGCTGCCGACCAGGCCCGCCAGGTTAAACGTCTTGCTGGGCGCATAGAGGGCGACCGTGCGCATGCGGGCATCCTCGCTCACCGACTGCGTCGGGATATGCTTGTGACCGGGCAAGATGATGTCGGACCAAATCTCGTCCGAAATCACCACGCAATCGTGCCGGCGATAGATGTCCATGGCGCGCTCGATCTCGTCGCGCTCCCATACGCGGCCACAAGGATTGTGCGGCGAGCAGAACACCGCGGCGTGGATGTGGTTTTGGGTGAGCTTGCGTTCCATGTCCTCAAAGTCCATGCGCCACACGCCCTGGTCGTCGAGCTTAAGCGGGCTGTGGACAATGCGATAGCCCGCGGCTTCGATGGACTTGGTAAAGCCGATGTAGGTAGGGCTGTGGACCAGCACCGCATCGCCCGGCTGGACATACGCCCGCAGGGTCGACACGACACCGCCCAGCACGCCGTTTTCGTAGCCGATATGCTCCGGGAGCAGACCCTCGACGCCATTACGTCGGCTCTGCCATTCGATGATGCGGTCGAAGTACTCGTCGCGCGGATCGAAATAGCCAAACATGGGATGCTGGGCGCGCTGAATGATGTGCTCCTGGACCGTGGGCACCGTGGCAAAATTCATGTCCGCCACCCACATGGGGATGCGGTCGAAGCCCTCGTCGGGCGCGTTCGGAGCCATGCCAGGGATCTCGCCCCAGGAGTCAACGGCGATGGCGTCCATGCCGTGGCGGTCGATAAGCGAGGTAAAGTCGTATTTCATGCTGAGCTCCCGTGCAAAGCGGATTGTTTCGGTAGGCGTTATTGTCCACCAGCGTGGGCGGTTTTGACATGGGGTTTGGCGCTTAATTTGACGGGTGCGGACGAATGGCTGGTTAGTCTTGCGCGTCGTTGATGGCGGTTACCGTCAGCCTTGTTCCGTCGACCGTAAACGATATGTCGAGCCCGGCGTAGGCCAAGTGGTAAACGCGGTTGGGCTCGTGCTTGCTACCCGCACGGCGCGGATCTTGGCGAAGGACCTCGACCAAGCCGGGGAGCTTTGCAGGCGGGACCATATCTTTCAGCGCTTGTGGGAACTCAACATCGAGCTCTTGCCACGGCGCGTCCTCAATCCAGCCGCCCGTCGCATCCGGGTGACAGTCGGCAAATGGAATGTAGGGCTTGATGTCGTAGATGGGCGTGCCGTCGCGCAGGTCGGCCCCCAGTATATGGATGATCGGGCCATCATCGGTGAGCTCAACACGGCTGAGCTTGACGCAGGTGAGCCCGATGGGATTAGGGCGAAACGGACTGCGTGTGGCAAACACGCCCACACGCTCGGCTCCACCCAGACGCGGCGGGCGCACGGTTTTCGACCATTTTGCGTTGGTGCCGGACCTGTCCTGCGTTTTGGCATCGGCGGCTATGTCCTTAGCCGTGCCACCGGGCGTTCCGTTTTCGAAGCACCATAGCAGCCATAGGTGAGAGAAGGAGTCCAGACCCTCAACTGCAGCGTTGGAGGCAAATTCCGGCTCAAAGACGATGCGCCCCTGCAGATGGGGCGCCAAAAAGCTGTTGCGTGGGATGCCGAACTTCTGCGGCAGGTCGGTATGTATGTGTGCAATAGGTTCCATGCCGGTCATTGTACGGCATGAAGGTGTGAGGCGTCGTGCGCAATTCTTTGTCGCGGTCCCCCGTCGTGCAACCAACGGTTGCTTGGAAGGGCGTCTGCCGCCGCGTATGCTTAAAGCCATCAACCAGCAGAAAGGAGCCGCTATGGCCTTCGCAGAAAAGCTCATTGCTGTCCGTCGCGCCCATCACCTAACTCAGGAGCAGCTCGCCGCCAAGCTCTTCGTCACACGCCAAGCCGTCAGCCGTTGGGAGCGCGGCGAGGTCACACCGGGCATCGACATGATGAAGCTCATTGCCGCCGTGACCGGCGAGCCACTGTCTCATCTGCTCGAAATGCCCGAGTACTATTGTCAGAGCTGCGGCATGATACTCACGCCCGACGACTGCGGTACCGATGCTCACGGCGCAACGACCGACCATTACTGCAAGTGGTGCTACGACCACGGCAAGTACACCTACGAGACCACGATGGAGGCAATGATCGAGGACTGCGCTCCGCGTCTGGCGCAAAACACCGGCATGTCGCTCGACGAGGCAGTCTCGCTCATGGGTGCCGTGCTGCCGCAACTGGAGCGCTGGCGTACCGTGCAGGAAAACGAGGAGCGCTACGGCGCCGAGGCACGGGCGCGCTATGGCGATGAGGCTATCGATGCAGCAAACGAAACGTTACTGGACATGGATCCCCAGACATGGAACGACATGAAGGAACTCGAGCGTGCCATTCTGGGTCAGCTCTCGATTGCCATGGGCGACGGCGATCCAAAGAGCAGAAAGGCCCAAAAACTTGTTGCGATGCATCGTCGTTGGATTGGCCTCAACTGGGGAAGCGAACCCCAAGACGAGGCATACCTGGGGCTCGCCCACGGCTACCTCGCCGACCAGCGCTTTGTTGACTACTACGACAAGCCCTGCGGCACCGGAGCCACGGCGTTTCTGGTCCAGGCAATCGAGTCATCGCTGACTCGCGCATAGACCGCGGCGGCATTGGGTATCTCAATCGAAACCTCAACCGATTGGAGACCTATGGCTACTGATCACAAGCTCGAGCTGTACGTTATGACCGGCTGCCCGTATTGCATAAAGGTCAAGCGCTTTTTGGCCGATAACGGCGTGACCATCCCCGAGCGCAATATCTCGACCGACCCCGATGCCGAGCAGACGCTCATCGCCGTCGGCGGCAAGCGCCAGGTTCCCTGCCTGTTCATTGACGGCGCGCCGCTCTACGAGTCGGGCGACATCATCGCGTGGGTGCAGGAGAATTTGCTCTAGCGTTCTATTGCGGTCGGCCGGCCCCAACGCACAAACCCATACGAACCAAACATGTACGTCAGCATCCAAAGTCGACATTTTTCGACATCTTTGGATGCTGGCGTACAGCTTTTCAATCTAGTCATTGGGGACGTTCTTGAATGACTAGTCGTTAAAGAACGTCCCCAACGACTAGTAGCCACAAAAGCGGGCAACAGGCGCGAGCGGCTGCTCGCGAAAGACGCGCTCGACGGCGGCGCGGTATTCGTCGACCTTTTTGGTCTTGCGCACGAGCTTGTGCACGGTAGCGGGATCGGCGAAGGCACATTTGGCGTAGAACCACCATTCCTTCATGCGAAAGACCGCGTTGCCCCCAATCTCGTCCGCATAGGCCGCAAACAGCGTGTCGTGGAAGCGCTGCAACTCGGCAGCCGTGGCGGCAGGGCCGCCCTTAACCATGCGAGCCAGCGCGGGGTTCGCGAGCAAGCCGCGCCCCAACATTACGTGGCGTGTTCCGGGATAGGCCCCCACCAGCGCATCCATGTCCTCAAGATCAAAGATGTCGCCGTTATAGGCCACGGGAAACGGCGCCCGCTCCAACGTCTCGCCGTAAAACTCTTTACGCGGCGAGCCCGTATAACGGTCCTTTTGCACGCGCGGATGCACGATCAGCTCTGCCAGCGGCATGCGGCAATAGAGGTCGAGCACGCGTTCGTACTCGTCATCGCTTTCCAACCCCAGCCTGGTCTTGACCGACACCGGCAAGGGTGAGCGTTCGCACACGTCGCTCAAGAACACCTCGAGCTCATCCAGGTTGCGCAGAAAGCCCGAACCCTTGCCTTTGGCAACAACCGTACCCGAGGGGCAGCCAAGGTTGAGATTGACCTCGCGGTACCCCATCTCGGCGAGCACCTGCGCCGCCCACACAAACTCGTCCGCATTCTTGGACATCAGCTGAGGTACTACGTTAAGCCCCTGGTTATTGGCAGGATCGACCTCTTTAAACGCCTTGCCACCAAAGCGGTTGCCCACCCGCGGCGGCGGCAAAAACGGCGTGTAATAACAATCGAGCGCGCCAAAGCACTCCGCATGCACGCGACGGAACACATGCCCGGTAATCCCCTCCATAGGGGCCAGCGATAAATTCATCAACATCCACTCTCAAATCAATGTGACAAAGGGACAGTCCCTTTGTCACATCCCATTCAAGCGGTTCAGGAACTCTTCGCAGGCGCGAGAACGCAGGCGATATTTTTTCCACACCAGATACGATGCAATGGTGAAGGGGCAAAAGGGCAGTCCCTTTGCCCCAAGTGCCGGCTACCGGACGCAAGCTAGTTGCCGTTCGCGAACGCCGCCCATATTTCGAGGTCTAATACTTTTCCCGAGAAGTGAACGGCTCTATTTGGACCCCCGAAGCATTGACATTTTTAGGCGTCAAAACCGCAGGATTTGACTGGCAAAACCGCAGGAAATTGCACGCCAAAAGTGTCGATGCTTCGGGAGTCCGTTTTCACTCGTTCACTTCTCGGGAAAAGTATTAGACCTCGATTCCGCAGTCCCCGATGTGACAAAGGAACAGTCCATTTGTCACATTCAGAATTGACCCCCCCCCCGCAATAGCTCATCGATGGCGGGATTCTCTATACTGGGTCACATATGACGGTATCGCGCCAAAGGAGAACGCCGTGACCACGTCGCAGATATCCCTGCTCGCGCTCATCTTGGTTGGGGGCATCGGCATCCTGCTTATCGGAGTGAGCGCGCTCATGAAAGCCGCCGCTCGCAAGAAAGCCAAGGCCTGTACCGCCGTGACCATGGGAACGGTCATCGACCATCGCTTTATGGGCGAAGGCAGGATGTATCCCGTTTTGGAATACGCCGTCGACGGCACGCAATACCGCGCGAAAAAACAATTCCGTGGCATAAAGACCAAAAGCTTGTCGGGACTCCCCATCCGCACGCAAGCCACCGCCTACGAAGACGCCAAGGGCTGGCTGCACGTGCAGACAGGCCCCATCGCCCGCCTAGGCACCCTCGCGGAGCAGCTTTGGCCCCTCGGTAGCCAAATGACCGTGTACTACAACCCCAGCAACCCAGACAAAAGCTATGTCGAACGCCCCATCGTGGGCAACTTTGCCACACTGATGTTTAACATCGCAGGCTTCTTGCTCATCGCGATGAGCATCTTGCTCTATGTTCTTATCCAGCGCTAGCTCAAACTGATGCGCCCCGCGCCCCATGCGCCGCAACGACCGTTACGACACCAAGGACCAGCCATGGCAACAATTTCCGAACAAGAACGCAAGCGTATCCAGCGATACTGCATCTATCCCAAGATTGCCGGTGCAGCGCTTGCCATGGCGTTCGTGCTGCCTTTTTTGATCATTCCCTTCGAAATGATCGACGATATCGTCTTCCATCACGAAGGCTTCCAAGAGACGGGCATGATGACCGCCTTGGCGCTCACTGCCATCGAGCTCGTCATATTCTGCTACTGCGCGCTCGCGCCGCGCTTTGGCATGCGCGGCAAGCAGTGGAAGGAAATGCAGCACCGACTCGTCGTCGAGCAGACCGAGAAAGACCGCTCGGCACAAATCGCAGGCGTTATCGGTACGCAGGCTGCCGCGCGCCTGCTTAAGAACAGCGATAACGCGACCGTGCGCAACCTGGGCGGCGCGGCAGAAGTCGCCGCTGCCGTAGGCGCCGTCGCCACCGCAGCGGACGTACTTACCGAAAGCTATGCCAACGCAAAGGCCATGGCGGAGGCCTATAGCGTGCCTATCCCCCGTGCAAAAAAGTGGATCATCGCACTTGTGGCGCTGCCCCTCGCAATCGTGTGCGGTGCTTATATCCCGCAGCTGGCACAGGGAAACATCGAGATGCAGGAGAATGCCGCGGCCGCGGCCGAGCAGATCGCCATCGCCCGCAAGACGCTAGAGCCCGCATGCGAGTACGTGTCCGCCGATGACCCCTACGAGCGATATCAAGATTACGGCTATCATGTCCGCGGCTATCTGCACGAAGGCGACTCCGACGCCCAGAAGACCTATACGTATCTGGACTTTGACAACAAGGGAACGCTCAAGGAAGTGAGTTACATAGCAGAGATCGACCCCGACGCGAGCCTTGAGGACAACCTCGCCCGCATCGAGCTCGACTTGGACGAACTTTCCTCTGTCGTCCAAACCGTAGACGTCAAGACCATGAGTCCCGAGCTCCTAGCACCGCAAAAGCTCCCCGAAGAGTTTAGGCAGGCTTTTTTGAACGGTTCGCTCTACGAGAGAATCTCCATCAGGACGAGTGACAACCCCATCAAAACGTACTATTCGTTTGACACGGAGCCCGAGGACGAGTTTGACGAGTACACCCATCCAAGCATCCGTATCACGTTGGTGGGCAAAACGAGCTAGGCGCCCAATGTGACAAAGGGACTGTCCCTTTGTCACATTCCATGAAAAAGGGCACCGGCGTTAGCCGATGCCCTAAAGCTGCTGCAGATTAACTCCTACAGCGTATGACTAAGACGAATCGAACTATTCGTCCCAAGAGAGGCTCTTACCAGTCTTCTTTGCCAGCAGCAAGAACAGACCGATGATGACGTTGCATGCAATACAGAAGATGAAAACGCCCTGGAAGGAGCCGACAAGCTCGTATACCTTCATCATGACGGGCATGCCAAAGGCGCCGACGATATAGCCCACGGAGCAGATGAGCGCGAAGATGCGACCAAAGTCACGGGAGCCAAAGACGTCCATCACCAAAACGGTCAGAGCGGTGCCGGCGATGACGTACATGACGTCGTTAACACCGGCAGCAAGAATGCTGAGCGTCGAGTTGCCGCTGCTCATCATGAGCATGACAAAGGAGAGAATCGAGACGGCGAGCCAGCTCAGAATGGCCTTGGTGCTGCCAAACTTATCGCAAGTGGTACCGACGATCGGGTTGAGGAACAGGTCGAACAGCGATGCGGCGGAAACCATGAAGCCACCCACCATGGGGCTAAAGCCGACCTCGGCGGCATAGGTGGGGAACAGCTGGTTCATGCAGCAAGTAAGCTGAACGAGGCAGAGGAAGCCGATGCAGAAAAAGAATGCAGGCGACTTAATAGCGCGTGCGTAGCTAACGCCACGTGCACTATCCTCGGTCGTCTCCTCGGTCTCGGCGACCGTCTCGCCTTCGACATAGCCATAGGGCAGCATGCCCTTGTCCTGGGGCTTATAGCGGATAATCAGGATGGAAGCGGGAAGAATGAGCACGGCGGAGACGCCAGCGAGCACCAGATAACCAGTCCTCCAGCCAGCAGCCTCAATGACAGAGGTGATGACGGGACTCATGATGAGCATGTAAATCGAGTTCACTGCCCAAGCGAGACCAATTGCCAGGCCGCCAGATTTTTTGAACCACTGGTCAATAACATCGGACATGGCGACGCCGGTAGTGAAGGCGAAGCAAACGCCAATCAAAGCACCAGCTGCGATGAACATCCAGACTTCGGTGTAGAAGGCCATGCCTGCGCCAGCGGCGAGCAGAATAAGCTCGACGACGGGGAGCCAAAACTTGCCAACAACCTTGGGGATGAGTTTTCCGACAAACGGAAGAGCCGCTGCAAGACCAATGAGCGTTGCAGTGAAGTAATACGAGAAGATGGAGTAGTCAAATCCGAACTCCTCGCACACGGGCGCGACGAAGGAGCCAGCGATTACGCTATAGGATCCGGTCGTACCGGCAGACATGAGGCCGAGCGCGATCACGAGAACCCATGCGTAAACCTTGCTGCTCTTTAACTTTGCATTTTCCATTGATACAGCTCCTAGAGACCCAGAAGGGCGCACATAACGGCCTTAATGGTGTGCTGACGGTTCTCTGCCTCACGGAAGATGACCGACGCGTTGGCCTCAAAGCACTCGTCCGCAATCTCAAAGCCCTCGGTGATGATTTCACGATGCAGGTCGTTCTTGCACTGGTCGAGCAACATCTTGCCAACGCGGTGATTTGCGTTGTGAACAGAGGGGAGCTCGTGCATGCAGAAGATGTCGGGGTTGTTGGTGCGCTTGCACAGCTCACTGGTGACGCGATAGGGGTACAGGGACTCGGCGTCGCCAAGCCAAGAGTTGTAGTCGTCGGGGTCCAGAACCTCGTCGCCGCACTCGGGGTTGATGTAGCGCCACTCCTCGGTAACGATTACGTCGACACCGTCCAGAGCATCAAGGTCAGAGGTGATGGTGAAGGTCCTGTTAGGCGCGTACTTGGCGTAGCAGGCCTCAACCTCCTCGATCATTTCCTTGCACATCTGGTGACGGAGGTCGTCGGGGCCGATGGCGAGGAAGTCCATGTCGAGCATCGCGCACAGACGGCCATACCACACGGGGGCGCCGGCGCAGTTGCCAACGAAGGCCATCTTCTTGCCACGGCTCGTGCGCAGACCACCCCACTGCTCCTCCATCGTGAGAGCGTCAGCGAGCATCTGGGTCGGGTGATCGCCGAGGGTGAGGGCATTGATGACTGGAATATCGACCAAGTCGGCGACATCATAGAGGAACTGCTCGTCCTTTTGTGCACGATAGACAATGAGATCATACATGCCGTTGAAGACGCGCATGGCATCCTCGATGGTCTCGCAATCGCCCATGTGGGAGTTGGTCAGATAGGTGAAGCCCATGCCCAGGTCGTTGCAAGAGGTCTCAAAGGCGCAACGAGTGCGGGTCGAGCCCCACTCAAAGTTGGCGAGAACGTTCTTGCCGGGGAAGTAGCGCTGGTCGACACCGGACTTTTTCTGGGCCTTGAGGTTCCAGGCAAGATCGATGAGGTAACGGAAATCCTCAGAGGAAAGATCGTGGATGTTGAGGTAGTCGCGACCGCGAAGGCTGTTGTTCATGCCTATTTCCTTTCAATTGTTTGATGGGTAAGTGTCGAATGCGCCCCCGAGGGAAACACGGATATCCCTCGGGGACTGTAAATGTGGCGCTTGGATCAGGCAGCGCAAGTTTAAGAACTTGCTAGCAGCTGGCGGCCACGTCCTTGGTCCAGCAGTGCACGCCGCCGCCGGACAGGTTAAGCGCGAGAGAGTCGATCATGATGACCTTGCGATCGGGGAAGCAGCTCTCAAGAACCGCCTTGGCCTGCTCGTCCTTCTCCTTCACGACTTCGCTCATGCCTTCGTGGTAATAACGCTGGCCAAGAACGACGCCGTTGCAGATGAGGAAGTTGCAGTAGCTTGCTGCGGCATAAAAGTGAACGGGGCCTTCGGGCCAAGGGGTGCCATCCATGAACTTGCCGCCCATTTCGTCGATGAAGCCCTTATACAGCTCGTAGTCCTCGTCGCCGGGGGCGATGACAACCTCGATCGGCTCGGCAGTGGGCATGCGGACGATTTCGAAGGGCTTGCCCTCCCAGTCCGTCTCGGCGCGTAGAATCTCGTAGGCGGCGTCGATGCGACGACGCGATTCCGCGCCCGCCTTGCTCGAGGCGGCCTCCTCATCGGATACCTCGGCAAGAAGAATCTTGTTCGGGGTGATAAAGCGGCACATCTCATCGATGTGGGCGGCGAAGCTCATGCCGAAGACAGGAGTTCCATCTTCCTTCTCGTCGAGGATGCCCAGTCGATAGTCGTCGTCCTCAAGCATAGGCTGCGGCAGCCAGATAACCTTGTTGAGGTTGTAGATGCGCTTGTACTCGGCCTCCACTTCCTCTTTTGAGAACTCGGGATTGCGCTTGCGGCATTCCGTGTCCTCGATGGAGATCAGGGTGCCGTGACCGTCAAACTCGCGGTCGCCGCCCTCCGAAACCATTTCGGAATTGACGATATCGAAGCACCCGAGCGCAACCGCCATGTGAACAGCTGCCCTGCGTGCGGACTGGCACTCTGGGGAGTTCTTGTCCCACACGCCATAATAGGTCCAAGCGGGGTTGACCATATAGGAATGGCCTTCGTCGTCGACCATGATGCTGGGGCCGTTGTCGCGAACGTAGAAGTTGGAGTCTTCGAACTGCGTAATCTGGATACGGTCGAGATCCACCCCTTCTTCTTTAAGGCGCGAGCAGGCTTCCTCGTAGGAGCCGGGGGTGCCACAGTTGAGGTTGACCGTAACATCGCCATACTCAAGCAAAGCTTTAATTACGTCAACGCAGGGCTGGCGATTATCGAAGCCCTCTGCGCGAATGTAATCGGGAAGCCATGTCACATAGACGTTGGAGCGCTTCTCAAACTCGCCCGGCATACGATAGTTCTCGTACATGGTTGGTCCTTCCGTCGGGTTTCCCGCAATGCTGTCCGGCCGCGACAATAGCGGGGTTACACCAGCTATAGTACTACTATACCTACCGTTCGGTAGGTGTTTTTGTATAATTGCCATTCGCCTGTCGATACCTACCGTTCACCGTTTATAGTGGTCGTGTTTGGACACGAATTGATGTTCCGTTGCCATTCTTAATAATGTTGGCAATGCGGAAGTGATTTGCAATGGAGAAGTGAAGCGTGAGCACAAAGGGGAAAATATTGGACGCAATGTATGATCTTGTGGCAGAAGTCGGTTACGACAAGGCGTCCATTGGAAAAATCTGCGACCGTGTCGGTATATCCAAGCCATCGGTGTACTACTACTTTCCCTCTAAAGAGGATATTTTCACCACGCTCTTAGATAGTATGTTTCCGACTATCGACTATCAGCGCGACTACTCGCTAATAGTCGATAGGGACGGATTCAAGGCGGCGCTTATCGAGCTCGGCAATTCGGTTATAGGTGGCTATCGTAGTGATGAAAAGCGCCGTCGCGTGCTGGCCGAGGTCAGTATTCAGGCAAATCGAATCCCTGCAGTTCAGGAACGTCAGGCAACGGCGATCAACCGAACTATGGACGCGCTTAAAGACATCCTTCTCCATGGCCTAGAAATTGGCGCGTTTTCCGATGAAACAGACGTCATGCTGTACGTGCAGATTCTTTACACCGTACTTGAGGGAGCGAGCAATACCGTTGCCCAAGATGAAGACATCGATGAAAAGGCTGTTTGGGCAGGGATCGTCGAACTCATGTTTAAATAGGCGCGTAATAACAGAGGCACCTTGGCAAGCGCGATGCGACGACTTGCGGGGTCGCGGAATGGTTCGAAACCCGTGTTCGCGATGATTGCAAAAGTTGTTGAATAGAAATTGGGGCCGATTCCAGCTATGTTGGAATCGGCCCCAATTTCGTTTTAACTTGCGGAGACAAATGACAGGGCTGAAGGGCAGTTCGTTGGTCAGGTTATTTCGCGGTAGTCTTATTGAGGAGACCGGAAACTAAAGCAAATGTCGCAATCAGAAGGTTGCAGATGATACAGAAGACGAATACTCCTTGGAAAGACCCTGCCATACCGTAAACCTTCATCATGACTGGCATTCCGAAAGCTCCGACAACATAGCCCGCTGAGCAAATAATCGAATAGATCCTTCCAAAATCGCGTGATCCGAAGAGCGAGAGGAGAATCATCGGCATTGCAGTTCCAACGATGGCGAACATGACGTCGTTTACGCCGGCCGCGATGATGGAAACGGTCTCGTTGCTTCCGCCAAAGATGAGAAGTAGGAATGAAAGAATGCTGACTCCCGTCCATGCGACCGTTGCTTTAATAGCACCGAGCTTGTCGCATGTTTTGCCTACGAAGGGATTTAGGAAAATATCGGAGAGCGAGGCCGCCGAAACCATTAGGCTTCCCACGATGGGATTGAAGCCGACCTCGCTTGCATAGGTCGGGAACAGCTGGTTCATGCAGCAGGTGAGTTGCGCCACGCAGAGCAGAAGGGCACAGAGAATAAAAGATGGCGTTTTCGCGGCATCGCGGAGCGCCATGCCCGAAGAGACATCTTCCTTTTCATCGGCGCTATAGCTCTCATGGGTTTCGGAGGTAGTCTCTCCGTACGGAAGCATATTGCGATCAGAAGGCTTAAGGCGAATGATAAATGCGCTTGTGGGCAATATCATGGCTGCAGAAACGGCCGCAAGTACGATGTAACCCGTACGCCAGCCTTGCTGCTCGATGACCAGTGTAATGACAGGACTCAATAGCAGCGTGCAGAGAGAATTAACGCCCCACGCAAGGCCGATGGCAAGACCAGACGATTTACTGAACCATTGGTCAATGACATCGGACATGCAGACACCCGTTGTGAACGAAAAGCAGATGCCGATCACTGCGGCGGAGACGATGAACATCCAGACCTCGGTGTAGAACGCCATTGCGGCGCCGGCGGCAATAAGGACGAGTTCAACGCAAATATGCCATGGTTTGCCGATTACTTTTGGAATGAAACGACTCAAAAGCGGAAGCCCAAGCGCAAGGCCAAGAAGAATCGCGGTGAAATAGAAAGAGAAAGAAGTGTAGTCAAAGCCCAGGTCTTCACATACAGGAGCGATGAATGAGCCGGCAATGATGCTGTAGGTGCCGGTTGTTCCCGCAGACATTAAACCGAGCGCAATAACGACAATCCAAGCAAATGCGCCGCTCTCACGGGGGCGGTCCTTTTCGGCTGGTGCGATGAGAGTCATGGTTACTCCGTTTCTATCGGCAATGCAACCTATATGCCTACCGATAGGTATATAAAGATGGAGATTCTTCGTCAAGTGTTAAGCGGGGAGCGGGGACCCTTAACGTGCCGAACGGTAATTGGGCCCCCAATGTGACAAAGGGACTGCCCCCTTGTCACATTATTCGGAGCGTAGGGCTTCCACAGGGTCTTTCTTGGATGCGCTGCGAGCCGGCAGCAGGCCGGCAACGACCGTCAGCAGCACCGAAATTACAATGAGCATCAGCGCGTCTTGAACGGGCAGGCTCATCAGGTTGGGCACCTGCTTGGCCGCAAGCGCCCAGGCATTAACCGGAAAGCTCACGGCCACCACGACGACAATGGCAAAGACGCCGGCAATGAGGCCTTCGATAAAGGTCTCGGCATTAAATACGTTTGCCACGTTGCGCTTTGACGCGCCGATCGCGCGCAGGATGCCAATCTCCTTTTTGCGCTCCAGCACGCTGATGTAGGTGATGATGCCGATCATGATGGAGCTCACCACCAAACTGATACTCACGAATGAGATGAGCACCAAGCTGATGGTGTTCACGATGTCGGTCACCGAGCCCATGATGATGCCCATGTAGTCGGTATACGAGATTGCCTGCTCATCGTGACCAGCGGCTTTGACCTGCTTGTTGTACGCATCGATGTAATCGAGCACGCGCTCCTTGGCCTCAAAGTCGCGCGGGAAAATCTTGACCGAAATGGGGTCCGCCTCGTCCGCATAGCCCAACGTGGTCAGATTGTTGTCGTAGGTGAGCTTCGACGCCTTGGCATAGCTCATCATGAGCGAGCTCAGGTCCTCGGCGTCCATGTTGAAGTGGATGGCACGAGCAAAGGCGCCCGCATCCACGCGCATGGCGCTCGCCAGGTTGGCAAAACTCGAAGACATCTGCGTCGCCATCTGGTCCATAAGCCCTGCCGCGCTCGCCTTGAGCTGAGCTGATACCGTCGTGGCAATCTGCTCGCTGATCGTCTTTGTCACCTGGTCCATAGCCTGCTGCAAATACGGAGCCAGCTGCTTTTGCACATAGTCGCCCATCGCCCGCTGCAGGCGCTCGGCCAAGGCATCGCCGCCCAACGCCTTGAGCTGAGCCAGGCATTGCTGGGCTGCGGCATCATTCTCAAGATACGCCGAGAATGCGGCAGCAAGCTTTGACGCGTCCTTAAGATCTTCGGGCGACAGCGCCTTAAACTGATCAGACTGCAGAAAGCCCTCAAACAGCTGGTTGGCAAGCGTTCCTACCTGCTGCATCTGCTCGGGCGTGAGTTCCAGACCGTCAAAGATGCCCGAGAAATCTGGGGCCGGCGCTTTGGCCATGATGTCGCTGAAGTCAATGCCCTTCCCAACGCCCGAAAGGTCAAGGTCCAGCCCGGACAAGTCGATACCAGAAAGGTCTATACCGCCGGCCGCACCCGAGAGCGCCGACGAATCGAGAGAGAACGCACTCTTCAGCGCCGCTTCGTCCACACTGAACATGCTGCCCAGTTCCACGCTCTGTTTGGCCTCGCCTTGCAGTTCATCGAAAGACTTGCCCGTAAAGACATCCGTCTCGGGGTGGGCAAGCTGCTCCTGCACGATTTGCGAATCGGCAGCACGCTCCATAAGCTGGCGAGTCAGCGCATGCGTATAGGCAATGCCCGGGGACAATGCGCTCGCGTTTGCCGCCTCGTTGGGTCGCACCACGCCCACAATGCGCACGTCAATACCGTCGGCAACCTTGGCCGCCATAAAGTCGGCATCGCCAGACATGTCAGTCCACATGCCGGTCTCTTCGTTTTTGCGATAGGCATCGGACGGCGACAGCACCTTAAACGTCGTGGACAGCGCATCGTCGTAGGTAAAGTCGGTGCCGGCCTTGGGCGTCTCGACCTTGCCGTCGGCCGTCATGGCACTGTTAACCAGGTCGTTAAGCTCATCGATATCCAGCGCACCGATGCTATAGAGGGTGTAATCGCCCACCGTGCCGCGGCTCGAAAGCACCATCACGGCCTCGTTGGCAGACGTAGGCCAATGGCCGGCAACGACATCGTACTGGCTGTCGAGCAGGCTCTGGTCGTCAATCATCTCGTTAAAGACCGAGGTCCCCATGGAATCCATGCTCACCGTTGCCGCCGAACTTGCGCCGCCGCTCATGGCCTCGGTCATGGCGTTGGGCACCAGCCGGACAGGCTTCTCATCGCCCTTGCCGGCACGATAGACAACCGGCGATACACCGTAGCCGTACTGAATGGCGTTGACCTCTTTATCGATGCCGTCGCCACCGGCATCGAGCCATGCCTTAAAGCTCGTCATGTCGTTGGACTTAACGCTTGCGAACATGTCTTTTACGGCCGTGACCACAGGGATCTTATCGGTTCCCTTATCTTTGCCACCGGTGGCGTCGGATGAATCCTCGCCCTCGGACACCTCATCATCCGTAGCCCCATGCCCGCCCATCATGGACGACAGGTCATAATCTTGTTTGGAAATCGTCAGCGGGTAGCTCGAGAGCGTGTCCTCCTCGACCTTTTTGATGTAGTCGTTTACGCCGTTGGAGAGCGCCAGGATCGCCGCAATGCCGATAATGCCAATCGAACCTGCAAAGGCCGTCATGGCCGTGCGGCCCTTCTTGGTCATGAGATTTCGGGCAGAAAGCCCAAGCGCCGTCACAAAGCTCATCGAGGTTTTGCGCGTGGGCTTGGCCTCGCGACGCGCGGCCTCGGCAGCATCAAAGGGATCTGAATCGTCGGTGACCTTGCCGTCCGCCAGGTTGACAATGCGCGTGGCGTACTTGTACGCCAGCTCGGGATTGTGCGTGACCATGATGACCAGACGGTCGCGCGCAACGTCCTTGAGCAAATCCATGACCTGGACGGACGTCGTTGAATCCAAGGCGCCGGTCGGCTCGTCAGCCAGCACAATCTCGGGGTCATTGATCAGGGCGCGGGCAATGGCCACGCGCTGCATCTGCCCGCCCGAAAGCTGGTTCGGGCGTTTGTCAACGTGCTCGCCCAGACCAACCGCCTCGAGCGCCTTACGCGCACGCTGGCGGCGCTCGGCATGTCCCACGCCCGTGAGTGTAAGCGCCAATTCCACGTTTTCCAAAATGGTCTGATGCGGAATGAGGTTGTAGCTCTGAAACACAAAGCCAATGCGATTGTTTCTGTAGGCATCCCAATCGCGGTCGCTGAAGTCCTTGGTCGAGATGCCATCAATCAGCAGGTCGCCGGAATCGAAATGGTCGAGTCCACCGATGACGTTGAGCATCGTAGTTTTACCCGAACCCGAGGGACCCAGAACGGCTACGAACTCGTTATCGCGAAAAGACAGGCTTACGCTGTCGAGCGCTACCTGCGTAAACGACTGCGTAACGTACCTTTTGCAAATATCTCTGAGATCCAGCATGGACGGCAACCTCTCTCGCGCGGGCGCGCTCGCCCGCTCCCCCGCCGTTCACGTTCGGCGCGCTTGTCCTACTCTATCCTCATTTTTGGCCGATACCAGTGAGGAATGTAACGAACCGCGCCAAAAAACGAACGGGACAGCACGCCGCATGGCGCACCATCCCGCATATAACATCCCCGATGCGACAAAGAGGCTGTCACTTTGTCACATTCCAATGCGCGCTACTTTTCGAGCCCGCACGGCATAACGTTAGCGCTGCCGCGGCGAGCCTCAGTCACGGCTGCAAAGAAGCGATAGCCGCCCGAGAAGTTAAAGCACTCAAAGCCATGCTGCGCCAAAATGCGGCAAGCAATGTAGCTGCGAATGCCGCTCTGGCAAATCACGTAAACCGGCTTGGCCCGGTCGAGCTCGCCCAGGCGATTGCGCAGATCATCGACGGGAATGTTTACGAAACCATCGATATGCCCGCGCTCATACTCCCCTTCCGTACGAACATCGAGCAGCTGCACGCTGCCATCGCGTGGCAAGTTGGGCTCATCCTCCCAATGCCACTGCGCCAGTATGCCGCGATTGAGGTTCTCGATCATAAAGCCCGCCATATTGACGGGATCCTTCGCCGATGAATACGGCGGCGCGTATGCTAGGTCCAAATCCTTAAGCCTATCGCCGCGCATGCCTGCCTGGATGGCAGTCGCCAGAACGTCGATACGCTTGTCCACACCATCGATGCCCACGATTTGCGCACCCAGCAGGCGCAATCCCTGCTTCTCGAAGACAACCTTCATGGTCATGGGCGTTGCACCCGGATAATAACCCGCATGCGAACCGGGCGACAGGACCACGCTGTCGCAGTCAATTCCCGCCGCGCGTGCTGCCTTTTCGGATAGTCCCGTGCTTGCCGCCGTCAAGTCGAATACCTTGATAACCGATGAGCCCAACGATCCGCGGTAGCAGCTGTCCATGCCGGCTATGACATCGGCGACGACACGCCCCTGCTTGTTGGCGGGGCCGGCGAGCGAAATGACCGCGTCCTCGCCGGTCACCTGATGCGTGACCTGCACGGCATCGCCCACGGCATACACGTCGGCAGCAGAGGTCTCCATGCGGTCGTTGACCACAATAGCCCCCTTGATGCCCAGTTCGAGCCCCGCCTCTTGCGCCAGATGGCTCTCAGGTGCCACGCCAATGGCAAGCAGCACCATATCGGCTCCGATAGGGTCATCGCCCGCAACATGGGTGACAACGCGGCCATCAACTTCCTCAAAACCTGTCACATCGGCCTTGAGGCGCAGATCGATACCGTGCTCACGCACCTCGGTATGCAAAAGGGTCGCCATGTCGTAATCCAGGTTGTTCATAAGCTGGACGGGACGCTGCAGAAGGGTCACCTGGAGCCCCAGCTCACACAGATTCTCCGCCGTCTCGACGCCAATGAAGCCGCCGCCGATCACGACGGCACTGCTCGGTCGCCGCTCTCGAACATAGCTGTGAATACGCAGCGTGTCCTCAACGGTGCGTAGGCTAAAGATTTTATCCGAGTCGATGCCCGGCAACGCAGGGCGAATCGGCTTTGCACCCGGCGACAGGATGAGCTTGTCATACGTCTCGACAAATTCCTCGCCCGTCAGCATATTGCGAACCTCGACCGTATGCGAATCGGGATGGATGGCAAACACCTCGTGACTCGTCTTGACCGCAATGCGAAAGCGATCCCAAAAGCCCTTGGGAGACTGCAGCGTCAATGCGCTCTCTTCTTCTATCACGCCGCCAATGTAGTACGGAAGCCCACAGTTGGCATACGATACAAAACCCGTGCGCTCAAAGATGACAATTTGGGCCTGCTCGTCGAGTCTGCGCAAACGTGCCGCCGCCGATGCGCCGCCCGCGACGCCTCCAACGATAACCACCTTCATAGCTAACGCACCACCTTTCCCGTGTAGCCGCTTATGCCGCCGATATTCTTGACACTGCCATACCCAGAACGCTTAAGAAAACTCACAGCTTGGTTGCTTCGCGCACCGCTCAGGCAATGCACGAAAAGCTGCGTGCCCTTTCGACGTATACCCATGATGCTACCCCGAAGCAGAAAAAAGAGTCGCTGTTTCCAGCGACTCCCCTTCAGTTGTCTGTCCCACGGACTTACTGTTCGCTCTTCGCGAGTGCCTGATCGATCAGTTTGTTGAGCGCCTCGCGCTGCTCAGCGGAGTTGATACCGCCCATGATCGGCTCTCCCACGATGTTGCCGTTCTGGTCGATCACGTAGGTGGTCGGGAACGAGTACAGGTTGGAGGTGAACTTGCCGGCCTCACTGTCCGACTTAAACCAGATGTTCTTATACGTCACGCCCTTCTTGGAAAGCACGTCCTTGGCATCGGCCACCTCGTCTTTGTTGCCATCGAGCGTAAAGGAATTAACGCCCACGACCTGGCCGCCCTTCTCGGCAAGCTCCTTGTTGAGCTTCTCCAGATCGCCCAGCTCTCCCACGCACGGCTTGCAGGTGGTAAACCAGAAGTTCATGACGGTGACCTTGTTCTTGGAGAACAGCTCGTCGCTGTTTACATCGTTGCCGTCCAAGTCCTTGCCCTTAAAGCTGGGGAACTTCGTCTCCCCGCTCTCGCCGTTGGTCATGCCTGCGGTCGAGGCATCGACACTCTCTCCCTCGCCGGGCGTGCTGCCACATCCGGGAAACTCCTTCTCCAGCGCCATGAGCTTATCCTCGATCTCCTTGACCTGCTGCGCGCCGGCCTTAAGCGTCTTGAGCTCGTCAGCCGTAAATTGATCCTTGGCGCCCTCGATGGTATCAAGCAAAAAGTCGCCGTAGTTCTTGCCGTCCTCAATCATGGGAGTGTCTTTGTTGGCCGCAAGAAACACCTTTTCCCATAGGGCGTTATCGCTCGCAAAGATCTCGTTTTCCTTTTGCAGCAGCTGCTGGTACAGCTCGGCCGCCTCCTCGGCGCTCGACGGCTTTTGTGCCACAAGCTCGGCGATTTGTGTATCGCCGCTCGCAGCATCGCTCGTGCCACTCTTGGGCGCAGAGCACGCCGCAAGGCTCAACGCCAGCACGGGCAGCATCAGCAGGGCCGCAATTTTTGACAGTTTCATGGTTCCTCCGTTGTATCGAAACTTATATAGATACCTATTTGTTTTCGCAGGCTTGCGCGGGCTGCGCGGGTTTGTCGCCCGTCACACCCAGCCCGTAGCGAAAGCTAATGGCATCGACGGGGCATGCGCCCACGCATTTGCCGCAACGAATGCACTCGGCATGGTTGGGCGTACGCGTAACGTCCACGTCCATCTGACACACCCTGGCGCACTTGCCGCACGAAACGCACTTGCCCTGGTCAACCTGGATCCCCAGCAACGACACCTTGTTCATGAGCGCATAAAACGCGCCGAGGGGGCAAATCCATTTGCAGAAGGGGCGGTAGAACAGCACGCTCAGCACCGAAACCGCAATGAGGATCGCGAGCTTCCAGGTAAAGAGCTTTCCCAGCGCGGAACGGATTCCCGTATTCATGATGGACAGCGGAATCGCGCCCTCGAGCACGCCTTGCGGACAGATGTACTTGCAAAAGAACGGGTCGCCCATGCCCAAATCGTTAACCACCAAGACAGGCAGCAGCACCACGGCAAACAGAAGTACGGCGTACTTGATATACGTGAGCGGTTTGAGCTTTTTTGCCGACAGCTTTTTGCCGGGAATCTTGTGCAGGAGCTCTTGCAGCCATCCAAACGGGCACAAAAAGCCACATACAAAGCGCCCCAACAGCACGCCGATCAAAATGAGCGTTCCGGTCACGTAATACGAGAAGCTAAACTTAGACGATCCCACCACCGACTGAAACGACCCGATGGGACACGCACCCGAAGCTGCCGGGCACGAGTAGCAGTTGAGTCCCGGTACGCAGACAGCTTTGCCCGCCCCCTGGTAGATGCCTCCCTTGGCAAAATTAGGCAGGTGAATGTTGGTCGCAAGCGTCGCCGCCGCCTGAATCAATCCGCGAAATCGCGCCAAAAGATGCGATACGGTATTTTTTCTTTTAACCAATTCCGATACACTCCAAGCACAGCCTGATTGCCTTGGCCAATACGGCGTCTGCCTCGCCGCGCATGATGCCAAAGCACACCATGGCAATCCCTGCGATCAGCAAAGCCACCTGCGCCACAGGTTTAATCGCTTTGAACAATCTGACCACTCCTTTCGTTTCGCGACCCATTGGACCATACCGACTATAAAATCCGTGTTAAGCGCGAATGACTATGCAAGGAGAACGTTATGCGCATCTTGGTCGTCGAGGACGAGCGGGCACTGTGCGATGCAATCGCACGTAGCCTGCGCAACTTGGCCTATAGCGTCGACTGCTGCTACGACGGACAGCAGGCGCTCGACCTGCTCGATATCGAGACCTTCGATCTTGTGGTGCTCGACCTTAATCTCCCCCATGTCGACGGCATGACCGTACTCAGGCAACTCAGAATTACCGATTGCGAGACCAAGGTGCTCGTGCTGTCGGCCCGCGGCGAGGTCGCCGACAAGGTAGCGGGGCTCGATGCAGGCGCCAACGACTACCTCACCAAACCGTTCCATCTTGACGAGCTGGCGGCACGTATCCGCAGCCTCACGCTCAGACGCTTTACGCAAAGCGATGTTGTCCTGACCTGCGGATCGCTGAGCTTTGACACCAAAGCGCGCGTCGCCTCTGTGGGCGACGAGCCTCTATCCCTCACGCGCAAGGAGACCGGCATCTTGGAATATCTGATGCTCAACCAGGGGCGACCGGTAAGCCAGGAGGAGCTCATCGACCACGTATGGGATAGCAGTGTCAACAGCTTTAGCAACGCGACCCGCGTGCATATCTCGTCGCTGCGCAAAAAGCTACGCGGCGCGTTGGGGCACGACCCCATCCGCAACCGAATCGGTGAGGGCTACGTTATGGAGGACGACGAATGAAGCGACTGTCCCTGCAGTGGCGCATCACGTTGATGACAGCTTTGCTGATATGTTTGACCTGCGTACTTATTAATTGCCTGGTTGGCTACTCCGGCATGCGCTACATGGACTCAATCGGTACTGAAATGTCGGAGCATAGCAAGGTGGAGGCGGCCTCACCCAGCTCGTTCGACCCGACGAGCAAGGAGCTCGACGATGAGCTGACCATCGTCGTGAGCGACGCCCAAGAATCGTTTGGCGCGACGAGCTGGTACATAACCGCAGCGGTGACGCTGCTCGGTGGCGTCCTGGCCTACTTTGTGAGCGGGCATGCGTTGCAGCCGTTGCGCTCCTTTGCGGCACAAGTCGAGAGCGTGCGGCCCGACAACCTCGCCGACACAAAGATCAGCGAGGACGTGCCCTCTGAACTCAGGCGCTGCAGCGCATCGTTTAACGACATGATTTCTCGCCTTGACGAGGGATTTTCCGCACAAAAACAGTTTACGGGCAATGCGGCGCACGAGCTGCGCACGCCACTTGCGCTCATGCAAGCCCAGGTTGAGCTGTTTTGCGCCGAGCACCCCGACGCCGATGCGGATACAGCGAGCCTGCTCCGGCTGCTGCAGGAGCAGACCGAGCGAATGACGCACATGACAAAGACCCTGCTCGAGATGAGCGAGCTGCGCAGCGTCCCCTGCAACGATGCGATTGACTTGGCGCCGATGATCGAAGAAGTGCTCACCGACCTGGCGCCCCTTGCCGAGCAAAAAGACATCACGCTTGCAAGCGAGGGCGACGCGCAAACAATCGGCAGCGACACGCTGATCTATCGGCTACTGTTCAATCTGGCTGAGAATGCCATACGCTACAGCGCGCCCAGCTCGACCGTGCAAATCAGCGCCCGTGCCGAAGGCGACCGCGTGCTGCTACGCGTGCGTGACCAAGGGCCGGGCATTCCCGAGCAATACCAGACGAGCATCTTTCAGCCCTTCTTTCGTGTCGACAAATCGCGCAGCAGGGCATATGGCGGCGTGGGACTGGGGCTTGCGCTGGTCTGGGAGATCGCCGCGCTTCACGGCGGCTCCATCGAGGTCGAAGAGAGCTCGGAGCGCGGAACGACCATGCTCGTAACCCTTCCCGCACGTAACATCGAAGATGTGACAAAGGGACCGTCCCTTTGTCACATCTGCTAGTTCTCGTCGCCTACCAGCTGAGCTAGCTTACTCCCACTCGACCGTGCCGACGGGCTTGGGCGTGAGGTCGTAGCACACGCGGCAGATACCGGGAACCTCGGCAGTGACGCGGGCGGTGATGCGCTTGAGCAGCGCCCAGTCGAGCTCGGGCACCTCGGCGGTCATGACGTCAACGGTGTTGATGCAGCGAATGATGCAGGGCCAGTCGTAGGCGCGCTTGCCCTCGCGCACACCGGTGGCGCGGAAGTCGGGTACCACGGCAAAGTACTGCCAGATGGACAGACCGGCGTTGTCAATCTCCTCGCGCACGATGGCGTCGGCCTCGCGCAGTGCCTCAAGACGATCGCGGGTGATGGCACCGAGGCAGCGAACGCCCAGGCCGGGGCCGGGGAACGGCTGGCGCTCGACCATGTTCTCGGGCAGGCCGAGCTCGCGGCCCACGACGCGGACCTCGTCCTTGTACAGCAGTTTGACGGGCTCGCAGAGCTCAAACTGCAGATCCTCGGGCAGACCGCCCACGTTGTGGTGGGCCTTTACGCCGTCCTGCGACTCCAGAATGTCGGGGTAGATGGTGCCTTGGGCGAGGAAGCTGACCTCGTCGCCTACCTTGCGGGCCTCCTCCTCAAACACGCGGATGAACTCGGCGCCGATAATCTTGCGCTTGGCCTCGGGCTCCTCAACGTCCACGAGCTTGTCCAGGAAACGGTCGGTGGCGTCAACGTAAACCAGGTTGGCATCCATCTGGTTCTTGAAGACGTCGACGACCTGCTCGCTCTCGCCCTTGCGCATGAGGCCGTGGTTCACATGCACGCAGATAAGCTGCTTGCCGATAGCCTTGATGAGCAGCGCCGCGACAACGGAGCTGTCAACGCCACCCGAAAGGGCCAGCAGAACCTTTTTGTCGCCGATCTGCTCGCGGATTGCAGCGACCTGCTCTTCGATGAACGCCTGGGCAAGTTCGGGAGTGGTGATACGCACCATGTCGTCGGGACGCTTGTTGGGATCCATGCAGAGCTCCTTCTCGGTTTGATGGAAATGCGCCGCGCGTATGCAGACGCACCGTCATATGACCTCATTATATGCAGAGCGGAGTTCGTTTCCCATCGCTGCGACAGAGCTTTTTGCAGGGGTGGCAATTTTTTCTAATGTCGAGGTCAGCTAAGCTTCGGTAGCCACCTTGGGAGCATCGCCAATAGACTCTTCCTTTATACGTTCGGCATAATCGTCGGCGATACCCACAAATTCCAGTCCCGAGCAACAGGAGTACAATTGCTGCTATTGTTGCCAGCTGTTGGGAGATGGAAGATGGACTGCGATGGCTACCCATGCGTTCCCATGCCGTTGATGTGCACTGCCTTTGTGCCGGGGCAGATTGACGCTGCGGTTGAAGGCATTTCCGACCCCGATTCACGCACCATCGCCACGGCAGAAGCGCTGTACTTTCGCGGACAGGCCGCCCTCGCTGCCAAGACGGCGCGCCCCTATCTTGACGCCACCGACCCCGCACTGCGCTATTCCGCATGCTTTATCTGCGGATATGCCAGCCTGTCGCTCAACCGTATCGCCGACGCCCGCCGGTGCCTTGCTGGCATCCTCGATACGCCGGCCGACGAGGAATCGCCCGCCGTCCACGCCACGCATATCCTGTTCACCTCGGCCGCGAGTGTCCTGCTGCACTTGCCTTCCCCGTATTCTGCCGAAGAGTTTTATCCACTTGCGGCGCATCTGCCCGAAGGCCTGCGCCTGTTCGCCAGCTACGTGATGGCGCACGCCTTATATCTGCGCGGTGAATACGGCCGCAGCCTGGGCATGGTGGAAAATGCCCTGATCATGAAACAGGGAAGCTATCCGATCTCGGAACTGTTCCTGCACCTGGCAGCTTCCATGGCATGCATGAGCCTCAAGGACATCGACGCCGCAAAAGCACACTTCGGAGCCGCTTGGGACATTGCGCGTCCCGACGGCCTTATCGAACTCATCGGCGAGCACCACGGCCTTCTACAGGGGCTCATCGAGGCATGCCTAAAAACGCAATACCCTGACGACTTCGCGCGCATCATCGAGATCACGTACCGCTTCAGCTACGGCTGGCGGCGCATCCACAACCCCGATTCGGGCGAGGACGTGGCCGACGATTTAACGACCACAGAGTTCACCATGGCCATGCTCGCCTGCCGCGGATGGACCAACGCCGAAATCGCACGCCATATGGGAGTATCGCCGGGCACCGTCAAAAACCGCCTATCCGGCGTATACGCAAAGCTTAGCATCGGCACACGTGCCGAGCTGGTCGCGCATATGTTGCGTTAGCGACCGGGCTGCCAAGCACATCGAACGCGTTCCGGAACCCGGCGCTTCGCTCGATCAATTTGGACATTTTGACCCTTGAATGGCACTACCGCCACGGGGCGTCTTCTCGCAAAATTGGATTATTTCCACCGATATTTGCGGGATGGGAGCCCAAGATGCTTGATCGCCGTTCGTTACTTGTCGCCGGAGCGTCCTCGTTAGCGAGCATTATGTTGCCGCGCGTGCCGGGAAGCGAAAACGCCTTCATATTGCCGTTCGCACCCACCGAAGCCTATGCCGATGAAAAAGACCCCTTCAGGGTGCTCGTTCTCTCGCGCACCATGTTCGGTGTGGTCGTGGTCGACGTCGCCAACAAGAATATGCCCATCAAGGGAGCGCAGGTCACGCTCACGTCGCGCTATGCCGCAGGCAAGCAGCTCACCGCCACTACCGATGACGAAGGCACGGCCATCTTTGAGGTCGCGCCGCTTTCGGAAGGCTACGTAGACGAGGCGACGCTTCTCGACGCGTACGACTTTAACGGCGGCATCTCCATTAGCATGGCGGGCTACCGCGATGTCGAGATTCCCCTTGCGCGTATCCAGGGCGGCACCGCCATAACCGCGCCCACGCGTCCGCTTTCCGACGGCGAGCCGTACTTTCGCCAGCTCACATTCGACGAATGGGACATCCAATACGCTGAAGCCACGTTCATGGCATTGCCGAAGAACGACACGGCAAACGAGCAGCCCGATACGCACGCCTTTACCGTGCAGGCACATCTGCCACAGGGTGGACAGGCAACGCTGCGCATCAACAAAGTGACGCCTGCCGCGGGCAGCTCGCCCGAAACCGTCACGCAGATCGGTCAGATCAAGGCCAGCGCATCGGGTTCGGATAATCTGGCAACGTTCACACTCGAAGACAAGTTCCTCGATGCAGCATCGGGCCTTCTGGAAGAAGGATGCAAGCTGCGCTTTGTCCTCGACTACCAGGGCAAGACCTATACACTCTCCTCCCCCATGGCCGTTGTCACCGCGCCGGCCGCCAAGTCGGAATCGGGCTCGACCACCATCATTCCCACCACTATGGACCAAGAGATCACTCCGTTTGATTTCCCAGCGGCGTTTCCCGGCATCGGCGGCAACAAGTTCACCTGCTGGATGCCCTCGTTCCCCATTCTGTTCGATTTCTCGTTTGCCGGGTACGTACTGTTTGGCGGAGGATACAAACCAGCCAGCTATATGAACGATTCGGGCAATCCGGATCCGGAGTACTGGAAGAAGTCACCGCGCGAGTCGGGCGCCAAGCAGGCAAACCGCTACCTCGACGAGATGGAGGGGAAGTGGAATCAGTACAAAAGTATGAGTGCCGGTTCGGGCACCGATCCAAGGAACACCAAGCTCCTTCGCCACCATTGCACGCCGCTGTTCACGATGGATATCGCCACACAGCTGTACGGCTCGCTCGCCTACGATTGGGTGGGCAAAACCTGGGGTGACAACAACGATCCCGCATACGGCAATATTAAGGCTCTCTTCCAGGTAAGAACCGACCTCAACTGGACCGAACAGTTCACCTTGGGACCAGTACCCTTTTTCCTAAACGTCAACCCCTGGGTGCTGGCGAAGCTGGCGCTCGCCGTGGGTGCCCATACGCACGGCAGCGGCGCGGCGTTTTTCAAGAACATTTCGCTCGACTATTCCAACACGTCGGGCTCTTTCACCATCCAGATCGGGCTTGCCGTCACCTTTGGAGCCGGCGTTGCAGGCGTCGCCTCGTCTGCCGTGCGCGGCGCCGCATCCCTCACGTTGTTCATTGGGTACGAGAAGGCGGATGGACACCAGCTTCCGCGACTGCGCGTAGGTGCAGACGTCGATGTCGATGTGATACTCCAGTTCGTCATGTTCAAGTGGATCACCAAAGCTTGGTCGGGATCGTGGCCCACACTCCTCGATTCGTGGAATATGTCGGTGAACAACGGCGACCAGTATGTACTCCAGCGCTCTGAACTCGCATTGGGCGGAAATACGCCTTACACGCTGGATGCCTGCTTCGGCACGCCCGGCGACATCAAGGCGGGCGGCGTGCCGCAATTTATCGCATCGGCCACCATCGTCACCAACGCCGAGCTGCTCGCACGCGCCGAGGTTAATGCCACTGCCGCAAACGTTGCGCCTGTCGTGCGCGATTGGGATCAAGCGGTCACGCGCATTGAGCTCGAGGCAGACGCGGAGAGCGACGACACGGGACAGGTTGAGCATTTCGTCCACGCACTGATGGAAAACGACGAAAACGCAGCGCCGATGTATGAGTATACCTACATCGTTCAGGCGACGAACGCCGTTGCGGACCCCAACGCCAATTCTGCCGGCGTGTCGGAGGACGAGCGTGGCGGTATCAAACCCTCGAGCGACAGTGTGCTGTTTTCCGGCGTGCTCAGCGAAGCTCACATGAGGCTAACGATGATCGCCGGCGTGGAGTGCCTATTCCGTATCGCCTCGGTGCGCTACGGCGACAATGGCCGCTCGCGCCTGGTAGTGCACACAAAGGCAAACGACACGTGGTCTGCCCCCACGCCCGTGGACTTCCCCCTTGGGTTTGGCGAGGGCGACGTGGAGCGCAACGGCATATACGATTACGACTTCGACGTGGTGGAATATACGGACGGGAGGGGAAACCGGGACGCCTACGTGCTGCTGGTCTCGGGCGAGCGCCCCGACGGCGACAACACCCTTTTCGATACGGCAAGCACAGCCGGCATACTGTCCGTCGTGTGCCTGCGCATAAGTAATGACGAGATCCGCGTGGTGTCGCATACGTCATGGCGCAGCATCTCGCGCGGCCGCCTGCAAGAGGATGGCTACCATTGCCTGCAGTGCCCGCGTATCACGGTGGGCAAGACGCTGGTCGACGGACGTCTGTCGGGCGCCTACCTCCACCGCCGCGGAACCACCGCAGAAAAGGCGCTCGGCAGCGAGGCTGAGGTTGCGCTGGAATGTTTCACCCTGTGGTCGGACGTTTCGGGCGACAGCCTCACGTTCCGTCAGGTCCTCCGCTTTCCGCAAGCACCGTCGAGCATCGAGCTGGGCGCGCCCGAAACTATCAACGGCAAAATGGTGGTGCCCGTTGCGTACGAGACCGCAGACGGTTGCGGCTGCGCATCGTACGCCGTGATCGGCCAGTCCATTGCGGGCTGGGGCGTTATGTCACCAGACGCCACGGTACCCCGTGCGATGCCGTGGCCACAACATTCGGGCTTTTTGGCAACCGTCAACGAGCAACTGCAGCATATTACTTGGACGCGAGGCGCATCGGCATTTGCAACGCAGCCCGTGGGTGCCGCAGGCTGTGGCCCGGCATCGTTTAGCGTAAGCAACAACGGCAGGTGCGTGCTCTATGTGGAGAACACCGATGGCAAGGTTGGACAAACCTACGACGAAGAAGGCAACCCGGTAGCAGTGATGGGCAAGCACTTCCGCATCTTCGCCAGCACCTTGGCACGCGATTTGTTCACGGAGCCGTTCGTGATGTGCGAGCTGGACCATCCCGTCGATCAGATAACGACTTTTTTGACGTCGGGAGGCATGCTCTCCGCGCTCGCCACGCACATTGTGAGCGCGGAGCAGAGCGAGGCAGAGCTGCACGGCATCGAAGTACCCTTGGTGGCATGTGCCACTCCGACGGGCGCGGTTGCCACCTCGGGCGCAGTGGTGCCCGGAGCAGCAGGCGAATCCTTCATGGTCACGGTGCGAAACGACGGCAACACCTTGCTGACCGCCGGCACGATCGATCTGTATCGAGAGGGCTCCAGCCAGCCGTTCTCCAGCGCATCCATCGAATTCGGAGTGAACGCACGTATGGCATCGATCTACGATCCAGAGCTTGCCGAGGACGCTTCGGCCAACGACATGGCACACGTGAAGTACGCACTCGAGACGCTGGGCGAACATTTTGCGACGCACCCGCTGGTAGCCGACAACGGCAACGCCGTGCTGGCACCGGGTTGCACGGCACAGTTCCGCATGAGCTTCGCCATCCCCGAGAGTTGGAGCGACGAAGTGGGCAAACGCGTAACGCTGTATGCGAAGGCGCGTGACCTGGTGGCGCTCGATCCCGTAACGCTCGAGGAAATTCGACCGGGTGCAAACTCGGCGCTGGATGCCGTATTGCACGAGCTTCATGTGCCCGACGCGGCATGCGAGCGCTCAGAAGTTCAGGTCGGCGTCTGCGACAGCGCGGATACGACAGGACTTCACGACGCCCCGATGACAGCGGGCGGCGATGGTGGCTCGAGTGGCGGCGGCGCTGACGAGGGCGGCGGCTCCGGCGGAAGCAGCTCCGGCAGCGGCAAGGACCACGGCAATAACAAGCGCTCCGGAAAAGCGGGCGCGCTTGCGGGCACGGGCGATGTCAACGCTCCCCTTACGGCAGCCGCCGCAGCGCTCGCCGTGGCAGGCGCCGGCCTCGTCGCCTACAGCGCCCGCCGCACGGCGCTCGAAAAAGACACCGCCTATGAGGACAATTCGGATAGGCCTCGCTAGCTCCTAGTTACTTTTGTGAGAGGCGCCGACTCGGCTCATCGAACATCAAAATGGGCTGGTTCTGGATACCCAGAGCCGGCCCATTACGCATTAAATGTCGTCTGAGGAGTCGAGTTCTGCCTCGAGCTTGGCACGGCGTCTTTTCGCCGTGAAAAACGTTGCGCACAGGACAGCAAACGTGGCCGCGAAAATCGTCGCACCGCAGAACACGCCCGTGGCCAGGTTCGCCAACCAAAAGACGCTTTCGAGCGGTACGATCTGCGCCTCAGCGATACAGCGCATTGCGGCAATAACAAGCGCGAACGCGGCGCCGCTAAGACCGCTGACAAGCAGGAAATATCCAACAGGAAGATGCTCGGTTTGCCCAAAACGATTGGTATCGACATAGCCCTTCCGCGTTTGCAGTCCTGCGCAAATCAACATCACGAGAACGAGCCACAAATACATGGCTGCCTCGAACGGCGTTGCAAAGCCATGCGGCATTTCACTAGCGTCGCTGTGAACCCACGCAACCTGTCGAGCTATAAACTGGTAGAAAAAGATCATCAACATGCCAAACGAAAGCAGCACGAAGCCAATCTTGTAAATCTTCGCGTTCTCAGCCTCCAGGCGCTCATCCTTTGGGCCGGCATATTCACGCCACTTTTGCACGATTTTCAGATCTTCATATTTCATAGTGAACTCCTAAAGAGTATTAGGGTCGGCGTCGGTTTCGTCTTCCCAAAACAAGTCGTTCAACGTAACGCGCAGCGCCTTACAGATTGCCACGCACAAATTGAGCGTGGGGTTGTAGCCGCCCGCCTCGATCAGGCCGATGGTCTGGCGCGTAACGCCCACGGCCTCGGCCAAGTCGGCTTGCGAAAGGCCGGCCGCCGCACGCGCCGCCTTCATGCGGAGGTTCTTTTTGCCCGGCATGGAGTTCCTTTCGTAGTAATGGACAGATATCCGTTGCAACATGACAGAAATATATTGCATCCATCGGGTAATGTCAACTATATCTGTCATTATGAAAACCACGTCCGTCATCACCATGCGGACATAACAATTTCAATTCGCTATTCAAACTTACTCGGGCAGAACCGACTCGGTTTTGTCCGAGTAAACTCGAGCATAAACTGATTCATGCGATACAATTAACTCGGACAAAACCGAGTCGGAAGGAACCGAGTAAGTGGAATTCATTGGCAGGGAGCGTGAACTCGCCCGTATTAAGAAAACGCTCAAGGCGCCCGAACAGCGCAATGTTCTCATTTACGGCAGGCGTCGTGTCGGCAAAAGTGAGCTCATCAAGCAGGCGCTAACCGATTTGTCGGGCGTCGCAACGGTCTATTACGAGTGCCGCCAAACCTCCGAGGCAGACAACCTAGAGAGTCTGTCCGCCCTTGTTGCTGAAGCGCTGAGCTTTCCTCCGCTCGCCTTCACAGGCATCCGCGAGCTCATCGAATTTCTGTTTGCCCAAGCCAAAGACAAGAACGTTACCCTTGTTCTCGACGAATACCCCTACTTGAGAGATGCGGTTAAAGGCTTAGACAGCATTCTCCAGACCTCAATCGACGCTCACAGGGAAGACTCACGTTTAAACATTGTCCTGTGCGGCTCCTACGTTGAGATTATGAAATCCCTCATCGAGCATGAGAGCCCCCTCTACGGGCGAATTGATCTCGCGCTTGAGCTTAAGCCCATGGACTACTTTGACGCTGCGAAATTCTATCCCGCGTTCTCGCCCGAGGACAAGGTGCGGCTCTATAGCGTTTTTGGCGGCATCCCCTTTTACAATCGCCTCATCGATCAGTCCCAAAGCGTACGCGACAACATCATCGAGCTCGTCACAGAACCTGGCGCCCGCTTAGAAAGCGAAGTGCCGTCCTATCTCAACGCCGAGATCTCGAAAATGACCAACGCCAACGAAGTTTTCGGGGCTCTCGCACAAGGTTACTCCCGTTGGGGGGACGTGTTGGCACAGTCACACGTCTCGAGCGGTCCGGCCATGGCAGATGTACTCGACAAGCTCATGTCACTCGAAATCGTCCAAAAGCGTGCACCCATCAACGACCCTATGAACAAGCGCAAGTCTGGCTACTTTGTAGTGGACCCACTTTCGCTCTTTTACTATCGCTACGTCTTCCGCAATGCCTCCGCGCGTCAGCTGCTCGACCCAGAAGTCTTCTATGATCGTCACGTCTCCCAAGACTTCGAGGAAAACTACGCTCCACATATGTTTGAGGAGATCTGCCGTCAATACCTCGTACGGCAGAACAGGGCCGGCAAGATCGAACCGGCTTTCGACGCCATAGGCAAGTACTGGTACGACGATCCCGCAAACAAAACGAGCGGCGAATTCGATGTGGTAACGCAAGACCCCGAGGGCTACGCATTCTACGAAGCAAAGTTCCGCAAGTCCCCCGTTACGCAAAAAATGGTCGATGAGGAAATCACCCAAGTCGAGGCAACGGGGCTCAAGTGCCATCGCTACGGATTCTTCTCCCGCTCGGGCTTCGAAGCTGACGAAAGCGATCGAACCGTCTTCATCGACCTGCCGCAGATGTTTGAATAGGACAGGCCCCACCCGCATCCCAAGCATTCATTATCTAACCGAACGATTGTTCGATGGAATTCGTGTTAGATGGAATCGTCCGAGGCCTGGGCTATGCTACCTTGACTATCTATATGACTTAAACGCAGCAAAGGAGCACCGAG
>CAJLPX010000008.1 GCA_905208635.1 uncultured Collinsella sp. | reverse complement strand
AGGCGCCCGTGCAAAACGTCGTGCCCGCTGCTGTACCTGCAGCTGTGCCCGGGTGCGAATCGGCGCCAGAGGCCTATTCCGTACAGCAAGATTCATATGCGCAGGAGCTCGCGTTCGACAAGCGTCGTGCGCGTCGTCGCCGCGTGGGCCAGCGCCTGCGCACTTTGGCGATGATCGTGCTCGTCCCGTTGGGGCTTGCGGCCATCTTTCTGGCGTCGTATGCCCTCACGTGCATCCTCAACAGTGCATCGCCCAACGAGGTGCTCCAACATCTAGCGGCCCTGGGCCAGCGCCTAGGTGACGTCATAACAACCATCCGCGCCGGCTGGGAGAGCTAGCGTTTGTCGCATTAGGACTTCTAGGGTGTAGGGATTATCGCCACGAGTGGAATCCTTGCATCCTGTGGGTCCTGTCGTGCGACTGAATAGTATTATTGAAGATGAATAATAATAAGGGATACAGGCAATACAAAAAGGAGGTGCTCGGTTGAATCTGACCTTTGAGGGATTCTTAAAAGGCTATTGCCGAGAGCTATCCGGACAGCAGTCGCTGAGTTTTAGAAAATTGGTTGAGCAGGCGACGACGGGTGCGCCGCGCGTGGCGGAGCCTCTGTTTTTGCTCGCTTTGGCGCAAGGAAAAGCCGAATACGTTCTGGGTTTATCCGAGGGCTCGTGGATGGAACGGGATTATCGAGACGTTTTATCCTTGTACGGTCAAGCGGGTAGCATGGCGTCTCTATGCGCCAAAAGTGAGCTCCCTAATCGTTATGCCAACGTTTGGCGTGCGTATAGAGCGGTGAAGGAAAAGCCGGCGGCCGATAGAAGGGTGAACGCCCTGATGAGAAAGAAAACGCTGGAAGCATTGGAGGAATCGGGTGTAACGCGCTATGGCCTCTGCCGTGCTCTGCGCCTGAATAAAGGAAACGTATACGCATACTTGGCCGGCGATGACTCAAAGGTGAGCAGGAAAACGGCGCGCCGCATTATGGAATATGCGGAGGAGAGGGGCGCCCAAGAAGGGGCCGGGCGCCCGGTGTGTGTGGCGGGGTAAGATTGATCGCGGTTTTGATTGATGATAGATTGGGTTTGTTGGGCGGAGTTTATGTCTGCAATTGATATTGCACTTATTGTGATTGCTTTGGTGGCGGTGGGGGTCGCTGCGGCCTGTGCCCTGCAGCTCAAGGGCCTTCGTGCCGAGTTGCGGGAGCGTGGCGACAGTAGCGCGGAAACGCTGGCAGCACTCGAGCAGGCCAACAACGCGCTCGATGCCCTGAACGTCGCGCTGGCCGAAACACGCCGCACGGCCAATGCCATCGCGCAGCAGCAGACGACCGATGCGGCCGTGGAGCAGCAACGTTACCTGGCCATCGCACGCGAGTTCTCGCAAGCTGGTGACCGGATGGATGACCTGCGCCGTGAGACGGCCCAACAGCTCGGCGCCAATCGCGAGGGCATCGAGCATCGCCTGGACAAGGTGCGCGAGACGGTCGATGCTCAGCTGGGCGCCATCCGCAAAGACAACAACGTGCAGCTCGATCAGATGCGTGCGACGGTGGACGAGAAGCTCTCTCGCACGCTCAACGACCGACTGTCGGCATCGTTTAAGCAGGTGAGCGACCAGCTCGAGGCCGTGTACAAGGGTCTGGGCGACATGCAGTCTATCGCCACCGGCGTGGGCGACCTTAAGCGTGTGCTGGGCAATGTCAAGGCGCGTGGCATTTTGGGCGAGGTGCAGCTGGGTGCAATCCTGGCGGACATCCTCACGCCCGATCAGTATCTGGAAAACGTCGCCACCAAGCCCGGCGCCTCGGAACGCGTTGAGTTTGCCGTCAAGCTGCCGGTGGACGAGGGCGACCCCGTGCTGTTGCCGATTGACTCCAAGTTTCCGGGCGACGCGTACGAGCACCTGCTCGACGCGCAGGAGTCGGGCGATGCGGAGACCGTGGCGGCTGCGCGCAAGACGCTCGACACCATGGTCAAGCGCGAGGCTAAAGACATCTGCGAAAAGTACCTGAGCGTGCCCGCGACCACCAACTTTGGCATTATGTTCGTGCCGTTTGAGGGCCTGTATGCCGAGGTCGTCAGTCGCCCCGGGCTTATCGAGACCCTGGGCCGCGACTATCACGTCAACGTTGCCGGCCCCAGCACCATGGCGGCCATCCTCAACAGTCTGCAGATGAGCTACCAGACGTTTAAGTTGCAAAAACGCACCGATGACGTGCTGCGCGTGCTCTCCGCCGTCAAGGCCGAGCTGCCGCGCTATCAAAAGGCGCTGCGCCGCGCCCAACAGCAGATCGAGACCGCAGGAAAGACGGTCGAGGGCATCATCACCACGCGCACCAACGTTATGGAGCGCAAGCTCAAGGACATCGACGCGCTGGAAGACGCCGACCAAGCCGATGAGATCTTGGGACTCACGCCCGCGGACCTTCTCACAGACCAAGAAGACGAGGACTAATTGCAA
Organism: uncultured Collinsella sp.; assembly: GCA_905208635.1. Lineage (GTDB taxonomy): Bacteria > Actinomycetota > Coriobacteriia > Coriobacteriales > Coriobacteriaceae > Collinsella. Next base: position 79,103 of record CAJLPX010000008.1, on the reverse strand, counting down.
CAAGATGGTGGGGCGCCGGCGCAAACGCGGGTGCCCCACCGCTTTTCGTATCGCACTTGTCTGGAGCGTGCTCCAATGTGCAACAATGGCGTTTCGCCCTATCAGATGCGAAAGGAAGCGCATGTCTCAGAGAAGCACCAGTCCGCTCAAACGCTCCACCGTGCGCCGCACGCTGCAGCGTTTTTGGGACGTCACGCGCACGCAGCCGCTGATCGTCTTTCTCTCGGTGTTCTCGTCGGCGGGCTACATCTTTTTGCTCACGTTTGCCAACACCTACGTTATGGCCCTCATCGTCGACCGCGTCCAAGCCGGCCCCGTGGCGGGCGACCAGGTGTTTGAGGTCTTTGGCCCTTACATTCTGGCGCTCGTACTCGTTAACCTGGTGGGCCAGATCCTCTCCAAGCTACAGGACTACACCGTCTACAAGCTCGAGATTGCGGGCAACTATCACCTGGCGCGCCTGTGCTTTGACACGCTCTCCAATCAATCCATGACATTCCACACCAGCCGCTTTGGCGGATCGCTCGTGAGCCAGACGAGCCGTTTTATGAGCGGCTACACGGGTCTGGTGGACGTGACGGTGTATTCGCTCATCCCCACTATCACCTCGGTCATTTGCACGGTGGCGGCGCTCGCTCCGGTGGTGCCCACATTTACCGTGATCCTGGTGTGCATCATGGTCGTCTACATTGCGTTTGTCTGGCTTATGTACAAGCGCATCATGCCGCTTTCGGCCGCGACGTCCGCCGCGCAGAACAAGCTCTCGGGCGTGCTCTCCGACGCGGTCACGAACATCTTGGCCGTCAAGACCTGCGGGCGCGAGGACTTCGAACGCGATCTGTTCGACGCCGCCGATCGTGCCGCGCGCGACGCCGAGACGGTCTCGATGCACGCCATGATGCAGCGCAACTTTACGACCTCGGGCCTTATCGTCATCACCATGGCCGTGGTGAGTGTGTTCGTGGCGGGCGGCAACGCGTGGTTTGGCATCTCGGCCGGCTCGCTCGTCATGATCTTTACCTACACCTATAACCTCACCATGCGCCTGAACTACGTGAGTTCCATGATGCAGCGTATCAACCGCGCTTTGGGCGATGCGGCAGAGATGACGCGCGTGCTGGACGAGCCACGTTTGGTGGCAGACGACCCGGACGCCCCTGAGCTCAAAGTAACCGAGGGCGCGATTGATTTTGAGCACCTGAGCTTTGCGTACCGTGACGCTGCGGCGGGCGAGAACGTGTTCGATGACCTGACACTTCATGTGGCGGCGGGCCAGCGCGTGGGCCTGGTGGGCAAATCGGGCTCGGGTAAGACGACGCTCACCAAGCTGCTGCTGCGCCTGGACGATGTCCAGGGCGGCCGCGTGCTCGTGGACGGTCAGGATGTCTCGCGCTGCACGCAGCAAAGCCTGCGCCGCCAGGTTGCCTACGTGCCGCAGGAAGCGCTGCTGTTCCATCGCTCCATTCGCGAGAATATCGCCTACGGACGTCCCGACGCCACCGACGAGCAGATCCGCGAGGCGGCTCGCTTGGCTAATGCGACCGAGTTTATCGACCGCCTACCCAACGGCTTTGACACCATGGTGGGCGAGCGCGGCGTCAAGCTTTCGGGCGGCCAACGCCAGCGCGTGGCCATCGCCCGCGCCATCCTCACCGACGCGCCGATTCTGGTGCTCGACGAGGCGACCTCTGCCCTTGACAGCGAGTCCGAGGCGCTGGTGCAGGAGGCGCTCGAGAACCTGATGCGCGGGCGCACCTCCATTGTGGTGGCGCACCGCCTGTCCACCGTGGCGGCGCTCGACCGCATTGTGGTGCTGGCCGATGGTGGGATTGTCGAGGACGGCACGCATGCGCAGCTCGTCGAGGCGGGTGGCGAGTACGCGAGCCTGTGGAGCCGTCAGACCGGCGCATTCTTGGAGGCGTAAGCGTCTCGGACGTGGGACAATTGTGCCTATAAGTTTATTGTGCCGTTGAGCCGAGGAGTCGTTATGCCACGCGAGACCAATGCCGCCAAGCGCGAGCGCGCCATCGAGGTGTGCGAGCGCCTCAACCGTCGCTATGGCCCAGTCGAGTGCTTTTTGGACCACGAGAATCCCTTCCGCCTGCTGATCGCGGTGCTACTCTCGGCGCAAACGACCGACGCGCAGGTCAACAAGGTGACGCCGCGGCTGTTTGCCCAGTGGCCCACGCCCGAGGCCATGGCCGGGGCGAGCGTGGCTGACGTGGCAGACACCATCAAGTCACTTGGCTTCTACAAGAGCAAAGCCAAGCATGCCGTCGAGGCCGCGCAGATGATCGTCGCCGACTATGGCGGCGAGGTGCCGGCCGACATGAAGGAGCTTGTAAAGCTGCCGGGCGTGGGACGCAAGACGGCGAACATCGTGCTCAACGTGGGGTATGGCATCGTGGAGGGCATTGCGGTGGACACGCACGTCAACCGCATTGCGCACCGCCTGATGTTGAGTCCCAAGACGCATGCCAAGGAGCCGCTCAAGACCGAGCAGGATCTGCTCAAGATTTTGCCGCACGAGTATTGGGAGTCGGTCAACCATCAGTGGATTACCTTTGGTCGCGAGATCTGCGACGCCCGCAAACCCAAGTGCGACGAGTGTCCGCTGGCAGACCTTTGCCCTAGCGTGCGCGTTTTGGGGTAGCGGCATGGCCAGCGCCGTCGCGCTTGGCCCATGCGTTACCATGACAAACAATGAACTTTGACGTACGACCCGCCGAGCTTGCCCCGGCGGGCTTTTGGCGTTGCGATGCCGGAGGAACAGCATGCTCATTCACCGTATAGCCGCGCAGCTCTACACTGCCGAGGCTCTGCAGACCGTCGAGGCCGGACTCGATGCCGGCGAGGACGTGACGCTGGCCGTGTCGCAGTCGGGCCGCACGCTTATGGCCGCCGCCCAGTTTGCACGCCGTCCGCGCCCGACGGTCTACATTGTGAGTGGCGAGGATGCGGCCGATCGCGCCGCGCGCAGCCTTGCCGCCTACGTGGGCCTGGCGCACGTGTGCCGTTTTCCCGAGCGCAAGGACTATCCGTGGCGCGAGCAGGCGCCCGACGACGCCGTGGTGGCGCAGCGCTGCGAGGCTCTGGGGCGCATCGTGCGCGGGGACAACTGCATCATGGTTGCCTCGGCCCGTGCGTTGCTGCGCTGCGTGCCGCCGGTCGAGAGCCGCTACTGGGAGTCCACGACCTTTGCGGTGGGCGAGGAAATTCCTTTTGACGAGGTGCCGCAGCGATTGGTGGGCATGGGCTACACCAATGCCGGCGCCGCCGATGCGCCCGGCCTGTTCCGTGTGCACGGCGACACCGTCGAGGTGTTTCCCGCGCAGGAAAAGGCGCCCGTGCGCATTGAGTTCTTTGGCGACGAGATCGACCGTATCCGCCGCATGGTGAGTTCAACGGGCCAGACCATCGGCAACGAGGACGGCATCGAGATCTTCCCCTGTCGCGAGCTCGCACTCACCGATGACGCCGTTCACAACATGCATGTGGCGCTCTATCGCGCCAGCCAGGACGATAGCAAGCTGGCAGCGCTACTCGAGATGGTAGACGCGCGCATCGTCACGCCCGAGCTCGACCGCTTTTTGCCGGTGATGTACGGCCAGACCGTGAGCCCGCTGGCACACGTGAGCGGCAAGGCACTTGTGGTTCTGTCCGAGCCGCGCTCGCTGTTCGACGACTGCCTGCGCGCCTACGAGGATATCGAGGCGCGTGCCGGCGAGGCGGGGATTGACCGACTGGATGGTCTGTATGTACATGCCCAGCAGCTCGATTTTGGTGCTCAGCAGCGCCTGAACTATGTGAGCCTCATCCGTGCTGGCGGTGCGGTGACGGCCGAGCTCAAGATTGAGCAGCCTGCTATCGCAGGCTCGGACAACCGCTTTATGACGCGCATTCAGGAAGTCGTGGGCAAGCGCTACGCCTGCGTGTTTGCCATTCCCGACCGCGGTGCGCGCGAGTCGATGGAGCTTACTTTTGGCGACGAGGGCATTACCTTTGAGGAATCGCTGACCGCGGCGCCCGAAAATGCCGGCGCTATCGGCGACCGCGTGCGCGTGGCAGCAGCGGATTCCGCCGACCGTGCCGCACGCCAGGAGGCCCATGCTTCCATTCGCGAGCGCAAGGCCGATGCGCTCAACGCCCGCCCGCTCGAGGCGGGCGCGGCCCAGGCTGCCGCCGGTGCTGCCGTGCCCACTATCTCGCGCGGACGCGTGACCTTTGTCGATGCCGCCCTGCCGCAGGGCGTGGTGGTGCCCGATGCCAACCTGGCCGTGTTCTCGATCGCCGACCTCAACGCCCGCATGGACGCCAACCGCGCGCGCAGCCGCCGCAAGGTTGACATTACGCAGATCACGTTCCCGTTTAAGCCGGGCGACTACGTGGTGCATGCCACTCACGGCATCGCGCTCTTTAGCGAGATCGCGCGCCAGGAAGTGGGCGGCAAGGAGCGCGACTACTTTTTGCTGGAATATGCCGACGGCGACAAACTCTACGTGCCGCTCGAGCAGGTCGACCGTATCACGCGATACGTCGGTCCCGACGGCGACAAGCCACGCCTGACCAGGCTCAACACCGCCGACTGGACGCGTGCCACGAACAAGGCGCGCAAGAACGCCAAAAAGCTGGCGTTTGACCTGGTCGACCTGTATACGCGCCGCTCGTCGATTACCGGTATCGCCTGCCCGCCCGACACGCTCGAGCAGATCGAGATGGAGCAGAGCTTTCCTTACGACGAGACGCGCGACCAGCTGGAGGCCATCGCCGACATTAAGGCCGACATGGAGGCGCCCAAGCCCATGGACCGCCTGCTGTGCGGCGACGTGGGCTTTGGCAAGACCGAGGTTGCCCTGCGCGCGGCGTTTAAGTGCGTGGACTCCGGCCGCCAGGTCATGGTGCTCTGCCCCACGACCATTCTGGCCCAGCAGCACTACGAGACGTTCTTTGAGCGCTTTGCCCCGTTTGGCCTTGAGGTCGAGGTGCTCAGCCGCTTTCGCACGCCGGCGCAGCAAAAGCGCGCGCTCAAGGCGTTTGCCGAGGGCACGATCGATGTGCTTATCGGCACGCACCGTCTGCTTTCGGCCGATGTGAACCCCAAGAACTTGGGCCTGGTGATCATCGACGAGGAACAGCGCTTTGGCGTGCAGCACAAGGAACAGCTCAAGAACCTGCGCGAGCAGATTGACGTGCTCACGCTTTCGGCAACGCCGATTCCGCGAACCATGCAGATGGCCACGAGCGGCGTGCGCGACATGAGCCTGATCACGACGCCGCCGACCGGGCGTCGTCCCGTGATCGTGCACGTGGGGGAGTACGACCCCGATGTGGTGAGCGCGGCGATTCGCCTGGAGGTGGGTCGCGGCGGCCAGGTGTACTACGTGTCCAACCGCGTCAAGACCATCGACGACGCCGTGGCGCGCGTGCACGAGGCTGCGCCCGAGGCACGCGTGGGCGTGGCGCACGGCAAGATGAGCCCACGCGAGGTCGAGGACGTGATGATCGAGTTCGCGACCAAGAAGATCGACGTGCTCATCGCCACGACCATCGTGGAGAGCGGCATCGACAATGCGACCGCCAACACGCTCATCATTGAGGATTCGCAGCGTCTGGGCCTGGCGCAGCTCTACCAGCTCAAGGGCCGCGTGGGCCGCTCTGCTACGCAGGCCTACGCGTACTTTATGTTCCCGGGCGAGTTGCCGCTCACCGAGGAGGCGACGGCGCGTCTGACCGCACTTTCCGAGTTCCAGGACCTGGGCAGCGGCATGCGCATCGCCATGCGCGACCTGGAGATCCGCGGCGCCGGTTCGCTGATGGGCGCCGAGCAGCACGGCAACCTGTCGAGCGTGGGCTTTGACCTGTTTACGCAGATGTTGGGCCAGGCAGTGGCCGAGGCGCGCGGCGATGACGATGCCGGCGTGGAGGCGGCGAGCGTGGGCATTAACCTGCCGGCCGATTACTTCTTGTCCGAGGAGTACCTGCCGGCGGTGGATCAGCGCGTGCTCGTGTACCGTAAGCTCGCAGCGGCCGAGGACCTGGAGAGCATCGATGAGGTGCAGGAGGAGACCGAGGCCGCGCATGGCGAGCTGCCGTTGGCGGGACTCAACCTGTTCAATCGCGCGCGCATCCGCATTCGCGGCGAGCGCCTGGGGCTCGAGAGCGTCACGCTCAGCGGCGGTCGCATCACGTTTTTGGGTGTCGACGTGCCCAAGAAGGTGGCCTTTGAGCTTAAGACCCGCTATGGCGCGGTGAACTTCCCCAAGAGCCGCAAGCTGTCGGTGCCCTACAAGGCGGGCGCCGGCGCGGGCAGCGGCCTGGGCCGCGGTCTCGACGCCAACGACGGCACCGGCCCGGTGGCCGCGGCGCTCATGCTGCTGCAGCAGTTGGGTGCGTGCGATGATGATTAACAAGTAAGGGGCGTGGCGGGACTAAGGTTTCTTTGTCCCGCCATGTTATGGATTGATCCTCGTTTCCATCGAAAGGAAAGCATGTTCGGATACATCTATAAGAAAGATGTCGCCATTATCGCGGTTGTCCTGTGCCTTTGTCTGGGCGTGGGCAGCTTCTTTGATTACCAGATCTCGAGTGCGCTGTTCAACATCGGCAGCATGTACGGCCGCTTTATCGAGGCCGCCGGCGAGCTGCCGTTCGAGCTGACGGCGAGCGTCGCGGGCGTTATGCTCGTGCGCGCGGTGCGTCCCGACTCCAGGGGGAGCAAATGGCTCGCCGTGCTCGGTATCCTCGTCAACGTCGGTCTGGCCGGCTACGAGATCGTCTCGTCCCTGCGGGTTGGCGGCAAGCTCATCGCAGCTCAGTTGGTGCTGACGTTTGTGCCGGTCATCGCCGCCAACCTTATCGTCTATCGCCTCACGCGCACGACCGAGCCCGACGAGCTCACGCGCTGGGCGTTGATGGTGCTGGCCGTGTGGGTCGCTCAGGCCATCATCCTCAACGTCATTGTTAAGCCGCTGTGGTCGCGTCCGCGCATGCGCGTGATCGAGGTGACGCAAGGGCTCGAGTTTCAGCCGTGGTGGGTGATCGGCAACCCCGACAAGTGGGCCTATATTGCCGCCGGCGTGATCAAGGACGGCTTCAAGTCGTTTGCGAGCGGACACACGGCGCATGCAGCGATCGGCCTTATGCTTGCCGGGCTTCCCGCGGCGGCCTTTACGGAAAAGCCGTCGCGCCGCCGCGTGGTCTTTTGGGCGGCGGCTGCGGTCGCGGCACTCGTCGCCTTTGGTCGCATTGTGATCGGTGCGCACTTTTTGAGTGACGTGAGCTGCGGCTTTGCCCTGGTGCTGGCCCTTGAGTGCCTTGCCGCGCGCATTGCCTATTCTCACGGCGTACAATAGCCCCGTTTGAATCATCTGGCCGATACCCGGTAAGAGAGGATTGCCATGCTCGCGTTCAACAACGACTATTCCCACGGTGCACATCCGGCGGTGCTGCAGGCGCTCGTCGATACCAACATGGAGCCGCAGCCCGGCTACGGTACCGATGCGCACACTGAGCGTGCCAAGCAGCTGATCCGCGAGACCTGCCAGGCGCCCGATGCCGACGTATTTTTCCTAGTGGGTGGCACGCAGGCCAACGCGACGGTGATTGACATGCTGCTTGCGCCCTACGAGGGCGTCGTTGCCGCCGAGACCGGCCACGTCGCCTGCCACGAGGCGGGCGCCATCGAGTTTGGCGGCCACAAGGTGCTCACCATCCCCGGCTACGAGGGCAAGATGCACGCCGAGGATCTCGAAAGCTATATCCAGGTATTCTACGAAAACGAGAGCTACGAGCACACGGTGTTCCCGGGTGCCGTGTACGTGAGCCTGTCGACCGAGTACGGCACGCTGTACTCCGCCGCCGAGCTCGCGGCGATCCACGCGGTGTGCCAGAAGCGCCAGATTCCGCTATTTGTGGATGGTGCCCGCCTGGCCTATGCGCTGGCGGCCGATGAGTGCGACATCACCCTGTCCGAGCTGGCGCAGCTGTGCGACGTGTTCTACATCGGCGGCACCAAGTGCGGCGCACTTTGCGGCGAGGCCGTGGTGTTTTGCGGCATGCATGCCCCGGCGCACCCCATTCCGCGCATTAAGCAGCATGGCGCGCTGCTGGCCAAGGGCCGCCTGACGGGCGTCCAGTTCGAGGCTCTTTTTACCGATGGCCTGTATTTTGAGATTGGTCGACAGGCGATTGAGACGGCGCAGGCGCTTCGTCGCGTGCTGCACGAGCGCGGCTACCAGTTCTTCTTGGAGACGCCCACAAACCAGCAGTTTGTGATTCTACCCAACGAGGACATGGCCCGCATTCGCGAGCATGCCTCGATTGAGTATTGGGAAAAGTACGATGAGACCCGCACGGTGGTGCGCTTTTGCACCAGCTGGGCCACGACGCAGGAGGACATCGACGCGCTGGCGGCTGTCCTGTAGCTTGATGTAATGACGAGGGGCCGCCCTGCGCCTGAACTTGGCGCAGGGCGGCCTTTGCTTTTGGGGGGAAGGGTTGTATGACCGAGATGTCCGAGCCGACGATTCGCCTGGCGACGCCCGATGACGCGCCGGCGTTGCTTGCCATCTATGAGCCGTATGTGCGCCAGACGGCGATAACCTGCGAATACGAGGTGCCGAGCGTTGAGGAGTTCGCCGGTCGCATCGAGCGCACGCTCGAGCGCTATCCGTATCTGGTGATGGAGTTGGACGGGCGCCCGGTAGGCTATGCCTATGTGAGTCCGCTCAACAGCCGCGAGGCATACGACTGGTCGGTCGAGACGTCGATCTACCTGGCACGCGATGTGCGCCACGGCGGGCTGGGCCGTAAGCTGCATGACGCGCTCAAGCAATGCCTGATCGCGATGGGCATCACCAACATGTGCGCGCTCATTGCCGTTCCGCACGACAAGGACGACGAGTACCTGACGCACAACAGCCAGGATTTCCATGCCCATATGGGGTATCGCCTGGTGGGTGCCTTCGACCGCTGCGCCCAAAAGTTCGGCCGCTGGTACGACATGTGCTGGATGGAGCTGGTCCTGGCCGAGCGCACCCCCAACCAGCCCAAACCAACCTGGTTCCCCGACCTCCTCGCCTAAAACCACCACAAAGGTGCCTATCCCCATTGTGGTGGTTAGCCGATGGGCTCGGTGTATTTGGCGCGGTCGGTGCGTTGGATGCGCTTGGAGACATGGAGCGGGCGGCCGTCGGTGTCGTAGACGTAGTCAGTGATAAGGATCAGTGCCTGCCCGCGCTCAACGTTGAGCAAAAACGCCTCGTTTTGCGAGGCATAGCACACCTCAAAGGTCTTATGCCCCTGTGCCGGCGCGCGATGGAATTCTTGGCGCAGCGTGGCGTAGAGCGAACCGTTGATATCGCGATCGATGAGCGATCCAAAGCTTGGCGGCAAATAGGTGGTCTCCAGGCACAGTGGCGCATCGTCCAGATAACGCAGACGGACAAGTTTGACGAGCTTGCTGCCCACGGCGGCGTCAAAGAACTTGGCTATGCTGCCGGCCGCCTTGGCAAAGCCCGAGTCCACGGTGCGCGTGGTGGGCTTCATGCCCTGACCCTGTACCTGTGCCGTGTAGCTCGAAAACACCAGGTTGTTCTCATGCAGTGCCGGCGTGTCGGCCACAAAGGTGCCACGTCCGCGCTCGGTGCGCACCAGGCCCTCGTCAACTAACACCTTAAGCGCGTGGCGCACGGTGCTGCGCGACAGCGCCGATTCGTCCATGAGCTCCATCTCGGACGGCAGCTTGTCTCCGCGTGCGTAGGTGCCGGCGGCGATGCGGTCACGCAGCGTACCCGCCAGACGCTCGTATTGGGCCAAGTTCTTTTTTGACGAAGTGCTCATGCGAACAACCTGTATCTAACTTGTATGCTTGGCTAATCAAGCATGTATCCAATACAACAATAAAATCGCTGGTAACGAGTTATCGAAAACCGCATCAGCAAAATTTCTAAGACAAATATAGCATACAACTAGTCGACATCGTTAAAACATGTATGTAACTTGTATGCCATCGACAGCATCAAACGAGAAGAAAGGCTGATGCACGATGACTACTCAGGAACAGGTTAAGGACGTCGTCTCCCAGGTTTTGGCTGACAAGGCAGACAAGGGCGGCATCAAGCGCGTCGTGTGGATCGGCGCCGGCGGATCCAACGGCGGCAACTATCCTGCCCAGTACTTTATGGAGCACGAGGCCACGCAGGTCGTGAGCTCCAGCTACACCAGCAACGAGTTCGTGCACGCCACGCCTGCCTACGTCAACGAGAACACCCTGGCCGTCGTCGTGTCCATGCGCGGCACCAAGGAGACCATCGTCGCCGCCCAGGTCGCCAAGGACCACGGCGCCAGCACCATCGCCATCTATGTTGACGAGTCCGGCCTCACCGAGGTCTGCGACTACAAGATCCAGTACGACAGCCTGGCCGTCGACGAGTCCTGCATGGGCCGCACCAACTCTGCCGTCGTGACCATGATCGCCATGGAGCTTACGCAGCAGACCGAGGGCTATGCCGAGTACGAGACCGCTATGGCCGCCTTCGACTTGGTCGATCCCATCTATCGCAAGGCCGTCGAGTACACCCGTCCGCTCGCAGCCAAGTGGGCCGAGCAGAACGCCGACAAGCCCTGCATCAACGTGATGGCTCAGGGTCCGCTCTTTGGTGCCGCCTACGTCTTTAGCATCTGCAACGTGCAGGAGATGCTGCAGATCGACTCCTGCACCATCAACACCTGCGACTTCTTCCACGGTCCCTTCGAGATCCTGGACAAGCGTACCTCGCTGTTCCAGCTCATCAGCGTCGGCCGCAGCCGCTGCAACGACGAGCGCGGCATTCGCTTTGTCAACCAGTACGGTGGTGAGCGCGTCTACCAGCTCGACGCCAAGGAGCTCGGCCTCAACGACATCAAGGACAGCGTGAGCGAGTACTTCAACCACCTGATCTTTGCCCCGATCCTCAACAACGTCTACATGCGTGCGCTCTCTGCCGTCACCCACAAGGACTACATGACGCGCCGCTACATGTGGAAGCTTGATTATTAGTTACGGCGTTTTACCAAACGCCGTAACCGGCCGACGCTGCAAACCCGCCAGAGCGGCAATCTGCCTTTCAGCTTCGGCGGCATGACCAGAAGGTCAATGCCGCCTCACTTCAAGGCACCTTGCTCGCTCTGGCGGGTTTTCGCTGACATTGCCAAAACATCGACGATACCGTGGCTGGCGGGACACTCCCTTTGTCTAGAGATTTCCCGTTTGCCGATTTGTGCCTTGAAAAATGTATATAACGACTATAACGTAGTGTGAAACATATTGGAAACAATACCGAGGAGGCTGCGTTGAAGAAAAGCAATCTGGGCTATGTGCTGGTGCTGATCGCCGCGCTTATGTGGGGCAGCATCGGAATCTTTGTAAACGGCATCTCGGCCATGGGCGTTACGTCCCAGAGTATGGCTGCCTTTCGCTTGTTGGTCGGAGCGCTTATCTTGGCGCCGGTCCTGATGTTTATGGGCTGCCGTTCGGGTGAGGGGTCTACCGTGGCTCAGGGTCCGCTGGCCCTGTTCAAGGCAAGCCCTAAAGAGCTTGTTTCCTGCGCGCTTGTCGGTATCGTCGGTTTGGCCGCCGCCAACACTTGCTATTACGAGTGTATGGGCGAGGTGGGCATGTCCACGGCCTCGGTGCTGCTCTATACCTCGCCGGTGTTTGGCGTCGTGCTCGGCCGCGTGCTTTATCGCGAGGACGTGACCCCCAACAAGCTCGTTGCCATCGCTTTTAACATAGGGGGCTGTGTACTTGCAGTAACTAATGGCGACCTTTCCGGTTTCCATTTTTCGGTTTGGGGCGTCACGTCGGGCGTGATTGCAGGCTTTTGTGGGGCGTCGCTCGCGGTGTTTAGCCGGATAGCAACCAAGACGGTCCACCCGCTGGCTGTCACGTTTTGGGGCCTTGTTTTTGGCGGTGCGGTTATGGCGGCTATCGCGGCTCCGTGGCCGGATGTCGCCGCGGCAATGTCGCCACAGCTGCTGCTGCTGTTCCTTGGCTTTGGACTCATCCCCACAGCCGTGGCTTACATCTTATATATGCAGGGTCTGTCCATGGGGCTCGAGACATCGAAAGTTCCCGTCGTAATGTCTTTCGAGACGGTCGTCACCGTACTGGTGGGCATTGGTGTCTATGCCGAGTCCGCCGGCGCGATCAAGGTCCTGGGTATTGTGCTGGTGCTCATGTCCATCCTGATTATGAACACCGACTTCTCCAAGCTGCGCAACAGTGTATTTGTCGGTCATGTCGCTGAGAGCATGACCTTTAAGCCCAACGCGTGGTGGACGGAGAAAACGCAGGACATGGATCTGTTTAAGGAACGCACCGGCATCGCGCTGGAGCCCACCGTGCAGGAAAGCCCCTGGTACTTCGTGCGATAGGGGATTGCGCGCAGGGTCCGACTTGGGGTTATCCCGCCAGTGCCGGCCTGCCCAGCCCCAACGTTTCAAGTACGTTAAACCCGTCAACGGTCGATTTTCACCCGCGAACGGTCTTTATACTAATTAGCAATATCCGCAACGTATAAGACGTTATAATGACCATAACGAAAAGGAGGAGGCAAGATGAATCAGATCATTCTCGCATCTCATGGCGGCCTGGCCGCAGGCGCCAAAGACACGCTCGAGATGGTTCTCGGCGACGTGTCGAACGTCCACGTCGTGTCGCTTGCTCGTGACGACAAGGAGCCCATCACCAATAAGGTTGAGGCCATGATCGCCACGTTCAACGCGGACGACACCGTGTATGTGCTAACCGATATGCTCGGTAGCTCGGTCAACAACAGCATGGTCGAGCTTTCCAAGAACGGCACGAAGTTCACGGTTGTCAGCGGTTTCAACATCCCGCTGGCGCTCACGCTCGCTATGAGCCCCGTCCCCGTCAAGGGCGCCGAGCTCGCGGCCCTCATCAACGAGGCCCGCACCGGTCTGACCAACCCCAACGCACCGGTCGAGGTCGCCGCGGCTCCCGCCAAGAAGGCCAAGGCGTCCCGTCACAGCTCCGGTCCCGCCAAGATTGTCCTCGCGCGTCTTGACTACCGTCTGCTGCACGGCCAGGTCGTCTTTACCTGGACCACCAAGGTCCAGGCCGAGCGCATCATCGTCGTCGACAACGCTGCCGCCAACGATGACATCAAGAAGGGCGCTCTTAAGCTGGCCAAGCCCCAGGGCGTGCGCCTGAACGTCTTCACCGTCGAGCGTGCCCTCGCCAAGATGGACAAGCTCAACACCCTCGGCGAGCGCGTCATGTTCGTCTTTGGCAACACTGCCGAGATGCTGCAGTTCTGCCAGGGCTACAAGCTCGACGCCATCAACCTGGGCGCCACCGCCAACCACGACGGTGCCGAACAGGTCGGCGGCAAGGACAGCTCCGTCTTCCTCGACGCCACCCAGAAGGCCGACGTCAACCAGCTGCTCGACATGGACATCAAGCTCTACGTCCAGCAGACCCCTACGTATCAGAGCGTCGACATCGACGCCAAGCTGTAATCAACCAGGCTTTTGCCTGACTGAAAGGAGAAGGGTATGAATACGTTCATCAGTGCGGTGCTCGTCGGCCTCGTCGGCGTGTTCTGCATGTGGGACTCCCGCCTGCTCGGTCGTCTTAACTTCGAGCAGCCCCTCGTTGGCGCTACGCTCGTCGGTCTGCTGCTGGGCGATGTGCCCACCGGCCTTGCCGTCGGTGCCGCCGTCGAGCTCGTGTCCATGGGCCTGGTGCAGGTCGGCGCCGCCGTTCCGCCCGATATGGTCCTGGGCGGCATCGTGGCAGCTGCCTTCGCGTGCCTGACCGATGCTTCTGCTGAGACCGCCATGACGATCGCCATCCCGGTCGCCGTCTTGGGTCAGCTCCTCGGCATCGTGTTCCGTTCCATCATCGCCGCCCTCACCCATGTGGCCGATAGCGCGATCGATAACGGTAACTTCAAGACCGCCTACCGTATGCACATCTGCGCCGGCTCCGGTCTGTACGCCATCATGTACTTCCTGCCGATCTTCCTGGCCGTCTTTGTTGGCACCGACCTGGTTCAGGCCATCGTCAACATGGTTCCCGAGTGGCTGTCCGTTGGTCTGAACGTTTCGACCAAGATCATGACCGCCTACGGTCTGGCTCTGCTGCTCACCATGATGATCAAGAAGGGTATGACCCCGTTCCTGTTCATCGGTTTCCTGCTCGCCGCCTACCTCAACCTGTCCGTCATCGCGGTCGCTCTGATCGGTGTGTGCCTGGCTATCGTCTTCATGGGCTTCAAGTTCAATGGCTCCCATGCAACCGCCGGTGTCGATTCCGACTACGATCCGCTCGAAGACGACGAAGACTAAGGAGGAACACACTATGGCAACCGCAACCAAGGACGTGTCCCTGAACAAGAAGGTCAGCCAGTTCTTCTGGCGCTCCTGGGCCATCCAGGCCTCTTGGAACTACGAGCGTCAGATGAACATGGGCTTCCTCTACGGCATGGTTCCTACGCTCGACCGCCTCTATCCGGACGAGTCCGACCCAAAGCAGCTCGCTGCTAAGAAAGAGGCTTACCACCGTCACATGGCGTTCTACAACTGCACCCCGCAGACGAGCGCTTTTGTCCTAGGTCTCGCCGCCTCCATGGAGGAGGAGTACGCCAAGGATCCCGAGAACTTCGATCCCGATTCGATCAACGCGGTCAAGACCTCCCTCATGGGTCCGCTTTCCGGCATCGGTGACTCCCTCTTCCAGGGCACCATCCGCGTTATCGCCTTTGGCCTGGGCGTTCAGCTGGCTCAGCAGGGCTCCATCATGGGCCCGATCCTGGCCATGCTCATCTCCATCGTCCCCTCTGTGCTGATCACTTGGTTCGCAGCCAAGATGGGCTATCAGGGCGGCCACGAGTACCTGAGCAAGCTTCAGGGCGGCGACCTCATGGAAAAGCTCATGTATGTCTGCGGCATCGTAGGTCTTATGTCCGTGGGCGGCATGATCGCCACGCTGATCGGCGCCACCACCCCGCTGCAGTTCGCTGACGGCACCGTCGTGATCCAGGACATCCTGGACGGCATGATGCCCCAGATGATCTCCCTCGGCCTCACCGGCCTTATGTACTGGCTCATCAAGAAGAACGTCAACACCGGTTGGCTTCTCGTGATCGCCATCGTGGGCGGCATCGCCCTCTCCGCGGCCGGCATCCTGGCCTAGTCGCGACCAAGCGCCTAACCGCTTTCCCCCGGGGGCCTGCCTGGCATCCCATACCCCAGGCAGGCTTCCATCCCTAGATGTGTCAAAGGGACAGTTCCTTTGACACATCCTCAACGGGCCGGCGACTCGGTCCAAACCACGGTAACCCTGCGAGCGCCCGGCAATGTGGCGCCGCAAAAAATCGAAAGGAATGTGTCAGATGTACGAGATCGACCTTAACCTCCCTAAGCAGATCGTCGCTGACGTCCTGTCCAACCACGAGATCCACAGCGTCGCCTTCGTCGGCTGCGGTGCTTCCATGTCCGACCTTTACCCTGCCAAGTACTTCCTGGCCAACAACACGGACAAGCTGAACGTTCAGATCTTCACCGCTAACGAGTTCAACTACGACACGCCTTCCTGGGTCAACGAGCACACCTTCGTGATCACCTGCTCCCTCGGTGGCTCCACGCCCGAGACCGTCGAGGCCAACAAGACCGCCAAGAAGCACAACTGCCCGGTCGTCTCCCTCACCAACAAGGCCGGCTCCGCTCTGACCGTCGACGCCGACCACGTCATCGTCCACGGCTTCCACGCCAACTACGCTGCCAAGTGCGAGAAGCCCGGCTATGCCATCGCTCTTGCTCTCGAGATCCTTCAGCAGACCGAGGGCTATGACCACTACGAGGACATGATCACCGGCCTCACCAACGTTTTCGAGCTCTGCGAGAACGCCGCTCAGTCCGCCAAGGGCCTCGCCAAGCAGTTCGCCCAGGACTTCAAGGACGACAAGATGATCTACTTCATGGCCTCTGGTGCCTCCGAGAAGATGGCTTATTCTCACGCCGCCTTCCTGTTCACCGAGATGCAGTGGATCGACGCCGCCGCCTACAACACCGGCGAGTACTTCCACGGCCCGTTCGAGGTTTCCACCGAGGGTAAGCCCTACGTCTTCTTCATGTCCGATGGTGCCACCCGTCCGATGGACGCCCGCGCCCTCACCTTCCTTAAGCGCATGGGCGCCAAGGTCGCTCTGATCGACTCCAAGGACTACGGTCTGGCCGACGCCGTGCCGGCAAGCGTCGTCACCTACTTCAACCCGCTGCTGCACCTCGCCGTTATGCGCGAGTACGGCAACCAGATCGCCGAGGCCCGTCAGCACCCGCTGACCATGCGTCGCTACATGTGGAAGCTTTCCTACTAATCACAAGTAAGTAGACCTTACGGGTTGATTGAGAGGGGATGGGGTTTTGCCCCGTCCCCTTTTTTGCTTTGGGGAGGGCGTGTCTGTCGCGTCGCAAAACACCAGATAAAACCTACCAAAATAAACCTGTCCCTTTTTGGCAGGTGGGAGGAGATGCGTATGATTAAGGCAGTGCTGTTTGACATGGACGGCGTGCTGGTCGATACCGAGTGGTTCTACAACCGCCGTCGCGTGGCGTTTATGGAAGAGAAGGGGTTCCATTTTGACGAGATCCCCGATCTTTCGGGGTCTAACGAGCCTGCCATTTGGAAGTCGCTGGTGCCCGACGATATTGAGCTGCGCGAGCGTCTGCGCGTGGAGTACAAGCAGGTCTACAGCCCGGTTCACCCCGTTCCGTATGCCGAGCTGCTCAACGAGCAGACGGAGCCGGTGATGCGCGAGCTGCACGAGCGCGGCGTGAAGTGCGCCATCGCAAGCTCGTCCTATCGTGAGCTCATTGACGAGCTGGTTGAGATTGCCGGTATCGCCGACGTGCTGGACTACACCATCAGCGGTCACGAGTGCAGTGCGTTTAAGCCCGACCCCGAGATCTACCTGCGTGCCATGAAGGCGCTGGGAGTTGACCCCGCCGAGTGCCTGGTTATCGAGGACTCGCCTTTGGGTATCGAGGCCGGCAAGCGCTCCGGCGCCCGCGTCCTGGCACTGCGTCCGCATGAGGGCGTCAACCTGGACCAGTCCGCCGCCGACGTCGTCATCGACAACCTGAGCGACATTTTGGCCGCTCTGTAGTGTCAATCCACCGCGAGAAGCACTGGTTCACGCGTCATTTGCTGCAGATTGGCTTAATTTGGCATCAATTTAGATCCGTTTGGCTTCGATTCGGGCTAAGTGAGTAGACTTTTTGGCGCAGGCCGAGCACAAAGCGTTTCTGACTTAGTAAAACCGCAGGTCACAGAGGTGGCTGTTATTGGCTGTGCTCGGGAGGTCGCGAAAAGTCTACTCACTTAGAATTTGGGCCTTTGGTTGTGGGGTCACCGGTCCCGTTTTGGTTGTCGAGAGAGGGTGAATTGAGGCGCCCTCTGTCGCTCCATGCTACAATCGCCGACATGCCCCACAACTACATCTGCCTTCGAAGGGAGCCTACGTGGCGAACGCCATCGATCAGCTCACGGACCGCGTGCTCGTGCTCGGCCGCCTTACCATCGTCCGCCGCGCTATTACCGCTGTGGCGGTCACCATTTCTGCCGTTCTCCAGACATTTCTGATCCAGGCGTTCATTCGGCCCGCCGACTTGCTTCCGAGCGGCCTTACCGGCGTCGCGGTCCTGCTCGATCGCGTTACCTCGCTCGGTGGCGTTCACATCGACATCTCGCTCGGTATGCTTGCGCTCAACATTCCCGTGGCGCTCCTATGCTGGAGCGGCATTAGCAAGCGCTTCGTCATCTTCTCGATGATGCAGGTCGTGCTCTCGTCGCTGTTCCTCAACGTCTTTCACTTCGCGCCGTTTTTGGGCGACAAGATCATGCTCATCATTTTTGGCGGCGTGGTCTCGGGTCTGGGCGCTGCCATCGCGCTAAAGTCTGGCGCATCCACCGGCGGCACCGACTTTATCGCGCTGTGGGTTTCCAACCACACGGGCAAGACCATCTGGGGCGTCATCTTTGGTTTCAACTGCTTTATCCTGGCGATCTTCGGTTTCATGTTTGGCTGGGACAAGGCGGCGTATTCCATCGTGTTCCAGTTTATTTCGACCAAGACCATCGACAGTTTCTATCGTCGCTACGACCGCGTGACGCTGCAGATCACGACGCGCAAGGCAGACGAGGTCATGACCGCCTATGTTGACCATTTTCAGCACGGCATTAGTTGCGCCGAGGTCATCGGCGGATATAGCCGCGAAAAGATGTACCTGCTGCACGCCGTTGTCTCGACCTACGAGAGCCAGGACATTATCAAGCTGGTGTGCGACATTGATCCCGGTGCCGTGATCAACGTGTTCCACACGCTCAGCTTTGTGGGCGGCTGGTGGGGTGGTCATGTCGACGAGCCCATGCCCACGGCCGTTCCCGATCCCGACAAGCCCGCACGCATGGCCAGCAGGCAGGCGCGCCTCAGCGAGCAGGACAGTCTGCAACAGGACGACGGCAAGTAAGGTTTTGCTGTATGTGGTGTATCGTTTTATCCAACTGAGGTAACATATAAAAAGACGTTATATACGTATTAGTTATTTTGATATTTCGATAAGAGTGATTAGATATGCCTGCGCCCAAAAATGCACCGCTTTACCAGCAGATTTACGACGAAATCAAGGATGCGATCGAGAAAGGTGTTTATGCACCCAAGGAGCGTATTCCGTCCGAGCTCGAGCTAGCCGAGCAGTACGAGGTGAGCCGAATTACGGTGCGCCGCGCCGTCGAGGAGTTGTGCTCCGATGGCTACCTGGTTAAGCAGCAGGGCCGCGGCACCTTTGTTTCCACGCCGCACATCAATCGCCAGTTTCACGCCTCGACGCTGCAGACGTTTACCGCGCTGTGTGCCGACAACGGCATGAAGGCGGGCGCACATGTGATCGATCGTCAGATTGTTCCGGCGCGCCAAAACGAGATGGAGTTCTTTGGCCTGCAGAAGGATGCGCTGCTGCTGCATATCAAGCGCGTGCGTACGGCCGACGGCGAGCCCATCTTTGAGGAGAACATCTTTGTGCCGTTTGACGCTTACCGCGAGCTGTTGACGGCCGATCTTGAGGACAAGTCGATTTTTGCCGAGGTCGAGCGTGTTGGCGGAACGCCGATTGTCTCGGTTGGCTACCGTACGGTCGAGGCCGTTCGCGCTAACGCCGAGCAAGCGGCCGAGTTGGGCATTGCTCCGCACGATCCACTGCTCAATCTGCGTGCCGGCTTTATCGGCCCCAATGGCGAGCCGGTCCTGATGGGTAAGCAGTACTACGTGGGATCGCGCTACGTTATGGTCATGTAGGGCTGGTTCCGCCGTTCTGACGAACGACGGACCGGTCGACGCCGCAAGCCCGCCAGAGCGGCAATCTGCAGAATGAGCGTGGAAAATCTCCCGTTTTTGGCTCGGTTACGGCCTCAAAGTGGGAGATTATCCACGCTCATCCGGAAAGTGTCCAAAAATCCACGCTCGTTCCTTTCGGATTGCGCCGCCCGTGGCCGGCAGCCGTGCGGCACCGGTCCGCGTGGCGGCGTATAATCGGCGGCAGATGACTTGGACGTTAGGAAACCATGACCGATAGCATGCAGCAGATGGCGCTCGACACGCTCGGCGCCTATTTTGGCTACACCTCGTTTCGCCCGGGGCAGGACCGCATGGTCGATGCGATCCTTGCCGGTCGCGATGCGCTGGGTGTTATGCCCACAGGCGCCGGCAAGTCCATTTGCTACCAGGTGCCCGCGCTCATGCTGCCCGGCATCACCTTTGTGGTGAGTCCGTTGCTCTCCCTTATGGAGGACCAGACCCGTGCGCTGCTCGCGGCGGGCGCGCGACCTAGCTATCTCAACTCCAGCCTTACTCCGGCCCAGCAAAATACCGTGCTCAAGCGGGCGCGCGAGGGCCGCTACCAGCTTATGTACGTGGCGCCCGAGCGCCTGCTCGAGCCGCGCTTTCTGGCCTTTGCGCAGGAGGCCGCGGCGGACGGCGGCATTGGCGTGCCGCTCGTGGCCATTGACGAGGCCCACTGCGTGAGCCAATGGGGCCAGGATTTCCGTCCCGCCTACCTGCAGATTCGTGAGTTCATCGATTCCCTGCCGCAGCGCCCCATCGTGGCGGCCTTTACCGCTACGGCGACTGAGCGTGTGCGCGCGGACATTCAGCAGATGCTCGGCCTGCAAAATCCCGCGACGGTGGTGACGGGCTTCGATCGCAAGAACCTCTACTTTGGCTGCGAGGAGATGGGCGACAAGGCCAAGGCAGCGTGGGTGCGCGACTATGTGATTGCGCATTCGGGCGAGAGCGGCATCGTGTATTGCTCGACCCGCAAGACGGTCGATGCGCTGGCAGGCGAGCTTGCCGAGGCGCTGGGCCCCAGCGGCATTCGCGTTGGCCGCTACCATGCCGGCATGGGCAATGACGCCCGCCGCCAAAGCCAGCGTGCCTTTATTGACGACGATCTTCAGGTGATGGTTGCCACCAACGCCTTTGGCATGGGCATCGACAAGCCCAACGTGCGCTACGTGATCCACAACAATGTGCCCGAGAGCATCGAGGCCTACTACCAGGAGGCGGGCCGCGCCGGCCGCGATGGCGATCCGGCCAGCTGCCACTTACTGTGGAACGGCAACGATTTTCGCATGCGCCGCTTTTTAATCGACCGCGGCGATGCGGCCGACGAGGCGCTCGACGACGAGCAACGCGCGTGGGCGCTCCAAAATCGATATCGTCTGCTCAGCCAGATGGAGGGCTACTGCAATACCACCGGCTGCCTGCGCGAATATATGCTGCGCTACTTTGGCGACGAGGCCGCGGCCGAGCATGCTGCTGCGGCTGGTGCGGGCGCCACCGCCACGGACGACGCCGAGGGCTGCGGCAACTGCAGCAATTGCCTCACGCAGTTCGAGGTCGAGGACGTCACCGATATGGCCCGTGCTGCCGTGCGCTATGTGGCCACGCGACCCATGCGCTTTGGCAAGTCGCTGATCGCTGATGTGCTCCACGGCGGCAATACCGAGCGCATTCGCCAGATGCATCTGGACGAGGACCGCGGCTACGGTGAGCTGTCGAGCGAATCGGTCGGGCGCATCAAGGACATCATCGGTCAGCTGTGCGGCCGCGGTTATTTGGCAACCTCGCAGGGGCAGTACCCGGTCGTTGGGCTGGGCCCGCGTGCCGTCGAGGTCGAGGATGAGGCGTTCGCCTTTACCGTTAAGCGTCGCGCGTCCAAGCGCAAGGCCTCGGCCCGCGCCCGCCGTGCGGTGGATCTGCTGCGCGAGGAGGCCGAGCTGGATCAGCGCCCGCGCGTGGGCGACGATGCCGAGCTGTTCGAGCGCCTACGCGCCCTGCGCAAGGAGATCTCGACCGAGCTGGAGATGGCGCCGTACATGGTCTTTTCCGACAAGGCCCTGCGCGGTCTGTGCCGTCTACGCCCGCAGACGCGCGACGAGCTTGTCCAGGTCAACGGCATTGGCGAGAAAAAGGCCGACGCCTTTGGCGAGCAGTTTATGGCGGCGATTGAAGAGTTTGAGTCCGAGCATGCACGGGATGGAGCGTAACGATGGCTTTCGACGATAAAACTGACCGCACTGACGTGTCCGCCGTGCCGCTGTACCAGCAGGTCATGGACGACCTAAAGGGCGAGATCGCGCGCGGCGTGTACGCGGCCGGCTCGCGTATTCCTTCCGAGATGGAGCTCGCGAAGTCCTACGGCGTGGGACGCATCACCGTGCGCCGCGCCATCGAGGAGCTGTCGCGCGCGGGGTATCTCAGCCGCCAGCAGGGGAGGGGCACGTTTGTGTGCGCGCCCAAGCTCAAGCGCAAGATTCGCCAGAAGGGTGACGTCCAGAGTTTTACTGAGGGTTGTGCTGCCAACGATATGGTGGCCGGAGCGCGCCTGGTGTCGCGCACGGTGGTTGCGGCGACGCGCGAGGACGCGGCGTTTTTTGGCGTGGAGCCCGGCAGTGAGCTTATCGTGGTCGAGCGCGTGCGCACGGCCGACGGCATCCCCGTCATGCTCGAGAACAACGCCTTTGTGCTCGCCGACCATCCCTACCTGCAGACGCTGGCCGCCGAGGACCTCACCGATAACTCGATCTTTGCGCTCGTTGCCGACCACTCGGGCCGCGCGCCGCTCAAGTCCGACCCCTGTACCGTGGAGATCGCGCTTGCCGATGCCCAGGTGGCCCCGCTGCTGGAGGTGCCGGTCGGCGAGCCTCTCTTTTATATGGAGGCGTATTTTACCGATGCAGACGAGCGCCCCCTGCTGCTCGGGCGCCAAAAGATCGTGGGCTCGCGCTACGTGTTCGACATCTAACATCCACAGATAGAACAATATAGAACAAGTTTGGCGAAATGGCTTCACGAGCGTCGTCGTGCGTGCTATAAATAGGACAACATAGAACGACCGCAGGTACGAGCTGTCGTCGCTCAAAGCCGCCCCACAAGGAGGAACATCAGGATGAACGCACATGATCTGGTTCAGGAAATCATCGAGCGCAAGGGCAAGATCGAGAACGTCTTTTGGATCGCCTGCGGCGGTTCGATGATCGACCTGATGCCGGCCAACGAGTTGCTCAAGCGCGAGGCCACCACGTTTACCTCGACGGTCTACACGGCACGCGAGTTTTGCCTGATGGCCCCCAAGAGCCTAGGGTCGAAGTCGCTCGTTATTGCCTGCAGCCACAGCGGCAACACGCAGGAGGTCGTCGACGGCTGCGAGATGGCACTGGCCGCCGGCGCCGAGGTCGTCGCCCTCACCGACTGCGAGGGCTCCAAGATTGACAACGGCAAGTGGACCACCTGGGTCTACCCTTGGGGCGAGGGCGTGTCGCAGGCCGAGGTGCCGCAGGGCATCGGCGCTCTGATCGCCGCCGAACTGCTCCACCAGCAGGAGGGTTACGAGGCGCTTGCCGACATGTACGCCGGCCTTAAGCAGATGGATGCGCTGCTGCCCGCTGCCCGCGAGAAGGTCAACGCCGAGCTGGGCGATCGCTTTGCCGAGCTCTGCCAGCAGCACGAGTTCTTCTACATCCTGGGATCCGGCCCCAACTTTAGCCAGACCTACGCCATGGCCATCTGCTCGCTCATGGAGATGCAGTGGCAGCACTGCTGCTACATCCACTCCGGCGAGTACTTCCACGGCCCGTTCGAGGCTACCGAGCCCGGCGTGTTCTACTTTGTACAGCTCGGATCGGGCGAGTGCCGCCCCATGGAGGAGCGCGCGCTGGCGTTCCTCAACACGCACACCGATACGGTCATGGTGCTCGACGCACTCGAGTACGGCGTGGGTGACGTGCCTGCCAGCGTGCGTTCGTACCTGGAGCCGATCTTCTTCTACAACATGAGCTGCGAGCTGCGCGCCGCCCGCGGCAAGGTGTTCGACCACAGCCCCGAGGTTCGTCGCTACATGGGCATCGAGCAGTACTAGGTAACGGGAATTATCTTTTTTGACGGGGTCTGCGCTGCGCGCGGGCCCCGTTTTGCGTTGTGGCGGCCGGATTCGTGTCTGCGCGAAAACGAAGGTGAATACTTTTCCGCGAAGTGAACGACCTATTTTGGACCCCCGAAGCATCCACACTTTTTGACGCCAAAACTGCAGGAAAAACTCGGCGAAACCGCAGGAAACGGCGTCTGAAAAGTGTCGATGATTCGGGGGCTCGTTTTTGCTCGTTCACTTCGCGGAAAAGTATTCACCTTCGATTCGCAAGGGCACTGCGTGAGTCAAAAAAGCGGGCCGCGCCGGGGATTTCCGGCGCGGCCCGCTTAGTATCGCGCTTAGATTCGCAAGGTTGCGGCAGCCAGCGGCCTACTTTGCGTCGTAGGCCTCGGTGTCCCACCAGTCGAGCTGGGCGATGTTGTCGCGGATGTGCTGGCAGCTCTTGTGGAAGCCCTCGAGCTCGTACTCGGACAGGTCGAGCGTGTAGACCTCCTCGACGCCCTCGGCACCGATCACGCACGGCAGGGAGGTAAAGATACCCTCCTCGCCATACTGGCCGGTCATGAGCGTGGAAGCGGAAAGCACGGCGTGCTCGTTGTGCAGCACGGCGGCGCAGACGCGCGCGGCGGAGTTGGCGACGGCGTATTCGGTGCACTGCTTGCCCTGGTAGGTCACATAGCCGCCCTTACGCGCGAGCTCCTCGACCTCCATGTGGTCAAAGGAGTACTTGTCGGGGTTCTCGGCCTGAAGCTCGTTGAGGTTTTTGCCGGCGATGGTTGCGGCCTTAAAGGCGGCAAGCTGGCTAAAGCCGTGCTCGCCGATCATGTAGGCGTCGATGGACTTGGGGCTCACGCCGACCTTCTTGGAGATCTCGGTGCGCAGGCGGGCGGAGTCCAGGCCGCAGCCCGAGCCGATGATCTTCTTGGGATCGTAGCCGGTCAGGTGCCACAGCTCGGTGCACACGACGTCGCAGGGGTTGGAGATGCTCACGAAGATGCCGTCAAAGCCGGCGTCGACGATGCGCTTGGCAAAGGTGCGGGCGGCGTCGGTGGTAAAGAACAGCTCGCCGTCGCGGTTGCCGGCGGCCAGCGCGACCTTGCCGGCGGCGTTGACGATGACGTCGCAGCAGGCCAGCTCCTCGTAGTGGTCGTAGCAGTTGACGATCTTGGTGTTGTACGGGACAAACGAGAGGGAGTCGCGCAGGTCCTGGACCTCGGACGTCACCTTGGCCTCGTTGATATCGCACAGGTACAGCTCATCGGCAATGCCCTGCATGAGCAGGCTGTTGGCGACATGTGCTCCTACGTGGCCCTGGCCGACCACACCGATCTTACGCGTCTGGTACATATATGTATCCTTTCGGCCGAGTTTTTCGCGTCGAACCATTGTAGCCTCCTGCCGTCACTTTGCTAGGCTAAAGCGAAGTAGATTTTTGGGACATGCTTTAATCTCTACTTTTGGAGTGATTTGGGCCGCCGGCGACATCGCCGGGCGATGTGCTCGCGCGGATGGGGCCGGTCGTTGTACCATAGCTGCAACTGACTCGTAAGGAGCATCCATGCCCATTCGCATCCCCGACGCCCTCCCTGCCGCCGCGCAGCTCGAGAGCGAGAACATCTTTGTCATGACCGAGTACCGCGCGCTGCACCAGGACATCCGTCCGCTGCGCGTGCTCATTCTCAACCTCATGCCCACCAAGATCGCCACCGAGACGCAGATCATGCGCAAGCTCTCCAACACGCCGCTGCAGGTGGAGGTGGACCTGCTGCGCACCAAAACGCACGAGGCCACCCACGTGAGCGCCGGCCACCTGGAGACGTTTTACCGCACGTTCGACGACATCCGCGACATCCACTACGACGGCCTGATCATCACGGGCGCGCCGGTGGAGCAGATGCCGTTCGAGGAGGTCGACTACTGGCCCGAGCTCTGCCAGATCATGGATTGGTCCACCACGCACGTGCACTCTACGCTGCACATTTGTTGGGGCGCGCAGGCCGGTCTGTACCATCATTACGGTATCCAGAAGTACGATCTGCCGGCAAAGGCGAGCGGCGTGTTCGAGCATTATCTGGTGAAGCCGCAAAGCCCGCTGGTCCGCGGCTTCGATGACCGGTTCTATGCCGTGCACTCGCGCAACACCGATGTACGCCGCGAGGACGTGGAGGCCGAGCCGCAGCTTGAGGTCGTGGCCGTGTCCGACGAGGTGGGCCTGTACATCGTCAAGTCGACCGACAGCCGCCGTTTCTTTGTTTTTGGCCACCCCGAGTACGACACCGACACGCTGCGCCTG
The DNA here is from genome assembly GCA_905208635.1 of uncultured Collinsella sp. Classification (GTDB taxonomy): domain Bacteria; phylum Actinomycetota; class Coriobacteriia; order Coriobacteriales; family Coriobacteriaceae; genus Collinsella. Next base: position 53,323 of record CAJLPX010000008.1, on the reverse strand, counting down.
GAGTACGAGCGCGACGTGAAGCGCGGCCTCAACCCTCAGGTGCCGGCGCATTACTTCCCGGGCGACGACCCCACCGCCGAGCCGCGCAACGTCTGGCGCAGCCAGGCTCAGCTGCTCTACACCAACTGGCTCAACTACTACGTCTACCAGACCACGCCCTACGACCTGGCCCGCGCCGGCGGGGAGCACTAGGCCTGTCGGGAGGTGCGCCGGCGGTTAGGCGCTGATGATGTTGGGCAGCGGCAGGTCGTGGGCATCGGTGGGAACGTGGTCGACGCGCTGTTCGTCAAAGGCGATGCCGATGATGTGGCAGTCGGGACGAAGTGTGGGCAGGTAGCGGTCGTAGCAGCCTCCGCCGTAGCCCAGGCGCGCGCCGGCGCGGTCGAAAGCCACGAGCGGCACGATGATCATGTCGAGCTCGGCGGCGGGTACGATGGGGCAGCGATTGTTGTCGATATCCGTAGCTGCGAAGGCCCGCGTGGGATGAGCGATAAACGGAGCCGCGGATACATCGCCGGCGGCGACCGTTCGCATACGCATGCGCTGGCCGCATGCGGCGGCGTCGCTTGCCGAGAGCATGCACGGATAGGCTACGCGCCAGCCGCGCGCGGCGGCCGCGGCGGCAAACGCGGCGGGGTCGACTTCGGAACCCATGGCGGCATAGGCGGCAACGGTGCGTTGGCCCGCAGTGCCGCTGGACTCCATCAGTTCAACAAGCCGCGCGCATACAACAGCAGACTTCGCCGCCCGAACATCCAAATCAATAGCATTGCGTCGGGCAATCATCGCCCGCCGCAACTCAGCCTTATCCATCACAGCCTCATCTCCCAAACCTTCCAAAAAGGGACAGGTTTATTTTGGCAGGTTTTATCTGGGCAAACAGCAAAAACCACCACACAAACCATCGCAAAGGGGGCAGTTCATGGACACCTTCGTGGTGGTTTTGCTGGAGGGCGGGTGTCTGCGGCGGTCTGTCTCGATCTGTAACAGTAACTCGGCAAAAATGGACCTAGTTGTTACAGATTGAGACAAAGAGCTGGTGCCGTTCGGGAACGTCTCGATCTGTAACATCTGGAGCCGATATTGCCGTCTAGATGTTACAGATTTAGACAAACCGCCGCGGTGGGCTGCGCCGCCCCGCCCAAGCAGCGGCAAAAAGAAAAGGTAGATTTTCGGGCATGTCCCAAAAATCTACCTTGGTGTCTTAGCCCAGCAGGTCGATGACGGTAAAGCCGGCGTTGCTCTTGGCGATGACATCTCGGCCGCCAAAGACGCAGGTGGGCGACTCGGCTGCGATGCGCGTCACGTCGGTTCCGAGCGAGCGTAGCTCACCGGGCGTGGCGGCGAGCATCTGGGCGCGACGCTCCTCGCGCGCATGCGGATCGAGCCCAGCCAGGTAGGTCGTGTTGCGGCGCTTGGTGAGCGCGTACGGTTTCACCGGTGCGTCCATGCCGCTTACGCAGCTCACGATAAAGCCCTCAAAGGCGGCCTCGTCGGGCTCAAAGCTGCCGAGCCATTCGCCTGCGCGCGCCACGCGCTCAATCGAAGGATCGATTGCCGGGTCACGGTAGGTGTAGAACGCCGTCTGACGCTCGCCGGCAGCGCGGAATCCGCAGCCGTACGCACCGCCTTTCACGCGGATCTCGTTCCACAGGTAGTCGTAGGAGAGCGCGTTGGCGGCAACCGCCCAGGCGCCCGTCACATCGAGCCCCAAGCGACGCGGGTCGCACGCGCTTGCCGCAAAGCAGATGTCGCTGGGGATGACAAAAGCCTCGTGGCGGTCGCGCGGCGCCGGCACCACAAGCGCGTTGCGGCCGGCATCGGCGCCGTCGCCCGCACCAAGCCCCAGGTCGCCCGCGGCATCCCAGTACGCGTCAAAGTCCCCGTCGCTGCCGGTAAAGCTCGCCATGCAGCCATCGGCCACAAAGATACGGTCTGCCAGCGCGGCAAGCTTGGCGCGCAGGTCGTCCAGTCGCTCGTCAAAGTGCTCGAGCAGATCGCACAGGAACAGGTAGAAGTCCACGCCCGAAAGCTGCTCACGCACCACGGCCGAAGGCGAGCTGTAGCTCATCGCGCGGCCGAGCGCCGCCGAGTGGCCGTTGTTGATAAAGCCCTGCTCAAGGCCAATGCGAATCTGCGTGAGCACGTCGCGCACGCGGTCGGCGTCGGCATCGAGCAAAAGCGTGCTCGACCACACCTCGCGCGGCAGGCTCGCCAGCGCGTCGATCTTTTCGGACAGGGCGCCGGCGCTCACCAGCAGGTAGGGGCGCACGCCGTCCACGTCAGGCTGCGTCATGACCTCGGTCGTAAAGCTCAAAAAGCCCAGCTTGCCGGCGAGCAGGTTGTCGAGTTCCTCGGCCGAATGCTCACGCGTGGGCAGCTGCTTGAGCAGGCGGCAGAGCAGCGTCACATAGGGCAGGTCCTCAAACGCGACGCTGCTCAGGTCGAAATACTGCATGGCGTAGGCCAGGCGATTGGTGGGAATGTCGTGGCGCAGACAGGGGATGGGCGCGGTCGTGTCCACGACCAGCGGCGGCTCGGGGCGTGCCTCGCCAATGTCGGACACGCGCAGGCGCGGCAGCGTGGCCTTGGCCTCGGGCGTGTCCTCGGCCTCCTGCGCGGCACGCAGTACGGCCGTGCGCTCGACCACGTCGGCCAGCCCGGCATCAGTCATGGCATCGCGCTTGGCTGTCAGCTCGGCGGCCTCGGCACCCTCCGCGCCCTCGGCAGCGTCTACCGGCACCAGCTCGACCAACGCCATGTGGTCATTCTGTAGTACGAGCTCGCGCAGCAGGTCCTCAAAGTATCTGCCGTCCAGCTCGCCACGCAGCTCCTCGTACACCGGGCCATACTTGAGCGCCAGCGTCGCGGCGTCGTCATCGTAAAGCCAGGTGCTCAACGCGTCGCACGCAATGGCCACGCCGTCGGCGATGCCATAGTCGCGCTGGCGCAGGTCGTACTCGTTGCTGCTGATGATAGCTTCCAGGCGCTCGCGCGGAATGCCGTGCCCGCACAGGTCGTGGCAGACGTCCTGGAACACGCGGCGCAGCTCGCGCGCCACGCCGGGCTGCGCGTTTTGCAGCATGATGAGCTCGTAGGGCTGCAGGCACTCGGCCGCGGTGTAGCTCACCACGTTGCCGCCCAGGCCGGCGGCCAGAATGGCCTTCTTAACCGGTGCTTCGTTGGAGCCCAGCAGTGCCTCGAAAAGGATATCCGCCGCGATCGTGCGCTTGCGGTCGAGCGCACTGCCTAGCACCAGGCCCAGGCCCACCAGGGCGTTCTCGGGCGTGGTTGCCATCTCGACGCGCTTATACTCGCAGGCCACGGGCGCCTGCACACCCAGTGGATTGGGCGCCAGCGTGGACGGGTCCTCGCCGGCGGCAACGGCAGCGTCCATGCGGCGGCTCGCAGCGCTCGGCTGCGACAGGTAGCGCTCGTCCAAAAAGGCCAGCGCGCGGTCCACGTCCAGGTCGCCATAGAGCGTGATGTAGGAGTTGGAAGGATTGTAGTGGCGCGCGTGCGTGTCCAGGAACTGCTCGTAGGTGAGCGCGGGAATCGCGCGCGGGTCGCCGCCGCTCTCGTGCGCATAGGCGGTGTCGGGATAGAGCGCGGCGTTGACGGCGTCGTCCAGCACGCTCATGGGGTCGGACAGCGCGCCCTTCATTTCGTTGAACACTACGCCGTTATAGCGCAGCGTGCCCTCGCGTAGGCTCTCGGAGCTGTCGCCGCCCTCGCCCTCGACGCCCTCCGGCAGGTCCAGCTCGTAGTGCCAGCCCTCCTGCTCAAAAATGGTGGGCTTGGTATAGATGGCCGGGTTGAACACCGCGTCCAGGTACACGTCCATCAGGTTGTACAGGTCCTGCTCGTTGGTGGTGGCAACGGGGTAGATGGTCTTGTCGGGGTAGGTCATGGCGTTGAGGAACGTCTGCATGGAGCTCTTGATCAGGTCGACAAACGGCTCCTTGACGGGAAACTTGGCCGATCCACACAGCACCGAGTGCTCAAGAATATGGAACACGCCGGTGGAATCGGCCGGCGGCGTCTTAAAGCCAATGGCAAAGGCCTTGTTTTCGTCGTCGCACGCCAGATGCAGCAGGCGAGCGCCCGAGGCGGTGTGGCGCAGCACGTAGGCGTCCGAGTCGAGCTCGGGCACGGTCTCGCAGCGCTCGACGGCAAAGCCATGGCAGGTGGTGCCGGGCACCAGCAGCGCGGCGGCAGCGGCGCGCGGGTCGGTTGAGGTGGTGGGCATATGCAGTCTCCTTTGACGCCCCAACGGGGGCGAATCGAGTCGAATCCTCGAGAGTATACCCATATGGGGCAGCGGCTCTGCGACGAACTGGCAACGATATTGGTGGGCGGCTGTGCTGGGTTGACGGCGAATGCCGCGGGTAGCCGCTGCATCCCGCTAAAGTGAAATAACACCCCGTTTACCGAATCATTTAGGAAATATATGGACTCCTAAAAAGTTCTAATACAATATAAGTCATCTATCTATAAACTGCTGATTCCTTGCAAAGGTATGGTTGATATGGTTGAAGCAAATAGCGTTATCCCCCTGTACAAACAGATTGTTCGTGCGCTTTCTGATTCGATCGCCAACGGCACGTACCGCCCGGGAGATAAGCTCCCGACCGAGACGGAGCTTATCGAGCAATTTGGCGTGAGCCGAATAACGGTTCGCTCCGCAATTAAAGAAATGGAAGATGCTGGGCTTGTTGAGAGGGCCCGCGGCAAGGGCACGTTCGTTTCGTCGGACACACAGATGTATGCCGCGGACGACCGTGAGAGCTTTACCCATTCGTGCCAGCTTGCGGGAAAACAGGCGTCTACCAGGGTTCTCGAAATGGGCTGGGACTTCCCAAACCTGCGAGACGCGAAGTTCCTGGGCGTAGACGATACCCAAAAGGTATTGCGTAGTCGTCGTCTGCGCCTTGTGGATGGCAAGCCCACGATGCTGGAAACCAATAGCTATTCCGCTGCGCTTTCTTTTTTGGAGCATGAATCCCTCGAGGATTCGCTGATGGCGGTACTCGATCGCCAGGGGATCAAGATGGGTCCCAACACGCGTACGCTCGAGGTCTGCTATGCGAGCGAGCTTGAGGCGGCATACCTTAACGTGGAGCTGGACTCTTCGCTACTTCTGTTTGTCGATAGACGTTATGCTCCAAGTGGCGAGCCGCTTTTCATCTCCCGTCAGGTGTACTGCACCGAGCGACTGAAGTTCTATTTGTAAATTAGAGATAGATTGGTTTACCGACCAATTGTTACCGTTCGCGGATTTAGAAAATTGTGACATACCGCGTAGGTGGAGATTGCTAATATACTTTGTTATGACAATATAGTACGTCTTATTGATATTGGAGAACTATGAATAAGATATTGCTAGCGAGTCATGGTTATCTCGCCCAAGGTATGAAAAGCTCTCTGGAGATTCTGATGGGTACCGACGACCGAATCGAGTGCCTGTGCGCCTATGTCGATGACGACTCAAGGGATGTCGCGGCGTTGATTGATGCATGGATGGAGGCGAAGGATCCTGCCGACTCTTGGTTTGTCGTGACTGACATCTTTGGCGGCTCTGTAAGCAACGAATTCATTCAGCGACAAGTCGACGGATCGTTTACGTTGATTGCTGGAATGAATCTTCCGTTGCTTGTCGAAATGGTTACGCAGCTGGACTCTCTGGATGCGGGCAAGGCCAAAGCCGCGGTCGAGGGATCGCGTGCGTTTATTCAGCTTTGCGAGGCGGCGGACATGCTTGCCGGCGCCAAAGAAGAAGAGTTCTAGTTAGTTCTGGTTCGAGCCCTAGCTAGGGGCCACACCTGTCATTCCCTTTATCACGTGCGGAGATGATAACGATGATTAAGCTTACGAGAGTTGATTATCGACTGATTCACGGCCAAGTTGCCATGTCCTGGACTCACGCTTTGGATGTAGATTGCATCCTGCTTGCCAGCGATGCTGTGGCAAAAGACGACATGAGGAAGGCGGCTTTGAGGCTCGCCCGCCCCAACGGCGTTAAACTCGTCATCAAGAATGTTGACGCTGCTATCGAGGCGCTCAACAGCGGCGTTACCGACAAGTATTCGCTGTTTATCATCGCTGAGACGATTGAAGATGTCTATCGTCTCGCTAAGGGTTGCAAAGACATCAAAGAGATCAATCTGGGTGGAACCCGAAAGACCCCTGAGACCACGCTTCATCCGACCCCTGCGATCTTTGCGACCGAGAAAGATGCCGAGCATATCCAAGAGCTCCTGGGCGATGGCGTGGCCATCGAAATCCGTCAGGTTCCCAATGACGCTAAGGTGTTTGCCAAGGACGTTTTCTAGCCGGAAACACGTTGATGCTCGGCATTTATTGAACCAATGCTCTATGCCTATGCCCGTCGATCATTTGATCGGCGGGCTTTTTATTAAAGAAAAATCAAAAAAAATCTGAAATAGTTCTTGCATAGTTAGTTATATAAAGTATTATAACGTTATGGGATGAATGAAGGGTTCATCCAAGTGAGTTAGGAGTAAGGGATGTTCAATTTCGATGAGCCTCGTTACGAGAAGGTTGTGAGCGATGCCCTCGCTCTCCGTCCTCAGATTGAGGCTGCCGTGGACGAGGTCTGCGAGCAGGGTTATTCCAACATCTTCTTCATCGGCTGCGGCGGCACCTGGGCCCACACGCTCCCGATGAAGTATTGGGTCGAGACCACCACGGCCGACGTCGACGTCCACTGCGAGATCGCCGCTGAGTTCCTCGCGTGCCCGCCCAAGGCCTTCAACAAGGACTCGGTCTGCGTCTTCTCCACCCGTACCGGCACCACCCCCGAGATCATTGAGGCTGCCAAGTTCTGCCAGGAGCAGGGCGCCCGCACGCTGATGTATGTCTCCAACGACAACACCCCGGCCACCGAGTACGCCGATTACAAGTTCTTCAGCTTCGCCGAGGACGACGTTCTGTGCGAGGCCATCTACACCTACCAGATCACGCTGGTCGCCCGCTTCCTCAAGAACGCCGGCGCCTTCCCCAAGTACGACACCTTCATGGAAGAGTTCGGCAACATCGCTCCGTACCTCATCAAGGCCAAGGACGCTCAGGACGAGCGCTGCGCCGCCATGGCCGAGGACTTCAAGGACACCGATTACCACATGGTGATTGGCTCCGGCATGCTCTGGGGTGAGGCCTACGACTACGCCATGTGCATCCTCGAGGAGATGCAGTGGATCAAGACCAAGTCCATCCACGCCGCCGAGTTCTTCCACGGCACCATCGAGCTGTGCGAGGAAGGCACGAGCCTCATCATGCTCTACGGCGAGGACGACACCCGTAAGCTCATGGACCGCGTGGACAACTTCACTCACATGCTCGCCGACGAGAAGGGCGTCAACGTCCGCGTGAACAAGTTTGACACCGCCGAGGTCGAGCTGCCGTTCAGCGACCCCGAGTTCCGCAAGATCGTCTCCCCGATGGTCACCTACACCATCACCGAGCGTCTGAGCTGCCATCTCGAGCACGTCCGTAACCACCCGCTCACCACGCGTCGTTACTATCACCAGATGAACTACTAATCCTCTCAAATTGCTGCGGTTGTCTGCAGGCGAGCTGCGCAGAATGCCTCGCCTGCAGACCTGTTTCTGGGGTTGATCGAAATGGTTGTCCAGTATCTTCTAGTTGCACTGGTCGCATTTATTGCGTCCATGGACGAGCAATTATTTGGCATTACGATGCTTGGTCGTCCGCTGTTTACGAGCCTGTTTGTCGGCTTGATCCTTGGCGATGTCCAGCAGGGCGTTATCGTCGGCGCTGCTTTGGAGTCCATGTTCATGGGCGCCATCATGGTCGGCGCGGCGGTTCCTCCCGAGGTCTATGCCTCCGGCGTGCTTGGCTGCGCGTTTGCCGTCATTACGGGTACGGGCACGGCAACTGCCGTCGCGCTCGCCCTTCCCGTCTCCGTCTTCCTTCAGGTGTGGCGCAACTTCTGCTACGCCGTTCCGGGTGCCTTTGCCTGCAAGAAGATTGAGACCGCTCTGGCAAATCGCGATCTTGCCAAGGCGAATCTGTACCATCTGACCATCGTGCCGCTGTCGATTGGCATTCCGTCTGCACTGCTGGTGTTTGGCTCGCTGTTCTTTGGTGCCGACCTTATCAACAATGCGCTCAACGCGATTCCGCAGTTTGTGATGGACGGCCTCAACGTTGCGTCCGGCGTCATGGTCTGCATCGGCTTCGCTCTTCTTATCAGGACCATGGGCGATAACAAGCTCCTTCCCTGGCTGTTCCTGGGCTTCATTATGGTCATCTACCTCAAGATGGACGTGGTCGGCGTCGCCGCAGCTGCCATTTGCGTCGCGCTGCTCCTGGCCTTCCGCGAGGGCTCGTCCGGTCCGCAGACGGTTGCTGCAGATGAAGAGGAGGACTTCTAATGGCTATCCAGAACACCGACCTCAAAGAGTCCAAGAAGGACGCGATTATGACTCCCGATATGTATCGGAGCATGTTCCTTCGCCAGTTTACGAGCCAGTGCTCGCAGTCGTACGACAAGATGATGGCAATGGGCTTCATGTACACCATTCAGAAGCCCCTGCGAAAGATCTATCCCAACGACGACGATTACTATGCGGCGCTCGATCGCCATACCGAGTTCTTTAACATCACGCCTCATGTGCTTCCGTTTGTAGCCGGCCTAACGGTTTCGATGGAAGAGCAGGCGGCTGCCGATAAGAACTTCGACACGTCCTCGATTAACGCCATGAAGGTCGGCCTTATGGGACCGCTTTCCGGCATCGGCGATTCGTTCTACTGGGGTACGTTCCGCGTGGTTGCCGCCGGCATTGGTATTGGCATCGCTTCGACGGGCAACCCGCTCGGCCCCATCGTGTACGCGCTCATCTACTCCGTGATTAACTTTGCAACGCGTATCGTCGCCGCCCATCTGGGTTACGACTTGGGAACCAAGTTTTTGCAGCAGTCCGAAGAGAGCAACCTTATGTCTCGCATGACGCATGCTGCCGGTGTTCTCGGAATGACCGTTATCGGCGCCATGATTGCGGCACAGGTCTCGCTGTCCACGGCTTTGACCTTTGACGTGGGTGGTTCGGAGATTGTCCTGCAGGATCTGTTCGATTCGATCTTCCCCGGTCTGCTGCCCTTGCTGGCAACGTTCGCTTGCGTTGCCCTCTATAAAAAGGGCGTCAAGACCATTTGGATCATCTTGGGCATCTTCGCAATCTGCATCATCGGAACGGGCTTGGGAGTGTTCGCGGCGGCGTAATGTTGACTGCTATGCTCGCGCGTTGGATAACTAACTGACCGTTTGAAAACGGGGCTCGGCGTAAGGCCGGCCCCGTTTTTTATTTGAGGGATTTTCCGACCGTCCAAAAAATCACACTCGTCCATCACTCACGCATCTCTCATCTCTCATTCGTCACTAATACGAGAGATAACAGAAAGACGAGAGATAATTATGAGAGATAGCTCAGCAGCAAAGAGACAAGCAACCATGGTATTGTCTCAATATCGATTGTTCCACCAGCAAAAACATGATTTAATGAAGCAGGTAGAGATATCTTATCTCTCATCTTTCACTCATATCTAATACGAGAGATAACAGAAAGACGAGAGATAATTACGAGAGATAACTGAGAGACGAGGGAAATCCGTCTGCGGCATTCTCCGCAGGACCAAGCGAAGGGACGTGCAGATGAACGAAAACGAGCTGGCCGGTTTGCTCGAGTCTTTAAGACGCATGGGCTCGGACGATCTTAACGTCGAGGTCAAGGAGAGCGCCACGACACTTTCCCGCGACGTATGGGAAACGGTCAGCGCTTTCGCAAACACCGCCGGCGGCATCATCGTACTCGGAGTGAGCGAGCACGCGGGTTTTGTCCCAGTTACAAACTTTGAGACCGAGAAAGTGCTCAACCAATTCGTGGCGGGCATGGGCGATGCCGGCGGTCGCGGAAAGCTGGCCAATCCGCCCAAATACACCATTGAGCGCGTGGAGCTCCAGGGCACCGTGGTTCTGGTCATCACGATTGAGGAGCTCGACCCGTCGAGCAAGCCTTGCTATGTAATAGAGCGGGGCGCCCAGGGCGGCAGCTACAAGCGCGTCGATGACAAAGACGTGCCCCTTTCGTCGACCGAGGTTTTGGCACTGTCGTCATACGAACGGACGAGTCCTAGCGATCGCGATGCGGTGCCCGGCACGAGTGTGGGCGATCTCGACGAGTCGCTGGTCGACCGCACGATAGAACGCGCCTATTCGTTGACGCCTCGAGCGATGCGTGGTGCGACGGACAAGAAGACAAAGATGGAGCGCCTGAATCTCCTCGACTTCCAGGGCAATGTTACCAAGGCCGGCCTCCTTGCCGCGGGCGTTTACCCTCAGCAGTTCTATCCCAAGCTCTTCATTGATGTGGCTGTCCATGCGGGAACTCAAAAGGGCGCTGCGGGACCGCTAAGATTTATGGACCGCACAGTCTGCGAGGGCACCCTGGGCGAGATGATTTCGGATACTGTCGCGGCTGTCGCCAAAAACCTGCGCCGCACCTCGACCGTCCAAGGCATCTCGCGTATCGACTCGCTGGAGATTCCCGAGGAGGTCCTGCGCGAGGCAGTCGCCAACGCGGTTATCCACAGGGAATACGGGGATCGGTTCTGTGGGCAATCGATCACCGTCGACGTTTTTGACGACCGTATCGAGGTGACGAATCCCGGCGGCCTTTATGGAGGGAAGACTCGCGAGAACTTGTTTGACGGCAGCTCCCGATGCCGTAACGCGACGCTCGTGAAACTCATGTCGATTGTCCCGCTGCCGGATGGCGCAGGTTCGCCGGCTGAGGGCAATGGCTCGGGCATCCCGATGATGATCGATGCCATGCGCGCGCATGGTCTGGCCGAGCCCCTGTTCTGCCCGGGGTTCGATCGGTTCAAGGTCGTACTTTACCGTTCAAAGATCGAGCCGGTCGATCATGGCGGGGGCTTAATTGTGACGGCACTCAAACATTACGGCGAGCTGGGGACGCGTGAGCTGGCAGAACGCACGGAGCTTACAATTTCCCAGGTTAGGTCGCGCGTCAACGCGCTCATTGCTCAAGGCGAGCTTGAGCCCACGGCGCCGGCGACGAGCCGCAACCGCAAATATCGACTATCAGAGCGCGTGGAATAAATGCGTTAGTGGACGAGGCAACCCAATAATTGACCCTCAATTGGCGCCCACTAAGGTAAAGCGGTTGTTGCTCAGTCGACGGTGGTGCTAAAGACTCGGCTTACGCCGGCATGGCCCCGAACCCGTCCATCAAGAACAGCCTAAGAACCAGCTTGATGACATTTCCCGGTTTGACTTCAGCCGTGCCAAAGACGTGACGCTCGGCGAGCTCACTGCAGTATGCATAGATGTCACGGATAAGGTCCGCGCCCGAAAGCGTAAACATGTAGCCTACGTCCGAAAGCGCATTGGGCGCGGCGGGCAACTTGGCCATGTGGCAGAACGTTTGCAGGTCGGGCGCCATAACATTCTGGTAGTCGAGGTGGCCGCTGGCATTCTGTGCGGCAAGCTCCAATTGGCGCACAAAATCCAGCGCCGCCGCTAACACAAAGCTCGGCGTAGGCGCATTGACGTCCTGAGTGGTCGCCACAAGCCTGCCCGCCGCCTGTGTGACAAGCCAGGCGACATCGCGCTGGCAACGCACGGCCTTGCGCGTAACCGGCTTGATGGACGAAGAAGAAACGCTCCCCTTAGGCGGATTCGAAGCAGCCATAAGACCCTCCCATGAACAATCCGGCCCAACAAGCCCGGATGAAACACGTGCTACATCAGTATACAGGGGAGTGGGGTAGCGGGGTACAAGCGCGCCAGCGGCAAACCGAGAGCATCAACAATGTGCCTCCGCTCTATTTGGACGATGGTACGTGGGTCATTAAGTACTCGGTTCAAGCGCCGGGTACCGTTGGTTTTCGAGACCAGAATTACAACCGTAAAATGCTCAACTGCATGGAATGTGACGTCCCAGTCGGAGTCATATTTGCAACCGAGGTGGGCTATAAGGTGCTCGGCCTTGCGTTTGTTGAGCGGTTCGAGCCCGAAAACGGATGGTTTGTTCTGCACGGTCCTGTTCATAAAGGCGGACCGGACCCTCGTTTTGCGCCCGACATGAGTTATCTGAAGCACATACCTGTCGATATTGAGTTTGCCGGACAGGGTGCGACCGACGATGAAATTTGGCTTTGGCGGTCTTTTACGATCGTGCTGTTTGATCGGATCGCGTGGCGATGCAATCTCGCACACGCCTGCCGGTGCATGCTCTCCCTGATTTGTATAGCGAGAGGGGAGCGAACGTGAGCTGGCGAGGCGATATTGCGATGGGGAAGTACGGAAAACTGCCGTGCGCCCTTATAGACAACAAAATGTTTCCGAGCGTAGAAGTTGATTGCGGGTCGTTTGTCGTCGCCTGTCCTTGCTGCGGCTCGCAAATACCGTGCCTCGACATTCGGTTCATCGATGCGTGCGACAGACTTAGCGACGAAGTGAGAAAACGGACAGGCGTTCATATGCCGGCGTATCAGGAGAAATGCCCTGTTTGTGGCCTCGATATCGTGTACGACGCCGGCGACGAGGGATAGGTGATGCGGAGGAGCTGGCTGTGAGGGCATCTCTGTCCCTATAAATAAACCCCCTCACCGAGCTGCTTGTGGAACTTGGCGTGATGGTCGCGTGCCCAGGTAAAGAGCGCCTGGTCAAAGTCGGTGCGCGTGGCCGGGACGCCAAAGACGCCGGCAACTTCGACGCGTACAAACTCCAGTGCCGGCAGCTTGTTGATGGCAGTGAGGGCAAACGGGGACGAGGGCTCCTCGAACAGATAGCGGCTGCCTTGCAGCGCGTCGCAACTGGTGCACGTGTTGCCGAGCGACGGGGCTTTGGAGGCTCGCGCGCCTACGGGCTTGTAGCCGCAGCGCTTAGAAAGATAGTCGCGGATCTCGCCCGGCACGCAGCCAAGAGCGGGCACGATGGCGAGTGCGTTGGCGTTGGCCGTGTCGATGGCAATGTGCCCGGCTTCGTTGGGCGCGTGCGCGATGGCGATGCCCTTGTCGTCATCGGTTCGATAGGGAATGCCGAAGGCCGCGACCGAGGTCTCTTTGTGACACTTCCAGCACTCGCGCTTGCCCAGTACTAGATATATATACGGCGCTGAGGGGTCGGATCGGTCAACACCGGGCAGCCACTCGGCAAAAGGCTCGGGGTTGACGCCGCTGGGTACATACCAGATCTTCTTGGTCCGGTCCCATTTGGCGCCCAGCGCCTTGGCTTCTTCTTTGTGCGAAAAGGGGACATCGAGCTCGGTGCGCATGGCGGCTCCTTGGTGCTGCGGGTGCGAGTGGCTCAAGGATACCGCAGGGCGCAGACATCGCGGCGTTTTGTTGAGAAGTTGCGGCGCGGACTGCTTGGTTACGCCGTTAGATAAATTGGCAAGTAGATGGTCGGCTTTTGACCAGTTGGGCGGTTGGAGCAGCTTGCGGCGCAGTTTTGTGCCTGGCTATTGTTGATGTTGGGGTATTGAATATATTTGGCTGCCATTCGTCAGGTGAATTGATGTTACGTTGCGATGACGGTTGGAACTGCCAGCGGATTTAGCGACATAAAACAAAACAGCCCAGAGGACATAGCCTCTGAGCTGCGAACATTTGGTGGGCGTTAGAAGATTTGAACTTCTGACCTCTTCCGTGTCAGGGAAGCGCTCTCCCCCTGAGCTAAACGCCCGATCAAGGGTGCGCAAGCGCGCAAGGGATAATATAACGGAGCCTGAACTCGGTGGCAAGAACATTTTTAAAAATCGCTTACATTGTGGAATTCGGGGGCTTTGTCATATCCATTTCAAAAGAGCCTGCTGCCGCGATTTGACTGTCGCATAATGCAAGGCCATTGCGGTATCGAGCTATGGAAAGACGTCTGCAGAATTGTCCTACCGATAAGCGGACAAGCCTTCGGCTGGTGCCTTCGCCGTGGTAAGGTAAGCCGAATTGTTTCCAGGCTGCTTCGAGGGAATGGAATGAGCAAAGAGCGTGTCGAGCAGGTCGAAGGCGCAGGGGCTTCGGTGCCGATGACCGATATATCGAACATTGATGTGCCCGAGGGCACCGATGAGCTCAGCCGTAGCACCCGCCGCGCTTGGCGCGAGCGCCTGAACAGCGCTTCGACGCGCAAGATGATCACGGGCGTCTTGGCTACGCTGGTGGGCGGTTCGTTTTGGGGCTTCTCGGGCACCAGCGCGAGCTTTCTGTTCGATACCTACCACGTCGACACCTTGTGGCTTATGAGCGTGCGTCAGATTCTCGCCGGTCTACTCTTTATGACCGTGGTTGTTACGCGCGACCGCGAGCGCCTGATTAAGCTCTGGACCACACCCGCCGATCGCAAGCAGCTGCTGCTCTTTACCGCCTTTGGTCTGCTGTTCAACCAGTTTTGCTATCTTTCGGCCGTGCGCCTGACGAACGCCGGAACCGCGACGGTGCTCCAGTGCCTGCAGCTCGTTATCATCATGGGCTACACCTGCGTGACCGATCGCCGCATGCCGCGTACTCGCGAAGTTATCGGCATTGGCCTGGCTCTGGGTGGAACCTTTTTAATCGCCACCGGCGGCGACCCCACCAGCCTGAATATCTCGCCGCTTGGCCTGGCAGCAGGTCTTATGTGTGCGGTCAGCGCCACGTGTATGGCGGTGATTCCCGCCAAGATCCTGCCCGAATACGGCAGCCCCATCGTCACGGGCTCGGCAATGCTCACGGCGGGCGTGGTCTCGTGCGTCTTCGTGCAGCCTTGGGCGCATATGCCGGCACTCGACGCTGCCGGCGTCGAGGCGCTCGCGGTATTCGTGGTTATCGGCTCGTTTTTTGCTTACATGTTCTACATGCAGGGCGTTAAGGAGATTGGCTCGGTGCGCGCGAGCCTCCTTGGAACCATGGAGCCGGTTTCGGCCACCATCACCAGCGCCCTTATGCTGGGAACGGTGTTTTTGCCCACCGACCTGGCGGGCTTTGCCATGATTATCGCGATGGTGTTTTTGACGGTGTAGCTGGCGCCAAGACGGAAAAGGCGTTGTGCCACATTTTCGCCAATTGATGTCCGTGTCTGGAGTTTAGCTGTCGATGCTCAAAATGCCATAAACTAGTAACGTTATGGACTTTTTCATTGCGACTCAATTGCGAGGATTTCTTTATGGCTGGTAATCACTTTAAGGGCAGCGATAGCGGCCGTCCTGCAGTTCCGCCGCGTCCGAACGGGGCTGGTAAGGCCGGCACGCCGGGCGGCGCTGGGCAGGGCGGTTCCGGTAAGCGCGTGTCCCCGGGCGAGACGGCGATGTTTACCGCTCTGTACGAGCAGTCTCAAAAGGCAAAAAAGACCGGCCGTGCAAGAGGGAATGTCTTTGCGGGCGGTGCAACCTCCACGTCGCAGCCGAGCGGGGCCCCTTCGATACCTGCGAACAACGCAGGTGCTGCCAACGCCGCGAATACCGCCGGCAACGTTAATGCCGGCAAGGCCGCCAACAATACTCCCTCTGCCGGTGGCGCGGGGCTTACGGGTAACCTTGGCACGATTTACACCGGCGCCTCCGAGACTGGCACGTTCGCCCGCCTGGATGATAGCGGTGCCGAGTTTGCGGGCTCGGGTTCCAAGGAAGATTATTACGATTTTGGCTTGAACTACGGTAGCGACGCTTCGTCGAGTTCGACCTCTGACGGTCTGGTCCGTCATCGCCATCGCAAGGGCGAGCGCAAAAAGCGTCACACTGGCGCCATTATTGCCGCTGTAGTCGCGGTGCTTCTCGTTGCGCTTGGCGCAAGTGGCTTTATGCTGCTTAACTCGGCAAAGACCGTAAAGAGCGAAGCGAAGGAGGCTGTCGAGATCGTCGGTGGCCTTAAGGACAAGGTCACGTCGGGCGATTTTTCGACGCTGCCTGACGACGCGAAAAAGATCGATGAGCTCTGCGACAGCATGAAGGCGGAGACCTCGAGCCCGCTGTGGACGGCGGCTTCGTTTATCCCGGTGTATGGCAGCGACATCAATGCGGCCCGCACCATGATCGACGTCCTGTCCGATGTCTCGAGCAATGCACTGGTTCCCATGGCCGATAACCTTTCGCAGGCCACGCCCGGCAAGCTGTTCCAGGACGGCATGATTAACGTGTCCGCGCTGCAGGCCGTTGCCGATTCGCTTTCCGATAGCTCCAAGGTGTTCAAGAGCGCCAACGAGAAGATCCAGGGCATTGGCGATACTCATATTTCCCAGGTGACCGAGCTGGTCGATAAGGCCAAGGACGGCTTTGCCACCCTCAACGGCGCGGTTGACGCGGCGGAGAAGGTCGCCCCCGTCCTTCCCCAGATGCTCGGCGCCAACGGCCAGACGCGCAACTATCTTGTGTACGCCATGAACAACGTCGAGATTCGTGCCTGCGGCGGCTTTGGCGGTTCGCAGGGCCTGATTTCGGTCACCGACGGCCAGATGTCGATTGGCGAGTTTGTCCCCCGCATTGGACTCAGCGAGGATGAGGCAGTCGAGAGCGTCGACGAAGAGGATGAGGCGCTGTTCGGCAACCACAGTAACCTGTACAACTCGGGCAATACCTATTCGCCTGATTGGCCCCGCAACTCGCAGCGTGTCGCAGCCCTGTGGAAATCTCAATATGGCCAGGACGTTGACGGCGTCGTGGGTATCGACCCGGTGTTCCTGCAGTATCTACTGGGCCTGGTCGGTAACGTGTCGCTGCCCGACGGAACGGTTGTCGACGGCACCAACGCCGCAAAGGTCCTCATGCACGATGTGTACTGGAACTATCCGGTCGAGGAGTCGGACGGCATCTTTGCATCCGTCGCCAGCGCTGCCTTCGACAAGATCCTTGGCGGTATCGGCGATGTCGATGTTACGAAGCTTGTCAGCGCCGTTGAGCGCGGTGCCGAAGAGGGCCGCCTGATCGCGTGGATGAAAAACGATGACGAGCAGAACGCTATCAAGGAGATGAACATCGACGCCTCGCTGCCCGATCCGGATGACCCGAGTGAAGATCCCGTTGCTGGTGTCTACTTTAACAACCTGAGCTTCTCCAAGCTCGACTGGTACCTGAATGCCGATACGCAGATTGGCCAGGGCATCAAGAACGGTGACGGCACATGCTCGTATCGCATCACCGTTACCCTGACGAACATCATGACGCAGGAGGAGGCCGGCAAGCTGCCCGACTACGTCGCGGCGAGCGCGCCTGATGCCGCGCGCGACGACGAGCGTCTGAATGTTTCGTTGTTTGCCCCGACGGGCGGCAACATTACTGACCTGACCGTCGAGGGCACCCAGTTTGGTCTTGGCGCCGCTACGTGGCATGGAATCCCCTTCTATTCGGGCACCGTTGACCTGCATGCTGGCGAGACGACGACGATCACATATACGCTGACCACGTCAGCCGAGGCGGGGGACAAGCCGCTTACGCTGCGTCAGACTCCTACATGCCAGGCGGCTCGCGACAGCGCGTCGGCGTAGGGTTTTTCTGGTAGCGCAGATAATCGAGTACCATTTTGGGGCGGACAGGCAATCTGTTCGCCCCTATTTTGTAAGGAGAGCGCATGAAGTACTTTGGCACCGACGGCTTTCGCGGTGAGGCTAACGTTGGGCTGACGGTAGAGCACGCTTATAGGATTGGCCGTTTTGTGGGCTGGTATTACGGCGCCAACCGCGAGCGCAAGGCGCGCGTCATCGTGGGTAAGGACACGCGTCGCTCGAGCTATATGTTCGAGGCGGCGCTGGTGAGTGGCCTGGTCGCGAGCGGTGCGGACGCCTATATGCTGCACGTGATCCCCACGCCGGGCGTAGCGCATCAGACCGTGGAAGGCTGCTTCGATTGCGGCATCATGATCAGCGCGAGCCACAACCCGTTTTGCGATAACGGCATTAAGCTCGTCAATAGCGACGGTTTTAAGATGGACGAGGACGTACTGGAGCTCATCGAGGACTACGTCGATGGCAAGAGCGAGGTGCCGCTGGCCACGGGCAACCACATCGGCGCCACGGTGGACTACATGCAGGGCCGCAACCGCTACATTGCCTCGCTCATCGCCAGCGCGAACTTTTCGCTGCAGGGCGTCAAGATCGGCATCGACTGCGCCAACGGCTCGGCGTCCTCGGTGGCCAAGCCGGTGTTCGACGCGCTGGGCGCCGACGTGCGCGTGATCAATGCCGCGCCCGATGGTTTTAACATCAACGTCGACTGCGGCTCCACGCATATGGAGCGTCTGCAGCGCCACGTGGTGGAGCAGGGCCTGGACGTGGGCTTTGCCTATGACGGCGATGCCGACCGCTGCCTGGCCGTGGACGAGCGCGGGCGCGTGGTCGATGGCGACCAGATCCTGTACGTGTGCGGCGTGTACCTGAACAAGCACGGTCGCCTTTCGGGCGGTACCGTGGTTCCGACGATTGCCAGCAACTTTGGCCTGATCAAGTCGTTGGAGCTTGCCGGCCTAAGTGCCGTGACCAGCGGTGTGGGCGACCGTCACGTGTATGCCAAGATGCGCGAGGGCGGTTACAGCCTAGGCGGCGAGCAGACGGGCCATACGATCTTTGGCGATATCGAGCGCACGGGCGACGGCATTATGACCTCGCTGCGCGTGATGGAAGTGATTCGTGCCGAGCGCGAGACGCTCTCGCAGCTCACGGCTCCGTGCAAGCTGCTGCCGCAGGCGCAGGTGGCCGTGCGCGTGGCGGACAAGGACGCCGCGCTCGAGAACATGGGCGTGCAGAACGCCATCGCCGAGGCCGAGGCTGCGCTGGCAGGCGAGGGCCGCGTGCTCGTACGCAAGAGTGGAACCGAGTCGGTTATCCGCGTGCTGGCCGAGGCGCCCGACCAAGCATCCGCCGATGCCGCCATGAAGCGCATTGCCAACGCGCTCGAGGCTTTATAGCTACGCGGTTTTACCAAACCGCGTAGCTGCTCGACGCTGCAAACGGCCCCAAGCGGCAATCTGACGCTCAATTTCAAGGGCGCGACCAGAAGGTCAGCGCCCTTTCATTTCACGTCACCTTGCTCGCTTGGGGCCGTTTTCGCTGACGTTGCCAAGACATCGGCGTCAACATGGTTGGCGTTGGCGATGGCGTGCTGGTCAATCCTTACAGCTCGTACAGCGTGGTGAACTTGTCCTGCAGGTAGCTGCAGTAGTAGCGGGCATCGAACGCCATGCCGCAGGCGCCCTTGATGAGCTCCGGCGCGTCCTTGGCGCGGCCCCACTGCCAAATGTGCTCGCCCAGCCACGCGCGGACGGGTGCCAAGTCGCCGCTCGCACAGGCGCCGTTGAGGTCGACACCGTCGCGGCACATGGCCGGCACAAACATGGCGTCGTAGGCGCTACCCAGTGCATACGTGGGGAAGTAGCCAAACGAGCCGCCGCTCCAGTGCGTATCCTGCAGACAGCCGCGCGTGTCGTCGGGAACGGGAATGCCCAGATACTCGTCCATAAAACGATTCCAAAGCGCGGGGATGTCCTTGGCCGTGGCCTCGCCGGCAAACAGCATGCGCTCGATCTGGTAGCGCACCATAATATGCAGTGGGTAGGTGAGCTCGTCCGCCTCGGTGCGGATCAGCGACGGCTGCGCGATGTTCACGGCGCGGTAGAGCGTATCCTCGTCCACGCTACCGTAGACCTCGGGCGCGTGGCGGCGCAGCACTTCGAGCAGCGGTCCCATAAAGGCGCGGCTGCGGCCCACGGTGTTCTCAAAGAAGCGGCTCTGGCTCTCGTGGATGCCCATGGAGGTGCCGCCCTCCAGGCAGGTGCGCGCGTAGGCGGGGTTCACGCCCAGCTCGTACATGGTGTGACCGGCCTCGTGGATGATGCTGTAGACGTTGGAGATGCAGTCGTCCTCATAGATGTGCGTCGCGATGCGCGCGTCACCCACGGAAAAGCCCTCGCTAAACGGGTGCTCGGTAAAGGCAAGCGTGGTGTCGTCCAGGTCCAGGCCGACAAGCTTCATAAGGTCGAAGCTCATGGCACGCTGGGCGGCCTCTGGCACGCGGGCGTGCAAAAAGTCGGCAGCGGGCTGCTGGCCGCGCTCGCCGATGGCGTGCACGAGCGGCACGACCGTCGCCTTGACCTCATCGCAAAACGCGTCGAAGCTCTTGGCGGAAAGGCCGCGCTCGTACTGGTCGAGCCAAACATCGTATGGGTCGCGCCTGGGATCCATGAGCTCGGCCTGATGCTTAAGTTGGGCGACGATTCTATCCACATAGGGCTCAAAGCTCGCCCAGTCATTGGCCGTCTTGGCCTTGTGCCACACGGCGTCGGCCTCGCAGGTGAGCCTGGTCCAGGCCTCAGCCTCCTCGGTGGGAATGGCGCTTGCCTCGCGCTGGTCGCGGCCGAGCACACGGATCTCGTCGAGCAGCTGCGGGTCGTCTACATGTCCGCCTGCGACGGTCTCTCGTGCCAGCGAGCGCACAAGTTCGACAGACTTTTTGCTGGTCAGGAGCTTGTGATGTTCACCGGCAAGGGTGCCCATGGCATCGGCGCGCGCTGCGGCGCCGTTGGCGGGAGCAATGGTCGCGCCGTCAAACTCGGCAATCTTGAGCAGGTACTCGCGGGTCCACAGCTTGCCCTCGAGCTTACGGAATTTTTTGACAGCCTTATCGACCTTCATGCCTTTGGGCGTCTTATCCGCTGCGGGCTTGGCCATCTTATCCTTGTTCTTTCCCATACCATATCCTTGATCTCGTGAGCCGAGCGCCTCGGGTGGGTGCGCGGCCAGTTTGCACAGCTACCTGCCTTGTACCCAGTGCGAACAAAACGGAACGCGGCGATGCACACGCAGAATGTGTTATCCTATAGCCCAATGCGTTGACGGAGAGGGTTTTGCCCGCCGCGTCGCCGGCAAGAGAGGGAAGGTCATGGGCTGCGAGCCTTCCTGTGGTGACAAGGGCCAAGCGTTCACTCCCGAGCAGCGACCTCAACGGGCACGCGGCCAGCGGCGGCGAAGCCCCAGTAGGGAAGCCGTGAGCCTCGCGACAAGGGGTACAGAGTGGGCGCGGCGGGCCAGACATCCGCCGGGTCAAACAAGGTGGTACCGCGGAATTCAACCGTCCTTGGGCAATGCACATGCCCGAGGGCGGTTTTTTGTTACCGAACCGGGCCGCGTTTTCACAACGCCAGACGGTGGCAGCCGCCTCGGCAAACGGAGAGCGCGAGAGACGAAAGGGAAGACATGAGTCTGATTGATGATCTGGTCAAACTCGAGGAAGAGGCCAAGGAGCTCGTCGCAGGCGCCGACGACGCAGCCAAGCTCGAAGCTGCGCGCGTTGAGCTGCTCGGTCGCAAGGGCCGCATCACCGGCCTGATGCGCATGATGGGCAAGCTCGCCCCCGAGGATCGCCCCGTCATGGGCAAGCGCGCCAACGAGATGCGCCAGCTGATTGAGGGCATGCTCGACGAGCGCAACACCGAGATGAAGGCCGCCGCCCTCAAGCGCGCACTGGAGCACGAC
This sequence comes from uncultured Collinsella sp., assembly GCA_905208635.1. Lineage (GTDB taxonomy): Bacteria > Actinomycetota > Coriobacteriia > Coriobacteriales > Coriobacteriaceae > Collinsella. The sequence continues at coordinate 31,827 of CAJLPX010000008.1, read as the reverse complement.
GCCGTCGACATCACGCTGCCGGGCATCCGTCCGCAGATCGGCCACCAGCACCTGATCAAGCAGATTATCGAGGAGGCCGAGGACATCTTCTGCGGCATCGGCTACACCGTCGAGTCCGGCCCCATGGTCGACACCTCCTACTACAACTTCACCGCGCTCAACGCCCCCATGGATCACCCGAGCCGCTCGGCCCGCGATACCTTCTACGTGGTCGACAACAACCCCGGCAGCGCCGCGCACCCCGAGGCCCACGCCCATGGCGAGTCCGACGTGCTCCTGCGCACCCAGACCTCGGGCGTGCAGATCCACACCATGGAGTCGCAAAAGCCGCCCATCTACATGATCTGCCCGGGCACCGTTTACCGTCCCGATACAGCCGACGCTTGCCACCTGCCGCAGTTCAACCAGATCGAGGGCCTGGTCGTCGACGAGGGCATCACCTTTGGCGATCTTAAGGGCACGCTCGACTACTTTGTTAAGTGCATGTTTGGCGAGGATCGCAAGACGCGTTACCGCCCGCACTTCTTCCCCTTCACCGAGCCCAGCTGCGAGGTGGACGTGAGCTGCCACGTCTGCGGCGGCAAGGGCTGCAACTTCTGCAAGCACAGCGGCTGGATCGAGATCCTGGGCTGCGGCATGGTCGACCCCAACGTTCTTATCAACTGTGGCATCGACCCCGAGAAGTATACCGGCTTCGCCTTTGGCATTGGCGCCGAGCGCGTCGCGGCCCTGCGCTACGACCTGCCCGACCTCAGAACGCTCATGACGGGCGATATGCGTTTCCTGAATCAGTTCTAGGCCCGGCGGCTTTCCCAAGCACCGCACCTTGCCTTTCAATCGTCGGTTGCGTACCTAAGTACGCGGCCCTCCTCTTTCAAGGCAATCTGCGGCACTTGGAAAACCCGTCTCCGTTGCAGTTTTTGGCTCAAAGCCGCATTTATGAAAGGAGACCAGTTAGATGCGCGTTTCTTACGACTGGCTCAAGACCATGATCGATATTCCGGAGGATCCCAAGACTCTTTCGGACGAATATATCCGTACCGGCACCGAGGTCGAGGCGATTGACACCGTGGGAGAATCCTTCGACCACGTGGTGACCTCCAAGGTGCTCACCAAGACCCCGCACCCCGATAGCGACCATATGTATGTGTGCTCGGTCGACGTGGGTGACAAGAACCTCGACGCTGACGGCAATCCCGCTCCGCTGCAGATCGTCTGCGGCGCGCAGAACTTCGAGGCCGGCGACCACATCGTCACGGCCATGATCGGCGCAGTTCTGCCCGGCGACGTCAAGATCAAGAAGAGCAAGCTTCGCGGCGTCGTGTCCATGGGCATGAACTGCTCCGCACGCGAGCTCGGCCTGGGCGGCGACCACTCTGGCATTATGATCCTGCCCGAGGATACGCCCTGCGGCATGCCGTTTGCCGAGTATGTGGGCTCGAGTGATACTGTGCTCGACTGCGAGATCACGCCCAACCGCCCCGACTGCCTGTCCATGATCGGCATGGCCCGCGAGACCGGCGCCATTTTCGATCGCGATTTCCACGTTGAGCTGCCCGTCATCAAGGCGGAGACTGGCCGCGCGACCGACGACGAGCTTTCCGTCGAGATTGCCGACGAGGGCCTGTGCGACCGCTATGTCGCCCGCATCGTGCGCAACGTGAAGGTCGGCCCGTCGCCCGACTGGATGGTCAAGCGCCTTAACGCCCTGGGCGTGCGTCCGCACAACAACATCGTCGACATCACCAACTACGTGATGATGCTCACCGGTCAGCCGCTGCACGCCTTTGACCTGGACACCTTTGCCGAGCGCGATGGCCACCGTCGTGTGGTGGTTCGCGCTGCCCAGCAGGATGAGAAGTTCACGACGCTCGACGGCGAGGAGCGCGTGCTCGACGCCGGCATGGGCCTCATCACCGACGGCGAGCGTCCCGTGGCGTTGGCTGGCGTTATGGGCGGCATGGATTCCGAGATCGAGGACGACACCGTTGACGTTATGGTCGAGAGCGCCTGCTTCAACGCCGGCCGCACCTCGCACACCAGCCGCGATCTGTCGTTGATCTCCGATGCCTCCATCCGCTTTGAGCGCCAGGTCGACGAGACCGGCTGCGTGGACGTTGCCAATGTGACGTGCGCGCTCATCGAGGAGATCGCCGGCGGCGAGGTCGCTCCCGGCTACGTGGACGTGTTCCCCGCGCCCAAGACCATCGACAGCATCAAGCTGCGCCTGGCCCGCGTGCATGCCATCTGCGGTGCCGACATCGAGCCCGACTTTATCGAGCGCTCGCTCACCCGCCTGGGCTGCACCGTCGAGCGCGACGGCGACGACTATATGGTCACTCCGCCGAGCTTCCGCCCCGACCTGCCGCGCGAGATTGACCTGATCGAGGAGGTCCTGCGCCTATGGGGCATGGGCCGTGTGACGGCGACCATCCCGGCTGCCAAGAACCACATCGGCGGCCTGACCCGCGAGCAGAAGCTCACCCGCAAAGTCGGCGAAATCCTGCGCGCCTGCGGCCTCAACGAGACCACGACTTTTGGCTTTGCCGCCCCGGGCGACCTGGAGAAGATCGGCATGTCCACCGAGGGCCGCGGCTGCCCCGTGGTGCTCATGAACCCGCTGGTAGCCGAGCAGACCGAGATGCGTCGTTCGCTGCTGCCGGGCCTGCTGCAATCCGTGGCCTATAACGAGGCCCACGGCACGCCCAACGTGCACCTGTACGAGGTCGGCAGCCTGTTCCACGGTCGCGAGAACGCCAGCCTGCCCAAGGAGACCAAGTCCGTGGCGGGTGTGCTCTCGGGTCAGTGGAGTGAGCAGTCCTGGAACATGAAGTACCGCAAGCTGCGCTTCTTCTCTGGCAAAGGCATTGTCGAGGAGCTGCTTGCCCAGCTGCGCATCGAGAAGGTTCGCTTCCGTCCCGCCGAGGGCGAGGGCTACGCTTTCTTGCAGCCGGGTCGTGCGGCCGAGGTTCTGTCCGGCGGCACCGTGCTAGGCTGGGTCGGCGAGATTCACCCCGAGGCGCGCGAGGCGATGGGCATCGATGAGGTCGTCGTTGCCTTTGAGCTCGATCTGGACAAGCTGATCAAGGGCGCCCGCAATCAGGAGAACTACCGCGAGTTCTCGCAGTACCCGGCTGTTGAGCACGACCTGGCTATCGTGGTCGACAAATCCGTGACCTGCGAGGACCTTGAGCGCCGCATTACCAGCGCCGGCGGCAAGCTGCTCGAGGGTGTGCGTCTGTTCGACGTCTACCGCGATCCGGTCCGCATTGGAGCGGGCAAGAAGTCCATGGCCTTTGCGCTTACGTATCGCGCTGACGACCACACGCTTACCAGCGAAGAGGTCGAGAAGGCGCACCAGAAGATCGTCACCAAGGTGTGCAAGGGCGTAAACGGCGAAGTCCGCTCGTAATCTTTGCTGTTCGGAACCCGCCCCCTGCGGGGTTTTCACGGCAACGTCCTCGCCACTTCGCGGCTGCGGGATGTTGCCTTAGAAAACCCCTCTCGGGGGCGGGTTCCTGCGTTAACCTTGTTGCGAGCGGATCGCACCTTCTTCCGGGTGACCGGAAAGTTGGGAGTGCATGGGCCCTTTATTGGGCGGTGCGTGGACCTGGGCTAATAACGTACGTATTGCAAGGGCGTGCTGCGTTGTGGGCGGAGCGCCTTTTTGTTAGTATGCAGAGTCGGTGTTACGGATTGTTGGAAACGTAACACACAACGTTCTGATTGAGAGGGCTCATGCATATTCCCGATAATTATCTGTCCCCGCAGACCGATGCCGTTATGGCGGTGGCGATGGTTCCCGTTTGGGTCCACTGCATCAAGAAGGTACGTGCCACGCTCGATCGCGAGCATATGGCGTTCCTGGGCATCTGCGCCGCATTCTCCTTCTTGCTCATGATGTTCAACGTGCCGCTGCCCGGCGGCACCACGGGCCACGCCGTCGGCGGCGCGCTCATCGCGCTGCTGCTGGGCCCGGAGGCCGCGGCCATCGCGGTTTCGGTCGCGCTGGCGCTGCAAGCGCTGCTGTTTGGCGACGGCGGTATCCTGTCCTTTGGAGCCAACTGCTTTAACATGGCCTTTGTGCTGCCGTTTGCCGCCGCCATCGTGTTCCGTGCGCTCAACAGCCGCCTGCACGACAAGAGCTGGGGCACCTCGGTTTCTGCCATCGTGAGCGGTTGGGTCGGCCTGTGTCTGGCGGCCCTGTGCGCGGCAATCGAGTTTGGTATTCAGCCGATGCTCTTTACCAACGCTTCGGGTGCGCCGCTGTACTGCCCCTTCCCGCTGTCCGTGGCTATTCCTGCCATGTTGATCCCGCATATGCTGGTTGCCGGCGTGATCGAGGGCGTGGCGACGGCCGCCATTTACGGTTTCATTAAGAAGACGGCGCCGAGCATTATCGTCGGGCCCGAGGCCGTCGATGGCCAGCTTGCCGCCGATGGTACCGCCAAGAAGACTTCCCTGATCCCCACGCTTATCCTGGTCGCCGTGCTTGTCGTGGCCACGCCGCTGGGCTTGCTGGCCACCGGAGACGCCTGGGGCGAGTGGGACGCCGAGGGCGCCGCGATCGCCGTTCAGGAGGCTGGCGACGACAGCCTGCGGGCTTCGGTCGGTCTCGATACCCCGACCTTTGCCGATTCCCTGCCCACGGGCGATTATCTGCAGGCCTATTCCGAGGAGCAGGGTCTTGGCTTTGCCGGCCAGGCTGCCATGTATATCCTGTCCGGCGTGATTGGCGTGGCGGTGCTCACCATCACATTCCGCCTGGTCTCGCTGACGGTCAAGGAAAGCGGTGCTCATGGCAATAGCCGAGCTGCCTAGTTGGCTTGCGGCCGAGGAGCGTTACGAGCCCGCGGGGGCTCGGCATCGTGTGATGCAAAAGAATGTCCTGCACCTGGCGAGCCTGCTTGAGCGGGTTCGCCTGGGTGGAGGCGCGCACGAGGGCGGGTCGATGGTCGACCGCGCCCTTTCTTGCGTTTCGGCTCCGGTGCGCCTGGTGGGGATGTTCGTTTGCGTCCTGTGCGTGTGTCTGACGCAGAGCCCGCTGTACCTCATGTTGATGGCGGCCATCGCGCTGGTGCTCGTTGCCGTGCGCCCCGTACGCGGGCTGCGTGCGACCTTTGTACCGGCGCTCGGCGCCACGGGGCTTGCGGTGGTTCTGGCACTGCCTGCCCTGCTGCTGGGCGCTTCTGCCGCGGGCGCCATGCTCAAGATCGCGCTCAAGACGTTCATTAACGTGTCGTTCGTGCTGGGCGTTTCGTGGACGCTCACCTGGAGCCGCATGTCGGCGGCGCTCAAGACGCTACAGCTGCCCGACGAGGTCATCTTTACGTTTGATATGGCGCTCAAGCACATCGAGGTGCTGGGTCGCACGGCGCACAATCTGTGCGAATCGGTCATGCTACGCAGCGTTGGCCGTGCGCCTGAGGGATTTTCGCGTACCGATTCGATCGCGGGTATCATGGGCATGACGTTTATCAAGGCGATGGAATGCAGCCGCGCGATGGACGAGGCCATGCTTTGTCGTGGCTTTGCCGGTGCGTATCCGACTCCCGCGCGGAGCGGCTTTGGCTGGCGCGATGCGGTCTATGCGGCCGGCGTGGCGCTGCTGGCAGTGTTGTGCGCCGTGCTGTAGCGCGGGCGGCTGAGCCGTCGATGTGGATAGGGAAGGGCGACGTTTTGGCAAACGATACGAATGGCGTGATGGGCGCAAGCGGTGCTACTGGCGCCAAGAGCGTGCCGCTCATCGAGTTTCGCGACGTGGTGTTCTCCTATGCGGGGCATACGGTTGTCGATGGTGTGTCGCTGCAGGTCGATCGTGGTGAACTCGTTGCCCTACTCGGTCCCAACGGCTGCGGTAAGACGACGATTATGCGCCTTATTAACGGCCTTGAACTCGCGGACGCAGGGATATACCTGTTTGGCGGGCACGTGATCGATGCGGCATATCTCAAGGATTCCGCAGCCGCTCAGCGTTTTCATCAGCGCGTGGGCTTTGTGTTCCAGAATGCCGACGCCCAGCTGTTCTGCGCTACGGTGGGCGAGGAAGTTGCTTTTGGCCCCGCGCAGATGGGGCTGCCGACAGACGAGCTCGAGCGCCGCGTCCGCGATGCCATGGAGCTGTTCCAGGTTGCCGATCTGGTCGATGCCTCGCCCTATCAGCTTTCGGGCGGGCAAAAGAAGCGCGTTGCGCTGGCTGCGGTGGTGTCGATGAACCCCGATATCCTAGTGCTCGATGAGCCCACCAACGGGCTCGATGAGGACTCGTGCGACATCGTAGTCAACTTTTTGCTGGCCTACGTTGCTGCCGGTAAGACGGTTTTGATGAGTACGCACCATCAAGATTTGGTGCGCCGCCTGGAGGCCCGTGCCATCTATATCGATCGATATCACCATGTGGTCGAGGCGCCCGTGCCGTCGTATGGAACCGAAAGCGGTGCTGCGGAATAGTTGCTGCGTAGGGTATGTATGGCCGCCTGTGCGACTCTGCCGTGATGGTATAGTTAACCAGGTTTTATGGGGGTGGCTATGCCAAGTTGGAACATTCATATCGCTCAAACGGAGCGCTTGCTGGCACGTGCTAGCGTGCTTGCCGATAGCGTGCGCGACCGCAATGCCTTTTTGTTTGGCTGCGTGGTTCCGGATATCTTCGTGGGCTATATGGTCCCTGGCATCGCCGATCCCATTCCGTATCGCATTACGCACTTTGCAAAGCCCGAGCCTATCCCTAAGCCGCGCGAGCACGAGTTCTGGGATACCTATGTGGCGCCGCTGCTTAAAGGCGCACCCGCGGGCGAACCTGCTGAGGCTACCTCGATTGTCGAGGAGCGCGAGCGACTGAACCGCGTGCACTATCCTCAGCGCTACAGGGATGCCGAGCCGGTTGTCGGTCCCGGCGCCTGTGAGTTCTCGCTTGCGTCCGAAGATGTGGCGCAGTCGCTGCTCGATTTAACGCTGGGCGTCTGGTCGCATCTGGTGGCCGACACGGTATGGAACACGCGTGTGAACCAGTATCTGGAAGCACACGGCGGCAAGCCGTGCGAGGAATTCCGCATTAAAAAGCAGGGCGATTTTGACTGGTTTGGCAAGACGCTGGGCATCGTTTCCATTCCGCGTGCGACCGATCGCCTCTATACCGCTGCGACGCGTTTTGGGCAGTATCCCATCCATAAAGAATATGTGCTCAAGACTATCGGCGTCATGCACGAGATTGTACGCGAAAACCCCGGCGAGCCCGATCATCCGCCGTATCGCCTGCTAACCGAGGAGTTTTTCGATGCAACGTTTACCGAGGTCATCGAGCTGACCGAGGCGGGATTTGCGGCTCGCGTTGCTGCTTCTGACGTTCCCGCAGTCCCCCTGATCGCTAGCTGCTAGCTGGCCGGCTTGACGGCGAACAGCTCATCCCAATCGACCAATAGCTCCCGCCGCAGGGCATCTTCGGTGGTGCGTTCCTGATCGGTCTTTGGGATGTAGGGGAGCCCTGCCTTTTTATGGATGAGTTCGGCGATGTTGTTAAAGCTCTTCGTGTCTTTGATTTGCTCATAGGTTATCTGGATAACGTCATAGCCCATGCTTGTGAGGGCGGTGGTGCGCTCGGCATCGGAGAGACTTGCGGCTTCGCCATCGTGGGCGGAGCGGCCTTGGCATTCCAAGATGACGCCCATGCTGTCGGTGTTGCTCTCGATGAGGATATCGGCGTAGCAGCAGGTTTTGTCATACAGTGAGCGCGCGGCGTCGCTGAGTGGGATGCGCACGTTGTTTGCGATGTTGATACCCATGCCGCCCTCGTTGCGGGGGAGCGAGACAAGTATGGAGGTCTGTACTTCGAAGGGCGAGGCGGTCTGCCCCGTCATGTGCTCGGCCGCCCAGCGCAGTTGTTTAACGCCGCGCAGGCCTGCAGCCTGCTTGGCGAACGCGGCGATATCCGCCGCGCTGAGGAGCGGCGGGCGCTTCCACAAATTGGTGTCATTGCCCTTGGTGTCGACAACACGCTCCCAACCGCAGTTGGGTGGAATGAGCTTAAGCGAAATGGCTTCATCGAGTTGTTGTTGCGTTCGCTCGCAGGGCTTAAACACTGCAAAGGAGCCGCACATCTCGTGGCAAGCCATGAGTAACTGGTTGCGTGAGACCTGCGTAGCAAGGCTGAGCAGCGTAAACTCGGGCGACGTGACATCAAATCCATGTTCAGTTTGCCTAAACGACCCGGGAGGCGGCTCTTGGGTCAGGAGGTGCGATTTAAACAGGCTTCGCGACCCGGATTGTACTCGAGTGAATACAAGCCTGTGAAGCGGTGCGTGAAGCAGGTCTTTTACAACTGCATGACTTCCGAGGCCGCAACATCTGCGATCCATATTGCCAAGGCTAATGGCGGGGTAAAGCCCTAATACCTGCGGCGGGATACGGTGATAGTAAAAAGCGGATTGACCGCATAGCGTCAGGTCCATGATATCCTCCTGGTCGAAATGTGCTTTTGGACCGTGCGATGCCAGCGTCAATTCGGAAGTATGCGGCAAAATCTGAACCCTGTGAGCAGACCTGGCTTTTGAGGCCAGTTTATCAGGCATTTTGGTGCGAAAAAACGGGGTGTGCTCGGAGGTCTCAGAATTTGCCGCATACTTCCGAAAACGCGGTCGATCTGGCTTTTGCTAAAACGATTTAGCAGCGTCGGGTAAGGTGTGGTTTCGCCATCGGGCGAACACTTTTAGCGCTTGGGACTTTATTTTTGGGCCTCGAAAGGTGGATTTCGCGCTTTTGGTAAAGAAATGGGTGCGTGTTTTGCCGTGTGCCGGCATTGACACAGAAAAAGGGCCCGGAAGGCGAAGCCTTCCGGGCCCTTTGCAATGCAAATCTGCTTGCAAGTGCGATTTAGCGCACCTGAGCGACGTAAGCGACGTTGGTCGAGGAGACCTTGTCCTCGAGCTGGACGCTCATGCGGGGATCGCCGGCGGTAGCGACGGTCAAATCGCCGGCCTCGACGTAGCCGAGCTCCTTAGCGGTCTCGATTGCCTTGACAATCGTGCCGTTGACGGTGCCCTGGGTAATCTCGGCCTGGTGCGGGATAACGCCCCAGTACATGATCATCTGCTGGACGGCCCACTCGTGGCGGGAGAACGCGCAGATCGGCATGTTGGGACGGAAGTGCGAGATCAGGCGTGCGGTACGACCGGTGGTCGTCGGCACGGTGATGCACTTGGCGCCAACGGTGGTGGCCATGTTCACAGCGGACATACCCACAACGTTGTTGACGACGCGGGTGCCGTGAGCGTCGGCCGGAACCTCGAGCGGAGCGTGGGCCGGGAGGTACTTCTCGGTCTCGAGAGCAATGCTGGCCTGCATCTTAACGGCCTCGACCGGGTACTTACCGGCAGCGGACTCGCCAGAGAGCATAACGGCGTCGGTGCCGTCGTAAATGGCGTTAGCAACGTCGGCAACCTCGGCGCGCGTCGGGCGCGGGTTCTGCTGCATGGAGTCGAGCATCTGCGTAGCGGTGATAACGGGCTTGTAGGCCGCGTTGCACTTGGCGATGATCTCCTTCTGGATGTGCGGAACGAGCTCGGGCTTGATCTCGATGCCCAGGTCGCCACGGGCGACCATGATGCCGTCGGAAGCCTCGAGGATCTCGTCGAAGTTCTCGACGCCCAGGGCGCACTCGATCTTCGGGAAGATCGTCACGTGCTCGCCACCGTTCTCGCGGCAAAGCTTGCGGATGCCGCGGACGGACTCGCCGTCACGGATGAAGGAAGCGGCGATGTAGTCGATGTTCTCGGTCAGGCCAAAGAGGATGTCCTGACGATCGCGCTCGGTGATAGCGGGCAGCGAGATGTTGACGTTGGGCATGTTGACGCCCTTGCGCTCGCCGATCAGGCCGTCGTTCTTAACGACGCAGGTCATGTCCTGGCCGCTGACGGACTCGACCTCGAGGGCAACCAGGCCGTCATCGATCAGGATAAGGGAGCCCTTCTCGACCTCGGAGGGCAGAGCCAGGTAGTCGAGGGAGATGTGCTCAGAGGTGCCGTGGAAATCCTCGGACGTGGGCTGAGCGGTGACGACGATTTTATCGCCGGTCTTGACGGCAACCTTCTTGCCGTCGACCAGAAGGCCGGTGCGGACCTCGGGGCCCTTGGTGTCGAGCAGGATGCCGACGGGCAGACCGAGCTCCTTGGAAATACGGCGGACGCGCTCGATGCGACCGTGGTGCTCGTCGTAGGAGCCGTGCGAGAAGTTAAAACGGGCGACGTTCATGCCCGCCTTGATCATCTCGCGGATGGTCTCGTCGCTATCGCAGGCGGGACCCATGGTGCATACAATCTTAGTGCGCTTGTACATTCAGACCTCCATCTGACATCGTCTTGCGCTGATAGATAAACCATAAGAAATAAAACCGAGATGATTATAACGAAATGCCGACCGAATACCCCAAAAAATCGACCGTATGCCGAAATGGAAGTTCATTTTTTGCGGGAAAAACGGTATATGAAAAATCTTTACCAACCACTCCAACCGCTGCTATCTGGGAGATATGTCAGTTTGGCGATGTGCCGAAGAAAAAACGTTTTACCAATGTTGAGCATCACACGGTCTGCACCGTTGCGTGCGGACCATATTTCCAAACCGATTGTTTTGGCTAGACGCGTCGCTTTGGGGTACCATAGCTCCACTATCAACTGCCGCTCAGCACGGCAGCCTTGATGAGCCCTTGCCCTTCTCCTGGGAATTATGATCGGGCATCAATCTGCTGAGTGGCCCGAATCCCAGGAGGGGACTCTATATGCAAAAGGAATACCTGTCCGCCGCGGCGGAGGTGCTCAGCGACCAAGGTGTCGATGAGAACCTCGGCCTGAGCAACGACGAGGCGTCTTCGCGCCTCGCCAAGACAGGCCCTAACAAGCTCGAGGAAGCCGAGAAGACACCGCTGTGGAAGCGTTTCTTTGAGCAGATGGCCGACCCCATGGTCATCATGCTGATCGTTGCCGCCGTCATCAGTGCGCTCACGGGCATGGTCAAGGGCGAGCCCGACTTTGCCGATGTTGCCATCATCATGTTCGTCGTTATCGTCAACTCGGTGCTGGGCGTGGTCCAGGAAGCCAAGAGCGAGGAGGCCCTCGAGGCCCTGCAGGAGATGAGTGCGGCGCAGTCCAAGGTGCTGCGCGACGGCAAGCTCGTGCACCTGCCGAGCGCCGAGCTCGTGCCCGGCGACGTGATCATGCTCGAGGCGGGCGACTCCGTCCCGGCCGACTGCCGCGTGCTCGAGAGCGCCACGATGAAGATCGAAGAGGCCGCGCTCACCGGCGAGTCCGTGCCCGTAGAGAAGCACGCCAACGTGATCGAGCTCGCTGCGGGCACCGATGACGTGCCGCTCGGCGACCGTAAGAACATGTGCTATATGGGCTCCACCGTCGTGTACGGCCGTGGTCGCGCCGTCGTGGTCGGCACCGGCATGAACACCGAGATGGGCAAGATCGCCGGCGCCCTGGCCGAGGCCAAGGAAGAGCTCACGCCGTTGCAAGTGAAGCTCGCCGAGCTCAGCCGCATCCTTACCATTATGGTTATCGTCATCTGCGTCGTCATCTTTGGCGTTGATATCATCCGCCACGGCGTGGGCAACGTTCTTACCGACCCGACCGCCCTGCTCGATACCTTTATGGTCGCCGTCTCGCTCGCCGTCGCTGCCATCCCCGAGGGCCTGGTCGCCGTCGTGACCATCGTGCTATCGCTTGGCGTGACCAAGATGGCTAAGCGCCAGGCAATCATCCGCAAGCTCTCTGCCGTCGAGACTCTCGGCTGCACGCAGACCATCTGCTCCGACAAGACCGGTACCCTTACCCAAAACAAGATGACCGTCGTCAAGCACGAGCTCGCTGCGCCCAAGGAGAAGTTCCTGGCCGGCATGGCGCTGTGCTCCGATGCTCAGTGGGACGAGGAGCTGGGCGAGGCCGTGGGCGAGCCGACTGAGTGCGCGCTCGTCAACGACGCCGGCAAGGCGGGCCTCACTGGCCTGACTGCCGAGCATCCGCGCGTGGGCGAGGCCCCGTTTGACTCGGGCCGCAAGATGATGTCCGTGGTCGTCGAGACCCTGGATGGCGAGTACGAGCAGTACACCAAGGGTGCGCCCGACGTGGTGATCGGCCTGTGCACCCATATCTACGAGGGCGATAAGGTCGTCCCCCTGACCGAGGAGCGCCGCGCCGAGCTCGTGGCGGCCAACAAGGCCATGGCCGACGAGGCCCTGCGCGTACTGGCGCTGGCAAGCCGCACCTACACCGAGGTTCCCGACGACTGCAGCCCCGCTGCGCTCGAGCATGACCTGGTCTTCTGTGGCCTGTCCGGCATGATCGACCCGGTCCGTCCCGAGGTGGCCGACGCTATCCACGAGGCGCACGACGCCGGTATCCGCACCGTCATGATCACGGGCGACCACATCGACACCGCCGTGGCCATCGCCAAGCAGCTGGGCATCGTCGCCGATCGCGGCCAAGCCATCACCGGTGCCGACCTCGATCGCATGAGCGACGAGGAGCTCGACGCGCACATCGAGAACTACGGCGTGTACGCCCGTGTCCAGCCCGAGCACAAGACCCGCATCGTTGAGGCTTGGAAGTCGCGCGACCAGATCGTGGCCATGACGGGCGATGGCGTCAACGACGCCCCGTCCATCAAGCGCGCCGACATTGGCGTTGGTATGGGCATCACCGGTACCGACGTCACCAAGAACGTCGCCGACATGGTACTTGCCGATGACAACTTCGCTACCATCATCGGCGCCTGCGAAGAGGGTCGTCGCATCTACGACAACATCCGCAAGGTCATCCAGTTCCTGCTTTCGGCCAACCTTGCCGAGGTGTTCTCGGTGTTTATCGCCACGCTCATCGGCTTTACCATCTTCCAGCCGGTGCAGCTGCTGTGGGTGAACCTGGTCACCGACTGCTTCCCCGCGCTTGCGCTGGGCATGGAGGATGCCGAGGGCGACATCATGAAGCGCAAGCCGCGCAACGCCAAGGACGGTGTCTTTGCCGGACATATGGGTCTGGACTGCGTGGTCCAGGGCCTAATCATCACCGCGCTGGTGCTGGCGAGCTTCTTTGTGGGCGTGTACTTTGACATGGGCTACATCCACATCGCCGATATGATCGCCGGCAATGCCGACGAGGAAGGCGTGATGATGGCGTTCATCACGCTCAACATGGTCGAGATTTTCCACTGCTTCAATATGCGCAGCCGTCGTGCGTCGCTGTTCACCATGAAGAAGCAGAACAAGTGGCTGTGGGCTTCCGCCGCGCTGGCACTGGTGCTGACGGTGATCGTGACCGTGCAGCCGACGCTTGCCGAGATGTTCTTTGGCCCCGTGACGCTTGAGCTCAAGGGCGTTGTCGCTGCCCTGGGCCTGGCCTTCCTGATCATCCCGCTGATGGAGATCTACAAGGCGATCATGCGCGCGGTCGAGAAGGAGTAAGTTAACCTGTCCGGGCCCGCCCCTGCGTGTTTTCTTCTTCGCTGGTCCTCGCGCTTCGCGCTGCGGGATCGCTCAGAAGAAAACACTCCCAGGGTGGGCCCTACGGTATCCTTACTGGCTTTTCTCCCGCGCGGATGAAAAAGGGCTGAGGGAAAGAAGGTGAGCGGCCGAGCAATTGCTCGGCCGCTCGTTTTGAATAAAGGATGTGCCCTTTGGAAACCCCTCTCGGCGGGCGGGCCCTGCGGTGACGTTGCTGACTTTTCTCCCGTGTGGATGATAAAGGCTGAGGGAAAGTGTGTGAGTCGGTCGAGCATTTGCTCGACCGACTCTTTTTTGTGGGAAAATACCTGCTCAGTTGTGATTTTTGGTGCTGGGAGGCGTTTGTGGCTAAGGCTAAGGCTAAGGCGAAGAAAAAGACGACGGGGGCGCGGGCTAAGCGTGATCGTCGTCGGAAGCTCGCGACCGAACCCCCTGCATCTGCTGAGGAGTTGCTGGCGAGTGTACCGGGGCTTGACGCGCTGCAGGATGTTCCGGCGTTTGATGACCTGCCGGTCGATGAAGCTCAGCAGGCTGCCTTTGATGATTTCTGCGCACATGCCGAGGAGCCCGAGCAGATGCAGCTTGGCGCCGTGGTGCGCCTGGACCGCGGGTTTCCGCTGGTGGCGACTGCCGATGACACGTTTCGTGCCGAGCATGCCGTGGGGTTTGCCAAGTCGCGCGGCGAGGATGAGGTCCTGCTGCCTGCCGTGGGCGACCGTGTGGCGGTGCGCCGCGCTCCCGGGCACGATATGGGCGTGATTGAGTGCGTGCTGCCGCGCCGTACGAGTTTTGAGCGCTGGCGCGGACGCGCTCGCGGTGAGCGTCAGGTGCTCTGCTCCAACGTGGATAGCGTGCTGATCGTGCAGGCGCTCGGTGCCGGCGAGGTGCTGCTCGACCGCGTGGCGCGCTCGCTGGTGTTGGCGCTCGACTGCGATGCCGAACCGGTGGTGGTACTCACCAAAGCTGACCGCTGCGATGCCGGGGAGCTCGAGCGCGATCTAGACCGCGTGCGCCGCCTGGTGGGTCCGGACGTGCGCGTGATCGTGACGTCCTCTGCCGAGGGCCGCGGCCTGGACGAGGTCCGTGCCTGCGTGCCTGCCGGGAGCTGCGCCATGATTCTGGGCGAGTCGGGTGCCGGCAAGTCGACGCTGCTCAATGCGCTGCTGGGCCACGATACGTTGGCGACCGGCGGTGTGCGCGAACGCGACGACCAGGGCCGTCACACTACCGTCGCGCGCGTGATGGTAGCGCTGCCGGGCGACGCCGGCGTGATCGCCGATGCCCCGGGCCTGCGCAGCTTACCGCTCGTGGGTCACGAGCGGGGTCTGGCGCGCGCCTTCCCCGAGATTGTCGAGGCATCGCGCGCGTGCCGGTTTGGCGATTGCACGCATACCCATGAGCCGGGTTGCGCCGTTCGCGAGGCCGAGGACGCCGGGCAGATCGACAGTCTGCGTTTGGAAACGTTCCAAAACCTGGCGTCATCCATGCGCGTGAGTGCTCAAATGCTCGATCCCGATGTCCATCTGTAATTGATTTTTCCTATGACTGCCGTCTCCCAACTGTTCGGGAGACGGCTTTTTTGCTGCGGAAAAGCCTCGAAACATGCAGTTTGCTGACGTGCTGACCAAAACCTTGCCACGAGCTTGACGGGCTGGTCAGCTTTTGGTCAGCGATTGGTTTGACATCGAAAACCAAGATTGCGATTGCGCCGCTTTGCACTCTGACCGCCCAGACAATGGTGGTACGGGCATTCGCCCGGCACTGCCATGAGAGGAGCGGCCGTGAACAAGAGCAAGCGCATCGCCATCAGTCTGGTCGCGGGCGTGCTCGCTGCTCTGCTCTGCATGGTTTACGGCTCATCGATTCGCTCACAAGCCGAACAGGTCCAGGCTGAGACCTTGGCCAAGTACGGTGGCGATCGCGTCGAGGTATGCGTCGCGGCGCGCGATATCGATGTGGGCGAGACCCTCGATGAGACCAATGTCATAACCCAGGAGTGGCTGACGAGTCTGCTACCGCGTGACGCGGCGACCGAGCTGCGCCAGGTGCGCGGCGACGTGACGACTTCGCGTATTCCCAAAAACGCCGTGATCTGCAATGTCTACACCAAGGTCGAGAGCCGCAAGCTCGAGGTGCCTAAGGGCAAGGTCGCCGTTTCGGTGGCGGTCGATGCCGAGCACTCGGTCGGCGGTGCTACGGGCGTGGGCAGCTACGTGGATGTGTATGTGCAAAAAGACGGCGTGACCGATCGGCTGTGCGGCGCGTACGTGATCGATACCAGTGAGGATTCCGGTGCCACGCGCGAGGGCAAGATCGAATGGGTGACGCTGGCGGCTGACCCCGAAGACGTCAAGGAACTGCTGGGAGCCTCGGGCAAGGGAACGGTCAGCTTGACGATTCCCGCCACGGCGCGCGGCAAAAAGAGCGGAGGCGACGAGTGATGAAGGCGATCTGGCTTGCGTGCTGCGCGTGCGGCGATTACGGGCTGTTGCAGCGGGAAGTCGAGGGCCGTGATGCGGGTGCACAGGTGCTTCGCGTGGGTGACCTGGACGGGCTGGTTTCCATGGCGCGGGCGTTTCCGTCGCGCCGCGGGGCTGCCATCATCGCGGCGTCTCTGTTTGATA
Organism: uncultured Collinsella sp.; assembly: GCA_905208635.1. Classification (GTDB taxonomy): domain Bacteria; phylum Actinomycetota; class Coriobacteriia; order Coriobacteriales; family Coriobacteriaceae; genus Collinsella. The sequence continues at coordinate 15,711 of CAJLPX010000008.1, read as the reverse complement.
CCGAAGATGTGCGCAAGACTGTTGCGCGCCTGACGGCCGAAGGCCGCGTGAGTCGCGTGGTCGTGTTGATAGAAGCGCTCGATCCGTCGGATATCGAGGGGCTGTTTCGCGCGGGGGCGACCGAGGTCATCGCTGCACACAGTATATGCGGCAACGGGCGCGCGGGCGAGGGAGCGGTTGATTCCGATCGGCGCATGACGATTGAGCCCGATGCTTTTGTTGATAGGGAACCCGGGGCGCCTCGCGCTACAAGAGGCCCGCGTGTTGATGATTATGGAAAAGCGGAAGCCGAGCATGGTCGGCGCCCCCGGAACCCCCTTGTATACGATGACGCTGGAGGGCCGGCGCAGCATGCTGGCGACTCCCCGGCAGTAGATATGGGATACGTGCACGGCGTGAATCTGGCGGATGAACTCGACGAAGTTGAGGGCCTTGCCGGGTGCGGCGAGTTGTCGCTGATGCAGCATGAGCAGATTGCGCAGAACGAGCCTGCCTCGCAGACCGAACAAGCAGCCATGCCGGCTTGGACGCAGCACGTGGTTGCGGCGGGGGAGACGGGGACGCTGTCACCGACGCCCGCCCCGCCGCCTCCGATGCCGCCGGCAGACGCTACCGCTCCGCCGCATCGAGCTCCAGTCATCTGCGCTATTTCGGGTTCGGGCGGTTGCGGCAAGTCGACGATCGTTGCCACCATGGCACACACATCGTCGCTGTTGGGCTTGCGTGCCGCCGTGCTCGACCTGGACCTGATGTTTGGAAACCTTTACGACTTGTTAGGCGTCGATGCTCCGCGCGATATGGCGGCACTTATCGAGCCGTCGGCGGCGGGCATGCTCACCGAGCCGGATATCGTAGCCGCTTCGATGCGCGTGGCGCCGGGCGTTACGCTCTGGGGTCCCGTCGCGGCGCCCGAGCAAGCCGAGCTCATGGCACGTCCGGTGGAGCTACTGCTTGATGTTCTGCGTCGCGAATCCGACGTGGTCTTTATCGATACCTCGGTCTTTTGGGGCGACGCCGTGGCGGCTGCGGTGGCGGCGAGCGACCGTTGCCTGGTCGTTGGCGATGCGGCGGTGTCGTCCGCGGCATCGGCATCGCGCGTCATTGAACTGGCAGGTCGAGTAGGTGTGCCGCGCACGCGCATGAGCGCCGTGTTCAACCGGTTCGGTGCGCGCGGGGCAGACGAGGACGTCGCCATGCGCTTTGAGATTGCCTGTGCGTTAAGCTCCAAGATTCGTATCGCCGATGGCGGGCAGGATCTCGCCGCGCTCATGGCGTTTGGGCGCGCTGACGAGGCAGTGGGGCAGACCAGCGCTTTTGCGACTAGCGTGCGCGAGGCCACGCGCGAGATGCTCGTGGAACTGGGGTGCGCCGTCGGCCCTTGGAGCGATATGGTCGCCGACCGTGCAACGCGCACCGAACGCCCGCGTATCCGCCTTCCCTGGTCGCGCGAGGGTGATCAGCGATGAGCCTGCAAACGAGGATTAAGGCTGCCGGCGCTGCGGCGGCGGCAGCGCCTGTAGATGTGGGGCGTCGCCGCGCCGTGAAACGACGCACCAAGCGCGCCGTGATGGACCGCATGGGTTACGACGAAGTGGCGCGTATCAGCGCCTATATCGACCCGGCACTTGCCCGCTCGGAATTGCGTCCTGCGGTGGAGGCGGCGCTCAATGTTGAGGAGCCGACCGATCTCGCGACGCCCGAGCGCGAGACCATCATCGACGAGATTTTGGATGACGTGGTGGGCTTGGGGCCGTTGCAGCCGCTCATCGAGGACGACACCGTTACCGAGATCATGATCAACGGCTGCCGCTCGGCTTTCTTTGAACGCGGCGGCGTCTTGTACCCCATCGAGCATGCGTTTGAGGATGATGAGCAGATCCGTGTGCTTATCGACCGCATTATCTCGCCACTTGGCCGCCGTATCGACGAGCGCAGCCCCATCGTCAACGCCCGCCTCAAAACGGGCTATCGCGTCAACGCGGTGATTCCGCCTGTGGCGATTGACGGACCGATTCTCACCATCCGAAAGTTCTCGGACCGTATCTGCTCGCTGGACGAGCTCGTGGGGTTGGGATCGCTGCCGCTTTGGTATGCGCAGCTGCTGTCGTGTGCGGTGTCGCTGCGACAGGACCTGGCGGTTGCGGGAGGCACGGGATCTGGTAAGACCACCCTGCTCAACGCGTTGTCATGTGAGATTTCCACCGGCGAGCGCATCGTGACGATCGAGGACTCTGCCGAGCTCAAGTTTGCGCATCATCCGCACGTGGTGCGCCTAGAGGCGCGCGAGGCTTCAATTGAGGGCGAGGGCGCGGTGACGATCCGCGACCTGGTGACTAATGCCCTGCGCATGCGCCCCGACCGCATCGTGGTGGGCGAGGTGCGCGGTGCCGAGTGCTGCGACATGTTGCAGGCCATGAACACGGGCCACGACGGGTCGCTCACCACGCTTCATGCGGGTTCAGAACAGGAGACCGTGGTGCGTCTGACGTTGCTTGCACGTTATGGCATCGATCTGCCGAGCGAGCTCATCGAGGAGCAGATTGCCATGGCACTCGACGGTATCGTGATGTCCGAGCGCCACGCCGATGGCAGGCGCTTCGTCTCCTCGTATTCGGGGGTGCGACGCGCCGCATCGGGCGGCGTAGAGCTCGAGCGCTATGTGACGTTCGATGCCGCCGAGCGCACCTGGACGCTTGACCGCGAGCCGCCGTTTATCGCAGAAGGCCTGCGGTCGGGGACGCTCACACAAGAGGAGGTGGACGAATGGAGATCACTGTGCCCCTCGTCGTAGGGGGCTTGGCAGGGCTTTCTGTCGCGACGGCGTGCGGGGCGGAACCTCGTGTGCCGCAGGTACCGCCGGCGGAGCTGGCACGTCAGGCGCTCGAGACGGTGGCAGAGAAGCTGCCGCGTGAGCTGGTGGAAAACGATCTGCTGAAAAAGATCGCCCGTTCGTGGGCATCGCTGGCTCCGGCGCATCGCCTTGGCCTCGTGATCGAAGATGCTTCGGGACGTTTGGCGTTTCTGCTGCTATCGAGCGGTGTCTGCTGCGTTTTACTAACGATGGTGTCGTTATCGCCCCTCGGATTTGCCTTGGGACTTGTTGCTCCGTTTGCCGTTGGTGCCGCTCGGGATGGCTTTGAGAGCCGGCGCGAGCAACACGATGCAGAAGAGGCAATGCCCGAGGCGTTTACCGCACTTTCCATGTCGCTTGCCTCGGGACATTCGCTGGCCCAGGGCATGCGCTTTGTGGGCGCTCATGCGCAAGAGCCAGTGCATACCGAGTTTTTGCGGGTGGCGGCGGCGATCGATTGCGGCATCTCGGCGACCGACGCGCTCGATGACTTGCTCGTGCGTATCGACGCCCCCGGTCTTTCGCTTGTGACCTTGGCGCTTAAGGTGTCTCAGCGCACCGGCGCTCCGCTTGCCGACTTACTGTCCGAGGCGTCGAGCATGGTGGGGGAGCGCATTGAGCTCAAGCGCCGCCTGGATGTTAAGACGTCGCAGGCTCGCATGTCTGCGCATATGGTCGCGGCGATGCCGGCGGGCATGTGCGCGGTGTTGGCGCTGCTTTCGGCAGATTTTCGTCGCGGTCTTGCGACGCCTGCCGGCGCGGGCGCTGTGGTGCTGGGTCTTGCCCTCAACGCCGTTGCCCTGGTGGTTATCCGGCGCATTATGCGGGTGGAGCTATGAGCGCCCCGGTTGCAGTTGCGGCTTGCCTGTGCGCCCTGAGTGTATTTGTCGCGACGGGTTTGGATCGGGCGGATGCACGCAAGATCGCAGGGGCCTGCAAGCGCGAGGCGGTGCTGGTCGCTGCCGCGGGTCGCTCGGTGGTCGATGCTCTGACCGCGCGAGTGAAGGGCGCGGTTGGAGCGGGCGGCCCGGCGCGAGTGTCGCTCGGCGAAGTGTCCGAGATGATCGATGTTGTGCGCTTGGGTCTTTCGGCCGGTCTTTCGTTTGATGCGGCGCTTGAGATTTTCTGCGCCAACCGCCGGTCAGTGCTGGCTCTTCGCCTTGAGCGCGCCTGCATGGCGTGGCAGGTGGGCGTGGGCACGCGTGAGGACGAGTTGTTGGCCGCCGCGCGCGACCTGGACGTGCGAGCGCTCGAGACCTTTGCCATCACGGTGGGGCAGGCGCTCGCCCTGGGTGCCCCACTTGCCGAGACGCTGGCCGCTCAAAGTCGCGAGATCCGTGCGGCTCATCGCGCCGCGGTCGAGCGCGAGATCGAGCGTGCACCCGTCAAGCTGCTGATTCCCACCGGCACGCTCATCTTGCCGGCGTTGCTTCTGTCCATATTGGGCCCGCTGCTGGGAGCAGGCGGGATGATGTAGGGAGGAATACATGAACACGATGACTGACGCTGCTGGCAAGGTCCAGGGCTGGGCGTTTTGCCGGGCGGCACATGTTCGTCAGCGCGCCAAGGAACTATTGCAGGAGGAGAGTGCACAGGGTACCACCGAGTATGCCATCTTGGTCGGCATGCTCGTGGTGATCGCGATTATCGCCATCGTCGCATTTAAGGGCAAGGTCCAAGATCTATGGAACGCTATCAGCGAGGGCATCAACAGCCTGTAGAGGGCGAGCGCCCCATCGGGGTGCTGCTGGTGTTTGCTTGCCTGACCGTGGCGATAGCGGCGGTGCTTTGGGGGCTTAACGCCGCGCGGCAGCAGCGTCCTGGGACCGCCTCCGATTTGGGCTCAGATTCGGCGGTGGCGTCTCAAAAAGATGAGATGCGAGATACGGACGATTCGGATGTCGCTGTCACGGCGCAAACCTTTCTGCGGACGCTCGACAAGCGGTCTGGCACTGCGACGGATTCGCCTGAGGGCAACGCGATTGCGGTCCGGCTTGCATGGTCCGAGGACCGACCGATGACCGAAGCGGCGGCGGATATGCTGCGTGCCTATCGCGAGGTACCCACGGCGCAACTTGCTCTGAGCGGCTATCTCGACATCAAGGGAAACGTGTGGGGCGCCATCGTGCGCGACGAACGCGGCTGGGTCGATATGGTGACAATTGCCGCGGATGCTGGCGATGCTTCGTGTCGTCTGCGCGCCGTGCGCCTGAGCCCGCAGGCAACGGACTCAAAGGAGGGATCGTGAAATGCATGATGTCCTGCGTGAGGAATCTGCCCAGGCGACGGTCGAATACGCCATCGTCACGGTGGCGCTGTTATCGATCGTGCTGGCGATCGCGGGACTTTGGCGTGCCGGCACCGATGGGCGCTTGGCGGCGCTGGTTGAGCGGGCGGCATCCCATGGCGTTGCCTCGACGTCGGTTATCGACGCCGCTGCGGCCGCTAAGGACATCGCGTTGTATTGATGCCGCGCGCGAGGACCGGGCGCAGTCTACGGTCGAGGCCGCTTTTTTGCTGCCGACGTTTCTGACACTCATCCTTCTCGCGCTGCAACCGGTGTGCCTGCTCTATACGCGCGCGGTCATGGAGTCTGCCGCCGCCGAGACCGCGCGGCTCATGACCACGACGACGGCGGAGGACGACGATCTTAAGGAGTTCACCCGCCGCCGACTTGCCGCAGTGCCCAACGTTTCGATCTTTCATGCCGGCGGGCCGTTGTCGTGGGATATCGAGCTTGGCCGGGCCGGTGCGGGTGGCGTCTCGTCCGTGTCCGTTTCCGGCGAGGTCAAGCCGTTGCCTGTGATCGGTGCGTTTGCGCAGGCTATGGGTGGTACCGCCGAGGGCGGCTACGTTGAGCTCAAGGTCGATGTCTCGTATCAATCGCGTCCCGAATGGCTGGAGGGAGATTATGATTCGTGGATTGCTGCATGGGATTAGGCGCTGCCTGTTGCGGGTGACGCAAGGGTTTGCGGCCCGCCGTCGACCAGGCGCTCTCCGCAAACGAGGCGGCTTTATGGGTCGAGCCGGTATCGACCTGTTTATCGAAGACGGTGCCTACACCACGCTCTCCTCTGCGGTGGTCATCTTGGTGGTGCTCACGCTGCTGTTTTCGTCGACCGCGGCGATATGGAGCATGTCGCGTGCCGGGGATACCCAGGTGGCGGCTGATAGCGGCGCGCTGGCGGGTGCCAACGTAGTGTCGTCCTATCACACGGCTGCCACGGTGGTTGATGCGAGCATCTTGAGTCTGGGGCTGGCGGGGTTTGCCACGATCGGGACGGGCCTGGTCGCCATCCTCATCCCGGGTGCCGAGCCGGTTGCCGGCAATATGGTCGACACCGGGATTGAGATCATTAAAACGCGCAACAAGTTTGCCAAAAGCGCATCGGAAGGCTTACAGAAAATCGAGACGGCTCTGCCGTATCTGATCGCCGCGCGTGCCACGCAGGCGGTGTCGGCGCAGGATACCGATAGTGTGACCTATACCGGTACGGCGCTTGCCGTGCCCAGGACATCCGAGTCTGACTTCGCTGCGCTCGAGGGGTCCGAGATCTCGACCGATGCCATTAAAGACACATCAGATGATTTAGAGTGTGCGGCCGAGGAGCTGCGGAAGGCTTCTGAGGACACGGCGAAGGCTAAAGAGCGTGCTTGGCTGGCGGATTGTGGTGGGTCTGACAAGGGCTCGGTCGGCAGCTGTTCTTGCATGTGGGAGCGTGCGAAAAGCCTAACGGATCTCTCCGGTGTTCAAAATCCGCATTACTCATCGAGCGTTACGTGGGAGCCCCAAGTTGCCCTTGATCGCGCGAAGGACTACTACCATTGGCGTCTGACAAATGAGAAGCCCCACGGCTCGAGTGTCGAGATGAAGGCAGAGTCTGCGGCGCGTAAGGCGTTTTATACCTATGCGAGCGCGGAGGTCGATCGGGCGCATATAACCGAGAACGGAGACAGGGTTTCCTCCTATATTCCGCTGCTGCCGCGCAACTCTGATGAGGTTCGGGCGACGGAACTCTATACCGATGCGGTGTGGCCGACTAGCGTGAACGATGACAAGGCGTATCTGCATTACGGGACGACCTGCCCTAACTATAAGAAAGGGACGCCGAGCGGATTTGCTTCGGTTGCCGATTACGATGGACAGGATAAATGCAGCAAATGCCATTTTGGCGTTTTGTCGCTTGGTGCTGTTGCGGCGCCTTCAACCTCTATCGAAAACGGCTTCGAATATCACTTCGACGAGTTCAAAAAGGCCTTGGAGGAATACGTCAAATGTCGGAACAAAGAGCTTGAGCTCATGCGTCAGACCGAGGATGAGGCCGACCGTGCGAGCAATGCGTTTGACCAGGCCATTAAAGCGCTTTCGGGCGAGCGTCCGCGTATCGCTCCGCCCGGTCGCAACGGCGTGGTTGCCTTTGCGGTTTCGGGTGCCATCTCGAGCCCCGATGAGCTCAACTCTTCGTTTAACACGGCAGTCAGGCTTGGCGATCGCGGTGCCATCTCTGCCGCGGTGCTGGCGCCCGATGAGGCGACGGCGCAAAACAACGTGCTTTCGCGATTTTTCTCGACATTGAAGGAACGCTCGGGTGGCGTTGCCGGCGTACTCGATGGCGTCATGGATGTCTGGGGACGGCTGCTTGTGGGATACGGAGACATCCAAGGTTCGGCCGACGAACTTATGGACGAGATGATTAAAGGCCTAGGAGGGGGCAGCGGCGCGTTGGGCTCCATCGCATCGTGGCTCGGCGATACCGTTTCGGCGTCCGTGGCGGCGCTGGGTTTGGAACCGTGCGACTTGCGCCTGCGAAAGCCGGTGCTGACTGATTCCGCCAACGTCATTAAGAGCCCGGGGTCTGACATTGCTGGTCTCTCTCAAGCGCAAGACAAACTGCGAAGTATTCCGTTGGGCGTGACCGATCCCAAGGCGCTTTGCGAGGCGTTGGAATATCAAGTCGAACGCACCATCAGCGGTACGGTGTTCACGCTTGCGGAGATTCCTCTGCCCGGCGGCGGCTCCATCCCGCTCACCGTCGATGTCGCCACGCTGGTTGGCGCTCTGGGCGGTGGGTCGTAATGAGTATCCGCATGCGTCTGCGCGAGGAGCGCGCCCAAGCGACGGTGGAGATAGCAGTGGTTACGCCCGTTTTGCTGGTGCTGGCACTCATCGTATACAACGTCATGATCTATGCCAGCGCTGTCGCGCGCTTCGACCGCGTGGTGCCCGACATCGTGTTGGCGCACGCCGTGGCGCCGAGCGGGGAGGGCGACGAAAGCTCTGTCGATGCCTCGGCGACGGTCCGGACTCAAATTCTGAATGCCATGGAAGGCTATGACTTGCAGATCGAAGTGTCGAGCGAGCAAGGCGCGGAGGCATCGGATGGTGGCCTGCTCTCCCTATCCGGTACGTTTAGGACCTACACCTGCACCATGCACTATGAGCCGTGGCCGACTTCTCTCAGCATCGCTGGCGTTCCGCTGGGGGCGCCGACAACGTTGTCGCACGAGCGCGCGGTGACGGTCGATCCATGGCGTCCGGGGGTGGTCATGTGACCGCGGTCTCGTCCTACATCGCCTACGCGCGGGCACTCAATAGGCTGGGCTGGACGCCGGCCGAGTTTGCGGTGGCGGAGTCGTTTGCCGTGCGCCTGCGCGGCATGCTGGGACGATGTCCGGTTGCCGCCAACGGTCTGCCGCTCGTCATGGCGTTTCCACGCTGCTCTTCGGTCCATACGTGTTTTATGGCCTATCCCATCGACATCGCCTTCATCGATCGCGACGGCAAGATCCTCGCGCGCTACGAAAGCGTTCGTCCTTGGCGCACGTGCTCCTGCCCCGGCGCCTGGGCCGTACTAGAGCGTCCTTCAATCATTGTTTCGATCCCTGCTCTCCAACGCGTGCCGGCTTAAGAATTGGCGACAGCGGACTTTTGTCATACGAAATTGGGTAAGATGGAGGAGAAGATGCATGGATGTTGAGATCCATCCCAACGCTAAAAAGCACCTGACGGAAAAGCAGGTGCTTAGCGCTTGGCTTGCGGTTACTGAGTGCATTCGTCGCGAGTCGAAGGACGAGCCGCCGAGATGGCTTGCGATTGGATGGCTCCCAGACGGACGAAGCGTGGAGCTTGTCGCGGTCGAGCTTGTCCGTGGGTGGCTTATCATTCATGCCTTGTCTCCAGTCCAGAAGAAATTTTGGCAGGAGATTGAACAGGCTCGGCAAAGGGGTCGATGATGGGCAAGACGTATACGGCCGCTAAAGGTCAGGTTGTAACGGATGAAATGATTGACGCGTGGTGCGAGTCGTACGAGCGCGGAGAGTTTCCGGATGGCGAACATACCGTTGGTGGGATCGTGCATGGACGGCCCCCGCTCTCAGGTGAGGGGACGGCAACGTTGTCGGTCAAGATTCCTCTGGGAATGAAGGAGGCCATTCGTCGACGGGCGGCTGCCGAGGGGATGACGCCAAGTGAGTTTGCCCGTGCGGCTCTGAGCGAAAAACTTCTTGCTGCCGGCTGATGTCTCTGACGTGCCGATTTATAGAACCGAGGCTGTGCTCAAAAACTTTTTTGAAATTCTCGGTTGACCGGAACGCGTCCTTGGTTATACTAATCAAGCCTTGAAACAAGGCACACCTCAAATGGCTGGGTAGCTCAGTTGGTAGAGCAGAGGACTGAAAATCCTCGTGTCAGGGGTTCGATTCCCTTCCCCGCCACCTTGAATTGACTAGGACCTCTGCAAAGGGGTCCTTTTCTTTTATGTAGCCCTCGCACGGAATCGAACCCCGTGAGGGCGCGGAGCTGAGTAAACGCGTAAGCGTTTGCCAGCGCAGCTCGCAAGGCGCGTAAGCGCCGCAGCGGTCCGTCCGCGCAGCGCGCGGACGCGATTCCCTTCCCCGCCACCTTGAATTGACTAGGACCTCTGCAAAGGGGTCCTTTTCTTTTATGTAGGGTTCTGCGGAAACTGCGTCCCAGAATAAGGGCTCAGAACGGGACACACTTTCCGGTGCCTGCCTCCGGCGCGCGTACACACCTCGTCGCACCATTCCGAGTCCGTCTGCTCCCAGACATTCCTCCCACTTTCGCTTCACTTTGCAGACCGTTCGGTCGCCTGTCCGCACACGCGGGTATACTCAAAACGATACTTATCCTACGCAATACGATGCGGGTTCGACCTGCATGATCCGAAGGGGGCAGTGATGGAGAGGATACTCGGCGTTAATCTCTCTGGCTGGTTTATTCCCGAGCCTTGGGTGACCCCGTCGCTGTACGCGGCGACCGGTGCATCCAACGCGGCTGAGCTACAGGAGGCCATGGGTACCGCCGCCTATAACGAGCGCATGCGCCGTCATTACGAAACGTTTGTGAGCGAGGACGATTTTCGCCGCATGGCGCAGATTGGCCTCAATGCCGTGCGTCTGCCGGTGCCCTGGTATGCCTTCGGCTCGCAGGAGTCCGATGCGTCCTACATCTCGGTTGTCGACTACATCGATCGCGCAATTGAGTGGGCCGCCAAGTACAACATCCGTGTTCTGCTCGACCTGGCGACAGTGCCAGGTGGTCAGGGCGATTCCAACGATTCGCCCACCACGCCGGAGGCTGTTGCCGAGTGGCATTCGTCCACCAACGGCCGTCATGTCGCGCTCGACGTGCTCGAGCGCTTGGCCGAGCGTTACGGCGAGGCCGAGAGCCTGCTGGGCATCGAGCTGCTGGACACGCCGCAGATGAGCGTCCGCAAGAGCCTCTTTACCATGACGGATGGCATTCCGGCTCACTACCTGCGCAACTTCTATCGCGATGCCTATGAGCTCGTCCGTTCGTATATGCCAGAGGACAAGATCGTCGTCTTCTCGTCTTCGGGGTATCCCAGCGAGTGGAAGCATTTTATGCGCGGCGCCAAGTACAAGAACGTCTATATGGACCTTCACCTGTACCATTACCGCGACGAGCATGCGCTCGACATCACGAGCCCCCGCGGGCTGACGACGGCGATTTCGCGTAACAAGCGCGAGCTCAAAGAGGCGATTTCGACGGGGTTCCCCGTGCTGGTGGGCGAATGGTCGGGTGCGGCAATCTTTGCCAACTCGTCGGTTACGCCCGAGGGCCGCAATGCCTACGAGCGCGTGTTTATCGCCAACCAGCTGGCTTCGTTTGCGCCGGCTGCCGGTTGGTTCTTCCAAACGTGGAAGACCGAGAAGCGCATTGCAGCATGGGACGCCCGCGCGGCGCTCGGTACGCTCGAGCGCGGCATGATTGAATAGGTTGATATGACGCAAAACAGCGCCCATACGGGCAAACTCTATGTGGTCGGCACGCCCATCGGCAACCTGGGTGACCTGTCCCCGCGCGTTGGCGAGGCCTTTGCCGCTGCCGATGTCATCTGCTGCGAAGACACGCGTGTGACGTCAAAGCTGCTGATGCACCTGGGCATTTCCAAGCCGCTTGTCCGTTGCGACGAGAATGTGATCGCTAGCCGCGCTGCCGGCCTGGTCGACCGTCTGCTGGCGGGGGAGACCCTCGCCTTTGCCTCGGACGCCGGCATGCCGAGCGTGTCCGATCCCGGCCAGGCGCTGGTCGAGGCGGCGCGTGAGGCCGATTTGCCCGTCGAAGTTATTCCCGGGCCCTCTGCTTGCGTCACGGCGCTTGTTTCGTCCGGCATTCCCTGCGAGCATTTTTTCTTCGAGGGCTTTTTGGGCCGAAAGCACGGCGACCGTGTGCGCCGTTTGCAGCGCCTTGCCGTGGTGCCCGGCGCACTCATCTTCTACGAGTCTCCACATCGCATCGTGGCGACGCTCGAGGCCGTGGCGGAGGTCTTTCCCCAGCGTGAGGTTGCCGTCTGCCGCGAACTCACCAAGCTGCACGAGGAGGTCTTGCGCGGGCCCGCTGACCAGCTTGCCGAGGAGCTGCGTGCTCGCGGCGAGGTAAAGGGCGAGATTGCGCTGGTCATCGCGCCGCCGAGCGAGGATGAGGAGGCCGGCATCGCGCCGGTTGGCGCTGCGGTAGCGGATCCCGACGAGGCCCTGCGCGAGGATATCCGCGCCGCGCTCGAGGAGGGGGAGCCCGCGTCTGCGGTGGCCAAGCGCCTGTCTCAGAAGTATTCGCGCCGCAAGCGCGATGTCTATGCCATGGTGCTCGATATGCAATAGATGGAGGATATCCAGCCCTTGCGCTAGAATCATCCTCTGTATGCAACGTTTTTCTGGAGGACAAACCCCATGGATCAAAGCAAGCCTTCGTTCTTTATCACGACGCCCATCTACTACGTCAACGCCGATCCGCACCTGGGCACGGCTTATTCCACCATCATCGCCGACGTTCAGGCTCGCTATCGCCGTTCCGCCGGCTATAACGTCAAGTTCCTGACCGGCATGGACGAGCACGGCGAGAAGGTCGCCGAGGCCGCAGCCAAGCATGGCATGACGCCGCAGGAGTGGACCGATAGCCAGGCCCCGCACTTCAAGGAGCTTTGGAGCAAGCTCGAGATTTCCAACGACGACTTCATCCGCACCACCGAGCCGCGCCAGCATCATGCCGTGCAGTATCTGTGGGAGCGCATGAAGGAGTCCGGTTACCTGTATAAGGGCAGCTACGACGGTTGGTATTGCGTGCCTGACGAGACCTACTTCACTGATACGCAGGTCCAGAAGGGCGACGAGGAGTACGGCAGCGTCGGCCAGCATCTATGCCCCGACTGCCACCGTCCGCTTGAGCGCGTGCAGGAGGAGTCCTACTTCTTTAAGCTTTCCGCCTTCCAGGACAAGCTTCTCAAGCTCTATGACGAGCACCCCGACTTTGTCGAGCCTGCGTTCCGCATGAACGAGGTACGTAGCTTTGTCGAGGGCGGCCTTAACGACCTTTCCGTGAGCCGCACGAGCTTTGACTGGGGCATTCAGGTCCCGTTTGACGAGGGTCACGTGACCTACGTGTGGTTCGATGCGCTGCTCAACTATATGACGGCCGTCGGCTACGGTGTCGACACCGACGAGGCGCGTGCCGAGCTGGCCTATCGCTGGCCCGCGCAGTTCCACATCGTGGGTAAGGACATCATCCGCTTCCACTGCGTCATTTGGCCCGCCATGCTCATGACCATCGGCGAGGCCCTGCCCGAGCACGTCTTTGCCCACGGCTTCCTGACCGTGCGCAATGCCGAGACCGGCAAGGCCGAGAAGATGTCCAAGAGCCGCGGTAACGCCATCGCTCCGCAGGACGTTATCGACATGCTGGGCGTTGAGGGCTATCGCTATTACTTTATGACCGACGTGGTCCCCGGCACCGACGGCGCCATCAGCTTCGATCGCATGGAGCAGGTCTACAACGCCGATCTGGCCAACAGCTGGGGCAACCTCATTTCGCGCTCGCTCAACATGAGCGCAAAGTACTTTGACGGCTGCGCCCCGGCTAAACCGGCGTCTGCCGACGCGTTCGATAATTCGCTGGCAAAGATTGCCGACGGTTTGGTCGAGCGCTACATGGCCAAGATGGACATGCTCGATTACGGCGGAGCCAAGGATGAGGTCATGGAGCTCATCCATGCCGCCAACCACTACATCGAGGACTCCGAGCCCTGGGCGCTTGCCAAGGACGAGGCCAAGGCTGACGAGCTGGCATTTGTGATTTACAACCTGCTCGAGGCCATCCGCATCGCCGCCCACCTGCTGATGCCGCTCATGCCCCAGACTTCTGTCGAGGCTCTGCGCCGCCTGTCCTGTGAGGGCGAGGCCGCGAGCGACGACCTCAAGGGCATTTGCGCTTGGGGCCTGCTTGCTGGTGGTCAGCCCGTCGAGAAGGGCGATCCGCTGTTCCCGCGTCTGGCGTAGAGACCGCGCGAGCGCCATATCGGCAATTTGCTGTTTAGCTGTAAGGGCATGGCCGCCACGGTCCATGCCCTTTTGTTTCAAGACGCCGCCATCATGCTAAGGAGGCAACCATGACAACTTCGCCTTTGGCAAACCCCACGGCCACCAGGGAGCTGCTGGAGGAGTTTGGCCTTGCGACCAAGCATCGCCTGGGCCAGAACTTTCTAATCGACAATCATGTGATCGAGCGTATCTGCGAGCTTGCCGAGCTTGCAGGTGACGAGCGCGTACTCGAGGTGGGTCCGGGTTGTGGAACGTTGACACTTGCGTTACTGCAGGAAGCGGCGTGCGTTACGTCCATTGAGGCCGATCCCGAGCTTGAGCCGGTGCTCGATGCCCACGCCGCCGACTATGCCAACTTCCGCTTTATCATGGGCGATGCGCTCAAGGTGACGCCGGAGCAGATTGAGCAGGCCGCCGGTGGTGAACCCACGGTGTTTGTCGCGAATCTGCCCTATAACGTGGCGGCGACGATCATTCTTCAGTTCTTCCAGACGATGCCCGCGCTTAAGCGCGCTGTCGTCATGGTGCAAAAGGAGGTTGCCGATCGCATTGCCGCAGTGCCGGGCAACAAGACCTATGGCGGCTATACGGCAAAGCTCGGCCTGTATGCGCAGGTGACGGGTCGCTTTGAGGTGCCGCCGCGTTGCTTTATGCCGGCGCCGCACGTGGACTCGACCGTCGTGCGTATCGACCGTGTTGACGGTGTGATGCCCGAAGAACTCGATCGCGAATTTGTGGCCCGCGTGATTGACGCTGCATTTGCTCAGCGTCGCAAGACCATCCGCAATTCCATGAGCGCCAACGGTTTTGCCAAGGACGTGCTCGATGCCGCCTTTGAGGCTTGCGGTATCGCACCCACCACGCGCGCCGAGACGCTTGATGTTGCCGACTTTGTCCGTCTGGCCCAGGAGCTCATCCATGATGCCTAATGCCGAACGCGTGACGTTTACCAAGAAAAAGAAGACGGTTGCTTGTCCCGTGCCCTTGGCACCGCTTGCTGACACGCATGCGCATCTGCTTTCGTTTTGGGGCAAAGAAGTGCCCGAGACACTCGTGCGCGCCAAAGCCGCGGGCATCGACCTGTTGGTGACGGTCTTCGATCCCATTGCCGATAAGCGCAGCGTGACGGACTATAGCGACTGGCTGACGCGCGAGATTCTGCCGATGCAGGATATCCCGCAGATCAAGTATCTTGCCGGCGTGCATCCGTATGGCGCGCCGGACTATACCGACGACGTTCACGCACAGGTCGTTGCCGCACTCGATGACCCCTTATGCGCCGGTATTGGCGAAATCGGCCTGGACTACCACATGGACTATGATGACGATATCGCGCCGGCACCTCATAACGTGCAGATTGACTGCATGGCGCGCCAGCTCGAGCTTGCCGCGTGCCGTAACGTGCCGGTGGAGTTGCACCTGCGGCACGAGGACTCGGATGGGGAGCGCACCTCGCATATGGATGCGTACAACGTGCTTCGTGAGGTGGGCGTGCCCCAGGCCGGTTGTGTGCTGCACTGCTTTGGCGAGGACCGCGCCACGATGGAGCGCTTTGTGAAGCTGGGCTGCTATATCGCCTATGGTGGTGCGGCCACCTTTAAGCGCAACGACGACGTGCGCGAGGCATTTGCGGCGACCCCGCTCGACCGCATTTTGTTAGAGACGGATTGCCCGTATATGGCTCCGGAGCCCATCCGCGGTCTTGAATGCGAGCCCGCAATGATCTCCATTACGGCAAACGCGCTGGTTAACGACCGTGTCGATCGCACTGGTGAGGACGCCGAAACAATCGCGCAAGCCGCTTGGGAAAATGCCTGCAAACTTTTTCAAAAATAGTTCTTGCGTTCGCGATGGCGCTCCGTTATTCTAATTCCTGCACGCGGGCGTGGCGGAATTGGCAGACGCGTACGGTTCAGGTCCGTATGGGGGCAACCCCATGAAGGTTCAAGTCCTTTCGCCCGCACCATTGATTGAAAGAGCTCCCAGCAATGGGGGCTTTTTTG
>CAJLPX010000007.1 GCA_905208635.1 uncultured Collinsella sp. | reverse complement strand
AACGCCCTGATATAGCGAAATTTTGCCGTTTTCCTGCGTACGTGCGTACACACTCCACAGGAATTCTAAGGGGCCTGCCCCCTTGGCACACGGACTTTGGAACAAAGTCTAGTGTGTTACGCCTTGCCAGAGGTGTACAGGCTCCCGGTATGCACGTACGAAGCAATTGCCATCAATGTGCCATATAAGTGGCGATCAAGTTCGCATAAAGCGACCTTGATCCCGCAAAATAAAAGGCAGGATACCATCACCACGATGATACCCTGCCTCTGTTCGTTCCTGTTTACCGTTCCGAGTAGTCCTTCCGCAGAATTTCCGATAAACAAAAAACGTACCCGAACCCTTTCTCGTAAAGAATCGGGTTCGAGTACGAACTGAATGCTGGAGCAATAAAAAACCACCAGAAAGGTGCCTGTCCCCTTTGTGGTGGTTTTGGGCCAGTCCTAGAGCGTGTGGCCGTAGGTGTTGGCAGCCTTGATGGCGGTGGCGAACTTTTCGTCGGTGAAGGGCTCGGGGTTTCCCTGCTTCCACTCGTTGGTGGCGTGCGCATACTCGCACAGGGCGGGGATATCGGACTCGGAAAGCCCGACATGCTCAAGCGTCACGGGCAGCCCCATCTCCTTGTTAAAGGCTGCGTAGCGCTCAAGGTTCTCGGTATCGCCCGTGTAGGCAAACAGCACCAGCACGCCCAGGCTCACGACCTCGCCATGCAGGTAGGTGCCCTCGCGCGGAATGCTGCAGGTGGCGTTGTAGAACGCATGCGCCACGCTCGAGTTGTAGTAGTAATCGTTTTGGTTGGTCAGGTTGGAGACGTAGCCCGTGTTGACCACGATATCGAGCGCGATCTGCTTGACGGCTTCGGTCGACAGGTTCTGGCGAACGTCCTCAAGACCCTGCACGCCATAGGTAAACAGCGGCTCGGAGCAGGTGTGTGCGAGCGCCAGGCCAAGACCTGCGGTGTGCTCCAGGTTGCCGGCGCTCGTGGCGTACTCGACCTCGGGCTGCTTGGACAGGGCATCGCCCACGCCCGCCCAGAAGTACTCCGCCGGAGCCTCGGCGATGATCTTGGGGTTGATGAAGATGTGCGCGGGGCGGTTGGGGTACGAATAGCCCTCGAGCGAGCCGTCGTCGTTGTAGACAACGGCAATGGCGGTCGCGGCCGAGCAGTTGGAGCAGATCGTCGGTACCGTAAAGACGATCTTCTTGAGCTCGATGGCTGCGGTCTTCACGGTGTCGAGCGCTTTGCCGCCGCCGCATGCGATGAGCACATCGGCCTCTCGGCAGGCGGGGGAGTTAACAAGCTTGGCGATATTGGCACGCGTGCTGTTGGTGCCGTAGACGCGTGTCTCCAGAATCTCGATGTCGGTGCCCTCCAGTGCCGCTTCGATACTGGGAAGCGCCGCGGCCAGTGCTCGTTTACCGCCGATAATCGCGACCTTGGCCGCTCCGTACTCGTCCAGCGCGCCGGGCAGCTCGTCAAAGCAGTCCTCGCCGACGGTGTAGTCGCTCATTCCAATCGTGCGCATAGCAGCCTTCTTTCGTTAGATAAAGTGCTTTCAGGTATTCTGCTCCAAGTGAGTACTTGCGACCGCGAGAAATTACTAAAGTATGAAACCGATGTTGAGGGTTTTTCGCCGGCGTTGACCGTGCTACCATACAGCGCATAAGCGTTGATGGGGACGAGTAGTCGGCCGTCCGTGTGCTACAGAGAACGGGGAGCGCTGAGAACCCGTGCATGCGACCGATGAAAATCACCCCGGAGCTGCGGTCCCAACGGACGCGCCGTACAGGCACGTCTTAGTAGACATCGCCGAGATGGTCGTCGATACAGGCCAGCCGAGTAACGGATGCGAGCGCGCTGTAATGCGGGTGAGGGCATCTAAGCTGGGTGGTTAAGCGAAGAGCTTTTGCGGGCACACGGCCCGTTTTGTGGCGCTTCGTCCCAGCTTGCAGGGACGGGCGCTTTTTTTGGTGCCCAACGGGCGTGCGCGCCCACGACATGAAAGGGGTACCGTGGCAAACGAGTACAAGCAGACGATGAATCTGCCCAAAACCGGTTTTCCCATGCGTGCCGGTCTTTCCAAGTCCGAGCCCAAGCGACTCAAGGACTGGCAGGACAACAAGGTCTACGAGCAAGTTCTGAAGAAGAACGAGGGTCATAAGAAGTTCGTGCTGCACGACGGCCCTCCGTATGCCAACGGTCCGATCCACATCGGCCACGCCATGAACAAGATCTCCAAGGACATGATCAACCGCTACTGGATGATGCAGGGCTATGAGGTTCCCTACGTCCCCGGTTGGGACTGCCACGGCCAGCCGATCGAGCACAAGGTCGAGGAGAAGCTTGGCACCGAGAAGTTCAACCAGACCCCCACGGCCAAGATTCGTGAGCTCTGCAACGAGTTCGCTGTCGAGAACATTGAGCTTCAGAAGGCCGGTTTCCGTCGCTTGGGCGTGCTCGGCGACTGGGACAACCCCTACCTGACGCTCTATCACCAGCATGACGCCGCCGACATCGAGGTTTTCAAGGCGATGTTCGATAAGGGCATGATCTATCGCGGCCACAAGCCGGTTCACTGGTGCAAGCACTGCCACACTGCGCTGGCCGAGGCCGAGATCGAGTACTCCGACGAGACGAGCCCGTCCATCTTCGTGCGCTTTGAGATGACCTCCAAGCCTGCCGGCCTCGAGAACTTCGACGGCCCGGTCGACTTCATCATCTGGACGACTACGCCGTGGACCATCCCGTCCGACCAGGCCGTTTCCCTCAAGCCCGGTGCCGCCTACGTCGCCGTTGAACACGAGGGCCGTGCCGAGGTCATGCTCGAAGACCTGGCGCCCAAGTGCTGCGAGGAGTTTGGCTGGGAGTACACCCCGGTCATGGTCGACGGCAAGCCCTACGTGGTTCCTGCCGAGACCTTCCACCACATCCACTACAAGCAGCCGATCTTTGACGGCGTTGAGGGCGTGGCGCTGCTGGCCGATTACGTCGGTGTCGATGACGGTACCGGTATCGTCCACAACTCGCCCGGCCACGGCGTCGACGACTACTTCGCCTGCCTCAAGGAGGGCATCACCGACATCTGCATGCCGGTCGATGACGACGGTAAGTTCTACACCGGCGAGGAGTTTGGTACCGGTGGCCCCTTCAGCGGTATGGACACCGATGAGGCCAACCCGCACATCATCGAGTTCCTGCGCGAGCGCGGCACCCTGGTCCTCGAGAAGAAGATCACGCACAGCTATCCTCACTGCTGGCGCTGCAAGCACCCTGTGCTCTTCCGTGCTACCGACCAGTGGTTTGTCTCGATGGACAAGACCGGTTTGCGCGAGCAGGCTGGCAAGGAGGTCCGTGAGAACGTCAAGTGGTATCCGGCCCACGCGGCCAACCGCATCGGTGCCATGGTCGAGCAGCGTCCCGACTGGTGCATCAGCCGTCAGCGCAACTGGGGCGTGCCTATTCCCAGTTACACATGCGCCGACTGCGGCGAGAAGGTCATGAACGACGCCACGCTCGACGCCGTCATCAAGCTCTTCCACGAGAAGGGCTCCGACGCCTGGTTCACTGACGCTCCCGAGAGCTACCTGGGCGAGGCCTGCGTCTGCCCCAAGTGCGGCGGCCATCACCTCAAGGCTGATAAGGACATCCTTGACGTGTGGTGGGACTCCGGCGTGTCTTGGAAGGCCGTCTGCGAGTACCGTCCCGAGCTGGAGTACCCGGCGGACGTCTACCTCGAGGGCTCTGACCAGCACCGCGGTTGGTTCCAGAGCTCACTGCTCACCTCGGTGGGCGCCAACGGCCACGCTCCGTACAAGGCGGTCGTCTCGCAGGGCTTCACCCTCGACGGCCAGGGCCGTAAGATGTCTAAGTCACTCGGCAACGTCATCGACCCCAACAAGGTCTGTGACGAGATGGGTGCCGACATCATCCGTCTGTGGGTCGCCTCCGTCGATACCAGCTCCGACGTCTCCATCGACCACGAGATTCTCGCTCGTACGTCCGATGCCTACCGTCGTTTCCGCAACACGCTGCGCTTCCTGCTCTCCGAGCTCGAGGGTCAGTTTGTGCCCGAGACCGACGGCGTCGCCTTTGCCGACCTGCTGCCGCTTGACAAGCTCATGGTTGCTCGCCTGACCCAGGTCCAGGCCGAGGTTGACGACGCCTACGCCAGCTACGAGTTCCCGCGCGCCTACCGTGCGCTTTACGACTTTGTGGTTACCGAGCTCTCCAACGTGTATCTCGACGCCCTGAAGGACCGTCTGTACTGTGAGAAGCCCGGTTCGCTCGAGCGTCGCAGCGCCCAGACCGTGCTGGCCGAGCTCTTCTCGATGCTCATGCGCGACCTGCAGCCGATCTTGTCCTACACGGTCGACGAGGCCATGGCCTATGCGCCCGCCGGCTGCGTCGATCACCAGAAGTACGCCGCGCTGCTCGATTGGTACAAGTCGCCCATCACGGTCGACGAGGCCAACGAGTTTGAGGGCGTGCTCGAGGCTTCACTCGAGCTCCGCAGCGTCGTGACCAAGGCCCTTGAGGATGCCCGCTCCGCCGGCACCTTCACCAAGAGCCAGCAGGTCCGCGTCAAGGCGGTCGTTCCCGCCGAAATGTATGCGCTGCTGACCGGCGACAAGGCCGTCGACCTGGCCGAGTTCTACATCGTCTCCGATGTTGAGCTTACCCAGGGCGAGGAGCTTTCTGTTGCCATCGATGCTGCCGAGGGCGAGTGCTGCGACCGTTGTTGGAACTACCGCACCACCGTCGGCGAGTACAACGGCCACGCTCACATTTGCAAGAGGTGTGCGGACGCCTTGTAGTTACGCGGTTTTACCAAACCGCGTAACCGGTTGACGCTGCAAACCCGCCAGAGCGGCAATCTGCCTTTCAACTTCGGCGGCATGACCAAAAGGTCAATGCCGCCTCGTTTCAAGGCACCTTGCTCGCTCTGGCGGGTTTTCGCTGTCGGTAATGAATCATCGGCTATTTCGTTGCTGGTCAATATAAGATATTGCTTTGCGTTAAACGTAATTCGATTGTTTTGAGGGTAGGGGATTTCTTTGGGTCGTGGTGCGGATATGACGCCGCCTTTGCGTTGGCGGTTGGGTGTTGCTGGTGGGGTAGCGCTGGCTGTGCTGCTTGTTGACCAGCTGACCAAGCTTGCGGTTCGCGCCGTGGGCGACGCTTTGCATGTGACCGTCATCCCCGGTGTCGTCGACTTTATGTTTGTCCGCAATATCGGTGCTGCCTTTAGCATGGGCGAGGGGCATGGCATCGCGTTTGCCGTGCTGGCGTTGGCTGTCATTATTGCTATTGCCGTGTACTTGTTCCGTGCGCCTCAGCTCGCCCATCTTGAGGTTGTGGGCATGGCGATGGTTGCGGGTGGTGCTATCGGTAACGCGATCGATCGTTTGGCCTTTGGCTTCGTGACCGATTTTATTGCCACCACCTTCATCGACTTCCCCGTCTTCAATGTGGCCGATATCGGCATTACGGTCGGTGTGGTGCTGGCGCTCTTCGGTTACATGTTCTTGAGCCCCGCGGCTCGTGAGGTCGATGCGACCGCCGAGCTTAACGCCCGTGACGAGGCCCGCGCCAAGCGCAAGGCTAAACAACGTGGGGAGCGTGCCCGCAAGATTCGCGAAAGGACTGAGCGCTAATGGCCGACATCCATATCCTTGTTGCCGACGATGCCGCTGGTCAGCGTCTTGACGCCTATCTGGGCGCCAATGACGGCTGCCCTACACGCTCTGCCTGCGTACATCTGATTGAGGGCGGTGCCGTTGCCGTCAACGGCGAGACATGCCTGTCAAAAAAGTATGCCGTGCGCTCCGGCGACCGTATTTCGGTCGATTTGCCCGAGCCGCACGATCCCACCAATGTGATTCCCGAGGCCATTCCCCTCGATATCCGCTACGAGGACGACTACCTCATCGTGCTCTCCAAGCAGCGCGGTCTGGTGTGCCATCCCGCCCATGGCCACGAGAGCGGCACCCTTGCGAACGCCTTGGTCTATCACTGTGGCATTGACCATCTGGGCACCGTGCAGGGCGAGGACCGCCCCGGCATCGTGCATCGCCTGGATCGTGACACCTCGGGCCTTATGCTCGCGGCAAAAGACGACGACACCCAGCGCGCGCTCCAGAATCTCATCCGCACGCGCACGCTCGACCGCCGCTACATTACGCTCGTCCACGGCCACATTGCCATGGACGAGGGCACCATTAACACCGGCATTGCCCGTTCTACGCGCGACCGTGTCAAGATGGCGGTTTCGGACGATCCTTTCGCGCGCCAGGCCATTACGACCTTTAGGGTCCTCGAGCGCTTCGATTCCACGCGTTTTGACGATGGCTATACGCTCGTCGAGTGCCACCTGTTTACGGGTCGCACGCATCAGATTCGCGTGCACATGCGCCATATCAACCACGCCTGCGTGGGCGATCCGCTCTACGGTAAGTGCGATGCGCGTGCCGACCAGGGTTTGACCAGGCAATTCCTCCATTCCTGGCGTGTGGCGTTCGATCATCCCGTGACGGGGGAGCACATTGAGTGCCGCGATGAGCTGCCGTGGGATCTCGCCGCCGTTCTGGATGACCTAGCCCCGCGCTCGCTCGGCCGCACTGCCGCCGGCGACGAAATCGTTCCGCAGCTCGGTCTGCTCGAAGCCTAGCCAGTATTAGGTGGTTTCTTGAACTCGGTTAGCCTACGGTAAGATATACGGTTGTTTACGTAACGCGTTCTCGGGAGCCTGCATGCTCGCCTTTTTACAAACCAACACACCCATCGTGATCTTCAACCAGATTGTGGTTACGCTGCTCACGGTCTGCTTTCTGTACCAAGTGGTCTTCTTTGTCATTGGCGCTCTTCGTGGCGAGGTCGCGCCTCCCAAGGCCAAAAAACTCCACCGCTATGCCTTCTTCATTGCGGCGCATAACGAGGAGGCCGTGATCGCCAATCTCGTACGCTCTATCAAGGATCAGGACTATCCGTCCGAGCTCATCGAGGTCTTCGTGGTCGCCGATGCTTGCACCGACAACACGGCGCAGCTCGCGCGCGAGGCCGGTGCCATTGTTTACGAGCGCAATGACCTGGCCCGCAAGGGCAAGAGCTGGGTCATGGATTTTGGCTTCGACCGCATCCTTAACGAGTATCCCGACACCTTCGAAGGCTACTTTATCTTCGATGCCGACAATGTTATCTCCCGCGATTACGTCTCCAAGATGAATGATGCCTTTGACCAGGGCTTTCATGTGGTCACGAGCTATCGTAACTCCAAGAACTTCGGCAGTTCGTGGATTTCCTCTGCCAACGCCACCTGGTATTTGCGTGAGGCCCGCTTCCTCAACAACGCGCGTAATATCTGCAAGACGTCCTGCGCCGTCTCGGGCTCGGGCTACCTTATCTCCGCCAGTGTTATCGAGGGCATGCACGGCTGGCAGTTCCATACACTGACCGAGGACATCCAGTTCACCACGTTCTGCGCCATTCACGGCATCCGCATCGGTTATGCGCCGGCGGAGTTCTTTGACGAGCAGCCGGTGACGTTTAAGGCGTCCTGGAAACAGCGCATGCGCTGGACCAAGGGCTTCTACCAGGTCTTTTTTACCTACGGCAAGCATCTGGTCAAGTCGACGTTCCGCTATCATCGCTTTGCCGCATATGACATGTTTATGACCATCGCTCCGGGCATGCTGCTGTCCCTGATCTCCATGCTCGCCAATGCGACGTTCCTGATCGTGGGTGGCCTTTCGCATGGTTTCTTGGCTACCGAGGTCGAGATGCAGGCTTGTGCCGCCTCGCTTATCATGACGTTCGTGATGATGTACCAGACCTTCTTTATCCTGGCGCTGCTCACTACCATCTTTGAGTACAAGCACATTCATTGCGCTCAAAAGTGGCGCCTGGTGACCAACCTGTTTACCTTCCCGATCTTTATGTTCAGCTATATCCCCATCACGGTTGCCGCGCTGTTCCTGAAGGTCGACTGGGTGCCCACGCAGCACGCCGTTAACGTTACCCTCGACGAGGTCATGCAGGGCGCAAAATAACCACGATCAGAACCACCACAAAGGGGATACACCTTTGTGGTGGTTTTTGCTTTAGAGCAGCCGTCCCGGGAGGTGTCCTGTGGTCTATATCCCATTTTGGATCTGCGCCTTTGCCGGCGCGGCGATTGATATCCGCGAG
This sequence comes from uncultured Collinsella sp., assembly GCA_905208635.1. Taxonomy (GTDB): domain Bacteria; phylum Actinomycetota; class Coriobacteriia; order Coriobacteriales; family Coriobacteriaceae; genus Collinsella. The sequence goes on along the minus strand of CAJLPX010000007.1, from coordinate 75,968 downwards.
CGTCGGTTTCCCAACGCGCTTGCTGCTGCGTGTGCCGTGGCGGCGTTTGCGGGCGTGTGGCTGGATGGGGGCTTAAACACGGCACTTGACCACGCTGGCCTTGCGGTCATCGTGTATCTTACTCTCGTCCTGACCGAATCGCTCTGGCGGCGCCTCCGTCAAACCACGGGCATCGGCATGGGAGATGCCAAGGCACTCTTCGCGCTTTGCACGCTCGACCCTATGGGCGGCATCGTGGCATTTGCCGTTGCGCTCCTGGCCCTTGCCCTCTCTTGCCTCTTCACAAAATCGCGCTCCCTGCCTTTGCTGCCGTTTTTGGTGCCGATTTTTGCCATAATCGAGGTCGTGGGCTGCACATTGTAACCGATTGCGCATCCTTCTTAAGGAGCATGCCATGGCAACTAATCAAGAAACGGCCGTCATTAAGGCGCGCATGGACCGTATTCCCTCGGCGTTGTCGCCCGAACTTTTCGAGCGCATTGCCACCGATCGTGCTTCGGGCTATGTTAACCCGTATCGTTGCAACGACGATCAGGTCATTCGTCGTATTGATCGCGCCGCCGACAAAGGCACGCTTATGCGTCCGGCGTTTATGCGCGATACCGAAAAGATACTTCATCTTCCGGCGTACACCCGTTATGCAGGCAAAACGCAGGTCTTTAGCTTCCGTAGCAATGACGATCTGTCACGCCGCGGTTTGCACGTGCAGCTTGTCTCCCGCATTGCGCGCGATATCGGTCGCGCCCTGGGGCTCAATTGCGATCTGATCGAGGCGATTGGCCTGGGCCACGACTTGGGCCACACGCCTTTCGGCCATGCCGGTGAGCGATTCCTCAACGATATCTACCACGAGCGTACGGGGCGTTATTTTTTCCATAACGTGCAGTCGGTCCGCGTGCTCGACGCCCTGTATGGCCGCAACGTGTCGCTCCAGACGCTCGACGGCGTGCTATGCCACAACGGCGAGTACGAACAGCGTGTTTTTGAGCTTTCGGACATGGGTTCCTTTGACCAGTTCGACCGAACCGTCGAGGAATGCATTGCCACAGGCTATGGCGCGATCGAGCACCTGCGCCCCATGACCCTCGAGGGCTGTGTGGTGCGTATCTCGGATATCCTCGCCTACGTCGGTCGTGATCGTCAGGACGCCATTGCGGCGGGCCTGCTGTCGCCCGACGCTTTTGACGATGGACGGGGCGGCGCCTATAACAGCTGGATTCTCACACACGCTTCCATCGATATCGTTGAGCATAGCTATGGCAAACCGCGTATCGAGATGAGCGAGGACCTGTTTGAGGAGATCCGCCGGGCGAAGCGCGAGAACTACGAGAAGATCTATAGCAAGGGCGGTATCGAAGGCGATTCTGAGGCAGAGTTGCGTGAGGCCTTCGAAAAGCTCTACGACCGTTGCCTGCAGGATCTAAATAAAGGCGACGAGTTCTCTTACATCTTTAAGCATCATGTTTCGCGCATTGAGCAGCAGCTTTCCTACTACGATCGCACCTATGCCTGGCAGGACGACAAGGATCAGGCCGTCGTCGATTACATCGCAAGCATGACGGATGGTTATTTCTGCGAGCTGACGAGCAAATTGTTCCCAGGTCTAAAGTTTCCGCACCGCACCTATATTAACGAACGGTAGTTCGTATCCTTTCGGTATACTGTTGGTCAACAACGATTTTGATTAATGCACGGGATGGCTATGGACGACCTTTTTTCTGCTTCGACGCGCGAGCGCTCCTTTAAAAATGCGCCGCTTGCGGTGCGTATGCGCCCCAATTCGCTCGACGAGTATGTGGGCCAGCAAAAGGCCGTCGGTAAGGGCTCGTGGCTGCGCGCCGCGATTGAGCATGACGTGCTGTCGAGCGTGATTCTGTACGGCCCGGCTGGCACGGGCAAGACGACGCTGGCCCACATTATCGCCAACCATACCAAGAGCGAGTTTGTCGAGGTCAGCGCCGTGACGGGCACTGTGAAGGACCTGCGCCGCGTAATCGATGAGGCTAAGACCCGTCTGAACACCTACGACCGCCGCACCATTCTGTTTATCGATGAGATCCATCGCTTCTCTAAGTCGCAGCAGGATGCCTTACTGCATGCGGTTGAGAACCGCACCGTCATTATGATTGGCGCCACGACGGAAAACCCGTACTTTGAGGTCAACTCGGCATTGCTCTCGCGTGGGCGTGTGGTAGAGCTTGAGCACCTGAAGGACGAGGATATCGCCATGCTCATTGGGCGTGCGCTCGAGGCGCCGCAGGGTTTAAACGGTAAGTTCTCGGCCGATGAGGATACAGTCAAGACCATTTGCACGCTGGCCGCGGGTGATGCGCGCTCGGCGCTCACGACGCTCGAGCTTGCGAGTGAGATTGCCGTTACGTGTCCCGATACTGAGGGAACGCCAGCGCCGGCGGCGGGGGAACGCTATCCCATTACCGTGGATGACGTGAAGATCGCCAATCCGCGTCGTGGGTTTTCGTATGACAAAAACGGTGACATGCACTACGACATTATCAGTGCGTTTATTAAATCTATGCGCGGCAGCGACCCCGATGCCACGATCTATTGGCTCGCGCGCATGATCGATGCAGGGGAGGATCCCAAGTTTATCGCTCGCCGCATTATGATTCAGGCTTCCGAGGATGTTGGCAACGCCGATCCGCAGGCGCTTTTGGTGGCACATGCCGCATTTAAATCTGCCGAGGTCATTGGCTATCCCGAGTGTCGCATCAACCTGGCTCAGGCTGCGCTCTATGTGTGCCTGGCGCCTAAGTCCAACGCGTGTGAGGCCTCGATCGATGCGGCGCTGGCCGATATCCGCAGCAGTGGTCTTCGCGAGGTGCCGAGTTACCTGCGCGATCGTCATCGTCCGGGCAGCGACGAATACGGTGTGTATAAGTATCCGCATGATTATCCCGAAGGCTGGGTCGAGCAGCGCTACTTGCCCGAGGGGCTGGAGCGCGGCGCGTTCTGGCAGCCTGCCGGCCGCGGTTGGGAAGAGTGGCGTGTGGAGCAAAGCGAGCGCGACCGTAGCGGCAACGCTCCCAAGTAGGCCATTGGCGCCTCGCGCATTCCCTTTGGGTATCTTTGCCCTTCTTTGGGGTACCATTAAAAACGTCTGTATTTCGATTCCTTCGGGAGGCTTGTATGAGTCCCATTCAAATCGCCCTGCTAGTGCTCGCCGTTGCCGGCGTGTGGGCTGTTGTCGAGCTCGCACTCACGCTGCGCAAGACCCGCACCGTCGTCGACTCGCTCGACAAGACGGTGAGCGACCTCAATAATACGCTCGCCGAGGCACAGCCCGTGGTGGCAAAGCTCGATGGCGCTGTCGATGAGCTCACCCCCGCGCTGGCACAGGTTGAGCCGCTCCTCAAGTCGAGCAAGACTGCCGTTGATGCTCTGACGTCTAACCTCGTTGAGGTTGAGGCGGTCGTTCGCGACATCTCCGAGGTCACGGGCAGCGTGGCTGAGGCCAGCAATGCCGTATCGAGCGTGACTGATTCTGCTGCTGGCGCCGTGCAGAAGCTCTTCAATAAGGTGAAGGCTCCTGCAGCCGACGCCGATCGCAAGCTCGCCGCTGCCGCCGCCGAGGCCGAGCAGCCTACTGAGCGCGTTCTGATTGGCGATGACGATGCCGCTGCTGACGACGATGATGTTCAGAAGCCCGCTGCTAAGCCTGCTCAGTATTACACTTATACGCCTTCCGAGACCTCCGAGGAGTCCTGCGATGAGTAGCGAAGCAACCTGCCCCATTACGCTGAGCGTTGCCGGTGATCCGCGTCTCGCGCGCTTGGTGCGCATGACGGCCGCCAACGTCGGCGCCCTGTGCTCTATGTCCGTTGATCGCATCGAGGACATTCGTATGGCTGCCGAAGAAGCCTTCATCTTTGGCTGCACGGCTGTTGATTCCGACGATATCTCGATCAAATTCGATGTCGACGAATCGCATGTGGGCATGACCTTTACCTTTGGCGACCAGGCGACTGTCGATGAGGATGACCAGGCTGCCGTGTATGCCGAGCTCATTTTGGCGAGCGTGTGTGACTCTTACGAAAAGACTACAGCGCCCCTAACGCTTTCCCTCGACCTCAAGGCGGATATCTAATATGACCGAACGCTCCCGGAGCGGCAAGACCGCTTGGAACAAGGAGAAAACCCGCGAGCTGTTTCGTCGTTATAAGGAGACCGGTGATCCGGATGCTCGCGAGCAGCTCGTCATGTCCCATATGAACCTGGTAAGGTTTCTTGCCAACAAATTCAAGAACCGCGGCGAGCCGCTCGATGACCTTTTGCAGGTCGGGTACTTGGGCTTGCTCAAGGCTATCGATCGCTTTGATCCCGAGCGCGGACTCGAGTTCACGACGTTTGCCACGCCCACCATCTTGGGCGAGATTAAGCGCCACTTCCGCGACAAGGGCTGGAGTGTGCGCGTGCCGCGTCGTCTGCAGGAGCTCTCTGCCAAGGTTAACCAGGCTACCGACAAGCTTACCAACGAGCTTCAGCGTTCGCCCAAGGTTGAGGAAATCGCCGATTACCTTGGCGTGACCGTCGACGAGGTGCTCGAAGCCATGGAATCGTCCTCGGCCTACACCTCGGTGCCCATCGAGGCTCCCGGCGCGTCCGACTCCGACGATGCTCCCTCGATTCTCGATCGCTATGCCGACGACGACAACGAGCTCGACTTTACCGATGACCGCCTGGTAATCGAGGAAGCCATCCGCGATTTCTCGCCGCGCGAGCGTGAGGTGATCGAGCTACGCTTTGTGAAGGGCATGACCCAGATCGAGATCGCCAAGAAGCTGGGCATTTCGCAGGTGCAGGTCTCGCGCCTACTGCGCCGCACCCTCAAGAAGATTCAAGACAAGATTGACCCTGACGGAGTAATGGTTCGTTCATGAGTGAGCACCCCCAACAAACCGACCGCACGCTGCGCGATACCCGCATTCTGACGCTTCGCATTTGGGCTGTCGTCGGTTGCATCGTCATCGCCGCCGTCATCTTTAACCTTATGGGCATCCTGGCACCGGTTATTGAGTTTCTTGCCGTCGGCTCCATCATTGCTTTTGTGATGTCCCCGATCACCAACTGGCTCGAGCACCATGGCGTGAATCGCGGCATCGGTTCGCTTATCGCGCTTATTGTGGTCGTTGCTGTGCTCGTCGGTGTCGTTTGCATCTTGTCGCCGATTCTCTTTGGTCAGATCATGGAAGTCCTGAGCCGCCTGCCCGAGCAGCTTCGTGTTGCGGGTGGCGACCTCAACGAGATGATCTCGCATGCCAAGACGCTCAACAACACGCCGCTCAAGGAGTATCTGGACGATAATCTTTCGTCGCTGGTTGCCGTGGCATCGAAGTATGTGTCTCAGATCGCTGCCGAGCTTGGCCGCGGTGTGTTCCCGCTCATCACCAATACAGCCTCGCAGTTGTTCGTGATCTTCCTTGGTCTGGTGCTTGCGTACTGGATGGCCTGCGACTACCCTCGCATGCACCACGAGATTTGCACCATCATCGGTCAGGAGAAGGAGACCTCGTACCGCTTTATGGTCGCCATCCTTTCTCGCTCTGTCGGCGGCTACATGCGCGGTATGGTCGTGACGTCCATCTGCGGTGGTTTCCTCGCCTTTATCGGTTTTATGATCATCGGCCATCCGTATGCGGCGCTCATGGCCATCTTTACCGGCATCATGCATTTGGTTCCGGTCGTCGGTCCCTGGGTGAGCGCAGCAATCGCCACAGTGCTCGGTTTCATGTTCAGCCCCATGTTGGCGTTATGGACGCTCATCGTGACGATGGTCGCTCAAAACGTCACCGATAACGTAATTTCGCCTAAGGTCATGCAGAGCTCGGTGCAGGTGCATCCCATCATGAGCCTCACGGCGCTCGTTATTGGCTCGGCACTCATGGGTCCTATTGGCATGATCATTGCCATTCCGCTGTGCGCAGCCCTCAAGGGCATTTTCGTCTACTACTTTGAGAACGAGACCGGCCGCCAGCTTGTGGCCTATGACGGCGCCGTGTTTAAGGGCACGCCGTACCGCGATGCCGATGGCAACCCGGTCGCCGCCTATGACGCGCTCGGGGACGATACGTTCATCTATGAGTCCGAGCTCATCGGCAACGAGACCGCGCCCGAGGCCAAGGCTATGCCCAAGCCCGAGCTCGATAATCCCTGGATCAAGCTCTCGGGTCTTCAGCCCGATGCCACGGGTTTCTTCAAGAATCCCTTCGCCAAGGATGACGATTCCAACTCTGATGACGATACCAAAACCGGCATCGACGGGTCCATGGACGATTCGGATTCTAAATAGGCCCCATTAACGTTTCTTGAAGTTGTAAATGACAAGAAACGCGAGCAAAGCGATTGATAAGGGACCGGCAACATAGAAAAAGAGAATGTCAATTGCGCGTAAAGTGTAATAAGCCTTATCGCCGGACATTACTGCATACAACACGTAGCCAAATGCTGGTTGGTTTGCGTACCAGCAGGAGAAAGCCAATAGCGTTAAAAGTGCCGCTAACAGAAGTGCATTGAGGAAAAATCGTTTGCTTTTCATCGATCGCTCCTTCCGGGTGACTCTTATATGTAATTCTACAGCAGTCCTTTTTCAAAGGATCGCACAGTACTAAATAACGTGCACTTTCGCTGGAGGGTCGCTGTTTGGCGGCCCTCTTTTTTGCACAGGCGCGGTGGGATGGTAATATCGTAACGTTTGAACTGTTTCGATGTGAAACCGAGGAGATTCCCTCTATGAGTGCTGACTACCCGTCAATGACTACGGCCGAGATTCGCTCTAAGTTCCTCAACTTCTTTGAGGAGCGCGGTCTTAAGCTCTATCCTTCTTCGTCCCTCGTCCCCGACGATCCTTCGCTGTTGCTTGCCAACGCCGGCATGAATCAGTTTAAGGAGTACTACCAGGGCAAGAAGACCATGAAGGAGATCGGCGCGATCTCCTGCCAGAAGTGCGTCCGCACCAACGACATCGATTGCATCGGCGAGGACGGCCGTCACCTGTCCTTCTTTGAGATGCTCGGCGACTTCTCCTTTGGCGGCGTCTCCAAGCAGCAGGCCTGCGCTTGGGCCTTTGAGCTCATCACCAAGGAGTTCAAGCTGCCGCTCGATCGCCTGTACTTCACCGTCTTTACCGAGGACGACGAGACCCATGACGTATGGCGCTCCCTGGGCGTTGCCGAGGACCACATCTCCCGCTTGGGCGAGGACGACAACTTCTGGGCCGCTGGCCCCACCGGTCCCTGCGGTCCGTGCTCTGAGATCTACTTTGACATGGGCGAGGAGGTCGGTTGCGGCAGCCCCGACTGCAAGCCTGGCTGCGACTGCGATCGCTTCCTTGAGTTCTGGAACCTCGTGTTTACCCAGTACGACCGCCAGGAGGATGGCTCCATGCCGGAGCTGCCGCACCGCAACCTCGATACGGGCATGGGTCTGGAGCGCATGGCCGCCATCATGCAGCACAAGACCGCTAATTACGACGGCGATCTGATGCAGCACCTCATCAAGCTGGGCGAGAAGATCAGCGGCAAGACCTATGACGCCGACGATTACTCCGGTGCCAGCCGCTCCCTGCGCATCATCGCGGATCACTCTCGTGCCGTCGACTTTATGATCTCGGACGGCATTCTCCCCGGTAACGAGGGTCGCGAGTACGTCCTTCGCCGCCTGCTCCGCCGTGCCGTGTTCCACGGTCGCCTGCTGGGCATCGAGGGCGCCTTCCTGACCAAGTTCATTGATGAGGTCAACGCCCAGATGGGCGAGGCCTATCCCGAGCTGCTCAAGAACGTCGCGCTCGTCAAGGGTATCGTCGCTTCCGAGGAGGAGCGTTTCTCCACGACGCTCGACAACGGTCGCGTCTACCTGGACGAGGCCCTGGCCGCGCTTGCCGAGGGTGCTGTCCTTCCGGGCGACGTTGCCTTTAAGCTGCACGACACCTTTGGTTTCCCCATCGACCTGACCGTCGAGATCGCCGGCACCGCTGGCCACGACGTCGACATGGACGGCTTCACCGCCTGCATGGAGGACCAGAAGGCCCGCGCCCGCGCCAATGCCAAGGGCGACGCCTGGGGCAGCTTCAACGACGTGTGGGTCGAACTTTCCGACAAGGTCGCCGCGACTGAGTTCGACGGCTATGACAACGACGTCATCGAGGGCGCCAAGGTTGTCGCTATCGTTCGCAACGGTGAGTTCGTTGAGTCCGCTGCCGCGGGCGAGGATGTCGAGGTCGTGCTCGACCACACTCCGTTCTATGCCGAGATGGGCGGCCAGCAGGGTGACGCCGGTGAGCTTTCCGCCGAGGGCGTTGCAGTGACCATTTCCGATACCAAGAACCACAACGGCCTGTATGCTCACGTTGCCCACGTCGCCGAGGGTACGCTGACCGTCGGTGCTACCGTGACCGCCGCGCTCGACGCCGAGCGCCGTGGCTTCCTGCGCCGCAACCACACCGCCACCCACCTGCTCGACGCTGCGCTTAAGCAGGTCCTGGGCGAGCATGTCTCCCAGGCTGGCTCGCTGGTGACGCCCGAGCACCTGCGCTTTGACTTCACGCACTTCGAGGCCCTGTCCTCCGAGCAGCTCAAGGCTGTCGAGGACCTGGTTAACCAGCAGATCTTCGCCTCCAAGCCGGTCGTGACCCGCGTCATGGGCATCGACGAGGCCAAGGCCGCCGGTGCTGTCGCCCTGTTTGGCGAGAAGTATGGCGACGTCGTCCGCGTTGTCTCCGTGGGCGCCGAGGACCAGCCGTTCTCCCGTGAGCTCTGCGGTGGCACCCATGCCGCCAACACCGCCGAGATCGGCCTGTTCAAGATCATTTCCGAGTCCTCTACGGGCTCCAACGTCCGCCGTATTGAGGCCGTGACCTCTAAGGGTGCTCTCGACTACATGGCCGACCGTCTGGCGCTTGTCGACGCCGCCGCTGCTGCGCTCAAGTGCCGCGTGGATGAGGTTCCCGCCCGCGTGGAGAACCTGCAGGCCGAGCTGCGCGAGACTTCCAACAAGCTCAAGAAGGCACTGACCGGTGGCTCCTCCGACGCTATCTCCAGCGCCATCGAGGGCGCCGTCGAGCTCGACGGCTACAAGCTCGTCGTCGCTGAGCTCCAGGGCCTTGAGGCTGCCGACCTGCGCAACGTCTGGGATACCGTGCACCAGAAGGTCGCCGGTCCTGTCGCCTGCGTCGTCGCCAGCGTGACCGAGAAGGGCACCCCGGCCCTGCTCGCCGCCGGCTCCGATGACGCCGTCAAGGCCGGTTTCCACGCCGGTAACGTGATCAAGCAGATCGCGGGCCTGGTCGACGGTCGCGGTGGCGGCCGTCCCAACATGGCCCAGGCCGGTGGCAAGAACGCCGCCGGCATCGCCGATGCCCTCGCGGCCGCTAAGACCGCGCTCGGCGCCTAAGAATCTAGGTAGTCGCTGTGGTCGCGCTTGCGCTGGACATAGGGGAGACCAGGATCGGCATCGCCGTCTCGAGCCGTGATGGCAAGATGGCGATGCCTGTCAAGGTGCTCCCGGCTGCAGAGGTCACCGGTATGGCCAAGACGTTCCGCTACCTGGTTGAGGACTATGAGCCCGATATCCTGGTAAGTGGGCGTCCCCTGACCATGGCCGGTGAGCCCGGTCCCCAGGCCGAGCGCGTTGCCGCTGTTGCGCAAAAGATTGCCGACGAGCTCGATCTTCCGTTGGAGTTTGAGGACGAGCGCCTGTCCTCGCAAGAGGCAAAGCGTATCCTGCGCGAGCAGGGCCTCAACGAAAAGCAGATGAGGGGCAAGATTGACATGATTGCCGCCAGCCTGTTTTTGCAGACGTGGCTTGATCGTAAAAACGAGGAGGTTTCGCATGCCTAGCGCTTCCGATCCGCGCCAGCCGAATTGTACACGTCAGTCGGCGTCGCGCCCTGCCCAGCCTGGCCAGCGTCCGGCACAGCCGACCCAGCGCGCAGCTCAGTCTGCCGCGCGCCCGGTGCAGTCCTCCTCTCGTTCGGCCCAACCTGTTCAACGGACGGGTCAGCAGCCTTCTGCTCGTTCGGTTCAGTATCCGGCTTCTCACGCGGCTCAGCAGCCCACTGCTCGTTCGGCTCAGCCTGCAGGCGGTGCTCGCTTTAAGCAACAGGCACCTACCCAGCGAACGCAGGCCCCCCAATCGCATTCGCATCACGCTCGCGGGTCGCATGGCGTTGCTCCGGCGACTCGCTCGAGCTACAACACGCATGCTCGTCGCGGTGCTCAAAAGAAGAGTTCTCCGGTTCCTATGATCATCGGCGTTGTGGTGGCCGTAATCGCGCTTGCTACTATCGCTTTCTTTGTCGTACCTGCCGTTAAGGGCTTCTTTGCCGGTGAGGATGCGAAAGTCGCTGCTGGCCAGCAAGTTACGGTGACCATTCCCGACGGTGCTTCGGGCGATACGATCGCCTCGATTCTCTCCGAGAACCATATCGTCGAAAATCCCAAGGATTACTACGCGGCGGTGAAAAAGCTTAACGCCGATATGTCGCTTAAGCCTGGCACCTACTCGTTCACCACACTCATGGATGCGACCAAGGTTGTTCAGCAGCTCATGGAAGGCCCCAACGCGGGCTCCAATGCGCTGACTATCCCTGAGGGTCTGACAGTCGATCAAGTCGCCGACCGCGTGGCCCAGGCCTACGACAGCATCTCTAAGGAAGACTTCCTCAACCAGGCCAAGGCCTCCAACTACGTGGACGACTATAGCTTCCTTAAGGGCGCCGCCAACGACTCGCTCGAGGGTTTTTTGTTCCCCAAGACCTATTCGTTGGGTGATTCGCCGACGGCCGATGACGTGATTCGCGCCATGCTCGATCAGTTTAAGACCGAGTACAAGTCGCTTGACTTTGCGAGCTGCGAAGCCAAGATCAAGGAGCGCTACGGTGTGGAGATGTCCGACTACGACATCGTCAACTTGGCCTCTATCGTTGAGCGCGAGGGCCTCAACGCCGATCAACGTGCACACGTGGCCTCGGTCTTCTACAACCGCCTTGCCGGCAAGCTCGACGGTCTGCGCTATCTCAACAGCGATGCGACCATGATGTATGTCACCGGTGGCGAGGTTACCGCCGACGACCTGCAGAGCGATAGCCCGTATAACACCTATAAGCACGAGGGCCTGCCACCCACGCCCATCTGCTCTCCGTCGCTCGAGGCACTCAAGGCCACGCTTGAGCCAACCGACTCCGATGACCTGTATTTCTACATTACGCAGGACGAGGAGTACTTCTCGCAAACCTACGAAGAGCATCAACTGTCTTGGAATTAGCATGAGGATTTTTAGCCCCAAACGATACGTTGCCTCGGTCGATCGCATCGACCTTGATACCCTGTGGGCCGACGGCAAACGCGCCATTCTGCTCGATCGCGATAACACTCTGGTTCCGCGCGACACCGAGCAGGTTCCCGCCGCGGTTTCCGCTTGGCTCGATACCGCCCGCGCCAAAGGCTTTAAGCTGTGCATGGTGTCCAACAACTGGCATCGCGATCAGGTCATGAGCTCTGCACGCGAGCTGGGACTCGAGGCCATCAGCCACGCCATGAAGCCCGCCCCGTTTGCCTTGAAGGCGGGTCTTAAGCGCCTTGGCGCCACGGCAGACGAGGCGGTGCTGATCGGCGATCAGCTGTACACGGACGTGTGGAGCGGTAACTTTGCCGGCGTTGACACTATTCTGGTCAAGCCGCAGGCAACCCAGGACCTGTGGTACACGCAGATCTTCCGTATCTTTGAGCGCCGGGCCCTGCGCGACCTTCCCTGCGAGGAATAGGTTTCGCCATGTCTCAGCACATCAAACACGGCTGCGACCATATCTTCTTTATCGGCTTTTTGGGCGCGGGCAAATCGACGCTCGCGCGCAACGTCGGCACTATGTTCAAGCGGCGTTTTATCGATACCGATCGTTTGGTTGTGCGTCGATGTGGCAAGTCGGTTACCGAGATATTTGAGACCGAGGGCGAGGATCGTTTTCGCGAGCTTGAGACCTCGGCACTCCGTTCGCTTCAAAGCGAGCGCAGCCTGCTGGTGTCGTGCGGGGGTGGCATCGTCGAGACGCCGGTGAACATTGAGCTGATGCATGAGATGGGTATATGCGTGTACCTCGAAGGCGACTTTGAGGACTCGTTGCGCCAGATTCGCCGCTCCGATACCCGGCCCGATTTCCGCTCGCCCGAGCACGCTGCGCGCCTGTTTGAGCATCGCCGTCCGCTGTATCGCCAGGCCGCCGATATTACCCTTGATATTCGCAACAAGTCCTTCGAGGACGTTTCCTACCTTTGTGCCGAGATGCTTTTGGAGCGTGGACTGCTATGATTCGCCGTCAACTTATCAATTTCCAAAACCGCAGTGTCGATGTCCGCGTTGGATTGGGCGCGTTCGAGGAGCTGTCGCGCATGTTTGCCTCGGCCGTGGGCAAGCCTAAGCGCGCGATGGTGGTTTGGAACGACGCTACATCCGAGCGTTTTGGCGAGGTCGTCGAGCATGCGCTGGTCGACGCCGGTTTTGCCGTGTCGCTGCTCGTCCTCGAGGTTTCTCCTGCCGGTGCTACGCTGGCCGATGCCGATACCGTCTTTGGCGCCCTGTCGGCTAACGGCATTACCTGTGACGATCTCGTTGTCGCTGTCGGTGACACGGCGACCTGCTCGGTCGTTTGTTGGTGTGCCAATCAGTGGTGCGGTCGCACCGAGTGCGCCTTGCTGCCGACGACGTTCGACGCCATGCTCACGGTTGCGACGACCATGAAGCCGCTTGTCGCCTCGTCGACGAATGCGCTTCCCGCTATCGCGTTCCGTCCCGAGCCGGGCTTGGTCGTGTGCGACCTCGACCTTGTTCGCGAGGCGGACCCCGAGGACCTCAAGCTCGGCTATGCGGTACTTGTTGGCACCATGCTTTCGAGCAGCAAGTCCCGCTGGAATCAGTTTACTGAGACCGTCCCCGAGATTCTCGCGGGCGAGGAGGTCGCGCTCGTCAATGCCGTTCAGTGGTCTCAGACTGCCCGTAAGGACGTACTGATGGCCACGAACCCGAGCGCCCGCCATGCGCTCGATTTTGGCAAGATGGGGGAGCGTACCCTGCGCGCCTGCCTGGGTAAAGCCGCGGCGCAGGTTCCTGCCTACCAGCTGCTGTCTGAGGGCATGCGCTTTGAGGCGCGCTTAGCACATGATGCCTGCGACTTTGATATCGATTACGTCTTTGAGGTCGATGACTGCCTGGAGGACTTTGGTATCGAGGAGCTTGCCTTCGATCTGGAGCCTGCCTCATATATCGAGGAGTTCCGCAGGCAGCAGTTTGACCGCTCGAACCGTAGTATGTTGCCGCTGCCCGCGGCACTCGGCGCCATTCGTCTAACGAGCGTTGAGGACGAGGTCCTCGACCGCCATGCTCACGCCTACTTGGCTTCTCGCAAAGAACTTCTCTAGGATTTATTGACATACATCGTCTTTCGTATCATGTTGAGGGGCGGGTTTCCAATCGGTTGCGAATCGCGCGCGATTCCGTCGTTCGGTTGAGACCCGTTCCGTCTTTATAGAGACAACAAGAAAGGAATCTGCATGTCAGAGTTTGCTGCCGGTCCTGCCGGTCGTATCGAGCGTGTCCGTGCCCTGATGGTTGAGCGTGGCTACGACGCTATCGTGGTGCGCGACGAGGCCAACCTTCGTTGGCTTACGGGCGTCAAGGGCGTCTTCGATTACACCTTCGAGTTCCCGCATGCTGCGTTTATTACGGCCGACCAGTGCCTGTTCCATACCGACTCGCGCTATCTCAACAGCTTTGAGGAGAACACGCCCGCCGGCAGCCCCTGGGTCTACGACATGGACGAGGGCACCATCCCCGGTTGGGTCGCCGGCAAGATCGCGGCCAACAAGTGCCGCGTCTGCGCTGTCGAGGACGACATGCAGATCAATTTCTACCAGGGTATTCAGCGTGGCCTGGAGGACCGCTCCGTTGCCTGCATGCTGCCGCTGATGCATGACGACATCCGTAAGATGCGCGCCATCAAGGACGCCGAGGAGATCGAGCTCATGCGCCACGCGCAGTCGATCACCGACGCCGCCTTCCAGCACATGCTCGGCTATATTAAGCCCGGTATGACCGAGAAGCAGGTTCGCAACGAGCTCGAGAACTTTATGTTCGCCAACGGTGCCGACAGCCTGGCCTTTGGCTCCATCGTGGCGAGCGGCCCCAATACCGCCAACCCGCATGCCGTTCCGAGCGACCGCGTGATCGAGAAGGGCGACTTCGTCCTCATGGATTACGGCGCGGGCTACTGCGATTATCGTTCTGACATGACGCGCACCGTCGTGATGGGCGAGCCTACCCAGGAGCAGCTCGACCTGTACGCGCTCGTGCGCCGTACGCACGAGGAGTGCGTTGCCGCCATTCATCCGGGCGTCGAGGGCAACGACATTTTCAAGCTTTCCAAGAAGATCATTGGCGATGCCGGCTATGGCGATTACTACAACCATGGTCTGGGCCATGGCGTGGGCATTGACATCCACGAGCTGCCTAACTTCAACCGCAGCAAGAACATCATCGAGGTCGGCTCGGTTATCACCATGGAGCCCGGCGTGTACCTGCCCGGTGTGGGCGGCGTGCGCCTGGAGGACTACGGCGTGGTCACCGAGAACGGCTACGAGCCCTTCACCAAGACGCCGCATGACCTTCACGTCATCGATTGCTAGTCTACTTCGGTAGATAGTTTGGGGCGGGGCCTCCGGAGCAATTCGGACGCCCCGCGTTCTCTTTTTATGCGCTCGCTGCAGGCGCCGTCTGCAAGTGTATAATTTCGCTCGTATGTAATTTGGACGCTTGTGCGTTCTGCCCATAACAAGAAAGGTCGCTATGCCTACCATTTCTACCGCCGACTTCAAGAACGGCCTCGGTCTCCGCATTAAGGACAAGGTCTACACCATCGTCGAGTTCCAGCATGTCAAGCCGGGCAAGGGCGGCGCGTTTGTGCGCTACAAGACCCGCGACATCAAGAGCGGCCGCGTCGTCGAG
Source organism: uncultured Collinsella sp. (assembly GCA_905208635.1). GTDB lineage: Bacteria > Actinomycetota > Coriobacteriia > Coriobacteriales > Coriobacteriaceae > Collinsella. Next base: position 60,962 of record CAJLPX010000007.1, on the reverse strand, counting down.
AACACCTGCAACGCCGGCACCAAGTTCGAGAGCGTCATGCTCACCACCCGTGAGTTCCAGTACCTCTACAACGATGGCACCGACTACATCTTCATGGACAACGAATCCTATGAGCAGGTTCCCGTTCCCGAGGACATGGTGGGCGAGAACTCCAAGTGGCTGCGCGAGAACGACATCTGCCAGCTGCTCTTCGCCGACGATGAGCTCATGGGCGTGACTCCGCCGATGTTCATCGAGACCACCATCGTCCAGACCGACCCGGGCTTTAAGGGCGACACCGTCCAGGGTTCCACCAAGCCGGCCACGATCGACACCGGCGCTGTCATCCAGGTCCCCATGTACCTCAACGAGGGCGAGGTCATCAAGGTTGACACCCGCGACGGCAAGTTCGTCTCCCGCGTCTAGCAACCAACTCTTCTAGGAGGACTCATGCCCCAGGAAATCAAGATTGACGGCATCGGCATTTCGCCCGATGTTCTGACCGCCATCGTCTCGCGCGCCGTGTCCGATGTCGAGGGCATCGCCTCCGTTGGCGTCAAGGACCTTGCCACCAACCTTGTCTCCATGATGCTCTCGTCCAAGGCCCCGGCTTCCGAGCCGGCGGTCGAGACCGAGGTCGTCGGCGACAAGCTCGCACTCACCGTGCGCGTTGTGGTGTTCTTTGGCTATCCGTTCAAGAAACTCGCCGAGGCCGTTCGCGCTGCCGTGGTCGCTGCCATCGATGCCCAGGTGGGCGTTGAGGTCGAGCGCGTTGACGTTTGCATCGACGGCCTCGTTTTCCCCAAGGAGTAACCTTTGAGCCTTAAGGTTTATCGCGGGCGTACGCTTGCCCGCAGTCAGGCGCTGCAGCTGCTGTTCCAGGCCGAGGCCACGGACAGTCCGCTCGAGCGCGTCCTCGAGGGCGATTTCCTGATCTCGAAGGGCCCCCTCGACCCCTATGCGCTGGAGCTGTGCCGCGGTGCCTACGAGCATATCGATCGCATCGACTGTGCCCTGCGCGCCGTCGCCAAGAACTGGGATCTTATGCGCATGCCCGGCGCCGACCGCAATCTGCTGCGTATCGCCGTCTACGAGATGCGCTTCCTCACCGACGAAGAGGTCTCGGACGCTATCGTGATCAACGAGGCCGTCGAACTTGCCAAGGCCTATGGCACCGACCAGTCCGCGTCGTTCGTCAACGGCGTGCTGGGCAAGATCGCGCGCAGCGAGGAGTTGCCGGGCGAGGACCTGTACCAGGAACTGCTGGCCGAGGATCGCGCTCGCGAGGAGGCCCAGGCTGCTGAGGCTGCCGCCAAGGTCGCTGCCGCTCAGGTTACCGCCGGTGTACTTGCCGAGGATGTGGACGCTGCTGAGGCCGTCGAGTCCGACTCCGTCGAGGAGTAGCCATGCCAGAGGGTTCTGTCCGCAACTTTGACGAGATCTCGGACCGTCTGGACCAGATCATCGCTACCGTTCGCTCCAAGGATACGTCCTTGGAGCGTTCACTCGATCTGTTTGACGAAGCGATTGAGCTGGGCTCCCGCGCGGTCGATATGGTCGACAAGTTTGAGCTGACGCCGCGTGAGGCCGATAAGCTCGAGCAGGAATACGATGAGGATGCGGCAAACGAATCCCAGGATAGCTAGCCGCATCTCCGGATACGAATGGTTGATGGCATTCATGAAACGCGTGCGTCTTGATGACGAACTGATTTCACAGGGCATTTGCGCCGATCGCGCGGATGCCCTTCGCACTCTTATGGCCGGCTTGGTTTCGAGCGGCGGTGAGCGTTTGACCTCTCCGGGGCTCAAGGTGACGCCGGGCCTGCCGCTGCACGTTAAGGGGCGCATTCCGTACGTTGGGCGCGGCGGCCTTAAGCTTGAGGGTGCGCTCGATGCGTTTTGTATCGACCCCACGGGCCTTGCCTGCCTGGACGTAGGCTGCTCTACCGGCGGCTTTACCGATTGCCTGCTCAAGCGCGGAGCTGCGACCGTTGTCTCGGTGGACGTTGGTCGCGCACAGTTCGATTGGTCGTTGCGTCAGGACGATCGCGTGACGCTGCATGAGCGCACCAACGTGACGCAGCTGCCTGAGCTTGGCTATGCCGGCGCCATCGACCTGGCTGTTTGTGATGTCTCGTTTACCAGCATCGCGAACATTATCGATGCGGTGCTGGCGTGCCTGAAGCCTTCGGGTTCGTTCTGCACGCTCGTAAAGCCCCAGTTTGAGGCGCCGGCTGCGCTGGTGGGCGAGCGCGGTATCGTGACCGACCCCGCCGTCCGCCGCGATACGCTCGTGGCGGCGATTGAGCTTTTTGCCGCCAAGGGCCTGTTTCCGCTTGACGTGTGCGTGTCGCCCATCCATGGCGCTAAGGGCAACGTTGAGTTTTTCCTTTACGGCACAAGGTTTGCCCCCGGGGAACGTGCCGAAGATGAGCTGCAATCCCAGTTATCGGTTTTGAGCGAGAAAGCTGCAACGCTATGAAGGTCTTTCTGGTTCCCAATTACTACAAGCAAGAGGCGGTCGAGAGCGGCCTGATGCTCGAGCTTTGGCTTTCGCGCCAGGGCTACGAGGTCGCATGGGCTGCCGACCAGCGATCGAAGATTCAAAGCACGCCTGATATTGATGGCTCAGATCTGGTCATTACGCTCGGCGGCGACGGTACGTTGCTGCGCGCTGCCCGCATCCTCAACCATCGCGAGATTCCTATCCTTGGTCTTTCCTATGGTCACCTGGGCTTTTTAACTGCTGCGAGCCCCGAGGAGCGCGACATTCTGCAGGTCGTGAGCGATGCTCTGTCCGGTGAGCTGCACGTGAGCCGCCGCGCCACCATCGCCGCGGATATCGTGTCCGTGCGCGACGATGGCACGAAGGACGTCGTGCGCACGTTTGCCCTCAACGATATGGCACTTACGCGCGGCCCCCTGTCCGATATGGTTGAGTTTGACATCACGGTGTCCGGCCATCATATCGATCGCCTGCGCGGCGACGGTGTCGTCGTTTCGACGGCGACCGGCTCCACCGGCTATGCGCTTTCCGCCGGCGGTCCCATTGTCAGCCCCGATTACACGGGTATGGTCTGTGTGCCCATCGCCCCGCATACCATTCAGGCTCGCGCTTTTTTGACCTCGCCGAGTGATGTCGTCGAGATCTTTATGTCTGATGATCGTCCGAGCGTGCCGGCGATTGCCATCGACGGACAGTTTATTACCTGCGATGGCACGGTCGAGAGCGTGGCGGTGCGTCGCGGTCCCGGCGATGTGTTGCTGCTGGATTACGGCCCCGAGAGCTTCTATAACTCGGTGAGCCGCGTGTTCTACGGAGTGCGTCATGATCGATGAGCTGCAGGTTTCTAACATTGCACTCATTCGTGAGGCGACGCTGGTTCCGAGTGCTGGCCTGACTGTCCTGACCGGCGAGACCGGTGCCGGTAAGACCGCGCTGCTTTCGGCGCTCAAGCTCATATTGGGCGAGCGTGCAGATTCGTCGACGGTGCGCGAGGGAGAGGAGCTTGCCAGCGTCGAGGCGCGCTTGTTCGATGGCCCGCACGACTCGGAGGGTTTCACCGTGCAGCGCAGCCTTTCTGCCGAAGGCCGCAGTCGCGTAAAAATTGACGGCCGCATCGCCAGCGTGCGTGAGCTTTCGGAGCGCGTCGGCGTCATGATGGATCTTTGCGGTCAGCACGAGCACCAGCGCTTGCTCGATCCGGCGCATCATGTTGCCATGGTCGATGCCTGGGCTGGACGCGCAGCGCATGAGGCGCTCGAGAAGTATCGCGCCTGTTTTAAGGCTTCGCGTGACGCCGCCAAGGAGCTTCGCCGTGTGGAGGAAGCCTCGCGTGCGCAGGGGAGCCGTGTCGAGGAGGCTCGCTTTGCCCTCGAGCGCATCGGCGCGGTCGACCCCAAGCCGGGCGAGTATGAGGAGCTCGAGGAACTGCTGCCGCGCTCCGAACATGCCGAGGTGCTGGTTGCCACGGCTAACGATGCCCATGCATCGCTTGTCGCCGAAGGGGGAGCGCTCGATGCCGTGAACAGTGCCGTGGCAGAGCTTTCCCGAATGGCTACCGTCGATCGCAAACTGGGCGACATTGCCGATGCACTTTCGGATGCTTGTATCTCCCTTGAGGATTGCGCGAACGAGCTTCGTGCCTATCGCGATGGCATCGCCTTCGACGCGCGCGAGCTCGCTCGCATGCGTGAGCGGTATTCCGACCTCAAGGGCCTGTTGCGTCAGTGGGGTCCCACCATGGACGATGTTTTTGCCATGCGCGATCGCTCGCAAGAGCTGCTGTCCCTGGTCGATGATGGCGATGAACAGATCAAAAAGGCGCGCGAATCACTTGGTGCTGCTGAGCGCGAGTTGTTTGCCGCTGCCAAGGCGCTTAAGCGCGCTCGCAATACGGCGGCCCCGCGCTTCTGCCACGAGGTTGGTCGTCAGATGGCACGCTTGGAGATGGGCGGCGCCGAGCTCGTTTGGGAGTCGCGTGATCTTCCGCGCGCCGAGTGGACGCCGGCGGGTCCTTCAAGCTACGAGCTTTTGTATCGCAGCGGTGTCGGCTTGACGCCGCGTCCCCTGCGCCGCATTGCCTCGGGCGGCGAGCTCAGCCGCGTCATGCTGGCGAGCAAGGTGGTCTTGGGTAATGCTGACGGCGTCGACACACTGGTATTTGACGAGGTCGATGCCGGTGTCGGCGGCTCCACGGCTCGTGCTCTTGCTGGTGTGCTGGCCGATCTTGCCGCTACGCATCAAGTGATTGTCGTAACCCACTTGGCGCAAGTCGCCGTCATGGCCGACAAGCATTATGTTGTCAGCAAGGAGCCGGGCGATGTTCCCCAGACGCATTTGGACGAGGTAACCGGCGAAGCGCGTACCGCCGAGATTGCCCGCATGTTGAGCGGCGATCAGTCCGAGGCAAGCTTGGCCCACGCAAAGCAGATGCTCGAAGAAGTTCGAGGCTAGGTCGTATCAGCGGTGTTGGTGGGACAAAATAGACTGAAATTTTTTGTCCCACTACGCGTTTTACTCAACGACCTTGTCCGGCTGGATGAGCTCCTCGTAGTAGCTGATATGTTCGCGAGCGTCTTCAATCTCGGGCAGCAGGAAGTTGTAGATAACTTCGATGATCATCGTGGCGCTGATCTTGGAGAACGCAAAGTCGCCCGTCGTCAGCAGCGCTTCGTGGTTGACGGTATTAAAAGTGTAGTCTGCCAGGCGCGCGAGCGGGGATTTGCTGTCGCTGCTGATGACGACTACGGTTGCGCCGCAGTCGCGAGCCGCTTTTGCCATGCGATTCAGTCGGCGCGACTTGCCGGAGTTTGAGATGAGCACGATGACGTCACCCGGGCGCAACGTGAGCGCAAAGCCGATTGATGTCTCGCTAATGGTGCTCGCCATGCAGCGCAGGCCCAGCTGCGAAAACTTAAACGTCGCATCGAGCGCGACCGCGTTCGTATTGCCCACAGCCGCAAACTCAATAACTCCTGCATGCTTAAGGACATGCACAACAGCCGCCAACGTATCGTGGTCGATCCCGTCGATGGTCGCATTAAGCTCGCTCACCTTGGCAGCCAGGATGTTCTTAAGGCTCTGCTCCATATTGTCGAGCGAGACTTCGTCAGTCAGGCCCTCGTTGCGCTGGCTTTCCAAATCCCTCGCCAGCGAAAACTGAAAGCTGCGGAAGCTGCCAAAGCCTAGCTTGCGGCAGAAGCGCGAAACGGTCGCCTCGGACGTGGCGGCGGCGCGCGAGAGCTGAGCCGCCGTGAGGCGTGGCGCCTCGGACTGGTGCTCCAATATATAGTCGACAATGCGCTGCTCGGACTCGCTGTATCCCTGATGGGTACTAATGAGGGAAAGTGCGCTCTTGCTACTATCGGTCATGGATGGCTCCTGGTTGGCATGAAAAACGGACTCGCTTTGTAATGTCATAGTATAGGGGGATTTTCAATTACAAGATACACCTTGCCGTTTCAACTGTTGATGGTAAACTTTCACCTACCGTTTACGGTTATGAAAGAACCTTTCACCGGAGAATTGCGCCTTGTCTCTTCTCACGCGGACGGTAGGTTGGTATCTTTCAGTTGTGGAAAAGCGCGCAAGGACGCGCGTGTAGGGGAGCGCCTGCGGGCGCAAAACTTAAAAAGGAGGGACACATGGCTAAGTTTGACATCATCGCCGCCACCGGTTGCCCGACCGGCATTGCGCACACCTTCATGGCGAAGGAGGCGCTGGAGAAGGCAGCTGCCGAGCGAGGTCTGACCATTAAGGTCGAGACCCATGGCCAGGTCGGTGTCGAGAACGAGCTCACCAAGAGCGAGATCGCCGGTGCCAAGGCCGTCGTCGTCGCAGCCGATAAGGATGTCCAGGCGGAGCGTTTCGCCGGCAAGCGCATGGTTTCCGTTGGTGTTTCCAAGGCCCTGTCCGTCGAGGCAGCCGGGAAGCTTATCGACCGCGCGCTCGCCGCCAAGGGTGACGACTCGGTTGCGGCTGCTGCCGATGTCGAGGATGAGGTCGAGGAGAAGGAGTCCATCGGCCACATCATCTACAAGCACCTCATGAACGGCGTCAGCCACATGCTGGTCTTCGTCGTCGCCGGTGGTGTCCTGACCGCCGTTTCGTTCCTGTGGGGCATCACGTCCTTCGATTCGACGGCGTCTGACTACAACAGCTTTGCCGCTATGCTCAAGATCATCGGCGGCATCGCCATGAACCTCATGGTTCCCGTGCTTTCCGCCTACATCGCCGAGTCCATCGGCAAGCGCCCGGCACTCGTCCCCGGCTTTGTTGCCGGTATGATCGCCATCCAGGGTCTGCCCGTTAACGCCGAGACCGGTATGATCGACGCCGGCGGCGCCGGCGTGGGCTTCGGTTTCCTGGGCGGCATCGTCGGCGGCTTCCTCGCTGGCTATGTCATCCTGCTGCTCGAGAAGGTCTTCTCCAAGCTGCCCAAGAACCTGGACGGCCTCAAGGCTATCTTCCTGTACCCGCTGTTCTCGACTGCCATCGTCGGCCTGGTCATGCTCGGCATCTCCGGCCCCATGGCTGCCATCAACACCGCCATGATGGATTTCCTCAAGGGCCTGTCCGCCTCTGGCGCCATTGTCCTGGGTCTTGCCATCGGCTGCATGTGCGCCGTTGACATGGGCGGCCCGGTCAACAAGGCTGCTTACGTCACCGGTACCGCTATGCTCACCGAGGCCCTGGCCGCCGGCGTCGGCACCGACACCTACAACTTCGGCACCAACTTCATGGCTGCCGTCTCCGCCGCCTGCATCGTTCCGCCGCTGATCACCACCTTCGCTGTCGTTGTCGGCAAGAAGTACTTCAGCCAGGAGGATCACGACGCCGGTATCGTCAACCTCATTCTTGGTTGCACCCACATCACCGAGGGCGCCATTCCGTTCATGACCAAGAACATCTGGCCGGTCATGCCCATCATGATGCTCGGTTCCTCCATCGCCTCGATCCTGACCATTATGTTCAACGTCCACGATCCGGCGCCCCACGGTGGCTTCCTGGTCCTGCCCGTTGTCGAGAACGGTCCGCTGTGGGTCCTCGCGATCCTCATCGGCGCTGTGGTCGGTGGCATCCTGTTCGTGGCCTTCAAGAAGTACGACTTCGAGAAGAATCAGAAGGCCGCTCCTGTAGCCAAGCCGGTTGAGGCTTCCAAGGCTGCTGCCGTTGAGGCCCCTAAGGCCGAGGCTGCCGACTTCGTGAAGGTCGAGAATGTCTTTGTCGCCGAGGACTTCGCTTCTCGTGACGAGGCTCTGAGCTTCGTTTCCAACCAGGCCGTCAAGGCCGGTATCGCCAGCGACGCCGACGCCGTCATGAACGCCTTCCTGGCCCGCGAGGCCGAGGGCACCACGGGCATGATGGAGGGCTTCGCCATCCCGCATGCCAAGTCCGACGCCATTACCGAGGCTGCCGTCATCGTCGTCAAGGACGAGTCCGGCGTGACCGGTTGGGACACCATGGACGGCGCTCCCGTCAACGTGGCTATCGCCCTGCTCATCCCCGGTGCCCAGGCCGGCACTACGCACCTCAAAATCCTGTCCAAGGTCGCCGAGGCGCTCATGGACGAGGACTTCCGTGCCACCGTCAAGGGTTCCACCGACGCCGCCGAGATCGCCAAGACGATCAACGCCCGCCTGGTCTAATCCACCAGTCAGCGAATAATATCGCCCCTTGTAACAAAGGCGGAGACCCTCTCAAGGGCCTCCGCCTTTTTCATCCCCTTCTTCTAAGTTGCGGTGAGATAAGGACTGTCTAACCGTTTCAACCCACAATTCAGTCCCGATCTCACCGCAAGTTAGAAGAAGGGGATAGCGCGGCTTGTCTATCGGATCGTCCGAGCGGACAAATTTTCAGCCAGAATTCCGTTCGCACGATATTGCTCTGGACCGACCGAGTTTCCGCAGCTCGCCTGCCGGGCGGGGCGGTTAAGTTTGTCGCGAGTTCCGCACGCAAAGGAAAGCACTTAATGTGCTTTCCGTCTTGCGCAGGACTGTAGAGCAGCAAACTTAACCGCCCCGCCCGGCAGGCGAACGTACAGGAACGACATCTGTCCAACAATTCGTGCGAAACACAATGAAAAACCGTTTGATGTGAGTTAATATAAACAACGTCGTGAATCTGACTCCTGCCGCATGCATGACAGGGGTTAAACACAAAAAAGGAGTCAACTATGGTTTCTGAGAAGGCTACCCTCGTTAATCCTCAGGGTCTGCACATGCGTCCGGCTGGTCTGTTTGCCTCCACCATGGGCAAGTACGCCTGCGACGTGACGGTCGTCACCCCCGAGAAGGAGGTCAACGGCAAGTCCCCGATGGCCCTCATGGCTGCTGGTATCCCCTGCGGCACCGAGGTCGAGGTCAAGTGCGACGGCGCCGATGAGGCCGAGGCTCTGGCTGCTGCCATCGAGCTCATCAAGAGCGGTCTTGGCGAGTAGAACTCAAACGGGTCGCATGTTGAACAATTAAGTTCATACTTGGGGGCGCAGTGACCTGTATCAAGGTAGCTGCGCTCTTTTGTCATGGATATGGCAAAACGCTTTATCACATGGCACGGAGAGAGGAATGGGAATGTATCAGGGAGTCAACGCATCCGAGGGCATCGGAATCGGCACCGTTATGGTCGCCGTCGATCCCGACTTGACGTTTGAACCGCACGAGGTCGCTGATTCGGCAGCAGAGAAGGAGCGCTATCAGACCGCTCTTTCGGTCTTCTGCGAGAAGACCCAGGCTCAGGCCGACCACATGAAGGAGACGGTGGGCGAGGCCGAGGCCGAGATCATGAGCGGACATATTGTCCTGGCTCAGGACCCGGGCATGACCGACGCCATCAACGCCGCCATTGACGGTGGCACCTGCGCCGAGCAGGCGCTCATGGACACCTCGACCATGTTCGAGAACATGTTCCTGTCCATGGACGACGAGATGTTCCGTCTGCGCGCGGCCGACATCGCCGACATCCGCACCGGTATTCTGGCCGAGCTGCTGGGCAAGGAGGTCGTCGACCTCTCCGTCCTGCCCGAGAACACCGTCGTTGTCGTGCACGACCTTACGCCGTCCATGACCGCCACGATCGATAAGGCCCACGTTGCCGGTATCGTCACCGAGACCGGTGGCCGCACGTCGCACTCCGCGATCATCGCGCGTGCCCTCGAGATCCCGGCTGTCCTTTCGGTTTCCAACAGCTGCACCGCACTGCGCAACGGCATGACTGTCGTCGTCGACGGTGGCAAGGGTGTTGTCGAGGCCGATCCCGACGAGGAGACGCTCGCTGCCTACACCGCCAAGGCCGAGGCCTTCGCTGCCGAGAAGGCAGCCCTCGAGGCCTTCCGCGGCAAGCCTTCTGTGACTGCCGACGGCATCAAGAAGATCATCGCCTGCAACATTGGTAACCCCGATGACGTGCCCAACGCGCTCGATCACGATGCCGAGGCCATTGGTCTGTTCCGCTCCGAGTTCCTGTTCATGGACTCCGCTGAGCTTCCTTCCGAGGAGGAGCAGTTCAACGCTTACCGTAAGGTTGCCAGCGCGCTCAAGGGCGCTCCGGTCATCATCCGCACGCTCGATGTGGGTGGCGACAAGGAGATCCCCTACCTGCACATGGTCAAGGAAGAGAACCCCTTCATGGGCTTCCGCGCCGTGCGTTACTGCCTGGCCAATCCCGACCAGTACAAGGTTCAGCTCCGCGCCCTGCTGCGCGCCAGCGCCTTTGGTGACGTCAAGATCATGATCCCGCTCGTTACCTGCGTCGAGGAGGTCGTGGCCGTCAAGGAGCTCGTCGAGCAGTGCAAGGCCGAGCTGACCGAGGAGGGTCGCAAGTTCAACGAGAACATCGAGGTCGGCATCATGGTCGAGACGCCTGCCGCTTCGCTGCTCGCTGACCGTCTGGCCGAGGTCGCCGACTTCTTCTCTATCGGCACCAACGACCTGATCGGCTACACCATGTGCGCCGACCGTGGCAACGACACCATCTCCAACCTGTACCAGGTGTACTATCCCGCCGTGCTCCGCTCGCTCAAGAACATCATCGAGAGCGGCGTGAAGGCCGGTATCATGGTCGGCATGTGCGGCGAGGCCGCTGCCGATCCGCTGCTTGAGCCGCTGCTGATCAGCTGGGGCCTGGAGGAGTTCTCGATGAGCGCTCCGTCCATCCTGCGCGCCCGCAAGACCATCAGCCAGTGGACCAAGGCCGAGTGCGATGAGCTCGCCGAGAAGGCGCTCGCCTGCAACACCGCCGCCGAGGTCAAGGCACTGCTCGAGTCCGCAGCTCGCTAATTTGGTATCAGAGGTAACCGCGTGGTTGGAATGGGCCTGCCACGCGGCCCTCACATATACAGGGGGTACTGTAAATGTTCTACACGCTAACCGCTAACCCGGCTGTCGACATGACGGTTTCGAGCTCTCCGCTCGAGCCCGACGAGAACGTCCGCACCGGCTCGGCCAGCTACACGGCTAACGGCAAGGGCCTCGACGTGTCCTTCGCCTTTAAGAAGATGGGCGTCGACACCGTCGCGCTCGGCTTCTTCGCTGGCTTTACGGGCAAGTTCATCGTCGAGGAGGTCATGAACCTGGGTTGCCTCTGCCGCCCGGTCTGGACCGACGGTATCACGCGCATTAACACCTACGTCAACGATGGCCAGCACGAGTACGGCATCCTGAACCCTGGCGCTCCTATTACGCCGCAGCACCAGGAGGAGCTCTACAACATCCTGGACACCGCGGGCGATCTTGAGTGCCTGATCGTCTCCGGCTCCGTGCCTCCCAAAGCTACGCCCGACTTCCTGGCTCAGGTCATGGAGCACGCTCAGGCTCGTGGCGCCGACGTCGTCCTGGACCTTTCCTCCGACAAGCTCAAGGAGCTCGCTCACAAGAAGCCGCTGCTCATCAAGCCGAACCATCACGAGATGAAGGCTATCTTCGGCGTGCCGGTTGACACTGACGACGAGGTCCGCGTTGCCATGAAGATGGCTCACGACGCTGGCGTTCAGAACGTGCTGCTTACCCGTGGTAGCCGCGGAGACGCTTACTTCTCCAACGGCGAGGACATCTGGTACGCCAAGCGTGAGTTCAACATCAAGCTGGTTTCTTCCGTCTGCGCCGGCGACTGCACCCTCGCTGCGTTCCTGCACAAGTGGTACAGGGATCGCGACAACGTCGAGGAGGCCATGAAGCTCGCTATGGCCACCGGCGCCAACGTCGCCGAGTCCGTCGGCATCGGCGACTTCGGTCACGTCGATGAGTATAGCAAGCGCGTTGCTGTCCGCAAGCTCGATCGTCAGTAATCGAAACGCGACATATTCGTGCGCATGTGGCGCCCCGGTTTCGGCTGGGGCGCCTTTTTGTTCCGCCACGGGGGAGAGGTGTCCCGCCGTACTTCATCGCTTCCACACCGTTTACCGAGTTGTCCTAGCCTTTTACCGATGCGTGGAATATACTTTCATTAACACGTTGCTTCGTGAAAGGAACATTCATGATTTATACGCTCACTGCAAATCCCGCTATTGACTACAACATCGCCTGCGACGGTCTTTCCGCCAACACCGTCACCCGCACGCGTGACGCGGTCTATACGCCCAACGGCAAGGGCCTCAACGTCTCGTTCACCCTTGATCACTACGGTGTCGACACGACGATCTTGGGCTTTTTCGCCGGTTTCTCGGGCGAGTTTATCGTTAAGGGCGCCGAGGCCTTGGGCGTGCCCGTCAAGCCCGTGTGGACCGACGGCATCACGCGCGTCAATGTGTTCCTCAACGCCGGCCCTGACACCGAGTACAACATGGTCAACGCCGGTGCCGCCATCAACGAGGCCAACGAGCAGGAGATGTTTGAGCTCATCGATTCGCTCGATGACATGACCTGCCTGGTCATCAGCGGCTCGCTGCCTCCCAACACTTCCGAGGGCTTCCTGGCCGAGGTCCTGCGCCGCGTCAAGGCCAAGGGGGCCGAGTTCGTCCTCGACATCTCGAGCCATCAGCTGGCAGACCTCATTGCCATGGAGCCGCTGCTGATCAAGCCCAATGACGACGAGCTGCTCGACATCTTTGGCATCAAGGTGAGCGGTGGCGACGACGAGTCCGTCAAGGGCGCCATGGCCGAGCTGCACGCCAAGGGCGCCAAGAACGTGCTGCTGACCCTCGGTGGCGACGGCGCGTACTTCTCCAACGGCGAGCATATCTGGTTTGCCAATCGCACCTTCGACGTCAAGCTGCTGTCGACGGTGTGCGCCGGCGATTCCTCGCTCGCTGCCTTCCTGTCCGTGTGGCACGACGCCCCCGAGCGCGTCGAGGATGCCCTGCGCCTCTCGATGGCCACCGGCGCCAACGTGGTCGAGTGCCCGGGTCTGGGCGATTTTGCCAAGGTGGACGAATACAAGAAGGGTATTGCCATCCGTCAGGTTTGCTAGCGCGGCATACGGTTACATTCTTTGCTTGTCGAGCACCCGTCTCGGATTTTCGAGACGGGTGCTTTTTTAAGCCTGCTGTCGAGCCCTTGGGGCTCAATCGTGCGCGAAGTGGGTTCGCGTGTGCGCCTTCTCCTGTTTCTTGCTAGACTTCTTGAGAACCAACAATCAATACACTCGCAATTGCAGGAGGCCACAGGAATGTGCACAGTTTCGCTTAACGCTACGCAGCCGTCAGCTGCCTCCCTGCGCGTCCTACGTGCGCTCGAGGCAGCTGGTCTTGAGGCTTGGTACGTAGGCGGTTGGGTGCGCGACGCCCTGATGGGGCGCCCCAGCCACGATGTTGATATGTGCTGCAGCGGCCTGTGGCAGGAGTCCAAGGCAGCACTCGAGGCCGCCGGCATTGCGGTCGTGGAGTCGGGCATTAAATTTGGCGGAATCACGGCTATTTCCGATGGCGAGCGCATCGAGGTCACCACGTACCGTCTGGATGGCTTCTATACCGACGGGCGTCATCCTCAGAGTGTCGAGCGTGCGGCGTCGCTTGAGGACGATCTGGCGCGCCGCGACTTTACCGTCAATGCCATGGCGTGGCATCCCGAGCGCGGGCTTGTCGACCGCTACGACGGCCAGGTTGATCTGGAGCGAAAGCTGATCCGTGCCGTCGGCGATCCCAAGCGCCGCTTTAACGAGGATGCCCTGCGCATGCTGCGTGCGGTGCGTTTTGCCTGCCGCCTGGACTTTGTTATTGAGCCCGAGACTAAGCGTGCCCTTGCCGAGTGCGCGCCGCTGCTCGATGCCGTGGCGCGCGAGCGCGTGGGTATTGAGCTTGAGGGCATTCTTTCGACCGGCCACGGGGGAGACGCGATGCTTCGCTATCCCGAGCTCATCTGCGCCGCCGTGCCCGAGCTTGCGCCCGCTCGCGGGTTTGATCAACGCAGTGTCTATCATGCGTTTAACGTCTACGAGCATATCGCCCGCGTGCTGACGGTGGCAGGGGAGCTGGCGCTGTGCGACGGCGTCGCGCCCTCGTCGAGCCTTATGTGGGCGGCGTTTTTGCACGATGTGTCCAAGCCCGAGTGTTTTACGGTCGATCACGCCGGCAGCGGACACTTCTACGGTCATCCCGAGCTCGGCGCCAAGAAAGCGCGCGTCATTATGGATCGCCTGGCGCTCTCGCACGACCTGGTGCGCGACGTGTGCCTGCTCATCAAATATCACGACAAGCCGCTGCGCCCCGAGCGCTCCTGCCTGCTCAATATGATGCGCGCGCTTTCGGGCGAGGGCATCGACACGCCGCGTCTGATGGACGAGCTCATGGATCTTAAGCGTGCTGACACACTTGGTAAGGCCCCGTCGTGCTTCTATTACGTCGAGACGATTGAGGAGATGCGCGCGATGGCGCACGAGCTGCTGAAGGCGGGGGAGCCCTATACGCTCAAGATGCTCGCCATTAACGGCGGCGACCTGATCCGCGCCGGTGTGAAGCCGGGGCCCGAGCTAGGCCAGCTACTCAACTCCGCCCTCGACGCCGTGATCGAAGACAACATTTCCAACGAGCGCGAAGCTCTTTTGGTCCATCTCAACTTGAATTAGCTACCCAGTTTACCTGCGCGTTCCATAACCTGCCGACAATTTTTTCGGCAATTTGGAATTTCTTCTTGCGCTGATGTTTTTTGTCCCGTAATATATGTCCTCGCAGCACGGCAGTGCAGATGTCATGTGGCCCGTTCGTCTAGCGGTTTAGGACGCCGCCCTCTCAAGGCGGAGATCACCAGTTCGAATCTGGTACGGGCTACCACTTCTTTTCTGCTGAGGTCTATGGCCCGTTCGTCTAGCGGTTTAGGACGCCGCCCTCTCAAGGCGGAGATCACCAGTTCGAATCTGGTACGGGCTACCACGCATCTGATACCCGGTCTTCCCATGGAAGGCCGGGTTTTTTATTTTCAAACAACCGTCTGCAATTCCCGTTTGAACCAGAGCTTTGCGTTCTGCCTATGGCCCTTACGGGTACAATAACCAAGATATTTTGACTGTTAGAAGGAGTCTCATGACGGAGTCCTCTCAGCATACGTCTAAGCCCCAGGTCGAGGTTGAGGCCTCGGGCGGAGATGACAATAAGAGCGCACGCCGCGGCGCCATCTTTATCGGCGTCGTGCTGGTGGGTTATATCGTCTATCTGGTGGTAACCGGGCAGATGGGGCAGTTCTGGGCCGCTATGTCGAGCGTCCAGGCGCCATGGCTCGTTATCGCGTGTCTTTGCATGTTCATGTATCTGTTCTTTGGCATTGTGGCCTATGCGATCGCCGTTTGGCTCGACCCTTATTCGCCCGTCGGCATTCGCGACCTGATCTCGGTCGAGGCGAGCGGTATCTTCTTTGGCAACCTGACGCCCATGATGATGGGCTCTACGCCCGCCCAGATTTACCGCCTGACCAAGGCAGGCCAAAATGTCGGCGAGGCCGGTGCCACGCAGTTCACGCGCTTTATCGTGTATCAGTTTGGCCTCGTTGCCTGGGGCGCCATTCTGCTGCTTGCCCGAATGCCGTTTTTCGCCGAGCGCTATGGCGACATGACGCTGCTGTGCGTCTTTAGCTTTGGCGGTCACTGCTGCATTCTGCTTGGCATCTTTGCCGTCGCGCTCATGCCTAAGACCGTCACGCGCGTCGCGCACTGCATTATCAATTGGCTCGAGCGAATGGGCGTCTCGGCCACCAAGATTGAGGGCTGGCGTACGTTTGTCGACGGCGAAATCTACTCTTTCTCCGAGAAGTTCAAGCTTTCAGCCGGCCACTTTTCGTCCATGCTGCTCACGGTGGTCATCACCATGATGCAGCTCGCGTTTTTCTACCTCGTGCCGTATTTCCTGATGCTTGCCTTTGGCCACCACGAGGTCGACTTTTTCTCGGTCATGGCCGCGAGCGCCTTTGTCCAGCTGTTGAGCTCTGCGGTCCCCTTGCCCGGTGGAACTGGTGGCGCTGAGGGCGGCTTTGCATTGTTCTTGGGTCATTTCTTTGGGTCGGCTTCGACCGCCGGCTATCTGCTGTGGCGCCTCATTACGTTTATTGCGCCGACCATTTTGGCTGCGCCCCTGTTGGGCCTTAAGAGCGCCCACAACGAGAGCATCCATGCGCGCTGGGATCGCGTGATGCGCAAACTCGGCCGCACGCCTCAGACGCCCTCTGCGCCCACTAAGCCGCACCCCACGAATGCTGTTACCGTTGATCCCAAGAAGCACGCTCAGAAGGCTTCTGGGACCGCTAAGCCGGCTCAAAAAGCCTATGTGCGCCAGACAGGCGACGGTATTCGCGTATCTCCGTCGGCACTCAATAAGAAGAAGCACCCTAAGTCGCAGTAGGGCAGTCGTGCGTTCTTCATATTGCCGGGCTTTTTTGTGCCGGATGGGGGATAATCCTCTTACGTAGATTATCTCTCATCTGTTGATGAATGCCCGCATATCGAAGGGACACGCCCATGGCCACCAGCAAACCGCGTATTGATCGCCGCATCGTTCGCAGCCGCAATGCCATCCTTTCCGCTTTCGAGCGCCTGCTCATGGAAAAGCCGCTGGCAGACATTACGGTGAGTGCCATCGCGCGCGAGGCCAATGTCGACCGCAAGACCTTTTACGTTCACTTTGGTACGGTCGACGGCCTGCTCGATGCCATTGCCGTCGATGTGGTGGAGATGATTGTCGACTCGGTCGAGAAAACGCTTGCTTCAATGGACGGTGACACCAACGAGCGCGCCCTGGGAGCGGCGGCGACCTTCTTTAAAACCGTTAACGAGGCGTTATGCAACAACCTGGTGCTCAATCGTCAGCTGATCGAGAACATTCCGCTCGATGATTTTATGGCTCGTCTTCGTGCACCGCTCGAGCACGAGATTGCCGAGCGCAATCTGCTGCCCCAAGGCCTTAAGGATGAGATGTTCGACTACTATCTGGCGTTTTTGCTGTCAGGCATTATCGGTATCTATCGCACGTGGGCGCTGTCTGACGGCTCGGTTCCTATTGAGCGCGTCTCTGAGGTCGCCAACGACCTGACTCTCAATGGCCTGTCGAGTCTGGAATCTCGCTTGGATTAGGCCTAATTGGGCTCGTCGGTGTGGAAATTCCTGTTCACGAGGTTCTCCGGCGCCTTGTAGACCTCGCCGCGTAGGAGCTGTAGCCTGAGGATCCTTAAAAGAAAGTCCAGTTTATCCTTCCCACTCCAATTGGGAATCCTCCGATGCGCCTTCGCACGCTTGCATGACCTCGATACCATGCGATCGTGCGAACTCGACGAGCTCTACGTTGCGGGCGTTTATGGTGCCGAAGGCGGCGGGGCACACGATAAGACGCGCGCAGTGGACGAGGAGCTCTTTGGCGCGGGCTATGGTTTTATCCCCGATCGGCTCGAAGGCGCGCTCGGCCACGCATTCCGCCGCTAGGTCGCGCGCAAGCTCGCAGTCGATGTCCCCTTCGTGCAGAACGCCCGCGTAGAACGCCTTGCCCTGCCGGATGAGCTGGCGAAACACAGCCGACCCCGTACCTGCGCCGGCGATGACGAACGTGCGCGCATCGCCGTGCGGGCGTCCAATTTCCACGCTGCCGAAGCGCTCGTTGAAGGTGCCATGTTGAAGGCCGTAGAGCTCGCCAATCGTCTCGCGCGTGAATATGTCCTCGGGTGCGCCGGCGCGGAAGACCCGGCCGTCCTTCACGCAAATCACCTTGTCGGCGCTTTTCTGCGCGAGCTCGAGTTCGTGGATGGACATGATGACAGCCACATTCCGCGATTTCGCAAGGTGGCGAAGTATTCGCAGCAGGTCAATCTGGTAGCGGATATCGAGATACGACGTGGGCTCGTCGAGCACGAGCACACGCGGATCCTGTGCGATGGCGCGTGCGAGCATGACGCGCTGGCGTTGCCCGTCGCTTATCTGCATGAAGTCGCACTCGGCGAGCTCTTCCATATGTGCGGTTTTCATGGCCTCGTCGACCCGACTATGGTCGTTAGGCGAGAGTGCGCCCATTCGCCCGGTGTAGGGATGTCTTCCCGCCTCTACGATATCGCGGCAGGTGAGGAGCTCGGTCCGGGGGCGATCTGTCAGCATAACGGCAAGGTTCCTTGCGAACTCCGCCGTCTTCCATCGGGAAATCTCCCGCCCGTCGAGCTCGACCGCGCCGGCAAGCGGTGCCAGATGGCGTGTGATGGTTTTCAAGATGGTCGACTTGCCCGAGCCGTTCGGCCCGATGAGCGCCACGACATCGCCCGGGCGAACCTCCAGATCGACGCCTTCGACTACGACCTTCTTGTCGTAGCCCGCCGACAGGTCGCTTATGCGGAAAAGCGGCGCTCCGTCAGCCTGCGTTTCGACCGGAGTTTCGAGGTTCGGCTCCGCTCGGAGGAGGCGTTCCTCGCGCAGTTCCGCACGAGCCGAAAGTGCCTTCTGGCGCTTTCGTGCGAGCTCAGGACTGTCTAAGCATGGAATGTCCCCTCCGAGCGTTTTGGGCCGCGGCGCGAATTCTCCCATCTACCTCACCCGCTTCTTCAACATGAGCGCGATAACCACCGGCGCGCCGAAGATGGCGGTGACAGCGCTGATGGAAAGTTCGACAGGAGAGAACAGTGTGCGCGCGATCAAATCGCAGCCCGCGCAGAAGATGGCGCCTCCCAAGAAGCACGCAGGAATCACGCGGATGGGCTTCGACGACTTTAGCACCGACTTCACGAGATGCGGAACCGCAATGCCTACGAACGACACCGGACCAGCGAACGCGGTCACGCAGGCGGAGAGCATGCTCGCTAGAAGGACGAGCGCCACGCGGAAGCGTGCGACGTTCACGCCGACGCTTTTCGCGTAGGCTTCTCCCAGCTGGAAGGCGGAAAGGGGCTTCGATATCGCGAATACGCATGCGCTTACGGTGATCACCACGACCGTGATGACCGCGACGTCGTCCCAGCTCGAACCCGAGAAGCTACCCAAAGACCAGTTGTGCAGGTTCACGATGGACTGGTCGTCGGCGAAGGCGATGAGGAAGTTCGTCGCCGCCGAGCAGATGTATCCCACCATGACGCCCGCCACGATGAGCATGGCCATGGAACTTATGCGCCGTGCAATGAGGAGCACGAAACCGATGGTGATAAGCGAGCCCAGAAACGCTGCGGCCACCATGGCCGGCGAGGACATGGCCTGGTTTGCGCCCAGAAGTACGATCATCGTAAGCGCGACGACGAACTTTGCGCCCGAGGAGACGCCCAAGATGAACGGGTCGGCGATGGGGTTGTTGAAAAACGTCTGCAGCAGGAACCCGGAGAGCGAAAGTGCCCCGCCGAGAAGCACGGCTGAAAGTACGCGCGGCAGTCGAATCTCCCAGATGACCTGGCTTTCCATGGAATTGGCCGCGCCGCCCGAAAGGATGCCGGGGATGTGGTCTGCGGGCACGAGCACGCTCCCGATGCACAGGTTGGTCCCGATGAGCACGATGAGGGCAACAGCGAGCAGCGCCGTCACGACGCGACACCGCGCGGCGCGCCCCGATTCGTCGTATGCCATGGAAAGTCGGCTTCTCATGGTGCTAGCCGAGCTTCCTCAGATAATGGAAGTCGCTCGTGTCATCGCCGGTGAACGCCCCGTGCAGCTCGTCGATAATGTCGGCGGTAGAAGTCATCTGCTGGTACATGTCGGCGCTTGTGACCCAGACGTTGCCGTTCTTCACGGCTTTGAACTGCGACAATAGCGCGTTTTTGCCTACGAAGTCGTTCAAGGTGGCAACCGATTCGTCGATGGTGCCGTTGTAGACGATGATGTCGGCATCCTTCGCTGTCGCGTAGAAGCGCTCCATTTCGAGCGTTACTGACGAACCTGACGTCGACGCCGTCTGCGCGTCATCGAGCGCGTAGCTGCCGCCTGCAAGCTCGATCATCTGCGCCACGTAGTCGCCCGCCCGCCGCGTGACGGCGGCCCCGTTCGAGTTAATGTAGAAATACGCCACGGTTTTACCTGACGACGCGAGCCCCGACGTTTGCTCGACGCGGGCCTTCTGCTCGTTGAACAGGTGCGTGGCCTCGTCTTCCTTGTCGAACAGGACGCCGAAAAGCTTAATCCACTCGACGCGCCCGAGTGCTTTGGGCTCGCTCGACGACTGTTCGGTGAGCACGACGAGCCCGAGCTTCTGCAGCTTTTCCTTCACATCGGGCGTGTGGTTGATCATGGTGTTCTCGATGGCGAGCGTGCAGCCCGAGGCCGATATTCGCTCGTAGTCGGGCGCGCTGTACTTGCCGCCGTAGGCGATCGCCCCACTTCCGAGCGCGCTTTTGAAGCCCGCGACCGAGCAATCGTCGGCTTTCGTGCCCGACATTAAGATATTGTCGTTCGCATCGAGCGCGTCGACCAGGCACATCGTCGCCGACGACACGAGGTACACCTTGTCGGCGGGGCGCCTTATGACCGCGATGTCGGAGCTTAACCCATCAGGTACCTTCGCATCTTGCGGCACCACGAGGAAGCGCTCCCCGTTCGAAACGCAGATAAGCCGCAGGCCGCCTTCGAACTCGTCGACAGTGAAGTGCTCGGCGTATTCAAGCTGAAGCGCTCCCGTCGGCTCCCAGCCGCAGCCCAAATCGGCGTTGTGGAAGTCGGCCGCGACGCTTGAAGCCGTTCCCGCAGGGGAGCCGCCGCTTGCATCGTCGCCCGATTTCTCCTTCATGGTGGATGAGTCGAAGTGGAGCGTGTAGTCGATGGTGTGCGGCGTCGACATGGCGACGGTCTCGGCCGACACGGCGATGTCCTCGTCGAGCGTGACGGGTATCTCGAACGTGGAGTTGCCGCCGTCGTTTACGGGCGCGTAGTCCACGCCGTCGACGGTCATCTTGTCGTAGTTCGAACTCGACCAGGTGATGGTCGCGGTGTAGGTGTCGCCATCCTTCACAATTGTGGTGGGTGAGGCGATGCTTGCGCGCCCTGACCCGCCGGAAAGCGAGACGCTCACCGTGTATTCCTGAGAGCCCGCCGTGCCACCGGTCGCGTTCGGGCTCGCACTGCACCCCGCGAAGGGAAGCGCGAGCAGGGCGACGAGAACGCAGGCGATCGCGCGCGCCGCGATGCTGTGGAGCTTCCTGTTTTCCCCCTTGGGAAGAATCGACCGCATGGCGTTACTTCAGTGCGTCGGCGCGCAGATCGACGCCGGCGGATTCGAACACAAGTGTGCGGTCGTACCACTGCTCTTTTCTAATACTCCACGCGGCACAGGCGGTGTCCTCGTCGAGCGCATCAACGGGCACGTCGTAGGTGTACTTGCCTTCCGCGTTTTCCACATAGGGGATGAAGTCGGCCTCGCTCGCGGCGGCAGCCTCGTCGCCCGTGCCCATGAAGAGCTTGCCGTAGCCCGTGCCGGAAAGCGTCATCACGCAGTGCATGGAGCCGTTTTCCACGATGAGCTGGGCGTCCACGATCCTGAACATGTTCGAGCTGGAATCTACGGTGATTGGATAGGTGCCGTCGGCCACCTTGTCGGCGGTGATGGGGGCAGCGCTTGCGCCCGCGGGCGCATCGGCCGCCTGTTCGGTCTTTTCCTGGGAATCGGCATCGCTTGCCTTTGCGCTGTCGATTGAATTTCCGGCGCAGCCGGCGAGCGAGAATGCGCAAAGCGCCGCCGACAGGGCGAAGACGAGGGTTTTCTTCAACATGGAGGGGGTTCCTTTCAATCGCTTCGACCGCCCGTGCCGTGCGGTGGGCGGTCGGGATGCGAATGCAACGGGCATGCGTCGTCAGTCGGGGAAAGGCGCATGCCCGTTGCACGGGGACGCGACCGGCGCCCCCGTGCGCGGCGAGTTTACAGCTTGGCGATGGCGTCGTCCACGTGCGAGACGTAGATGTCGTCGACCGCGACGTTCTGTCCCAGACCCTGGAGCAGGCACGTCACTTCGAAGCCGGCGGCCACGAACTTCGCAGCCCAGCTGTCGGGGTCGGTCTCGTCTGCCATGTCGTTGTTCGCGTGGTCGCCCGCGACCACCATGAACGGCGCGAGCACGGCCTTCTTGTAGCCTGCGGCGCTCGCGGCGGCGATAACATCCTCGCAGGTCGGTTCAGCCTCGACGGTGCCGACGAAGAACTGCGTCAAACCCTCGTTCTTGAACACTTCCTGCATCTTGGCATAGTCGGCGTTGGAATCGGCTTCGGTGCCGTGGCCCATGAGGCACAGCGCCGTCTCGCCGTCGTCGAAGGACGCCATGTTCTCCTTAATGGCTGCGGCCACCTTTTTGTAGTCGTCGTCGGAGGTGAGCAGCGGGTCGCCGAGCGAGATCTTGTCGAACTTGTCGGCGTACTTGTCGAGCTCGTCTTTCACGTCGGCGTATTCCAGGCCAGCCATGAGATGCGTCGGCTGCACGACGATTTCCTTCACGCCGTCTTCCACGCAGCGGTCAAGCGCCTCGGTCATGTTGTCGATCGTGATGCCGTCGCGCTTCTTCAGCTTGTCGATGATGATCTGCGCGGTGAAGGCGCGGCGGATGTCGTAGTCCTGCCAGTACTTCTCGCGGATAGCGTCTTCGATGGCGCCGATGGTGATGTGGCGCGAGTCGTTGTAGCTCGTGCCGAAGCTCGTGACGAGGATGACCGGCTTCGCGGCCTTCTCCTTTTCACTAGATTTCTCGGAACTCGCGGAGGTGTTGGAGCAGCCCGCGAGCGCGACTCCGGCGAGCGCGACGGCTCCGGTTGCTGCGGCGCCCATGAAGCCGCGGCGTGACATCTGGTCGGACATGGTTTTTCCTTTCCTCGGTTTGCCGGTCCCCCGGCGACAGTTGCTTGTCGGCACAAGCGAAAGAAAAGCGCACCCCTCGGGGTTCACAAGGAGCTAACGCCACGGCGATGCCGTGAGGAAAAGGCGAAGCAGTCTGGCTTGGGGCGCGAGGCGGTTCGCCCGCGCGTCCTATACAGTAATGTCCCTTGCCCAGGATTCCCACCTGGTTCCCTCCGCAAGCCAGCGCGGGCTGTGCAGGCGCCGCGCCGGTCATTTCCTTTTATCCGATTGTCATATGCTCGTTGCCGAAACTTTTACTATGATAGTGGGCACTTGTGAACGTGTCAAAGCCAGCGCGGGCGGCATTGCGCCTCCTGCCTGCGTATTTGCGCCGATTGCTGCCGCAGGCGCCGTGTTTTGCCCGCTGCGCGAATGGCGGCGTAAACGGTTGCGATGAGAAACGGGAAGGGAAGGCTCGGATGATTCATATCGTTGGCGCAGGTTCGGGCGCCGCCGACCTTATCACGCTGCGCGGGGCGCGTCTTCTACGCGCGGCCGACGTGGTCGTTTGGGCGGGGAGCCTTGTGAACCCCGAGCTGCTCGCCGAGTGCAAGGAATCCTGCGTCGTCTACGACAGCGCGCACATGACCTTGGAGGAAGTGCTCGACGTGATGTGCGCGGCGGATGCGCGGGGCGAGGAAGTGGTGCGCCTGCACACGGGCGACCCGTGCCTGTACGGCGCCATCCAGGAGCAGATGGACGCGCTCGACGCGCGCGGCGTGGACTACGAGGTGGTGCCCGGCGTGTCGAGCTTTTGCGGTGCCGCGGCGGCGCTTCGCCAGGAATACACGCTGCCGGGAATCAGCCAGTCGGTCGTGATCACGCGGCTTTCCGGGCGCACCCCCATGCCTGCGGGCGAGGGCATGCGCACCATGGCGGAAAGCGGCTCGACTATGGTCATCTTCCTGAGCTCGGGTATGCTCGCCGAGCTTTCTGCCGAGCTTTTGGCCGCGGGCCGCAGCTCCGACGAGCCGGCGGCGCTCGTGTACAAGGCGACCTGGCCTGAGGAGCGCGTGGTGCGATGCACAGTGGGCACGCTCGCCGATGCGGGCGCGCGAGAGGGCATCGACCGCACGGCGCTCGTGGTGGTGGGCCGCGTGCTCGGAGCTCGCGGCGGGCTTGCGCACGACGGCGCGCAAGCGGAGTTGTACGAGCGCAGCAAGCTTTACGACCCTTCGTTTGCCACGGGGTATCGGAAGGCGAGCAGCTAGCGTGGCCTTCGAGCACTACATATACACCGGGGCGACCCGCCTGCGCTGCGGCTACACCACGGGGAGCTGCGCCGCGCTCGCGGCGAAGGCGGCCTGCGAGATGCTCTTGTCACGAAAGACCGTGGGCCGCGTGTCGATCGTCACCCCCGGCGGGCTGCCCGTCGAGACGGACGTGGTCGACGTATGCATCGGCGAGGGGTGCGCCCAGTGCGCCGTGCGAAAGGACGCAGGCGACGATGCCGATGTGACCGACGGCGTGCTCGTGTACGCGCTCGTGGAACATGCGGGGCCGGGCACGGGCGCTGCGGGCAGCAAGGGCGTGCCCGCGCGCGAATCGGAAGTTTCCGTCGATGGCGGCGTGGGCGTGGGGCGCGTGACGTTGCCCGGGCTTGAGCAGCCGGTGGGGGCGGCCGCCATCAACGCGACGCCGCGCGCGATGATCACTTCGGCGGTGCGCGAGGTGTGCGCCGCGCACGGCTTTTCTGGAAATATTGCTGTGACGATTTCGGTACCCGAGGGTGTTGCCCTTGCCGAAAAGACCTTCAACCCGCACCTGGGGATAGAGGACGGCATCTCCATCCTGGGCACGACGGGCATCGTCGAGCCGCGCAGCCTCGCTGCCTTGCGCGACAGCATCGAGCTCGAGATCCGGCAGCATGCGGCTATGGGGCGGCGCGGAGTCGTGCTCACGCCCGGCAACTACGGCGGACAGTTCATCTCGGGGCATTTCCACCTAAACGGTGCGCCGGTGGTCTTCATCTCCAACTTCGTGGGCGATGCGATTGATTGCTGCGTTCGCGAGGGATTTACCAATGTCCTTCTTGTGGGACACATCGGCAAGCTGGTGAAGGTCGCGGGTGGCATCATGGACACCCATTCGCGTACCGCCGACTGCCGCGCGGAGATTCTGGCCGCCCACGCGGCCTTGGCCGGCGCGGGCGCGAAGACCGTGTGCGAGATCATGTCGTCGGTCACGACCACGGCGGCGCTCGAGGTAATCGAGGCCGCCGGCGTGGGGGACGCTGTGCGCGCCTCGCTCGCTGCGG
The DNA here is from genome assembly GCA_905208635.1 of uncultured Collinsella sp. Classification (GTDB taxonomy): domain Bacteria; phylum Actinomycetota; class Coriobacteriia; order Coriobacteriales; family Coriobacteriaceae; genus Collinsella. The sequence goes on along the minus strand of CAJLPX010000007.1, from coordinate 36,039 downwards.
CAATCGAGGACAGGTTGCGCCGCCGCGCGGCGGGCGCATGCGACATCGCCGCGGTCGTGTTCGACGCCGGGCGCCGCGAGCTTTTCCGCACGTCGGGCGCCGATGCTGTTATCGGGGAATTGGGGGCGACGTATGAGTAAAGGCGTGCTGTACGGGGTGGGCACGGGGCCTGGCGACCCCGAGCTGCTCACGATCAAGGCCGTCCGCACAATCGAATCGTGTCCGGTCATCGCCGCACCGCAGACGGCGGACGGGGTCATGGTCGCGCTCGACATTGTGCGCGGCGCCGTCGACCTTACAGGCAAGACGGTGATCCCCGTGCGATTCTCGATGACGCGCGACGCCGAGCGCCGCGCGGCCGAGCATGCCTCGCTTGTTCGCGAGCTTGTCGCGCACCTGGATGCGGCCCGCGACGTCGCGCTGCTGAACCTGGGGGACCCAAGCATCTACGCCACCTTCCAGCGCATAGCGCCCGACGTGCGCGCCCGCGGGTTCGAGGCGCGCGCCATTCCCGGCGTGCCGAGCTTCTGCGCGGTCGCCGCGGCGCTCGAGCGCGACCTCACGCCCGAGATGTCGTCGCCTCTGCACATCGTGCCCGGCGGCTACGATGACGTTCGCCGCGCAATCGGCTGGCCGGGGACGAAGGTGGTCATGAAGGCGCGCCGCTCGCTTGCGGACACGAAGCGCATCCTTCGCGAGGAGGGCGCCTTCGACGGTGCCGAGCTCGTAGAGGACTGTGGGCTTCCGGGCGAGCGCGTGTACCGCTCGCTCGACGATGTGCCCGATCGGGGCAGCTACTTCTCGACGATGGTGGTGCGCTAGATGAGGGTTTCCTGCATAGCGTTCACTGAGAGGGGGTATGCGTTGGCGGAGCGCACCGCACGCGCGCTTTCCGATTGCGCGCAGACAGGTGAAGATGACTCTGGCTGGAACGTTTCCGTTTCGCGCGGGTTCGGCGAGGGGAAGGCCGACCTGCGCGCATGGACGGCGCTCGCGTGGGAAGCGTCGGACGCGCTTCTGTTCGTGGGCGCGGCGGGCATCGCCGTGCGGGCGATCGCGCCGCATGTCGCCTCGAAGGCAAACGATTCCGCGGTTGTGGTGATCGACGAGGCGGGGCGCTTTGCCGTCTCGCTTTTGTCGGGGCATTTGGGCGGTGCGAACGAGCTTGCGCAAACTGTGGCACGCGCGGCAGGGGCCATCCCCGTCATCACCACGGCGACCGACGTCCGCGGCGTGTGGGCGGTGGATACGTGGGCGCGCTGTGCTGGGCTCGCCGTTTCGAATCCCGAGGCTATCAAGCGAGTGTCGGCGCGGCTGCTTTCGGGCGGGCGCGTGGCGCTCTATTCCGACATGCCGATTTCGGGACAGCCGCCTGAGGGGGTTGACATTGCGTCCGACCGCGCTCGGGCCGATATCGTCGTGTCGCCGTTCGCTGGCGCGAATGCAGGTGCGTCCGTTCGCGCGGCGGAGACAACGGGCGAGGTCGTGCCCGCCGGTGTGACGGGGAAGCCGGCGGGCGTGCGGGCGCAGGCGCCTGCGCCCGAGCCGCTTCACCTTGTCTTACCCTGCATCGTTGCGGGCATAGGGTGCCGTCGCGGTGCGTGCACCGAAGCGATCGGGGAGGCGTTTCTTCTCGCGTGCGGGCAGGCGGGCATCTCGCCTTCGGCCGTGCGCGAGGCGGCGACGATCGACGTTAAGGCGCGCGAGGAGGGTCTGCTCGCCTTCTGCCACGCGCGCAGTATCCCGCTCGCGACGTATTCCGCAGAGGAGTTGTCGCAGGTCGAAGGCAGCGTTTCGCCATCTGATTTCGTGCGCGCGACGGTGGGGGTCGACAACGTGTGCGAGCGCGCGGCGCTCGCGGGCGGGGGCAAACTTTTCTTCCCGAAGCTCGCTCACGGCGGCGTGACCGTCGCGTTTTCCAAGGTAACTATCGAACTTTCGTTTAAGGAGCGGTGATGGGAAAGCTCTTCGTGGTGGGGATTGGCCCGGGCGGCCCCGACGGCATGACGATTGCGGCTCGGCGCGCGCTCGAGGCGGCCGACATCGTTGTGGGGTACACGAAATACGTGGAGCTCGCGCTCGCCGCCGTGCCCGACGCGGCGCATCTCGCGACGCCGATGATGCACGAGGTCGAACGGTGCCGCCTGGCGCTTTCGCGCGCGCAGAGCGGAGAAGCCGTGGCGCTCGTGTGCAGCGGTGACGCGGGCGTGTACGGCATGGCGAGCCCCGTGCTGGAGCTTGCGGAGGACTACCCCGATGTAGACGTGGAAGTTATCGCCGGGGCCACCGCGGCTCAGAGCGGGTCGGCGGTGCTCGGCGCCCCGCTTGCCCACGATTTCGCGGTCGTGTCGCTCTCTGACCTGCTCACGCCGTGGGAGGTCATCGAGCGCAGGCTCGCCGCCGTGGCGAGCGCCGACTTCTGCATCTGTTTGTACAACCCGCGCAGCAGAAAGCGCGCCGACAGGCTCTCGCGCGCGGCGAAGATTATGCTCGAATGGAAGGCCCCCGACACGCTCTGCGGCTGGGTGCGCAACATCGGGCGCGAGGGGCAGCAGTCGGGTATGTGCAGGCTCTCCGAGCTGGGGGAGTTCGATGCAGACATGTTCACCACCGTGTTCGTCGGCAACGCGGACACGAAGCGCGTAGGCGGCCGTATGGTCACGCCGCGCGGGTATCGGGAGATTCCATGCGAAAGGTAACGATCATCGGGGCGGGGCCCGGAAACCCCGACTTGCTCTCGCGCGCGGCGCTCGACGCGATCGACATCGCCGACGTGGTCATCGGCGCTCATCGCGCACTTGTCGGCATCGACGTGCCGCCCGACGTGGTGAGATGCGAGCTCGTTAAGACGGCGGACATCGTCGCCGCGCTCACCGATGCGGCATCGTGGCAGCGCGCCGTGGTCGTGATGACGGGCGATGTGGGGCTGTTCAGCGGCGCGCGCCGCCTGGTGGAGGCGCTCTCCGGCGACGCGCAGGTGGACGTGCGCGTCATTCCCGGCATAAGCTCAGCGTCGTATCTCGCCGCGCGCCTCGCGCGTCCATGGCAGGATTGGCGCTTCGTGAGCGCTCACGGCGTGGCGTGCGACATCGTGGCCGAGGCCGAGCGCGCAGGTGAGCTCTTCCTCGCCACGTCGGGCGGGGAAGACCCCTCGCGGCTTTCGGGCGAGCTTGTGCAGGCGGGCTTCGAGGACGCGCGCGTGACGGTGGCCGAGCGCCTGTCGTACCCCGACGAGCGCATCACCTGCGCGACCGCAAGTGAAATCGCAGGTCAGACGTTCGACGACTTGAACGTGATGCTTATCGAGTTCGCAGGCTGCGCCGGGTCGCCTGCGAACTCTAGTGCAGCCTCCGAGGCGCCGGCTGGCGCATCTGCGCCCGCGGCGGCTTCTTTCGTGGCGGACTCTGCGGGCGCATTCCACGCCGCGAGCCCCCGCTGGCCGTACGCTTCCTCGGGCATTCCCGACGAGCTCTTCATCCGCGGCGACGTTCCCATGACCAAGCAGGAGGTGCGCGCCGTCGCGCTCGCGAAGCTGCGCCTTACCGCGACCGACACCGTGTGGGATGTCGGCGCCGGCACGGGGAGCGTGTCGATCGAGGCGGCGCTCGTCGCGCGAGCGGGGTCGGTATGGGCGGTCGAGCGCAACGCGGCCGGCGTGCGGCTCATCCGAGAGAACGCGGATGCATTCGGGTGCGGCAACGTGCATGCGGTCCCCGGTGTCGCCCCCGAAGCGCTCGCGAAACTGCCCGACCCCGACGCCGTGTTCGTCGGCGGGAGCGCGGGCGAGCTTCCCTCCATCGTGGAGGCGGCGCTCGAGAAGAACTCGCAGGTTCGCCTGTGCGTGCCATGCGTCACCGTTGAGACGCTCACCGAGGCGTGCGCGCTCCTCTCGGGTTCGCGCTTTAAGGAGTTCGAGGCGTGCCAGGTGTCGGCCGCCCGTGCCGAGGCTGTAGGCTCGCACCATCTTATGAAGGCGCAAAACCCCGTGTTCCTCGTCAGCGCGCGTGGTGCGGGCGCGGATGCCGAGGAGCTTGCCGATGTCGGGGCGCTTGTTGAGTCACCTGTCGGGGAGGACCCCTCTGCCGAGGGGAAACCATCCGTTGAGGTGGTCTCGCTTGCTAACTGCAACGCCGCAGGTGGGGAAGGCGGCGCCCGGTGAGCACGTCCATCCCGCGCTTCATGGTCGCTGCGCCCTCGAGCGGGAGCGGCAAGACGGTCGTCACGTGCGCGCTCCTGCGCGCGCTCGCGCGTCGCGGCCTTGCATGCGCGGCCTTCAAATGCGGACCCGACTACATTGACCCGCTCTTTCATCGCCGCGTCGTGGGTGCGCGCTCGGGCAATTTAGACGGCTTCTTCACCGACGCCCCGACGCTGCGCGCCCTGCTCGCACGCGGCGCCGCGGGCGCGGATGTCGCGGTGCTCGAGGGGGTTATGGGCTTCTACGACGGCATGGCGCCCGGCGTGGCCGACGCGAGCAGCTACCAGGTTGCGCGCGACACGGAAACGCCGGTCGTTTTAGTGGTGAACGGGCGCGGGGCGTCTTTATCGCTCGCCGCCGTAATCCGCGGCATTGCCGAGTTCCTGCCTTGTGCGAACGTGCGCGGCGTCGTGCTGAACAAGACGAGCGCCGCTGCCTGCGCCTACGCGGCGCCTGCGATCGAGAAGCACACGGGCGTCGCGGTTTTGGGGAATATCCCCGCCGACGAGGCGTTCTCGCTCGAAAGCCGGCATCTGGGGCTTGTGACCGCCGACGAGGTCGAGCAGCTCTCCGCGCGCATCGACAAGATGGCCGAGCTGGTGGAAAAGAGCGTCGACGTCGACCGCTTGCTCGAAATAGCGGTGACGGCACCCGATATCCGCGAGGAACCTTACCGGTTGGAGCCGATCGCGGGAGCGCGGCCCATCGTCGCCGTCGCGCGTGACGAGGCGTTCTCGTTCTACTACGAGGAGAACCTGCGCGCGCTCGAGGACCTGGGTTGCGAGCTGGCCTTTTTCAGCCCCTTGTGTGATAGCGAGTTGCCCCGGGGGACAAGCGCCCTCTATCTGGGGGGCGGCTACCCGGAACTCCATGCGCGGCAGCTCTCCGAGAACGCGCCGATGCGCGAGGCGGTGCGGCGCGCGGTGGAATCCGGCATGCCGACGGTCGCCGAATGCGGTGGGTTTCTGTACCTGCAGCGCGAAATCGCCGATAGCGAGGGGCGGCGCTGGCCTGTTGCGGGCGCCCTTGAGGGCGCAAGCGAGAACGGGGGAAGGCTGTCCCATTTCGGGTACGTGGAGCTCACTTCCCAACGCGACGGGCTCTACGGGCCGCGCGGCACACGCATCCGCGCGCACGAGTTCCACTACTGGCAGTCCGCCTGCCCGGGCGGCGACTTCTGGGCGCAGAAGCCCCGGCGCGACAAGGGCTGGCCGTGCATGACGACTACCCCGTCCCTGGTGGCGGGCTTCCCGCATGTGTACTATCCTGCGAACCCCGACGTTGCGCGCGCGTTCGCGTCTGCCGCAGCGTCGTTCGCAGAGAGGAGGCTGCATGGCTGAAGCAACCGAAACCGCGCTTGCCTGCATCCGCGAGGAAGTCGAGCGTGCGTTCTCGTCGGCGCCGGGCGCCGTGCTCGAAGCCACGCTCTCCCGGATCGCGCCCGCAGACGAGTGTGCCCGCGCCGCCGCGTACGCCGCGTGGGATTCCATCGCGCACCCCTTGGGGGGATTGGGCGACTTTGAAGACGCCGTCGCGTGTATCGCCGCAGCTCAGGGGAGCGCCGAGGTGGCCGAGTTTCCCCGTGCGCTCGCGGTATTCTTCTCCGACAACGGGGTCGTTGCCGAAGGCGTGTCGCAAAGCGGGCAAGACGTGACGCGAGCCGTCGCGCGCAACATGTGCGAGGGGGCCACGAGCGCCTGCCGCATGGCGGCGTTCGCGGGTGCCGAGGTCGTGCCCGTCGACGTGGGTATGGCCCGGGGTATAGAAGACGCGCGCATGGTGCGCGCGAACGTGCGGCGGGGGAGCGGCAACATCGCGCACGGCCCCGCTATGTCTCGCGATGGGGCCGTGCGCGCGATCGAGGTCGGTATCGCCGTCGCGTGCGGGCTTGCCCGCGCCGGCGTGCGCCTTCTGGCCTCGGGCGAGATGGGCATCGGCAACACGACCACCTCGGCGGCGGTGGCCGCAGTGCTCATCCGGGCGGACGCGCGGAGCCTCGTCGGGCGCGGCGCGGGGCTCTCGGACGCCTCGCTCGCGCGCAAGCGCGACGTGGTCGAGCGCGCTATCGACGCGAACTCGCCCGATCCCGCCGACCCGATCGACGTGCTCTCGAAGGTGGGCGGCTTCGACATCGCGGCGATTTGCGGCTTCTACCTGGGGGCCGCGGCCTCGAAGGCGCCGGCGCTCCTCGACGGGGTCATATCCTGCACGGCGGCTCTGTGCGCGGCGCGCCTGTGCCCCAACGCCTTGGGCTACCTCGTGGGCACCCACGCATCAAGCGAACCCGCAAGCCAGGAGCTCCTTCTCGAGCTCGGCATAAAGGCACCCCTCGACGCAGGCATGCACTTGGGCGAGGGCGCGGGCGCCATGGCGTATCTGCCCCTTCTGGATTCGGCGCTGCGCGTATACCGGGATGGGAAGACGTTCACGGCGACTGGCATGGCTGCTTACGAGCATTTCGAGGCCATGAAATGACGGTGACGCTCGTTATCGGCGCCGCCGCGAGCGGCAAGAGCGCCTACGCCGAGTCTCTGTGCCTCGGGCACGACGGCCCCCGCGTGTACCTGGCAACGATGGAGCCCTTCGGGGAAGAGGGCACCCGCCGCATCGCGCGCCATCGGGCGCTGCGCGAGGGCAAGGGGTTTTCCACCCTCGAGCGCACGCGTGACGTGGGCGCCGCAGTGCCCGAGCTTCCGCGCGGCTGCACGCTTCTTTTGGAAGACGTGGGCAACCTGGTTGCGAACGAGCTTTTCGCGGAAGGCGGCTTGTCCCCGCGTGACCCTGACGCTGTGGCGCGCGAGGTGCTCGGAGGCATCGAACGGCTCGCTCAGGCCGCTGCGTATACGGTGGTGGTCACCGTCGACGTGTTCGCCGATGAGATGCGCTACGATGAGGGGACCGAGGCATGGAGGCGCGCGCTCGCGCGCGTGAACGCGGGCGTGGCGGCGCTGGCCGACCGCGCAGTCGAGGTGGTATGCGGGATTCCCGTGTGGATGAAAGGTGAAGGACCTACAAGGTGAAGATAGCAGAGGCAATCGGCGCGGCGTTCGGAACGTTCTCGCGCATCCCCGTCCCGAAATCGGCCTGGACCGATTTCGGGTCAACCCATGCGCTTGCCGCGTTTCCCCTGGTGGGCCTTGCGGAAGGCTTCCTCATGACGGCGTGGGGGTACGTGGCGAACCTGCTCGGCGTGCCCGCGACCATCGTCGCGGCCGTGCTCGTGGCGCTGCCTGTGGCGGTGACGGGAGGCATCCACCTAGACGGGCTCTGCGACACCTCCGATGCGCTTGCAAGTTGGGCCCCGCGCGAGCGAAAGCTCGAGATCATGCACGACCCGCGGGCGGGCGCCTTCGGGGTCATCGGTGTTGTTGTGTACCTTATTCTGCAGTTTTCCCTGTTCACCGCGCTGCCGCTTACGGCGGGGGCGTTCCTCGCGCTTCTGTGCTCGCTCGTGTTCTCCCGCTCGCTTTCGGGGCTCGCCGTTGAATGCTGGCCTGCCGCGCGTGCGGACGGCATGGCCGCGGGGCTCTCGCCTGCTAAGAAGCGCGCGGCGATCGTCGTGCCGCTTTGCGCTTTCGCTGCGGCTTCGGCTGCAGGGATGGTCGCGTGCGCTCAGGCCGTCGGCGCCCTTATGGCGGTGGCGGGGCTTTTGGCGCTCGCGTGGTACCGCCATGTTGCCCTGTCCCGCTTCGGCGGGGTGACGGGGGATTTGGCCGGATGGTTTCTGCAATGGGCCGAGCTCGCGATGCTTGCCATGCTGGTGGCGGGGGGCATGCTCCTATGATGCTCGTGGTAGGTGGCGCGCATTCGGGGAAGAGGACCTTCGTGCGCGAAAAGCTCGGGTTCGCGGCGGACGATTTCGTCGACGCGGCGCAGTTTGCGGAGGGCGGCGTGCCCGCGGCTTTTGCCGGCCGTGTCGCTTACTGTGCTGAGGAACTCGTACGCGCGCTCGACGCTGACCGGGCGCTCGAGCGGCTGATCGGCTTCGATGTAGTGATTCTGTCCTTGGTCGGCTCGGGGGTCGTCCCTATGCGTGCGGAAGACGCCCAATGGCGCGAGCGCGCGGGGCGCCTGGGATGCGCGCTCGCTGCGCGCGCCGACGTCGTCGTGCGCATGACGTGCGGGATTCCCCAGGTCATCAAGGGAAATCTTGATGATGCGCCTCGAGGGACGCAGGGCGCGGGCGCGCCTTTGGAAGTCGTCTTCGTGCGCCATGGTGCCACGGCGGGCACGGAAGACCATCGCTACAGCGGGGCGGGCACCGACGAGCCCCTGTCGAGCGCGGGCGAGCGCGCTTTGCGCGACCTCGCGTGCTATCGTGACGTGTTCCGTGTTATCACGAGCGGCATGGCCCGCACCGACCAGACGGCGCGTATCCTCTTCCCGAACGCGGAGCTTATGGCGTGCCCCGGTCTGCGCGAGATGGATTTCGGCGACTTCGAGGGACGAAGCGCCGCCGAGCTTAAAGAGGATGCGCGCTACCGCGCCTGGGTAGACTCCTGGTGCGAGACGCGCTGCCCGCATGGCGAGGGCAAGAGCGATTTCACCCGCCGCGTCGTCGCGGCGTTTCGGGAGGCGTGCAAATCGGAGCGTGCCCAGGGGAGTGGGCGCGCCGTCTTCGTCGTTCACGCGGGTACCGTGAAAGCGCTGCTCTCCGAGTTAGCTGTCCCGAAAATTGGATACTTCGACGTGCATACCGAGCCGGGCGGCGCATGGGCCGCCACCTGGGATGGGCGCTGCCTTCGCGACGTTCGTCCCGCTTCGGGGGGCGATGCCCGGTGATGACGATTCTTGCCGTCGCCGCCGGGTTCGCGGCCGACCTTGCCTTCGGCGACCCGCGCTGGCTTCCCCATCCCGTCGTCGCCATGGGGCGCGCGATCACGTGGGCCGAAGGCCGCCTGCGGGGCGCATTCCCGCAAACGTCCGCGGGCACGCGCGCCGCAGGTCTTGTGCTCGCCGTGGCGCTTCCGCTTGCGTGTGGGCTTTTGACCTGGGGCATCCTGTATCTTTGCGGCATGGTTCACTCCGGCTTGCGCTTCGTTGCCGAGGCATGGGCGAGCTATCAGATTCTCGCGACATGCGAGCTGCGCCGCCAGAGCCTGGCCGTGGCCCGCGCGTTCTCGAAGGGCGGCCTTGTCGCGGCGCGCGAAGCCGTCGGGCTCATCGTGGGACGCGACACGTCTGTTCTCGACGAGCACGGCGTCGCGCGTGCCGCCGTGGAAACGGTGGCGGAGAACGCGAGCGACGGCGTCATCGCGCCGCTTTTCTACCTTATGATCGGGGGTGCGCCCTTGGGCATGGCGTACAAGGCGGTGAATACGCTCGACAGCATGGTGGGCTACAAAAACGAGCGCTACATCGACTTCGGCTGCGCCTCGGCGCGCCTCGACGATGCGGCGAACTGGATTCCCGCGCGCTTATCGGCCCTGCTCATGATCGCCGTGTGCCCGATCGTCGGGCTCGACGCGCGCGGGGCGGCGCGCATCTGGCGCCGCGACAGGCGTCGCCATGCGAGCCCGAACGCGGCGCAGACCGAGTCAGCGTGCGCGGGCGCGCTCGGGCTGCGCCTGGCAGGACCCGCGGTGTATTTCGGCAAGCTCGTTGAGAAACCGACGATAGGCGACGCGTCCCGCGAAATCGAGTGGGGCGACATCGCCCGGGCGACAAGGCTCATGCTCGCCGCGTCCGTATGCGCGCTTGTCGTCTTCGGTGCTGCGCGCGCGGCGGTCGTGCTCGCCGTGGGGGCGATGGCATGAGGGAAGACCACGTCGCGCCCCGGGCTGCCGGGGGAATCCTGCGTGCCCGTGCGCATGGGGGTAGCACGCAATCGCTCGGCATCGCTTGCAAAGGGGGCGCCTCCGACCTCATTGACTTCTCGGTGAACGTGAATCCGGCAGGCCCCTCGCCGCGCGCCGTCGCCGCAGCTTGCAAGGCGCTTTCTCGAATCGACGCCTACCCCGATAGGGAAAGCCTCGCCCTCGTTCGCGCCCTAGCGCGCGCCCAGGGCATTCCCGAAGATACTATCGTCTGCGGCGCGGGCGCGTCCGACATCATCTGGCGGCTCGCCGCGGCGGTGCGCCCGAAACGCATCGTCGTGTGCGCGCCGACGTTCTCTGAATATGCGGAGGCGGCATCGTACTACGGCGCATGCGTGCAGGAGTTCCCGCTCTCCGAAGCGGACGACTTCGACGTGCCCGCCTCCTTCGCCCGCGCGATCGAGGGGCCGGGAGACGTGGCGTACCTCTGCAATCCGAACAACCCGACGGGGCGTCTCGTCGACCCCAGCGTGATCGATGCCGCGGCTTGCCGCTGCGAGCAGGTGGGCGCGCTGCTCGTCGTGGACGAGTGCTTCCTCGGATTTGCGCTCGACGCCCGCGAAAGGAGCGTGGCCGCACGCGCCGCGTGTTCGCGCCATGTGGCCGTGCTCTCCGCGTTCACCAAGCTCTACGGAATGGCGGGGTTGCGGTTGGGATATCTGATCAGCGGAAACGCCCAACTCATCGAGGGGATTCGCCGGGCGGGGCAGGCGTGGCCCGTCTCCTCGGTCGCCGAGGCCGCGGGCATCGCCGCCCTGGAAGACGTTGAATACGTCTCGCGCACGCGCGATGTATTGGCGGGTGAGCGAGCGTGGCTTTCCCACGAGCTCTCCTCGCTCGGGCTTTCCGTCGTGCCATCGGATGCGAACTTCCTTTTAGTCCGCACGCCGGCGAAAGACATCCCCGAGCGCCTGTATAAACAGGGGGTTTTGGTCCGCACGTGCGACTCGTTTTCGGTACTGTCCCGTTTCTGGTGCCGCGTCGCGGTGCGCACGCGCAAGGAGAATGCCCGGCTTGCGATGGCGTTCAGCCGCGCACTTCGGGCGGAAGGTGCATCGGACGAAGGCCAACCCGACGAACGGGGCGGCGCTTCTTGCAGCGGCGCTATGGCGGGCGCGGATGGCCGAGGCTCGGCGAAGGAGGTCGATACCCGTGGGTAGGGCGAAGCCCATCATGATCCAGGGCACCATGTCGAACGCGGGGAAGAGCCTGCTTGCGGCGGGGCTGTGCCGTGTGCTTTCGCAGGACGGCCTGCGCGTGACTCCCTTCAAGAGCCAGAACATGGCGCTCAACAGCGGTGTCACGGCCGACGGGCTCGAGATGGGGCGCGCCCAGATCATGCAGGCCGAGGCGTGCGGCATCACGCCCGACGTGCGCATGAACCCCATCCTTCTCAAGCCCGAAAGCGGCCACCGAAGCCAGCTCATCGTGGCCGGCAAGGCGCAGGGAGCCTTCGCTGCGAGGGACTACTTCGCGCGAAAGAAGGCGCTCATGCCGCAGATTTTGGAGGCGTTCGATTCGCTCGCGGAGGAAAACGACGTCATCGTCATCGAGGGCGCCGGCAGCCCCGCCGAAATCAACCTTTCCGAAAACGACATCGTCAACATGGGGCTCGCGCGCGCCGTGTCCTCCCCCGTGCTGCTCGCGGGCGACATCGACCCAGGCGGGGTGTTTGCCCAGCTCTACGGCACGGTCGCGCTCCTTGCGCCCGAGGACCGCGCGCTTTTGCGGGGGCTTGTGGTGAACAAGTTCCGCGGCGATGTGGAAATCCTGCGCCCGGGTTTGGCCCCGCTCGAGAAGATGTGCGGGGTTCCCGTCGTGGGGGTCGTGCCGTATCTTACGCTCGACCTGGACGACGAGGACTCGCTCGCGCCGCGCCTATCTGCCCGCGAGGCGCGCGGCGTCATCGATGTCGCCGTCGTGCGCCTTCCGCATCTGTCGAACTTCACCGACTTCGACCCGCTTTCGCGCGTGCCCGGCATGGGCGTGCGCTACGTTTCCTCGACGACCGATCTGGGCCGACCCGACCTGGTGGTGCTTCCCGGCTCGAAGACCACGCTCGACGACGCGCGCTGGCTTGCGGCTAGCGGCATCGGAGCCTGTGTACGCGCGCTTTCGGGCGCGGGCACACCAGTGCTCGGCATATGCGGAGGCTACCAGCTTTTGGGAGACGAGCTTTCCGACCCGCACGGCAGGGAAGGCGCTGGCACCGCGCGCGGGCTCGGGCTCATCCCTGCAAGTACGGTGTTCAAGGAGGAAAAGCGCCTCGCCCAGTCGGAGCTGCGCATCACGGGCGCCCAAGGCGCGTTCTCGGTGTGGAACGGCATGACGGCGCGCGGGTACGAGATTCACGACGGCGAAACGACCGTCTCCTGCGCCCCTGCAGGCACGATTGGCGGCAAACCAGAAGGCGCGGCCTGCGGAAACGTGTTCGGAACCTATCTCCACGGCCTGTTCGACGAACCGGGGTTGGCGCTCGCCCTCGCGCGCTCGCTCGCGCGCATGCGCGGCCTGCCCGAGAGCGTCGTGGGTGCTGCGGGCGCAGCGTCCGCAGCCGATCACCGTGCGCGCGAGTTCGACCGCCTGGCCGACGTCGTGCGCTGGGCGCTCGACATGGAGTATGTCTACCGCATTATCGAGGAGGGCGTATGATCCACGTGTATCATGGCGACGGCAAAGGCAAGACCACGGCGGCGATGGGCCTCGCCCTTCGCATGCTCGCCGCAGGCCGCCGCGTCGTCGTCGTGCAGTTCCTGAAAGACGGCGAAAGCGGGGAGGCGCGCCTGCTCGCCGAGCATTTCGGCGTGCCCGTGTTCGCGGGGAAGGTGTCGGACAAGTTTACCTGGTCGATGACGTCGGAAGAACTTGCCGCAACGTGCGAGCTGCACGATGGGAACCTCGCTTCCGCGCTTGCCGAGCTCGAGGGCGCGCAAGAGGGACTGCTCGTGCTCGACGAGGCGCTCGACGCGCTTTCGAAGGGGCTTGTCGACGAGGCGCTCGTGGACCGCGTGCTCGATATGTCCGCGCGCGGCGTCGAAGTAGCGCTCACCGGGCGCGCGCCTTCCCGCAAGATCGTGGAGAAGGCCGACTACATAACCGAGATGCGGTGCGAGAAACACCCCTACTCTCAGGGGATATGTGCAAGGGAAGGAGTGGAGTACTAGATGGATTCCAAGGAGATGGCGCCCGGCGACATCGAGCGGCGCAGCTTCGAGATCATCACCGAAGAGCTCGGCGGCCGCACGTTCCCGCCGCTCGAAGAGCCCGTCGTGAAGCGCGTCATCCACACCACTGCCGACTTCTCGTACGCCGATTCCCTCGTGTTCACCCATGACGCCGCGCACTGTGCGCTCGACGCACTGCGCGCAGGGGCCACGGTGCTCACCGACACGAACATGGCGCTCGCAGGCATAAGCAAGCCCGCGCTCGCGAAGCTCGGTTGCAAGGCCGTGTGCTACATGGCCGACCCTGATGTCGCCGCGGCTGCGCGCGCCGCGGGCACGACTCGCGCCGTTGCGAGCATGGACAAAGCTTGCGGCATCGAGGGTCCGCTCATCGTGGCCGTCGGCAACGCTCCCACAGCACTTCTGCGCCTCGCCGAGCTCATGGACGCGGGGAAGATCGCGCCCGCGCTCGTCGTTGGGGTGCCGGTCGGGTTTGTGAACGTGGTCGAGGCGAAAGAGGAGCTACTCGCGCGACGCGTGCCGGCCATCGTCGCGAGGGGTCGCAAGGGCGGCTCGACCGTGGCGGCCGCCATTATGAACGCGCTGCTCTACCAGATCACGCGCACAGGTGGCGCGAAGTGACGGCCCCCGCATCCGTGCCGGCGCTGCGCATCTTCGCCGGCACCACCGAGGGCCGCCTTCTGTGCGAATGGGCGAGCGAGGCGGGAATCCCCGCCCGTGCCTACGCGGCAACCGAGTACGGAGGTGAGCTTTTGGGCGAGCTTCCGGGCATCGAGGTGCATGCGAGCAGGCTCGACGAGGCCGACATGGAGCGCGAGCTTTTCGGTGCGCGCATCGTCGTCGACGCCACGCACCCCTTCGCTACGCTCGCAAGCGGCAACATCCGGGCCGCTTCGCTCGCCGTGGGTGCACGATGTCTGCGCCTTGCGCGCCCGGCCGAGGCGCTGCCCAAAGGCGTCGTGTCGGTCGCGTCGATCGCCTGCGCGGCGCGCTTTCTCTCCGAGAACCCGGGTCGCGTTCTTCTCACGACGGGGAGCAAGGAGCTTGCCCCCTACACGCGCGTCGCCGATTTCGCGGAGCGCTTCTTCGTGCGTGTGCTCCCGCTGCCCGGTGCTATAACGAAGTGCATCGACGCGGGGTTTTCGCCGTCGCATGTCATCGGCATGCAGGGGCCCTTCACCCGCGAGCTCAACGAGGCGATGCTTCGGCAGGTGGGCGCCCAGTGGCTTGTGATCAAGGACTCGGGAACCGTAGGCGGCACGGCCGAGAAGCTCGCCGCAGCGCGCGCCGTGGGAGCGCGCTGTATCGTGGTCACCCGTCCCGCCGAGGGAGGCGGGACCCTTTCGCTTCGGGAAGTGGAAGATGCGCTCTTACGGGAGTTCGCGCGCTAGGCGCTCGCCGCGCCTAGCGCGCCCTCCCGCCCGCGAGGAGGATCGCCCCGAGCAAGCTCGACCCGTACAAGCCCGTCATCCGCCAGTAGCTCGAGGACGACGCCCGGAACTGGCGCAAACAGCCCTTCAATGAGTTGCGGTGAAATAGTGTCTGTTTTTGCTGCTAGATAGCATATTCAGTCCCTAATTCACCGCAACTTGTTGGTGGTGGCTTACTGGTAGCGTAGGCACTCCACCGGGTCGAGCTTTGCCGCGCGTCGAGCGGGGTAGAAGCCAAAGATTACGCCGATGCCGACGGAGACGGCGAAGGCCAGCAGCACCGTGGCGATTGAAAAACTCGGGGTGATTTGCCCGCTGGCACCGAGCTCGCCAAGAATCCCGGATCCGGAGGCAAACATCGCGAGGCCCCAGGCCAGCAGATAGCCTATCAGGACACCCAGCAGGCCACCGGTGACGCACAGCGCCGAGGACTCGGCCAAAAACTGCGCGGTGATATCGCGACGACTGGCGCCCAGAGCGCGACGGATGCCGATCTCGCGGATGCGCTCAGTCACGTTGGTGAGCATCATGTTCATAATACCGATACCGCCGACAAGCAGCGAGATACTGGCGACAGCACCCATGATGAGCGAGAAGGCGCCCATAAAGGAATTGAGGGAGTCGATAGCGCTTTTCATGGAGGTCGCCGATACACTGTCGTACTCATCATCCTCCGCGATGCCCTTCATCGCGCGCACCTTGGACTCGATGGTCTTGCAGAGCTCATCCATGTCCGTGCCCTCGGCGGCAAGTGCCGTCACGCTGGGGAATGAAGGATTCTCGTCGCCAAATAGGCCGGAGATGGTTTCGCGTGGCATATACAAAGTGAGCGAGCCCATGGAGTCGCTGCCGCCATCAATCACGCCTACAATCTGCACCTCGCCGTTGGACACTTTGATGGTTTTTCCCAGCGCATCCTGTTCGTTGCCGTAAAGCTGATCGGCGCCGCCGCGGCTGATGAGCGCCACGCGCGAGCCTGCCTTTGACTCGACATCGGTGTAGGTGCGCCCCGCAACGAGCTTACTGGCACCCACGGCGTCGAGTATGTCGCTATCGACACCCTGTGCCATGACGGTATAGCTTTTATCGCCGGTCTTGTACTCGGTATACGCGCTTTTGACAATGCCGATCTGTTCTATCTGCGGCACCAGTTTTTTAAGCTTCTGGACGTCAGAATCAGAGAGTTCTTGGGACGAATAGATCTGAACCATGCGAGCTGCGTTGAGGCCCAGGCTGTTGACCAAGCTGTTTTGGATGCCGCCGATGAGCGAAGTCATGGCAATGACCGAGGCGATGCCGATGACAATGCCCAGGATGGTGAGCAGGCTGCGCCCCTTGTTGGCCTCGAGCGAGTGAAGGGCTTCCTGGATAAGATCGCGGGCGCTCATGCCATCACTCCTTTCGGCGGGTTGGCGGAGGCGGAAATCATGGGCAGGCTATCTACGGCGCTGCGTAGGGTCCGCGGTGCATGCGGAATATACGCGCCGTCGTGAATGCGACCGTCGCGGATGGTCACGGCACGGTCGGCCTCGGCGGCGATGCCGGGGTCGTGTGTGATAAGCACGATGGTTTTGCCGCGCTCCTGGAGCTTGTGGAAGGTTTCCATGACGAGCGCTCCCGTGGCGGAGTCCAGGTTGCCCGTCGGCTCGTCGGCCAAAATGATGGGTGGATCGTTGACAAGGGCGCGCGCGATGGCGACGCGCTGCATCTGTCCGCCCGACAGCTCCGATATACGATGGTCCCAATGGTCGACCGGAAGCGTGACGGCCCGCAGCGCGTGTACGGCGCGCATCTCGCGCTGGCTGCGCGGCACATTGGTGTAGGACAGCGGCAGCATGACGTTTTCGATCACCGTCAGGCGCGGCAGCAGATTAAAGCTCTGAAAGACAAAGCCGATGCTCAGCGCTCGCACCTCGGTGAGCTCGTCATCGTCGAGCTCGGCGACGTTGAGCCCTTGCAGGAAGTAATCGCCCGCCGTCGGTTTGTCCAGGCAGCCCAGGATGTTCATGAGCGTCGACTTGCCTGAGCCCGAGGGGCCGGTGATGGCAACGAACTCACCGGGATCTACTGCCAGGCTCACGTTGTGCAAGATATGGGCGCAACCCGCTTCGCTCTCAAAGATGCGATGCACGTTGCGAATGTCGATGACGGGACGCATTACTTGCCCTCGTCGGCAGGCATGTTGTCGCCGCCGTCTGCCGTCATGCCTGTGCCGGTATCCGTCACGATGGTGTCGCCGTCGCGAAGTTTGGTAACCGGGACGTCTGGGTTGATCTCGTTGCCTTGGTCGTCGCGCTTGACCTGCGTCTTACCGACTACAGCCTCGTTGTCGTTTTGCGTCACGACGGTCACCTTCACGCGGCGCGTCTTTTTGCCCTCCGAATCGGTGGCCAGATTGACGTAATAGTGCTCGCCATCTTCGGTCATCAGCGCCATGGTCGGCACCATCACTACGTCGTCGAGCTTCTCGGTCACTACTGAGACCTCGGCTGTCATACCCGGCTTAAGGCGACTGTCAGGTGCTTCGATGAGGATGTCGACGTTAAAGGTCACACTGCCGCCGCTCCCGGAGGAGGAGTCGGAGTTTGCCACCGAGGCGATAGCCGTGACGGTGCCCTGGCTCACGATATCGGGAAACGCGGGATAGGTCACGTTGGCGCTTTGGCCCACGGCAATTTTGGCGATATCCTTTTCGCCCACCTGAACCGTCACCTTCATCTTGGACAGGTCGGCGATCTGCATGCACTGCTTGCCGCCGCTCGTATCGCTTTCGCCCATGATCATGCCGCCTGTTACCGTGGCGCCCACCTTGGCGTTGAGCTCCACGATGTTGCCCGAGCTCGGGGCCGTGACCGTACGGCTGGCGGCCTTGGCGTTCGCCTGATCGAGGTTTGCCTGGGCCGATGTGAGGCTGCGCTGCGCGGCCGATACGGCGTTCGTGTCCGCTGATGCGGCGGAGATGCCAGCCGCTGCGGAACCTCCGTCGACGTCCGTCGTTGGGTTGGCCTGCGCGGCAGCTGCGGCTTTCTGCGCGTTGGCGAGGTCTTCTTGAGCGGCTGCAACTGCACGCTGCGCCTCGGCAACGTTGCGATCGAGCTCGTCGTTTTTAATGGTCATAAGCACGTCGCCCTCGTTGACGGATTGGCCTGCCTGCACGTTGATCGAATCGACCGTGCCGTCGACAGAAGGGGAGACCACTGAGGACGAAATGGGTTTGAGCTGGCCTTTTGCCTCGACCGTTGTGCTAAACGTGCCCTCGGTCACCATGTCGGTCGCAGGCCCGCTATCGCCCTGTGGCTGCGCATTGATAACCAGGGTTGCGACAATAGCAATGAGCGCGATGACACCCACGATGCCGGCGGCAATGCCGCGTCGAATCAGCTTTTTGCGTCGACGTTCGGCACGTTTTGCCTTGAGCTTGGCATATGCCTCTTCATCGGAAATCTCGACCGTATCGTTCGTGCGTCCGCTCTCCTTGTCGGCATGTACGTCTGTGATCAGAGGAAGCGTTTCGGTGGCACCTTCGGGCGTGTGCTCGGTATCATCCGGGCCCGGGGTGATGTTGGGGACATTCGGCATAGCGTCTCCTTTATAGAAAGAACTTTGATAAGTATATGCGCCCGCCGGTTGGGGCAGGCGCATAGGACGGTATCTTTCGGAATTGTTAGATTGGTCGCAGCAGTTCCACGTTGTATGAATGTGCGCGTTGCACTACGAGTGGACAACCACGCACAGGCCGACTTTGATGCAATCGTGCAGCGCCTTCGCGTCGGCCAGGCGAAGGTTGATGCATCCGTGGCTGCCGCACCACTTGTAGGAGTTGGGATCGTCGAAACTCTTGTCGTTTTGCCACGTTGCATCGTGGAAACCGACCATGTTTCCCTCAAACGGCATCCAATAGCTGACCGGGCTCTCGTATTTTGGCTTGCCGGTCTCAGGGTCCTTGGCACCGATGAGCTTGCTGGCGCCATTGTTGCTGTTGATCTGCCATACGCCCTCGGGGGTGGCGTCCTCTCCCGGCTTGCCGGAGATAAAGTTGGCCTCCCACACGATATTGCCGCTCTCGTCGTAGTAGCGCGCGTGCTGCTCGGACAGATCGACATCGACGTATGCCTTCCAGTCGGGCTCTCCCTTTGCAGTAAAGGTGTCGGCCTTCTGGGAGTACTTGATCTCGATTTCGCCGGTCTGCTTGTTGTTAATGGCGTCCTCGACCTGCTTGGCGAGCGAGCTGCTGTCGATGGACCAACCAAAGTCGCCGCCTTCGACGGCGCATTGCTTGCCATCGGCGCGCGTCCACCAGCGAGTGGAGCCCACGGTATTGAAGCCGTTGGCGAGCTCGGCTGCCCAGCTGCTGATCTGCGACGTATCGAGTGTGGGGTTGGCCGGATCGGCAAAGCTGATCCACTGCAACACGGAGCTGCCATCAACCTTGCCGGCATCCTCGCCGTTGAGCTTGAGGGTCACGTTGACGCCCAGGAAGTTGTTGGCGGCATCGCATGCGGCCTGAATCTGATCATCGGTCAGCGTTCCATTGAGCGGCTCATAGGCATCGTTGCCGAGCTTGGAAAGGTCTACGGTCTCGGACAGCGAGGCAAGCTCGAGCTCGGCATACTTAATGACATGCTCGCGGTCGAGTTTTTCGTTGTAGCGCGCCTTCTCGACGGTAAACTTGCCGGCCTGCTCGTCATAGGAGCTATTGGCCTCGAACGTGCCCGAACGCCTCTCGTTAAACTCGTCGATGGCGGCGCCCAGATCCTCCTCAAACTTCTTTTGGTCAAAAGTGTCGGAGAGCATGGACAGGTCGACGTCTTGATCAAGATCGACTTCGTTGGAGGTAGCGGTTGTTTTGGTCTTTCCGCTTAAGGATTCCACAAGGCGGACCGGCCATACAAAGGCTTCGTTGTGGCTGATGATCTCTTTTGCGGCAGCTTCGCCGTCGACGATGGGCTCATCGGACTCGGGCTGATACGTCCAGCTAAAGTCATCGCCTGTCACGGTGAGCTTATAGTGCTTCCATGCCGAGTTGACCTTGGTGGCGGCAGACGAAGCGTTGGAGAACGAGACGTCGACGCCGGCGATGGTGGTGTTGGGGTAGGCTAGCTGGGAAAACGCTACGACGCCTACGATATAGACAATGACGATAAGACCCAGGACGACAAAGAGCGTCGTCTTTTTGCCCGACTTATTGTTCCCGGTGGGTTTGCGCGCGGGGCCGCGATCGCCTCGACCGTGCGTGGGGGGCTGCTTGGGCGCATTGCCGTTTGCCTGGCGCTGCTGACGTTGCTGGTTCGGGCGTTGGGAAGCGTTTGCCGCACCACGCTGCTGACCGTGACTCGGCGCGATAGGACGCGGCGACTGAACGCCACCGGTGTGCCTGCTCGGCTGCTGCGGATCGGGAATCAGTTGAGTTCGATCGTTTTGCGACATCGTATGCATATCCTTCGAATTTCGCCTTGCGGCTCATCGTGTTTTTACTGGGCTTGCATTATAGCGATTGCCCTGCTGTTTGTGGTACGGAAACGGTGGCATTCAAAAGAGGTGGGACATTTGTCCCACCTTCGAGTCGTTCTTTGTCGCTATCCGCACACACCGCATTTTGCGCAGGCCGAAAGTGCGGCCGGAGCCTGCGCGATGCCGCCCTTTGCCGTCTCGCGCAGCGTGGCCGGCAACGCGTGGCCCACTGAGAGCATGACATATGCCATCTGGTCAAACGGCACCAGGCTCTTAATGCCGGCGAGGGCGAGTTGTGCCGAGCTAAAGGCCGCTGCCACGCCGATGGCATTGCGGTTTTGGCAGGGCACCTCCACGAGGCCTCCGACGGGGTCACAAACGAGGCCCAGCAGGTTACTCAGCGCGATGGAACTGGCGTCGAGCGCCTGCTCGGGCGTGCCGTCGAGCATCTGCACCAGCGCGGCGGCAGCCATGGCGGCGGCGCTTCCCACCTCCGCCTGGCATCCGCCCTCGGCGCCGGCAACGCAGGCGCTCGTGGTGAGGTTGAGGCCGATGGCGGCTGCGCAGTAGAGCGCGTCCATGACCTGTTCGTCGTCGAGCTGCAGGTGGTCGGCGAGCGCCAGCACGCAGCCGGGCACGACGCCTGCGGAGCCCGCCGTGGGGGCGGCGACGATCACGCCCATGGTGGCCGAGCGCTCGAGCACGGCCATGGCGCGGGCCACGGCGTCAGTCTGGACGGCGCCCATTAAATTGGAGCTCAGGTCGTTGCTGCCGGTGGCATCGACAAGCTTTGCCTCGCCGCCGATAAGCCCGCCGAGCGAGCGCTGCGGATTGACGATGGGGGCCGTGGTCTCCTCGCGCATGACGTCGAGCACGCGGTGCATGGCGGCGACGGCGTGGGCCTCGCCGGTCAGACGCGCCTCGCGCAGGGCCATGACGGCGCCGATGCTGAGTCCCCGTTTCTCGCACGCATCGAGCAGCTGCTCGCCGTCGTCAAAGATTTCCTTTGCTGAGACGCCGGGAGAGAGCGACGAGGCAGAGCCGGGGAGCTCGATAAAGGTCGCGTAATCGACATTGTCGAGCTTGCGCAGCATAGGGACGACGGTGTCGTCGGGCGCGCCGTCGGTCTCAAAGACGGAGTAGGCCTGGCCGCCCACCTCAGTGCGGTAGGTGCGGCAGAAGGCGATGTTCACGTGTACGTAAGCGAGCAGGTTCGTGAGCGCGGCGAGCACGCCGGGAACATCCTGGTGCGCCACGAAGAGCGTGGAGTACATGCCCGAGATGTCGACGCCGACGCCGTTAATGCGGCTGATGCGCATCTTGCCGCCGCCCAGGCTTTCACCGCGGACCTGTGCCGTGGCGCCCGTGTCGTCGACCATGTCGATGTCGACGGTGTTGGGGTGGATGGAGGCGTCGTCGCCCTTAATTTCAAAGTGATATTCGAGGCCCTGCTCGCGTGCGAGGTCGAAGGCCTGCTTGATGTTTTCATCATCGGTGTCGAGGCCTAGGATGCCCGCGACGAGTGCACGATCGGTGCCGTGGCCGCGGTAGGTGTGGGCAAAGGAGTTCCACAGGCCAAAGGTGACCTTGGTGATGCGGCCTTCCAACAGGCTGGCGGCAACTTGGGCGCAGCGCAGGGCGCCGGCGGTGTGCGATGAACTTGGGCCGACCATGACGGGGCCCAAGATCTCGAATGCCGAGGTCGTAGCTAATGTTTGCGGCTTGCCTGCCATATGCGCTCCTGTTCTATCCCGTCGTTCCGAGGGCTTTGGTATTTGGTCGCCTGCTCTACAGTCCTGGCTCGCACGGAGGCCACATTAAGTGGCCTCCGGCTCGTGCGGAACTCGCGATCGACCAAATACCAAAGCCCTCGGAACTTAGGATACATGGTTGGAGCGGCTGGATGTCAAAATTCATCAGCTGGGGACGTGCTGTTCATTGCGCATCGAAATACTCACACCACCGTGTAAATAAAAAGAAGTACCGGTTGGGGCCGGTACTTCTTTTGGTTCTAATGCTTTACTGTCTGGGTTCTGCGAACCTATTTACAGGCCGCAGGCTGCTTTGAGTTCGTTGACTCGGTCGGTCTTTTCCCAGGTGAAGTCGGCGTCTTCTCGGCCGAAGTGACCGTAGGCTGCCGTCTTTTCGTAGATGGGGCGACGCAGGTCTAGGTCGCGGATGATTGCGCCCGGGCGCAGGTCGAAGGTCTTCTCGACGGCCTCGACGATCTTGTCCTCGGCAACATGCGCGGTACCGAAGGTGTCGACCATGATTGAGAGGGGCTTGGAAACGCCGATGGCGTAGGCAAGCTCGACTTCGCAGCGGTCGGCCAGGCCGGCGGCGACTACGTTCTTGGCGACCCAGCGCGCGGCATACGCGGCGGAGCGGTCAACCTTGGTGCAGTCCTTGCCGCTAAAGGCGCCGCCGCCGTGACGGCCGTAGCCGCCGTAGGTGTCGACGATGATCTTGCGGCCGGTGAGGCCCGTGTCGCCCATGGGGCCGCCCACGACAAAGCGACCGGTGGGGTTCACGTAGATGTCCGCGTTGTCCCACGGCATGTTCTCGGCGGCCATGACCGGGGTGATGACGTGTTCGATGAGGTCGGCCTTGATCTTGCCCATGTCCTCAATCTCGGCGGCGTGCTGCGTGGAGATGACGATGGTCGTGACCTCCACGGGCTTGCCTTCCTCGTAGCGCACCGTGACCTGGGTCTTGCCGTCGGGGCGCAGGTAGGGCAGGGTTCCGTCATGGCGCACGGCAGCCAGGCGCTCGGCCAGGCGGCTTGCCAGGTAGTGCGGCATGGGCATGAGGGTCTTGGTCTCGTTGGAGGCATAACCGAACATCATGCCCTGGTCGCCGGCGCCGATCAGGTCGATCGGGTCGGTGGTAGCGCCGGTCTGGGTCTCGAAGGACTCGTCAACGCCCTGGGCGATATCGGGCGACTGCTCGTGGATGAGGCTCATAACGCCGCAGGTGTCGCAGTCAAAACCGAACTTGGCGCGGTTGTAGCCAATGCGGCGGATGACGCCGCGGGCGATTTCCTGTACGTCGACGTAGGCCTGGGTGCGAATCTCGCCGGCGACGATGACCGTGCCGGTGGTCACGAGGGTCTCGCAGGCGCAGCGGACGTTCTCCACGTTGGCGGGCACACCGTTGGGCGCAATATAGCCCTGCTCCTGCAGCTCTATTTCTTTGGCGAGGATTGCGTCGAGGACGGCGTCACTGATCTGATCAGCGATCTTATCGGGATGACCTTCGGTCACCGACTCCGACGTAAAAACAAAGGACCCGTGTTGGGGTGGGATGGAACGAAGTTCTTCTGACATGATTGTCCTTTCAAAAACGTGTCCCAGCGACCGTTACCATTCCGCCGGGCTCTCTATGCAAGGGCACATCATAGCGCGTAAATCAAACATTCACACCCTTTCCGCACCTACTCATTGGGGACAGACTTAAATGACCAGCCTTGCCTAAGTGCCGACAGGTTGCCCAAAGACTGATCATTTAAGTCTGTCCCCAATGAGTAGGTCGGTGCCCTTTGTGCGGAGGTTGCTTTGATGCTTTATACTGGTGCGGTTAGACATCCATCCTGCAATCGAGGAGATTTCCATGGCATCAGACGTTCGCGTCCGCTTTGCACCCTCACCGACGGGCAAGCTGCACATCGGCGGCGCCCGCACCGCTATCTATAACTGGGCTTTCGCCCGCGCAAACGGCGGTACGTTCATTCTGCGCATCGACGACACCGATCCCACCCGTTCCACCGACGAGAACACGCAGATCATTTTGCGCGCCATGCGTTGGCTGGGCTTGGACTGGGACGAGGGCCCCGAGGTGGGCGGCGACTATGGTCCCTATGCCCAGACCGAGCGCCTGGACCTGTACAAGCAGGCCGCCCAGAAGCTTTGGGATGAGGGCAAGGCCTATCCCTGCTTCTGCACCAAGGAGCAGCTCGATGCCGACCGCAAGGCCGCGCAGGAGCGCAAGGACCCCTTCCAGGGCTATCAGCGTCGTTGCCGCGATCTTGATCCCGAGGAGGCCCGCCGCCGCATCGAGGCCGGCGAGTCCTACGTCCTGCGCATCAAGGTGCCCGAGGACCGCGGCGACGTCGTCGTCCACGACGCCGTCCACGGCGAGGTGACCTTCGACGCCAAGGAGCTCGACGACTTTGTCATCTTCCGCTCCGATGGCACGCCCACGTACAACTTCGCGACCGTCGTCGACGACGCCATGATGAAGATTACCCATGTCATCCGCGGCGATGACCACCTGTCCAACACCCCGCGTCAGGTCATGGTCTACGAGGCCCTCGGCGCGCCCGTGCCTACGTTCGCCCACATTTCCATGATCTTGGGTGCCGACGGCAAGAAGCTCTCCAAGCGCCACGGCGCCACCTCGGTGGAGGAGTACCGCGACGCTGGTTACCTGTCCGACGCCTTCGTCAACTATCTGGCGCTGCTCGGCTGGTCGCTCGACGGCGAGACCACAATCATTCCGCGCGATGTCCTGGCCAGCAAGTTCTCGCTCGACCGCATCTCCAAGAACCCGGCGACCTTCGACCCCAAGAAACTCGACTGGGTCAACGCCGAGTACATCAACGGCATGTCCGATGCCCAGTTTGCCGACGAGATCATGGTCCCCGAGCTGCACGAGGCGGGTCTCATCGAGGGCAACGTCGAGTACGGCGAGGATTGGATCGATGCGCTTGCCGCCATCGTCAAGCCGCGCACCAAGATGCCGGCCGACGCCGTGACCGTCGCCGCTCCCATCTTTGCTACGGCCGAGACGCTCGAGTATGACGAGAAATCCGTCAACAAGGGCCTGGCCAAGGAAGGCATGGGTGCCATCCTGGACGCCGCCAAGGCCGCGCTCGAGGGTGTGGACGAGTGGACGGCTGCCAACATCGACGCCGCGCTTGAGCCGCTGCCCGAGCAGATGGACCTTAAGAAGCGCGTGGTGTTCCAGGCCGTGCGCGTCGCCGTCTGCGGCAACATGGTGAGCCCCCCGCTGGGCGAGACCATGGCGCTCGTCGGCCGCGACGACTGCCTGGCGCGCATCGACCGCGCCCGCACGATGGCGCTGTAATCGCTGCGCAAACGTTTGTATCCGAGCCCCGTTCACCCGAGCGGGGCTCTTGTTTCTAAAGACGTATGGGATGGGAGGTATAGAGGCCATGGCCGAGCAACTATCACTGTTTGGTTCACCGGAACCGGAGGAGTCTCCGGCGGCACCGGCATCCGCTGCTGTCTCGGCCAAGCCCGATCCTGCACCTGAGCCCATTGCCGCCTA
This sequence comes from uncultured Collinsella sp., assembly GCA_905208635.1. Lineage (GTDB taxonomy): Bacteria > Actinomycetota > Coriobacteriia > Coriobacteriales > Coriobacteriaceae > Collinsella. The sequence continues at coordinate 10,670 of CAJLPX010000007.1, read as the reverse complement.
CTCGTGCGTGGTTCTCGATATCCCCACCCGTGCGCTGTCCGAACCGTTCGCTTACGGCATTCCTGAGTCCCTTGCCAACGAGGCCCAGGTCGGATCGACGGTCCTGGTCCACTTTGGCAACCGTGCCGCCGCAGGCTACATCGTCGATATTGCGCCCGAGCTGGGCGACCTGCAAGGCAACAACGCCCTTGACCTTTCGCGCATCAAGCCTGTCGAAGCCATCCTCAGCAAACCGCTCTTTACCGCCGAAGCCGCCCGTATCGCACGCTGGATGAGCCACGAGTACGTCGCAACGCTTTCCGAGTGCCTGCGCCTGTTTTTGCCCCCGGGCGGCAGTCCGCGTGTGGTCAAGGGTGACGACGGCGTGTGGACGGTTGAACGTCCAGCCGTCAAACCCATCCAAAATCGCTGGGTCATGCTCACGCCCGAAGGCTTCGACTATACGCCGCCCAAGACCGCGGTCCGCCAGCGCCAACTCATCGAGGCGCTCCAGTGCGGCCCGGTCACGACGCGCGACCTCAACCTTCTCTATAACAGTATGTCGGCGACCATCAAGGCTCTCGAAAAACGCGGCGTCGTGGTGGTGGAGGAGCGCCGTGCCTGGCGCGGTTGCAGCGAGCAGACCACGCTGTCCTCGGCAAGCGGCAAGGCGCCGGTCTCCCTTACCAACGGCCAGCAACAGGCACTCGCGCAGATTGAGCGCGCCCGTCTGGACGCTCATGGCGACGTGGTGCTGGTCGACGGCGTCACCGGCTCCGGCAAAACCGAGGTCTATCTATCCGCCATCGAGCGCGTGCTCGCGGCTGGCCGCTCTGCCTGCGTGCTGGTACCCGAGATTTCGCTGACAGCCCAGACCGTCGGTCGCTTCCGCTCCCGCTTTGGCGAGACGGTCGCGGTTTTCCACTCGCGTCTTTCGGCCGGCGAGCGCCTGGACCAGTGGGACATGGTTGCCAGCGGTTCCGCCCGCGTGGTCGTCGGCGCACGTTCGGCGCTCTTTTGCCCGCTTGGCGACCTGGGCCTCATCATCATTGACGAGGAGCACGAGACCAGCTACAAGCAGGGGTCCAGTCCGCGCTACCATGCGCGCGAGGTGGCAGCCGAGATGGCGCGCCGCTATCGCTGCCCGCTCGTGCTGGGGTCGGCCACGCCTTCTGCCGAGGCCCTCGACCGCTGCCGCCGCGGCATGTATAACGGTGCCACCTGGACGCGTGTCGAGATGCCCGAGCGCCCCGGACACGCCGTGCTGCCTACGGTCCGCATTGCTGACCTGCGTCGCGAGTTCGCACACGGCAGCCGCTCCATGTTCTCAAAACCCTTGATGGAGGGATTGGAGCGTGTGGTCGAGCGCCGCGAGAAGGCCGTGTTGCTGCATAACCGCCGTGGCTTTGCGCCATTCCTGATGTGCCGCGAGTGCGGCTGCGTCCCCACCTGCAACCATTGCTCCACAGCGCTTACGTATCACGAGCGCACACACACGCTGCAGTGTCACACATGCGGTTCGTCTTGGCGCGTGCAGCCGTATCCCGCGCCCACGAGCCGTTGCCCCAAATGCGGCAGTCGCTACCTGGCAAAAATGGGCCTGGGCACGCAGCAGATCGAGGACGCTCTGCACCAGTTGCTTCCCGAGGACGTTGCCATCATTCGCATGGATGCCGATTCCACGCGTGGCAAGGATGCGCACAAAAAGCTGCTCGAGCAGTTCGATGCGGCGGATTGCGCCGTGTTGCTGGGTACCCAGATGATCGCTAAAGGTCTCGATTTTCCCGAGGTCACGCTCGTGGGCGTGGTCAATGCCGACTTCGCCCTTAAGCTGCCCGATTTCCGCGCAGGGGAGCGCGCCTACGATCTGCTGGAACAGGTGGCGGGCCGTGCCGGTCGCGGCGATCGTCCCGGTGAGGTGATCATCCAGACCTACCTGCCCGAGGATCCGGTCATTCGCGCCGTCGCTAAGCACGACCGTTCGATCTTTACCGACTACGACTTGGACCAGCGCCGCGACGCCCTGTATCCACCGTTCGTGCGTCTGGTCAACATTTTGGTGTGGTCGGCGAACGCGGATGACGCGCAGGACTACATTGGGCGCATTGCAAAGCTTCTTAAGCGCCGCTGGCATGCCGCCGCGCCCGACTTTTTGAGGGCGGGGAGTGCCTTGCCGCAGGTGCTGGGCCCGGCTTCGTGTGTAATCGAGAGAGCCAAGGACCGTTACCGCTTCCATCTGCTTGTGAAGTCGCCGGTAGGGTACCATGTCTCTGATGATATCGACGCCTGCCTCAAAGAGGTGGGCTCTGTGCGCGGCGTGAGCGTGAGCGTTGACGTCGATGCCTATGATTTGATGTAACAACCCGAAAGGATGGCCATGGAAGCCAACGGAATCGTACTGTCGCCCGACCCTCGCCTGCGTCAGGAGTGCGCCGTCATCGAGGAGATCACCCCAGCGATCGAGTCGCTTGCCGAGAAGATGAAGAAGATGATGTTCGACAACGGCGGTTGCGGCCTGGCTGCTCCGCAGATCGGCGAGCTTATTCAGCTCGTCACCATTGACTGCGACTACAGCGACAAGAACGACTACGACCCGTACGTGCTCATCAACCCTGTCATTGTTGAGCAGAGCGACCATCTGGTGCCGTTTAGCGAGGGCTGCCTGTCCATCCCTGGCATTAGCTGCGAGATCGAGCGTCCCGACCATGTCGTCGTCGAGGCGTACGACTTGGACGCAAACCTGATTCGCTACGAGGCTACGGGCGACCTGTTCTGCGTGTGCCTGCAGCACGAGATCGATCACCTGCACGGCAACACCATGTTCGAGCGACTGAAGCCGATGCAGAGGATTAAGGCAGTCAAGGAGTACCAAGACGCCCTGGCCCGCGGCGCTCGACCGGGCGAGACGGAATAAAGTCGTCCGTCCCTGGGGCTGGCCGCCTATATATCACCCCGTGCTCAAACATTCTCGCTTTGCTGCGAAACTGCGCGCGGGACGATATATAGGCGGCCAGCCCCAGGGACTACTTGTTCTTGGCTCGGTTCGCCCGGGTGCCGTCGGGCCAGGGAGGGGCGTCTTCGCTGATAGGTGCTTTGTTGAGAGAGCTGCTTTTATTGCGGCTCTTTCTTTGGTTTTGGGTATATTTGTTCTTGTTGAATTGTTATTGCGGATGGGCTGGGTACTTGGCTTTCCGCTGCTCTTTCTAGCCGTCTCGGCTTTAGTTGAGAGGAGACGATCTTTATGCGTATTGTGTTTATGGGCACGCCCGACTTTGCTGTTCCGTCGCTGACTTCGCTTGTTGAGGCTGGGAATGAGATTGCGCTTGTTGTTACTCGTCCCGATGCTGTTCGTGGGCGTGGTAAGAAGCTGGAGCCGTCTCCTGTTAAGGCTCGCGCGCTTGAGCTGGGGTTGCCCGTTGTCGAGGCTAATCGTATGACGCCTGAGGTTGTTGAGGCGCTCCAAGCTGCGCAAGCCGATATTTTCTGTGTGGCTTCTTATGGTTGCATTTTGCCGGATGAGGTGCTGCATATGGCGCCGCTTGGTATTGTGAATGTTCATGCGTCCTTGCTGCCTCGTTGGCGTGGGGCTGCTCCTATTCAACGTGCGATTCTCGCTGGTGATGAGATTGCTGGCGTTTCTATCATGCGCATCGGGCATGGCGTGGATACCGGCGCTTATTGTGCCCAGGCGTCTACGTCGGTTGCCGGTAAGCATGCTGAGGTGCTGACCATGGAGCTTGGTGAGCTTGGCGGTAAACTGCTTGCCGATACGCTTCCTTCTCTTGCCGATGGCACCGCTGTTTGGACTGAACAGGATGAGTCGCTCGTCACTCATGCCGCTAAGATTTCTAAGCAGGAGATGCGCCTGGATCCGCAAATGGCGGCGCTCGATTGCGTACGTCATGTGCTGGCTTCGTCCGATACCGCGCCTGCTCGTTGCGTGATTGCCGGTAAGACCGTGCGCGTGCTCGATGCTGTGGCGGCTGACGTGTCGCTTGGCGAGGGTCAGGTTCTCGTTAAGGCTAAGCGTGTTTACCTTGGTCTTTCCGATGGCACGGTTGAGTTGCTCGAGGTTAAGCCCGACGGCAAGCGTGCTATGGCTGCTTCTGCTTGGGCAGCCGGCCTGCAGGGCGCCGATCTTTCGTGGGGTGTTTTGTCATGAGCAAGCTGTCTCCCGCGCGCAAGCTTGCGCTCGATGTGCTAATGGAGGCCGATCGCCGCGGTATCTATGCGCGTGACGTGCTGTCTTCTCGCGCATCGGCCAAGGCTATTGACCAGCGCGATTCCGCTTTTGCCGCCCGCTTGGCGCTGGGCGTGGCCGCCACGCAGGGTATTTTAGACGAGCTGCTCGACCAGTTTCTTGATAAGCCTAAAAAGGTTGCGCCGCGTGTTCGCATGGCGCTTCGTATCTCGGCCTTCGAGATGCTCTATTTGCATACGCCTGGCCGCGTCGCCGGAAGTCAGGGTGTTGAGCTCGTTCGCAGTGGTGCCAAGTCCGCTGCCGGTCTGGCGAACGCCGTGCTGCATAAGGTTGCTGACAATGTTGAGGACTTTGCCACCGCAGCCAATGCCGATGAGTCCGAGCGCCGCTTGGTTCGCCTATCTCGCCTGATGGGCCTGCCGCTCTGGCTGTGCGCTCGCATTATGGCCTCGTTCGATACGCCCGAGGGCGCGCTGAACTTTGCCGGCAATCTGGCCCCCGCACCGCTGGCCCTGCATGAGAACGCCTTTGCGACTAAGCTCGATCCGTATATCTCGCAGCTCGTCGCGCCTGTCTTCCCGGGCTGCCATGCCCCGGTTGATGCCCAGGTTGCCGTTGCTTCGGGTGTGTTTGAGCGTGCTGCCGCGGTGGCATCTGATCTCAACGCCCAGCTCATCGCCACAGCTGCCACTCGCCCTGGAAGCTGCCTTGAAATTGGTGCCGGTCGTGGCACCAAGACCTATGTGATGATGTGCCAGGCCAAGCGCGCGGGATATGAGCGTCAGCATACGGCGCTCGATCTTCATGATCGCAAGTGCGATCTGAATCTCGCTCGCCTGCATAAGGCCGGTATTCAGGGCGTTCGTACGGTTTCGGGTGATGCGTGCGAGCTTGATGAGGTGCTCACATCGTTTGATGCCATGCTTGGCAAGCCGGTTAAGTTCGACACGGTCTTTATCGATGCACCGTGCTCTGGCACCGGAACCATGCGTCGTCATCCCGAGATCCCGTGGCGCCTGACCGAAAAGGATGTGGCGGTTGAGCTGCCCAAACTGCAGCTGACGATGCTCAAGGAAGCCGCCGCGCGCGTGGCTGCCGGCGGTGAGCTTATCTATGCCACCTGCTCGGTTTTTGATGAAGAGAACACGCAGGTTGTGGACGCGTTCCTTGCTTCTCCCGAGGGTGCCGGCTTTAGCGTGGCGCCGCTTTCCGAGGCACAGATTCTGCAACTGCCCGACTTCGAGCAGGCCAAGAAGCTCGTCTCCGTACGCCAGAACGATCGAGGCCTCTTCCAAAGCGTTCCCGTAAACGCCGATTCCTACGACGGCCACTTCTGCGCCAGACTAGTCCGTAAGTAACTACTAAGTTGCGGTGAAATAGGGATTGAAAAGCCGCTTCTACCCGCCAAATAGTCCTTATTCCACCGCAACTCATAAGGAAACCTGGTTAGCTAAAGAAGCGGCCCCGCGATCGGTGTTGATCGCGGGGCCGCGTTGTTTCTAGTGGCTGTGCGGGCAGTTGGCGCAGCAGCCGCTGGTGGCGCTGGTGCTGGAGCCGCCGCTGCGCTGGTCGGTGTTGTAGAAACCGCTGCCGTCGAACTTGATGCCGCTGGCCGAGAACGTCTTGGATGCCGGAGCGCCGCAGCTGGGGCACACGACCTCGGGACTCTCGGACATGGGATGCTCAACCTCAAACACGTTGCCGCAGCTCGAGCACTTGTAATCGTAGCGCGCCATAATACTTCCTTTTCAGCACAAAGCGGGCAGATCACTCTGCCCGCATAAATTCAAACGTCTGTAACTGTACCCTATATCGGGCGTTTTATCACGCTTAGCCCCAGAATCTATGCGTGTTGCGCAGGAGCTGTGCGGTTTTGCCCTCAGCGGCCGCAACGTCGGCCTCGTCAGCCTGCCAGGTCCAGTTGCCCGTGGCCACGCCCGGTACGTTCATGCGCGTGTCGTCGCCAAGCCCCAGCACGTCCTGCAGCGGCATCATCACCAGGGGGGCGTCGCTTGTCAGCGCGTCGCTCATCAGCTTGGCTGCCACCTCAACACCGCTCGGCTCGTCGCCGCCCGCAAAGGAGCGCGTGCACCAACCCGCGAGCGTCGACGTGTCATGCGTCGATGTGTACAGGATCTTGCCGGGCGTAGGGTGCACGCCGCAACGAACGTCGTAATCGCTAAACTCCAGTACGTCCATACCGGGGAAGCCGCAAGTCGAAGCCATGGCGCGAACGCCGGGCGTCAGGTAGCCCAGGTCCTCGGCGATAAAGTTGAGCGGCCCCAGCTCGTCATAGGCGGTCTGGAACAGGTCCTTGCCCGGACCCGCAAGCCAGCGGCCGTCGGCGCAGGCCTTGCCGGCGGGAATGCTAAAGTAGCTGTGGAATCCCAGGAAGTGATCCAGACGCACGCGGTCGTAGAGCGAGAACGCGCGACGCAGGCGATCCATCCACCAGCTATAGCCGTTCTGCTTCATGTGGTCCCAGCGGAACGTCGGGTTGCCCCACACCTGACCCTCGGGTGCAAAGTTGTCGGGTGGCGCACCGGAGATCTCGATTGCCTTGCCGGTATCGGACAGCCAGAAGTTCTCGGGTTCGCTCCACGCATCTGCCGAATCGTCGGACACGTACATAGGAATATCGCCGATGACCTCGATGCCCTTCTTGTGTGCATAGTTCATGAGCTCGCACCAAGCCAGGTCAAAGCGGTACTGCATGTACGCCTGAAGCTCGGCCTCGTCGTGGAAGCGCTTGTCGTCGATCAGATGCTCGTTGTAGCGCGCGACATCTGCCGGCCAATCGTGGCGCGACTCGCCCTCAAAGTACTTCTTAACGGCCATGTAGACGCAGTATTTCTCGAGCCAATCGGCATTTCGATGTTTAAACGCGGTGTACAGCGGATCGGCATCCTCGCCGCCGCGGGCCTTCCAAGTCTCAAAGTCGGCGGCAAGCTCCTCGTGGCTCTCGGGCAGTAGGTCGATATTGCCTGCAAAGGCCGAAGGACCGGCGTAAGGAGAGCGGAAGAAGTCCGTGGGGTTGACGGGGAGAACCTGCCAGTAGCGCATGCCCATGGCGGCCAGATGGTCGATAAAGCGACGCGTGGGCGCGCCGATTGTACCGGGCTTGCCGTCGTCGGTGGGCACCGAGGTGATATGGCACACAACACCCGCGCCGTGATCGAGCGGCTCCTGCAGGCGCTGCTCTGCATGGTGATAGATAATCGACGAGCCCAGCGGATACAGATCGAGCGTGACCGTACCGTTGTGGATCTCGCACTCGTGACCGCTAATCACATCGCTCGCGCATTCGCCGAGCGCTGGAATGGTCACGCGATGCGAATTGCGCAGGCTGCGGTTGATGATAACCGTCGCGGACTCGCCATCCTTGCCCGTGCGGTTGTATGCCAGCACCTCGTCGTTGAGCGCGAAGGCCTTGATCTCGCCGTCGATCATAAACGGCAGTGCGCGGCGTACGGCGGAGGCGTTTTTGACAATAGCCAGCGTGTCGAAGTCGTGCAGTTGGTCCTTGGTCGGCAGGGTGCGGCGGTTGCCCGGATCGGTTAGACCCTCCAGGCCGTATTCGTCGCCGTAGTAGATCGAAGGCACGCCGGGGAAGGTCATCTGCATGAGCGTGGCGAGCCAAAAACGGCTCTTGGCTAGGCCCATCGAGTTCTCGTCCAGGCGCCATTTGCTGCGCTCGCACTCGGGCAGCTGCGACTCGTCGGGGCCGCCGCCGAGCACCGAGATAATGCGCGGACGGTCGTGGCTCGAAAGCAGATTAAGTGCGCAGGACAGGGCCTCACGGGGATAGTTCTCGCGCAGGGTTTCGATATCCTCGGCTGCCTGGTAGGCGTTCTTGTAGCCCATCAAAAAGCCGATGACCATGTCGCGGAAGGGGTAATCCATAGCAGAGTCCAACTCGGAGCCCTGTAGATAGCGACGCAGATGGCCGTAGCTAATCTTGTTGGAGGCGTCTTCCCAGACTTCGCCGAGCAACAGTGCGTCAGGCTTTTCGTCAAGTACGGCCTTCTTGATCTCGGCCAGGAAGTCGTCGGAAAGCTCGTCAGCGACGTCCAGGCGCCAGCCATGAGCGCCGGCACGTAGCCATTTACGGATCACGCCGTCCTTGCCCAGGAGCCGCTCGCGTACCAGCTCGGAGCTCTCATTGATGGCGGGCATGTTACCCACGCCCCACCAGCAGTCGTACGAGCCGTCCTCGTGGAAATAAAACGCATCGCGCCACGGCGAATTCTCGCTCTGCCACGCGCCCACGCCGGGGTAGTTGCCATAGCGGTTGAAATAGATGGAGTCGTCACCCGTATGGTTAAAGACGCCGTCTAGGATGATGGAAATGCCCAGCTTCTCGGCTGCCTGGCACAGCTCGGTAAAGTCCTGCTCGGTGCCCAGGATTGGGTCGATCTTGGTGTAATCGGCCGTGTCGTAGCGGTGGTTGCTCGCGGCCTCAAAGATGGGGTTGAGGTAGATGGCCGTAAAGCCCAGCTCCGCGATGCGGGGCAGGTCATTTTGGATGCCCTTGAGCGAGCCGCCGTAGAAGTCCCAGGTCTTGATGGAGCCGTCCTCGGCGCGCTCGTATACGGGCGGCTCGTTCCAGTCCTCGATCATGCGGCGCTGGATTCCGTTGCGCGGTTTTTCGACTTCGGCCAGCGTGCGCTCGCGCCAGTTTTCGTCGCGGGCATAGCGGTCGGGGAAGATCTGGTACACCATGCCGCGCTCGTACCACTCGGGTCGAACTTCGCGGTGCTTGTAGACGGTGACCTGGAACGACGGCACTTCGGCGTAGTCGTAGGTTACGCCCTCGCCGCCTGTGCGACCCCGCGGTGCGCCCAAGCGGACCTCGGGCTGGCCCTCGATATTGCAGATAAAGCTGTACCAGATAAGACAGGGCTCGGTACACTCAAGCTCTACGGAAAATATGCCGTCGCCTTCATGCGTCATGGGATACCGAGACTCGCCGATCTCATCGACCCAAGTGCGCAGGGTGAGCGTTGCCTGGTTGGGGTCGGCATCCTCCAAGATCACCGAGAGCGAAACGGAAGTGCCAGTGGTCACAGCGCCAAACGGAGTGCGAAACTGCGGCAGGCGGCTGTTGTGTATCAATCTCATAGTACGGTCCAGTTCAATAGAATCATGGCCTGCTGGCCATGGGCTTTACGCACAGGATGTAAGTATATCTGTTGTACACAGGCTGTATAAACAACATCCGTTTACCATCGGCGAACGGTTGTCCTAGAAAATCGTTTTACCAACTATCCACAGAGAAGGGGCGCCCGGTTGGAGCGCCCCTTACTTATGGTTTGATGAGGTTTTGGATCGTCTGTGGGCTAGCGGCGCTTGCGGGTGGCCGTTGCCTTGCGGACGGACGTCTTCTTGGACGGCGCTTTTTTCTCGGTCGCGGCGGCGGGGGAGACCGGGGGCTCCTTGGCGGGTTCGACCTTAGGCTCGGCCTTTGCCGTAGCCTTCGGAGCGGTCTTCGGTGCCGGCTTGGGCTTTGCCTCGGGCTTGGGCTCCTCTTTGACGGCGGCGGGCTTAGCCTCTGCCTTGGCAGCTGCGGCCTTGGTCGTGGACTTCTTGGCCGTCGTCGTTGCGCGCTTGCGCGTGGTGGTCTTGGCGGTCGGCTTGGCCTCGACAGCTGCCTTGGCCTTAGGCTCGGCGGCTGCCTCCTTAACCTTGACGGCGGGCTTTGTGGCAGCCTTCGGAGCGGCCTTGGTCGCAGTAGCCTTGGCGGCCGTCGACTTCGTTGCCGTGGTCTTCTTGGCAGCTGTTACCTTCTTGGCGGTCGTGGTCGCCTTCTTGGCAGCGGTCTTTGCCGGAGCCTTGGCGGCCGGCTTGGCCTCAGCGATCTCGGCCTTTACCTCAGGAGCGACCTCGGGTTCGGCGGCCTTCTTGGCAGCGGCGGTCGTGCGCTTGCGCGCGGTCGTTGTCTTGGCAGCGGTGGTCTTGCTCGCAGCGGCCTTCGTGGTCGTGGCCTTCTTCGCCGTCGTCTTACGAGTCGCGGTCTTCTTAGCTGCGGGCTTTACAGCAGGCTTGACCTCGACCTCTGCCTTGGGAGCAACCTCAGCCTTCACCTCAGGCTCGGCCTTTGCGGGCTCAGCCTCAACAGACTTCTCCTCGGCCTTGGGCTCCTCGGCGGCCACCGGCTCAGCAACAGCCTCAGGCTCGTCGACAACAGCCGCTGGCCTCTCAATCTCCGGATGCATAAAGAAGTACAGGTCCAGATACTTGTCGGCCGAGCGCGTCCAGCTAAAGTCCTGGCTCATGGCCTGCGTGACCAGCTGGTTCCAGGCATCGCGGTTGTCCCAGAACAGGCGTGCCGCACGGAACACGGCGTCGCCCATCTCGTCGCCGTTAAAGTTACTAAACGAGAAGCCTGTGCCCTCGCCGGTAAACTCGTTATACGGGATCACGGTGTCCTTCAGACCACCGGTCTCGCGCACGATGGGCAGGGTGCCGTAGCGCATGGCGATGATCTGCG
>CAJLPX010000006.1 GCA_905208635.1 uncultured Collinsella sp. | reverse complement strand
TGAGGCCGATAAGGCCGCTGCCGCCGAGAAGCTCTCGGGCGAGGGCGTAAGCGGCAGCAATTCCAGCAGCCAGGCCACCAACACCAACACCACCATCGACACCACGGTGAACAACGCCAATACCGGTAGCTCCGATTACGATTCGTTCATTAATGAGTGGACGGGCCGCATCGACAATTATCTCGCCGGCTCCCCCATGGCAGGCCAGGGCTATAACTTTGCCGTCGCCGCTTGGAATACCGGTGTCGATCCCCGTTGGTCCCCCGCCATCGCCTGCATCGAGAGCACCAAGGGTGCTTATTGCGCCAATTCTTACAACGCCTGGGGCTGGAGTGCACGTGGCGGCGGTTGGCGCAGCTTTGGCAGCTGGAGCGAGGGCATCTCCGCTCACGTTGCCTATCTGGGCGCCAACTACGGCTCCACCCTTACCCCGGATGCGGCCAAAAAGTACTGCCCGCCCACGTGGCAGGACTGGTACAACAAAGTCGCCGCTCAGATGAACCGCATCTAAGTGCAACTGCAAAGGGCCCCAATGGGGCCCTTTTCTTTTAGGTAGCGGAGGTATCGACGACGCCGGTCGCATTGGCAACCGCGACTAAGACGATCATGCATAGGAGCAGCACACCCAATGCCTTGAGCCAGAGTTTCGCGAGTTTCTTGCCGCGATAGCTGTCGAGCAGTGCGAATCGCCGACGAAGACGGCGCTTATCGAGCAGCGCGAAATGCATAAGCACCATAAGGCCATCGACAAAGAAAAAATACTCGATTATGAGAAGCCACGTCGGGTAGCCTTGGTTTGCTCCCGTGGGGTGAAAGACGGCAAAGTGACTTCCGGCAAAGAACACAAGTAGCGAGAAGCAGACAAGCGTATTCCAAATGCGCCCCAGAGACTCCGGAACGCGAGAGAGCAGACCGCATGCAGCGGAGGCGGCAGGCCTAGGAAGCCCTGCGGGGTTCTGGAGCCCTTGGAGCGTCAACACCGTCTCCGAGGCCGGAGTACGGACAGGCGCAGGTGTAGGAGGCTGCACGGGGCGGCTCAGATCGTATGCCGAGCGCGTCGCCCGTCCCAACGCTTCCGCACTCGCAAAACGCTTGGCCGGGTCGAGCGCCATCGACATGCAGACGGCATCGGCAAGTGGAGTGGGAATGCCACGCGCCTCGCATTGCTCGCGCATGTCGAGCCCTGGTTTAGGGTCGACTCCCGTCAAGCAGAAGAACAACAGGGCGCCCAGTGCGTAGACGTCGCTGCGCACACTCGTCTGCCCAAACCCATACTGCTCGGGCGGCGCATAGGGTCGCGTGCCGAACTTGACGGTGTCGGCATCGGCGCCATCGCGCCACACGCGCGCGATCCCCAAGTCGATAATCACCAGCGATGAAAACGTCAGGCCGTTATCAGACGTATAGTTGACACCCGTCACGATGATATTCGACGGCTTGAGGTCGCGATGGATCACCGGCGCCGACGTCTCCCCCGCCATTGCAAAACCGGCGTGGAGCTCACCCACGGCATCGCATAGGGCAGGATACATTTCGTGCGCATAATCGAGGGTGGCTCCCAGACGGTCCACCAGTGCCCCGAGCGTCTCCCCTTCGATGTATTCCATAACCACGTTGAGCTCGTCGCCCACACGACGACAATCGACGATTCTGGGCAGGTGCTCAAAACGCCTACCCGCCCGCTGGGCGGCAAACAGACGCTCGTATGCCCCGCCGATTTGAGCCGAGGCATCGATGCGTTTACGGACAAAGGGGCCGAGCGAACCACCGCCGGTTCCTTCAAAGTACACGAGCTCGGTTGTTTCAACGGACGAGCGCTTAAGCACACGCTCCACGCGATAGCTGTCGTCGCGATCGAGCGACGCCAGCTGCTCGGCAAGTGCTGCGGTCAGCTCGTCATCGGGATATGTTGGGGTCTGAGTATCCATAGCCTCCATCATAGCGCAGGGCACAGACACCCCATGGCATCCGCGCCCCGTTCGTTTGCATCGTTGTTCGGCAGCTCCGCCGGCTCAGATATCAGCTGCTAACTCACCGTCTCCTCGCCAAAGCGATACAGCTCCTCGTTGACCTTTTGGAGGCTGCACCCGCGATCGATGCAAAAGATGATAATCGCATCACGGCGATCCTTGCAGTTGAGGACGCTCACCCCGGCAGCCGTCAGCGCACGGTTGGTCTCTTTGAGCGTCAGCGCCATCGCAAAGGCAATCTGCAGCACCTTATTGCGACTCGGGTGACGCGCACCGGTAAAGATCTGATAGCCAAAGGTCTCATTGAGATCGGCCATACGAACCACGCGAGAGCGCTCCAAGCCCTTTTCCTGCAGCAGCTGCTTCAGGTAGTCCGAAAGCGACGGGGCGGCAAAGTCGTGCTCCCTGATATAGCCATCGATGTTCGGTGCATCGAGAAGCTCATTGAGCAACTCCTCCGTCAGCTTTTTATCGGGCATACGACTTCACCTCCCCCAGTGCATGCAACATGCTAGAAACCGCTTACGTCCGAACGCTCCCAGCTAGCAACCTGGTCGGGAGACACCGTACCCAGCGCCTCGAACTTCCAGGAGCCGCCCGCCTTCAGATGATTGGTGTTTGCAAGAGCCGTTCCAACCTGGTTGCCATCGGCATCATACAGAACATACTCAATCTGAATGTAGCTCTTTTCCTTGTCCGTGTTATTGGTCAGCGTGCCCGTGATCTTATAGGCAAACTGATTGGAGGTGTCTTCAGCCTCGTCAGCAATGGTATACGGTTCTTGCGGTTCTTTTTGCTCCTCAGCCTGCTGTGTCGCCTCGTCAGGTTTTGCCGAATCGCTCGCAGACGAATCGGTTGAATTGCCACCCATAGAGCCCACGGCACCGACGATAACCAGCACCACGATGACGCCTAGGACAATCTTGCCGATCGGCTTCTTTCCCTCTTTTGCCATTATTCATCCTTCCTACGATCCGGCTACCGCGCCGGCACACAGCACATCGTAGGAAGGATTGAACTTGAATTCATTAGCTGAGAGCTAAGGTTGCGGTAAACGGCCAATGCAGTTATCCAAACGCCGAGCAAACGCACTTTGCGCGACCGTCTGCCAGCAGTGATCAACCCACCGTGACGGATTCCCCGGTAAAAGCACTGATCATCAACAGGACAAAGAAAACAAGGTAGCTGACACTCAGCAGGTACGCAATGATCAGAAAGACGACCCAGCCGACATTGGTTTTACCGTCGGCACGGCGTTGCTCGCGATTGCGGCAGAGCCAAATCGTCACGCCGATGGCAGTGATAAACAGCACGAGCGCCGCCGCGGCAAGCCCAGCAAGCGCAAACATCACGCCAATGCTCACAGCGATGACCGGAAGCAGCAGCAAACCGCACCCGCATCCACCCGGACTATATACGGCAGACTGTCGGCGTCGCTTCATCGCCGCGCCACCCCCATCATCTCTGAGCACTACAGTGCGATGGCCTGCTGAACAGGAACGATCTTATCGAGTTCCGGTTCGATCCGCCTTTTCTCGGCCTCAAGGTCAAACGCCATCTGAGCGCGCAGCCAATAACCATCCGTCAGGCCAAAATAACGGCAAAGACGGAGGTCGGTGTCGGCCGTCACGCGACGTTTTCCCAAGACAATCTGCCCGATACGCTGAGCCGGAATCCCGGTCTCTTTCGCAAGGCGATATTGAGAAATGCCCATGGGAACAAGAAACTCCTCTTTGAGAAGCTCACCAGGAGTCACTGGCGACAGCAAATCGGCCGAGGTCTCATCACTTGTGATAATCGACGATTTCGACATTCCAAGCCATCTCCTGTCTCCACTCAAAACAGACCCGATAGCGCTCGTTAACACGGATGCTATATTGCCCGGCACGATCGCCCTTCAAAGCTTCCAGGCGGTTGCCCGGTGGAACGCGAAGATCATCAAGCGAAGCACAAACCTGCAGTTGGCGAATCTTCCTCAACGCAACACGCTCAAAGGGCACGAACTTCCTGACCCGCACACCCATGGCAAAGCGTTCGGTATCCTCATCTTTATACGATGCAATCATAGTATCGCCTTACGTTAGTAACGTCAAACGTTTCTATAGACTTACATCTCTATTATATCGTACGTTTGTTCGTATTTTCTAGAACAAATAGTCCTTCACGCCTTAGTCAAGCAAAAGCAATCGTTTGTAGACATCGAGGCCTTTGAGTAGGATTTCCTCGTCGAAGAGCATACTATCGGTATGCAGAGCGCTTGTGGCATAGGCGGGGCAGCCATCCGAATCACTCGGGTTGTCTTGGCCCTCTGGCATACCCGTGCCCAGCAGGAAAAATACGCCCGGCAGATGGCGTTGATAGAACGCGAAATCCTCGGCAATCAGCAGCGGCTCGTCCACGAGCTGTAACTCGGGCAGAGCAGGCGCGATTCGATCAAACAACTCGGGGTCGTTGTCGACCGGCGGATAGCCCTCGGCAAAGTCGAGATCGTACGTGCAGCCCGTTGCAGTGCATGCCTCATCAAGCACGCGGCGCACACCCTCGCGTGCACGGTCGAACATGCCGTCCGTAAACACACGCAAGCTGCCGGCCACATGGGCCTCCCCCGCCACCGCGTTGCAGACGGTACCGGCCTGCAGCAGGCCAAACTTGCCGATACAGGGCTCGTCGGTGCCCAGTTCGTCCATCAGCTCGCGCTCGGTAACCAAAAACTTCGCTGCCGCCAACGCGGCATCGTGCGACTCCTCAACCGGCACACCATAAGTCTTAGCAATATGGATACTCGTACCGTGAATATGCATATGCGTCTCGCTCGAACGCGCCAGCAGCGGACCAGAACAACTCGCCAGCGTGCCGGCAGACAGATCGGGCCACACATGGAAGCCAAAAATGCGGTCGGCCCCATAGCGCTCGAACACACCACTCTCGCATACCGTCTTGGCACCACCGGTCGTTTCCTCGGCCGGCTGGAACACAAAAAGCACGTTGCGTTTAAGTGAACCCGGCTGCTCGCGAATCGTGCGGTCGACATACGTCGCGGCGGCGAGCGCCATGGCCATGTGTCCGTCGTGCCCGCAAGCGTGCATCTTGCCGGGATGAGACGAGGCGAAGGCCGCACCCGTCGCCTCGGCAATGGGCAGCGCATCCATATCCGCACGAATCGCCGTGGCATGCGTGGCACCAACGCCAGCGTCAAAGAAAGCGCAGACGCAGCTGGGGCACGGATGGGTCACCTCGCAGGCAAGCGACGCCAACACGCCCTCGATATAGGCAATAGTCTGCGGAAGATCGAAGTCGAGCTCCGGGATCCTGTGCAAGTCGCGCCGATAGCGACGGAGTTCTTGGAGCTCGGTCATAGAGGTTCCTTTCATTGGTGTGCGCCGGTTGCTATCTATTGTGCCGCAAGATTGCCATACCCTTATTTCCAGCATATCCCTGCATTTTTTAAACGTTATATACGAATACTCTTGTTTGGTAAAGTGCAACGTGGTAGGGTCGTTACCACTTGATAGAGGCGCGGGCACGAAGAACCGCGGGCGAGCCGGCAGGCTTTGACCCCGTGGGGAGGCGAAACCCGCCGAACTGGGTTTTTCGGGCACGAACAACCTGGTGGGCCTGTGGGAAACACCCACAGGACTGTCTGCAGCAATGCGGGAGCGCTATCCGGACATTGGGTCCACGCTATGCGGATTCGATGCGCAGATGGCGCCGTCTGGATAGCGAGGTTTACGGGACATGGCATTGACCCCCAACGAGGCATATGCGGCCAAGCAGCCGTTTGTGGACAAGGAGACGCTCGAGCATATCGTCGAGCAGTTCCCCACGCCGTTTCATCTATACGACGAGGCGGGCATCCGCCGCAACATGCAAGAAGTGCGCGACGCCTTTGCATGGAACCCGGGCTTTAAGGAATACTTTGCCGTCAAGGCCAACCCCAACCCGGCGCTCATCTCCATTCTCAACGAATACGGCTGCGGCTGCGATTGCTCGAGCTATACCGAGCTCATGATCGCCCGCTCGCTGGGTATCACGGGACACGACATCATGTTCTCGTCCAACGATACGCCAGCTGCCGACTTTGAGCTCGCCGACAAACTGGGTGCCATCGTCAACTTTGACGACATCAGCCACATCGAGTTCTTTGAGCGTGTTGCGGGACCCATCCCCAAGACGGTCAGCTGCCGCTTTAATCCAGGCGGCCTGTTCCAGCTCTCCAACGGCATCATGGACAACCCGGGCGACTCCAAATATGGCATGACCACCGAGCAGCTCTTCGAGACCTTCCGCATGCTCAAGGCCAAGGGCGCCGAGGACTTTGGCATCCACGCATTCCTTGCCAGCAACACTGTCACCAACGACTACTACCCCAAGCTCGCGCGCATCCTCTTTGAGCTTGCCGTACGCCTGGAGCGCGAGACCGGCGCACACGTCGCCTTCATCAATCTGTCTGGCGGCGTCGGCATCCCCTATCTGCCCGAGCAGCAGGCCAACGACATTCACGCCATCGGCGAGGGGGTGCACGCGGCATACGACGAGATCCTGGTTCCCGCTGGCATGGGCGATGTGACCATCTGCACCGAGATGGGCCGCTTTATGATGGGCCCCTACGGCTGCCTGGTCACCAAGGCCATCCACGAGAAGCAGATCTACAAGGACTATATCGGCGTGGACGCCAGCGCCGTCGACCTCATTCGTCCCGCCATGTATGGCGCTTACCACCACATCACGGTGATGGGTCAGCCGGGCGGCGCCGACAAGGCCACAGCGCCCGTCACGAACACCTATGACATCACGGGCAACCTATGCGAGAACAACGACAAGTTCGCTATCGATCGCGAGCTGCCGCATATCGACATGGATGACCTGCTTGTAATCCACGATACCGGTGCGCATGGCTACTCCATGGGCTACAACTACAACGGACGGCTGCGCTCCGCCGAGGTCCTGCTGCGCCCCGATGGCGCGGCCGACCTCATCCGCCGCGCCGAGCGCCCGGGCGATTATTTTGCCACGCTCGACGTGCTGCCATGCGGCCGAGAGCTGCTGGCCAAATCGCGTGCCGAAAGCGCTCGTCGTCGCGCTCAGGACGAGCGCCTGGCCGTCGCCGCCCAATGGAACAAACGCATCCAGATCGCGGAAGCGAAGGAGAAGAACATGGACATCCGCAATCTCGAGGGCTCAATCGTCGCCCTCGTCACGCCGTTTAAAAAGGACGGCAGCGTCGACTTTGACGCGCTCGAGCGCCTTATCGATTTCCACCTGCAAAACGGTACCGACGCCATCCTCACCCTGGGCACCACCGGCGAGAGCGCCACGATGACCGACGACGAGGACAACTCCGTTGTCGCCGCCGTGGTCAAGCAGGTTGCAGGCCGCGTCCCCGTCATCGCCGGCTCGGGCTCCAACTCCACGCAGACCATGCTCACCAAGTCGCTCACCTATCAGGGCCTGGGCGCCGACGGCCTGCTGCTCATTACCCCCTACTACAACAAGTCTAATGAAGAGGGCATCTACCAGCACTTTAAGACCGTTGCCGATGCCGTAGATATCCCCTGCATCCTGTACAACATCCCCGGCCGCTGCGGCTGCGGCATCAGCGTGCGCAACGTGGAGCGCTTGGCCGCGCACCCCAACATCATGGGTATTAAAGAAGCCTCGGGCAACGTCGCTTACGCAGCCAAGATCGCCCACCTGCTGTCCGATGACTTCCGCATGTACTCGGGCGAGGACGCACTCACCGTTCCGCTCATGAGCCTGGGAGCCTCGGGCACCATCAGCGTATGGGCCGACGTGCAGCCGCAGCTCGTGCATGACATGTGCCGCGCCTATCTGGACGGCGACGTAGCGCGCGCCCGCGATATCCAGATTGCCGGCCAGCCGCTCATCAATGCCCTCTTTAGCGAGGTCAACCCCATCCCCGTTAAGGAGGCGCTCGCCCAGATGGGTATGATCGAAGCAAACTACCGCATGCCGCTGTGCCCCATGGCCGACGATACGCGTGCCGCACTTACCGATGTTCTGAAGGGAGCTGGTCTGCTTGATTAAGACCGTCATTATGGGAACGGGCCGCATGGGCTCGCTCATCCGCACTACCGCCGAGGGTATTGTCAACGCCGCTGGAGAGGCCGTTTTTGACATCGTCGCCCAGATCGGTTTTGATCTGTCCGAGCTCGAGAGCGCCCCGGCAGCCGACGTCATCATCGACTTCTCGAACGTCGCGACCTTTGACGCCGTTGTCGCCTATGTCGAGCGCACGGGCGCCGCACTCGTTTCCGGCACCACGGGCTATACGCCCGAGCAGATGGACCGCCTGCGCGAGCTGGGCCAGAATGCCCGCATCGTGCACTCGGGCAACTACTCTATCGGCATCGCCGCCCTGCGTCACCTAGTGGCCCAGGCCACGCGTGAGCTGCCCGGCTTTGACTGCGAGATTGTCGAGACGCACCACAACCAAAAGGTCGACGCCCCCAGCGGCACCGCCAAGCTGCTGCTCGACGCCGTCGTCGAAGCCGAGCCCGAGGCAGGCTACCACCCCGTCTACGGACGCGAGGGCATGTGCGGCGCGCGCGACCCCAAGGAGATCGGCATGCACTCGCTGCGCGGCGGCACTGTCGCCGGCGTGCACGAGGTGGGTTTCTTTGGCCAGGACGAAGAAGTCACGCTCACGCATCGCGCCACAAGCCGTCAGATCTTTGTCAACGGCGCTCTGGCCGCCGCTCAAAAGCTCGTCACCTGCGAGCCCGGCTTCTACACGTTTGACCAGGTCATGTTTGCCTAACCCGGCATCAACCAAATCCACCCAAAGGAGAGACAGCAAATGAGCAACGCAGCCGAGATGGATGCACAGGAGATTATCAACTACATCGCCACCGCGCCCAAGAAGACGCCCGTCAAACTGTACGTACGCGAGAAGCCGGGCATGAAGGTCCAGTGGGGCAATGCGCACGTCTACGGCGGTCGTCGTGGCAAGACCGTCTTTGGTGACTGGGATGAGCTCAAAGCCATCCTTGATGCCAATGCCGATTCCATCGATTACTACGATGTGGAGAACGATTGCCGCAACTCCGCCGTGCCCATGCTCGACCTTAAGGGCATCAACGCCCGCATCGAGCCGGGCGCGATCATCCGTGGCCGCGTCGAGATCGGCGATCGCGCCGTCATCATGATGGGTGCCATCATCAATATCGGCTCCGTCATCGGTGAGGGCTCCATGATCGACATGGGCGCCGTGCTGGGCGGCCGCGCCACAGTGGGCAAGAACTGCCACATCGGCGCTGGAACCGTGTTGGCAGGCGTCGTTGAACCCGCAAGCGCCACGCCCGTCATCATCGAGGACGATGTCATGATCGGCGCCAACGCCGTGGTCCTGGAAGGCGTGCACGTAGGCAAGGGCGCTGTCGTTGCCGCCGGCGCCGTGTGCGTCGAGGACGTCCCCGCTGGTGCCGTCGTGGCCGGCGTCCCCGCCCGCGTCATCAAGATGCGCGACGAGAAGACCGACAGCAAGACCGGACTCGAGGAAGGCTTACGCCGGCTGTAGAAGTTACGCGGTTTTACCAAACCGCGTAACGGCTCGACGCTGCAAACGCCCCTAAGCGGCAATCTGACGTTCAATCGTCGGTCGCGTACCGAAGTACGCTTCCCTCCTCTTTCACGTCACCTTGCTCGCCTAGGGGCGTTTTCGCTGACGTATGCTCAGTCTGCAACTCAATTCAGCTCCAAGCAAAAAGGCCGAAGTCCCGAAGGGTTTCGACCTTTGTTTTTCTGCAGCGTCCAAGCGCAGTTTATCTATTCTCGATGCTGCCGATGTTTTTGAGCTCGATGGAAATGAGGCCGTTGGGCTCGTTGACGAACTCGATGTACTCGGAGTTCGAGCCCATCTCGGCCGGAAAGCTGATCTCGATGCCCGTATCGGTACGAATCTTGTGGTTGCGCACGGCCGCACGCTCGACCTGCTTGCGCTCCACGGGCACACGCTCGGGCACCTTCTCTTCGGTCAGCGCCGCGCGTACGCTCTCCTTGATGACCGGCTCGTCCTCAAAGACCTCATCGACGATATCCCAGGGCGGCAGCTCCTCGTCATCCTCAACCTTCTCGGCAACGGCAGCCTTAACCTTAGCGAGCGCTACGGCCGTATTGGCACCGTGCTCCTCGGCGACTTCCTCGACCACGCGCGTCACGGTGTCGATGACCTCCTTGCCCGACATGCCCGTATCGCACTGCAGCAGACCGTCGGGAATGAGCATGCGGTCTTCGCCGGCAATCTTGCGCTTCTTGTCCACATAGCCGATCTCCATGGTGCTCGCACGCACGATGGCATAGCTTGGCACCTTTTGGGAAGGATTCGGCAGGATAGCATAGTGGCGCGCGATGTCGTTGCGTACCTCGCCCTCCTCGCGGCCCACCTCGTGCATAAAGGCCTGCTTGGAGCCCAGCAGCATCACGGCAAACCAGCGGGCATCCTCATCGTCGTCAAAGTCGGCCACGAGCACATCGGTGGACTCGGCTTTTTCGGCCTTGGTAAGCTCGGAGGAAATGAACTCCGCAATCTGCTGCGACAGGTCTACGAACTCGCGCTCGCCAAAGAAATAGCCCTTGAGCTCGCCGCCAAACGCAGAGTTCTCGGCAAACGCGGCGCGTTTATTGTCGGCCGAGGTACGTGCGCGGCGCAGATGCGTGGTCACGAAGTTGCGCACGGTACGGCTCTCGATATCGAGCTCGCGCTGGCTCATAACGTTGACGGCAGAGTCAAAGTCCAGGATATGCAGAATCGCATGATTGATTTTCATATACGGCATTCCGTTCTAGATTGAATTGAGCACGAACCAGTATAGCGGTCGAGCCCGCCCCAGGCGCATCGAAGATTGGTGCATCGGGGACAGGTTGCTTTGCACCAATGGCTAGCGCAGGAGCTCGGACTGCCATACCTCGAGCTGTTCTGCCAGGCTCTTACCACTAGAAGGCACGCTGAACTCGGGACGTTTGGGCAGCAGCGCACACTTAAGAATTGCCACGATGGTCTGCGAGACAAAGCGTCGCGTATCCTTGTCAAACCCTTGCGCAGCCTGGAGCATCACGGGCAGGCTCTCGCGCAGATTCCCAGCGATATCCGCAAACCGCTCAGCACCCGTAGCCTCAAACACGGAGAACAACGCATCTACAAAACGCTCGCGCTCGCTAGGCGAAACTGCAAGCAGCATCTCGCGAATGGAGCCATCAACGTATCGAGCACCGGCGGACAGGCGCTCACAGTACACGAAGTCGCGACCATCAACCACCCAGCTAAAGGGATTGTGCTGCAGCAGGCTGAACTCGGTGCTCTCAACGATGGCATAGTCCTCCTGCGTCTCGAACATCATGCCAAAGATCGACGACCGAGGTAGCGTCTTGTCGATTCGACCGGAAAGATCGGCAAAGGCGTTGCCGTTCAGAAACTCCTCGACGAAACCCGGACCATCATGGGAATACGCCTGTTCGATTCGTGCACGGGCGACATCGGAGCACATCGCCGCACCGTACACCGCAAGGTTTCCACCCTTGGAATGACCTCCGCACAAAAGCGGCCCGTCAATCGCATCCGCCGCCTCGTCCACATAACGCGCCGCGGATTCCTGGGCCGGCACAGGATACCGGAACGCCATGTTAAAGTCCTCTTTCCAGCCCACAATCGTGCTGTCGGTCCCCCGGAAGGAAAGATAGCTAAACCCCGCCGGAAACCGGAACGCCATGGCTGCAAACTGCTCTGTCGCCACCACATCGCTCACGGCACGATAGCCGCAAACGTGCACGCCACGGTAGCGAGGACTTGCTGCCACGGCCTCCAGCAAGGCCTTGCTCCCCTCCGGGTCCCACAAGTCGTCAATCATGTCCCGGTAGCACTCGGCACGCAGCAGCTCGCGTACGTCTAGGCCCTGCCAGTTCGTCAGCTCCGCCATATCACCCGGCAAACGCAAATAGGACAACCACGCAAAGACGAGGCTATCCACCGCGCAGAACGGCCTCTCCTCAAACGGATCAAACGCCGTCTGGGCATAGGTTAAAAAATTAGGCGAATCCGACATGGCCCTCCCATCAACTATGGTGCATTGGGGCAACTATGGTGCATTGGGGTCAGGTTACTTTGCACCAAAAAGGCGCCCGGGCCGTGTGGACCCGGACGCCTTCATTGTAGCTTTTCGCTCTAGCGAGCTTGATTTAGCAGGAGAAGTCGACGCTGTCGATGATGTCCTTGAGGGCCTTGGCGGAGGCGGTGAGCTCATGCTGCTCGTCATCGTTCAGCGGCACGGGGACGCGACAGACGACGCCGTCGCGGCCAACGACCGTCGGCATGGAGATGGCAAGATCGGACAGGCCATACTCGCCCACCATGAGCGAGGAGACGGGCAGAACGGTCTGCTCATCGCGCATGACGGCGGTGCAGATGCGCTTGACGGCCATGGCGACGCCATAGTAGGTGGCGTGCTTCTTCTCGATGATGGTGTAGGCGGAGTTCTTGACGTCCTCGGCGATGCGCTTCTCGGCAGCCTCATGCTCCAGATGACCGTGAAGCTCGCAGAAAGTGTTCAGCGGCACGCCGGCAACCTGGGCGCTGGACCAAGCGACAAACTCAGAGTCGCCGTGCTCACCCATGACATAGGCCTGGACATCGCGCGGGTCAACCTCGACGTGGGCACCAAGCATCTGCTGCAGACGGCCAGTGTCGAGCACGGTGCCGGAGCCGATGACATGGCCCTCGGGCAGGCCGGACATCTTGATGGCGGCATAGGTCAGAACATCGACCGGGTTGGAGACAATGAGCAGAATGCCGTCGAAGCCAGACTTCTTAATTTCGGGAATGATGGACTTAAAGATGTTGACGTTCTTGTTGACCAGGTCCAGGCGAGTCTCACCGGGCTTCTGGGCAGCGCCAGCGGTGACGACGATCATGGCGGCGTCGGCGACATCGGAATAATCGCCGGCGTAGATCTTCATCGGCTCGGCAAACGTCATGCCGTGCGCGATATCCAGGGCCTCACCCTCGGCGCGGTTCTTGTCCACGTCGATGAGGACCATCTCGGAGAACAGACCACTCTGCATCAGCGCGAACGCCGAAGACGAACCAACGAAACCGCAGCCGACAATAGCGACCTTCTTCTCGTTAACCATTAGAAACTCCCATCTCTCTCCACAAACAAGCCGCCCGGGAACGACCCGAGCGGCTTGCCGTAATCCCAATACATCCAATCGGGACTTTGATTATGCTCCTATTCGCAGCCAAAAATCGACCGTTTACCGAAATTGTTTGCAGTATTCGTAAAATAACTGCACGAAATCGGTTTCGAGCTATTGACGAGTCGAAATACGTTTCTAATACAGGCCCGCCTCACGAATGGCCTCGACAGCCAAAGCAATCTGGTCGGGCGGCAGGACCAGCGCCATGCGCACGTGTCCCTCGCCCGAAGGACCAAAGCTCGCGCCCGGCGTCACCACAACGCCGGCCTTCTCCATGAGCTCCTCGCAAAACGCCATGGAATCGGTGCGACCACCGGGAAGCTTGGCCCACACAAACATAGAGCCATGTGCGTTGGGACGCTCCCAGCCCAGGCCCTCAAGACCGTCGCACAGGGCATCGCGGCGCTCCTGGTACTTCAGACGCTGCGCCTCGACCTCATCGCGCGGACCGTTCAGGCAGGCGATGGCGGCCTTCTGAATCGGGAAGAACATACCGAAGTCGATCTGGCCGCGCAGCTTGGCAAAGGCCGAGACCACGTCCTCGCGGCCGACCAAAAAGCCGATACGCGCACCGGTGACGTTAAACGACTTGGAGAGCGAGAAGAACTCAACGCCCACCTCGAGCGCGCCGGGATACTGCAAGAAGCTGCCGCCCGGCTCGCCGTCGAACACGATGTCGGAGTACGCGTTGTCATGGACGATGAGCAGGTCGTGCTCGCGGGCGAAAGCGATGATCTCCTCGTAGACCTCGGGAGTGCCCACCGAGCCGACCGGGTTCGCGGGCAGCGACACGATCATATACTTGGCACGATCAGCCACCTCGGGATCGATACCCGCCACATAGGGCAGGTAATTGTGCTCGGCAACCAGCGGATAGTATTCGAGCTTGGCATCGGCGATCTTGGCACCCGCCTCAAAGACCGGGTAACACGGATCGGGAACCAAAATGGTGTCACCCGGATCGAGCAGGGCAAGGCCCAAATGGCCCACCCCCTCCTGCGTGCCGTTGCACGACTGCACCATGGACGGCGTAATGCCCGAAACGCCAAAGCGACGCTCATAGTAATCGCACACGGCCTGCTTGAGTTCGGGCAGGTCGCGCAGGGCATACTTCCACATCTCGGGATCTTGGGCTGCCTGCGTGAGCGCCTCGACCACGTGGTCGTACGGCTTAAAGTCGGGCGTGCCCACGCTCATGTTGTAAATGGTCTTGCCCTGAGCCTTCAGCGCGAGAAGCTTGTTGTTGAGCGAGGCGAAGACCTCCGCGCCAAAGCGGTCGAGACGCTGCGATGCCTGCATGGTGCCACCTTTCGATATAAAAAACGCGGCGCTCCGACAAGAGTGCCGCGCGATACGGGCCATCAGATTGCAAAAGTGTAACGCTTGCAACCCCCGTATTGGTTCAATTTAGCCAACCTTAGTCAACTGGATTGAGCGCGTCGATCTGCGCAAGCCACAGACGCGAGCTAGCGTCACTCGGCATACGCCAATCGCCGCGCGGGCTGAGCGTCACCGAGCCCACCTTGGGACCATCGGGCAGGCAGCTGCGCTTAAACTGCTGGGCAAAGAAGCGACGGTAGAACGTACGCAGCCACGTGCGGACGGTCTTGGCGTCGTAGACGCCCTCGAAGCTCTTGAGCGCCATGCGGTAGATCTTGCCCGGCTCAAAGCCAAAACGCAGCAGGTAGTAGAGGAAGTAGTCGTGCAGCTCGTACGGGCCCACCAAATCCTCAGTCTTCTGCGCAATCTCGCCGTCGCCCGTGGGCGGCAGAAGCTCGGGGGACACCGGCGTATCAAGGATATCGAGCAAGACCTCGGCAATACGCCCGCCAAAAACGTCAGCGGCATAGCGCACCAGATGGCGCACAAGCGTCTTGGGCACGCTCGCGTTGACGGCGTACATGCTCATGTGGTCGCCGTTATAGGTAGCCCAGCCGAGCGCCAGCTCACTGAGGTCGCCCGTGCCGATGACAAAACCGCCAGCCTGGTTGGCCAGATCCATCAGAATCTGCGTACGCTCGCGCGCCTGGCTGTTCTCGTAGGTCACGTCCTGCACGGTCGGATCATGCTCGATGTCCTTGAAGTGCTGCTCCACAGCCGCGTGGATCGAAACCTCGCGGAAACTCACGCCTAGGTCGCGAGCGAGCGACTCGGCATTGGACTTGGTGCGGTGCGTCGTGCCAAAGCCGGGCATGGACACGGCCGTGATACCGGTGCGCGGCAGGCCCAAGGCGTCGAACGCACGCACGGTCACGAGGAGCGCCAGCGTGGAATCGAGGCCGCCCGAAAGGCCGATGACGGCCGCCTTGGTGCCCGTGTGGGCAAGGCGTGTCTTAAGGCCCGCGGTCTGCAGGTCGAGGATGGTCTCGCAGCGCTCGGCCAGATCACCGTGGTCTGCCGGCACAAAGGGCGCGCGCGGGAAAACGCGGTCGATATCGCAGGCATCGCGCAGGACGGGCTGTTCGGCCAACACGCCCTCAAACGAAAACTCAACGGTCGTGGCCTCCGGCGTATCGTCCGCGCGTGTCCACGTCGTCGAGCGGCGGCGTTCGGCAACCAGACGGTCGAGGTCGACATCGGCCACCGCCATGTCGCAGGTGAGCAGCTTGGTAGCAGCGAGCTTCGAGCCGTTTTCGTAGATAAGATTCTCGCCCGCAAAGACCATGTCGGTCGTGGACTCGCCCTCGCTCGCGTCCGCGTAGGCATAGGCGCAGTACAGGCGTGCGCTCTGATTGGAGATGAGGCTGCGGCGGTAATCTGCCTTGCCGATGATCTCGTCCGAGGCCGACGGGTTAAGGATCACCGTCGCACCGGCAAGTGCCATCTCAGTCGAGGGGGGCGCCGGCACCCACAGGTCCTCGCACACCTCGATGCCCAGCACCAGATCCTCGGCACCCTCATCACAGCAGCGGTAGACAAGCCCCGAACCCAGCGGAACCGGACCCTGACCGGCAAATTCAACCCACACGGGATCCGCAGGCGCCGGAGCAAACCAGCGACGCTCATAGAACTCGCCATAGTTGGGCAGATACTTCTTGGCCGTAAGACCCAAAAGCTCACCCGCACAGCACACGGCGGCACAGTTGTAGATGTTTTCAGCCACCGCAACGGGAAGACCGATGGTAAAGACAATCGGCAGCTCACGAGTCTCATCGAGGATATGCACCAGAGCAGCCTCGCAGGCATGCAGCAGCGTGCGATTATGGAACAGGTCGGCCGCGGTATAGCCGGTCAGGTTAAGCTCGGGCAGCACCAGCGCGCGAACGCCGCGCTCGGTAGCCTCGCGAACAGCCGCCAGCGCAACCTCGGCATTGCCCTCGACATCGGCCACGCGAATCCGCGGCGACGCCGCCGCCACGCGCAAAAAGCCGTCGTTCTTATTAGCCGAAACGCAGCATTGCCTTGTTGATCTGGACACTGGAGGCCCCTTCTACCCTGAGATTCAGTCTAACGGACGTTCACATATCTCTAACTAGCCAAAGCAACCTCCCAGTTTACTGAGACGCTAACCTGTGCTAAGAGCATGTATTCCAAAAAAATCTTTAATTAAAAAAGGAGAAATCGATAATCGACTTCTCCTTTAAGCGAGGCAAGTAAATTCCGAAACTAATGGCAGAATTTATCCATGTAGTCCTCAAAGTCGAACACTTCTACCACGACGCCCTCTTCCTGAGACTCTTTCAGTTGCTCCAAGAGATCTTTGTTAATAACGTCCATGCAGAAACCTCCTCTATCTAATCAGTTGTAGTATATCTGCTTTCATGCAATTATCAACCAACTTGTTTAATTGCTCCTCGCTTGTCGATAGTCCCTCTTTTTTCAAAATGTCGCGCACCTCGTTCTTAGTAATCGGCTTTTCAAACAACGAAAGCAAAGCGAACGAAAAATCATTAACCGCACACATTCTATGGGTGGCACAACTCAGCAGTACTCTTAACCCCTCTTTTGAGCGTCCGACTTCTTTAACAAACGAGCTTTTAACCAATTGAAAACCATTATCGTGCATTACATAATCGGCATCGATATTTGTATTCAGCAATCCATAATGCAACAGTTCTTCTATCGCCCTTGTCAGCTCGAGGTCGCCCTGATCAAGAATAAGAGAAATGCTACAATCGGCCTCCAATAAACGGGCCAACTTATGGTATACCAACTGGGAAACAGCATAGACATGATGGTATTCAGAATTATAGAAGTAGGCAAATGGCTCAACGAGCACGACAGAGGTCTTGGAATCCAGCCAGATTCGATCAGCTGGATTTAGACTAGTTAGCCGTCGCTTTACTTTGGTCAAATGTCCCTTATACCTGACAGCGTGAATAGAATCTAGGATCCAGGTCACCTCTGAAATATGAAGCCGCTGGGGCAAGTCAATTGTGTCGCTACCGTTTATGACCTCTTGCATATAAAAATCAATATGATGCTCATCAGATAAGGATTTTGCTTCATTTAAAGTTAAACCAGTGCCTGAAACATAATCTACTTCGAGGCGCAAATCCTCATATTGGGACTGCGGCATTACAGAGACACCATACTTATCGGGATGATTCCAAACATCCGACCCCATAACGAGACCAAAATTCGTAAATCCTCTCGTGGAATATGGAACACCACATACCTGTTTTGAATAATTCAAAACATTCTCTGTATAAGCTAAGGTGTTCAGAGCCTCTTCTTTAGTTTCGGTCGGAAAGCCAATCATAAAAAATAGATGAACAGGAATACCCGCATTGAGACAATCATGGATATTGCGATCAATCCAATCAACTCTCGTGTTCTTCTTCATTAGATCAAGAACTCTTTGGTTGTATGACTCGAGGCCAAACTGAATCTGCCTACATCCACTTTGGTATATCTTGTTAAAAACGTCTGTACTTAGGGTTGGAGAGAACCTCGTTTCTCCATGCCAGAAAAACGTTTTTCCCGATGCGTTTATTTCATCCGCGAGTTGCTCCATTCTTTTGCCTTCGAATGTTTCATCCACAAAAGAGAAAACTCTCGTGCCGTATTTTTCATTTAACCGACACATTATTTCAAATACTCTCGATATAGGCATCTTTCGGTAACAACCACCGGTAGCACCGGGAATGGTGCAGAAGGCGCAATGATTAAAACACTGCCTAGAGGAATAAACCGGCAATATTAGCTCAGGCATGAAGTATTTAGAAAGGGCGAAGCCATCGAAATCGGGAACTGTATCGTTGATAAATGTTTGCTCAATCCGATGGTTTTTATATATCTTTCCACCTTTAGCATGGCAAAGGTTTGGAACACAGTCGAGATTGTCATCACCAGAGTCAAGAGCCTCAAGAAGACGTGCAAGCGGCTCTTCGCCGTCATACATCATTATCGAATCAATGTATTCAAAAAAGGGATGCCATTCTTTCATGCAGTCATCTGCTAAACGAGTAATGTAATTGCCGCCCAATGAGACGTGTTTAACAGATGGACATTCTTCTTTAATCAGTTTCGCTAACGTAACTGCAGAAATCATATTGGAAACAGCCGCTCACCGAAATCCCAATAAACTCGATTTTTTCCCTCTGAATACGCTTAAGAAAGGCAATTTCATAGAAGGAAATAAACGGATTATGCAAGGTATCCGCAAGCGACTTCATTATTTCTGGTGTCGAATAATAATCATAGGGCAGATCTATGGAGTTGAACGTGTATTTAACTCCATATGAGACGTGATTTATGATATAGAGTGCATTTCTAAAAATGTTTTCAGCATATTGTCTTTCTTTTAGATTAAAGTATCTCTTCGATCTGAAAATATCTTTTGCCTCGTCAACATTAAGTGCCGACTTTTGTATCAACTCGATTGTTAATTGGACATTCGAACTAAACGAATCCTTTGATTCCCGATACCTTTTAAAGCACTCTTCGACATGTCTAAAAGATAGGAGGTCATCGTAAAATTCCACGTTTAAGTCAACAATGTCAACTTTGTATTGTTCAACCTCTTGAAGATATGACTTCAAAACAGGCAAGGCAAGATACGGCCCCACTGGACTCCATCCTGGGGGAAATACTAAAAGCGTTTTAGGCATATCAACGTCACATCTTTCGCAAATAATTCAATTGAAACACAACTACCATCATAATTGAAAATACACCAAGTCCTGTAACGAGAATTGAGAACATCGCGATGCTCGTGAACAGCGAAACAAGAAGTGTTGAAATAACAACAGCAACCGATTGCAAAGACTCCCTAATTGAAAACAGGCTTATCGATTCAGATCCGTCTCTCGCCAAATCCTGCAGCGATGTTATGAGAAGCACATCTTGAATGGCGTTTCCGGCACCGACGATAAAAAGGGAAATAAACGATATCCCAGGCGCATAGCGATAGCCAAACGCCAGATACGCACCGAGCGCAAGATACGTCACAAAACAATATGATTTAACGCAATCGGAACCACTGATTAAACGACCATATATTGTATTTCCGAACAACAGTCCGATTGTAAGACTACTCTGAAGGAATCCGTATTGTATCGATGACGAGTCAAATTGCAATTGCGCTATAGCTGGCAAAAGAGAATTCAGAGAGCCGAATGCCACGCCACTAGAAATATCGATTAATAGGAAACCAATTGCCAAGTGCTTCGCGCTAAGATCACTAAATGCAGTCCTGTTTTTTTCATTTTTGCTTATTCCCTCTTTATCATTAACCTCGATAACCGACGGAACATCTCGCAGCAACCAGAACGACGCGGCAAAAGAAAGCGCGTCTAATGCAAGAACAGCCTCCGCCCCAAATTGAGCGACAACAAAACCGCCGGCAACTGGCCCCAGAACCATCATCAAATTCTGCAGGAACCCAAACGAATTATTAATTACGTCGCGATTGATACTATTCGTATTGGCTCTTAACAACGAGTAAAAGCAGGGCATTTCTACCGTTCGGCAAAGCGATACCGCGCACGTAATAGCAAACATACTCCATTTACTATCAACAAAAATATAGCAAACGAATAATCCCGCGCGAATTAAGTCTGCCAATCTCATGGCCTGCAGTGTCCCGATACCCATCTTCTGAGGCAGCTGCGCGAGCGCAACTGAAAACAGAGAGGGGGCAAATCTGCAGCAGACCATCAAAGCAGTTGCAGAAACATCGTGAGTTACCTCGTAAATTAGCATTGGCAAAGCAATATTCGCACACCAATTGCCTATTTCGCTTATCCCTCTAGCAATATATAGGACCCGAACCGGACGGCTAGCTCTCAATACCGTGAACATCACGATTAACCTCGTATTTCAGGCCTCGTTCATCCCTTAATAGGAATCCATAATCAACCAAGTACCGCCTCAACACGGCATAATCAGGATAGAGCTGTGACAGCACACGATTAACCTGAAGCTCCGTATAACTTGTATTTAATTCAAAGAAAGAGACGGCCCATAGCAGCATGATTCTTTTATAGCTTTCCTTTTTTGGAATTGAAACCAGCTCGCCATTCTTGAGAAATCGTTTTTTAAAGTCTATTAGCTCATCCATTCACATCCTCCATTTCATACGCATCTAATACTAAAAATGCATACGCTTTAGGTCATCGCATTCAGCTTCTTTATTCGAACTAAACTCGAACTAATCTAAATTATTTGCTCAGACACTCTTCGAAAGCTCGTTTTTCACTCTGAGTAAAATGCCCTTCCCAGTCAGTCCACGAACAGGAAGGCAACTCACAACGAGCGGAGTCGAAACCCTCTGCCGTCGGTCGTTCAAAATGCACGATAACCTTTTCGATATCGCCATCTGTAATCAGGTCAGAATGAATGACCTCGGTTCCATCTTCGAATGTCATATACGGGTACATCACGTAAACCACCTCGCAAACATAAATCCAGTTTAGCATCAAGCTATCGCACCAAAGACAGCAAGCCCCCTTGATGAGTTGATGGTATCTGTTAAATGTCACGTACGATTCACATCTGGTGAGTACCCTGATGGCTACACGAAACGAAGCAGATTTACACCGGGAGGACCCCGTATGACAACCAAGTACACCGACGCGCCGCGCACGCGCGTCATGACGCCGGCATCACTCAACAACGGCGTGCACGAGAACCATTCCATCGGACAGACCATGGCCATCGCGCCCAAAAAGGGCCTGTTCGACGACATTTCCATTCCCCAGATCATCGCCGGCGCCGCTGCTGCCGCCACGAGCGTGGCGCTTGCTTCAAAGATCGGCATTGCTGGCTCGGTGATTGGTGCCGCTGTGAGCTCAGTCATCACTGTTGTGTCCTCGCAGGTCTATCGCCACTTTATCTCCGCCAGCGCCGAAGCAATCAAGGGCACGCATGCCGCTGTCGACTACCCTACCGGCGCCTACGAGCCCGTTGAGCCCAATGTCGAGGAGCACCTAGGTGGCGCCGCAACCACGCAGGAGATGCGCCAGGTTGCGGGACGCGCGACCACGGCGCGCGTCGCTCCCAACAGCCTGCGCGCCAAGGCGGCGGCTGAGCGCAGCCAGACGCAAAAGAAGGTCATCGTCTTCTCGATCGCTATCGCCATCGTCGCGGTCATCGCCTGCGCCGGCGCCATCCTTATCACCACTGCCGGTGAGGGTCTGGGCGAGCGTCCCGAGCCAATCCTGTCGTCGCGCACGACCGAGAGCGATGCAAATGGCAACACCCAGTCGCAGGATCAGCAAGCACAGACGGACGATACGCAAGACAGTTCTACCTCTGCCAATTCGTCCTCGAACACCCAAAACCAATCGCAGGGCACCGATTCCTCTGCGAACAACAGCGGCACGCAATCCGGCACGACTGACTCAAGCCAAACGACTGACGGCTCTCAACCGAGCACGGGCGGCCAGACGAGCGACACCACGTCGGGAACGGGCACAGCAGGCAGCAGCAACAGCAATTCGAGTGACACCACATTGGGCACGACATCTAACAGCTCGAGCCAAGGCACGGCATCGGGCAACTAAGCACTGCATCCCCAGATAGGCAACCTGTACAACGGGCGCGAATCGATAGCGGTTCGCGCCCGTTTGCCTTGGGTGCCGCCATGGCGAACGCTATGCGATGGTAAGATGCTTTACGTGTGTAAAGAGGAGATTTGCCATGAGCAAGACAATAGTTAGGCCCACGCTATCGCTGGGCAACCACATCTATCTGTATCGCCTGCTGCGCGACGCGATTGGGTGCGGTAAGCAAACGTTTATGACGCAGGTCGAGGAGGCGCTCGCCGCCGGCGACATGGCCGCTTATGACTTGGGCTTCGAGTCCACGCGCGAGTTGCTCGAGGAACTCGACGACTGCATTAAACTGACCGTCTTTAAGGGCGGCCGCCTGTATGCCACCGTCATCGCCAACGAGGCATGGGATGCCGCCCTTGCCAAGGACGAGGACAAGCGCAAGGCTACCAAGGGCGCCAAGCAGTCCTACAAAAAGAAGAAGCACGGCAAGAAGGACCTGAAGGCCGTGCGCCCCAAGCACGTTAAGCGTCCCGAGCCCGAAGCCATGGTTGGAGCCGTGCCGGAACCCGAACCCGAGACAGAGATCGAAGTCGCTATTGGAGTAACAGCAGAGGCCGAAACCGAAATCGCCGCCACGACCGATCCCGAAGTCATATCCGAGCAGGAAGCCACTGCGGAGCTCAACGAGGCATCCAAGTCGACAACCGAAGAGGCGGCTGGCCAGCCCGAGGCGCCCGTGTTCCAGAACCACGATGTCTTTGGCGACAACACCGAGGACAATCAGTCCGACGAGCTCGCGGATCAAGATGCTGCCGAGGCAACACCGGAGCCCGAGGCGCCCCAGCCTGCCATCTCGCTCACGGTTGTCTACGACCCCGAGAACGCCAACGCCGGCATCACCACCATGGTATCCACGCCGGTCGAGGCCAAGCCAAACGTCGAGGCAGAGGACACTCCGCAGGCCGATGCCAAAACCGAGACCGAAGACACGTCCATCTCCGTGGAACCGACAGATTCCATAGCTAAGCCAGAAGCGGCATCTGAGTCTGCACCTGTCATTGAGTCCGCATCCGCACCCGCCTGTGACCAGGCTCCCACACCTGCACCGACTCCGGTCCCCAATTCAGCACCGGCCCCCGCTTCCGCAGCACCAACCATCCCCGGGGACTTCCCCATCGATTTCGCGACCGAGGTCTTCTGCCCTAGCCCGCTGCTGCACCAGCTGTCGACTTATCTCCCCTACGGCGCCGACACCCTCGGCATCGTCGGCGAGTACTACTGGATCGCTCGCGAGCGCGGTACCATCGAGGCCAGCCGTAACCGCGCGAGCTTCCCCCTGCGCTACACACAGGCCGGCAAACGCCACGAAGTCACCGTACGCATTCGCCGCAACACCAACGGCGGCCTCGGAGCCACCTGGGCCATCGACAAGGTCGAAGCCCCGGTCGAGTAAAAAACGGCCTCGGATAGCCAATTGACCATCCGAGGCCGTTTGAATTCAGGCCTTTTAGTTGTCATCGGCGCATATAGACACCAGAGAAGCAAGCTCATCCTCAAGTTGCGGAGCAAAGTATCTAAAAGAAACCTGCGCTCCAGTCGGTATCGACTCAATCATATTCGCAGCATTATCTGAAACTCGGTACGATGCAGTTTCACCTGTCTTCAAATCCTCTATTGAGCAGACAGCGTCTTCAGCATCAATCGACCTAAGCACGCCTTTTCCTTGTAACATCACATCGGCATGCCCGCCAGCTATTTCTAATGAACCTGAGTCTGTCGCAGTCACTTCTCCGGAACCTCCGCGCGATATCTCTTCCTTTGTTGAACAGCCCACCAATGAAGCCATCAGCACCAAAGACAGAGCTAGACGAATCGTCCTACTTCGAAAAAGTCGTTCCATAAGTCCACGCATAATAGCTCTGATCATACTTCAGGAAGGATAAAGATGAATTCCAGCCGTCCGCTATGCCAATCATCTGCCTTGTCTCTCCAGTTTTCTTACCAGTAAGTGTGGCGTAAGCCTCCGCTGTTACAGAATGGGCTGATCCGTTGTACAAACTCGCATGTAAAACATTCGGTCTATTAGAGTTAATCTCATTTTGAATGCTCGCGATAGCCGGAGAGGAGACAGTGCGGGCGATAAGAGTACTTCCTCTGCTTGCGCAGTAATTTGTAAACCCCGTTGCACAGGTTGATATCGGCGTTCCGCCCAAAACAACGCCGGGAACAGTCTGTTCTTCATCGGAAAGAGCATGGGTATTGGTGTAATTCCATATCTGCATATATTGCGAAGGGTCGTTATATAAATTGGCAATGCCATACAGTTCCGCAACGTTCGAAAAAGCTGTCACCATACAAGCATAGTGGGCAGTAAGCCTCTTAATCTCGCTTTCATCATATGACATAAACTGAGAAATGGAACGAAATCCAGATACTGTGTAATCCTGCATTTGAGTTGCGTAAATTACGACATCGTTCCAGCTTGAAGGTTTATTCGATAAAACGACAGGCCGTCCTTCTATGGAAACAGCCGGGATTGTTCTTCCGCAATTTGTTGTTATTGAACCGTCCAAAGATTGCACACCGAATTCGAATGGATTGATCATTACGACTGGGTTATTGAAAGAATAAGACTCAACACCAAGATCTCCTCCCCGATCCATAGGGCTGACTAAGCCGTCTCCAAAACGATATCCCGTAAGTATTTCATCATCTGAAGCATCTAAAACCAAATAGCCCGCGGCTCTATTGAATGTCACAACCGGAACAATGTAGCCAAGCGGGGACCCATCAACGTCCACAAAAGGAATAGGGTCAGAAGGCGTATACGAAGAGCCGAGGAGTCCCTTTATATATTTATCGGCAAGCTCTTGCGCAATTTCTGAAGTAAATTGTATCTGCTCACCATCAATATTGCCCGTCGAAGCAAAAACCTCTTTCGGACGTGCGGCTAAGGCGACAATTGAAGACGCGACAAGTTGCAGAAAACGACGACGCGAAAGCATATGTTCTTCTTTCTAGAGGAGCGACTTATAAGATACTCCTATTCTATAACCTTTTTTGTAACGTTACAGCACTGGTTATATTTCAATTCGATTTGCTTATGTCCTTGTAACCCAATACGTCTTTACGTTTTAAACGGAATTAGAAAATCACTCATAGCAAAAACGGGCTTTAATCCCAAAGAGATGACTTTGATTATGAATCAAACCAGCAGCCAGGGCATAACTGCAGTGCAATTGCTACAAGAAAGGCCGCCCTTGCTGGCGGCCTTTCTACTTGCTACTAGTCACGCGTGAGCTTGCGGTGAATACGATGCGGCTGGGCTGCGTCCTCGCCCAGGCGCTCGATGCGGTTGGCCTGATAGGCCTCGAAGTTGCCCTCGAACCAATACCAGTTGCCCGGATTCTCGTCGGTGCCCTCCCACGCCAAAATGTGCGTGGCAACGCGGTCCAGGAACATACGGTCGTGGCTAATGACCACCGAGCAGCCCGGGAACTCGAGCAGCGCCGCCTCGAGCGAGGACAGCGTCTCGACGTCGAGGTCGTTCGTGGGCTCGTCCAGGAGCAGCAGGTTGCCGCCCTGCTTGAGCGTAAGCGCCAAGTTCAGACGGTTGCGCTCGCCACCGGAGAGTACGCCAGCGCGCTTCTGCTGGTCCTGGCCCTTAAAGCCAAAGCTCGCCACATAAGCACGGCTCGGAACCTCGGTCTCGCCGACCATCATGTGGTCCAGGCCGTCCGAGACGACCTCCCACAGGTTCTTATCGGGGTCGATGCCGGAACGGTTCTGGTCGACGTAAGAAATCTTGACGGTCTCGCCCACCTCGAGCTCGCCCGAAGTCAGCTGCTCCAGACCCACAATCGTCTTGAACAGCGTGGTCTTACCGACACCGTTGGGGCCGATGACGCCCACGATGCCGTTGCGCGGCAGGGTGAACGAAAGGTCGTCGATGAGCACGCGGCCATCGAACTCCTTGTGCAGATGATGGGCCTCGAGCACCTTGTTGCCCAGACGCGGGCCCACGGGGATGCGGATGTCGGTCCAGTCGAGCTTCTGGCTGGCGCGGGCCTCGGCCTCCATCTCCTCGTAGCGAGCCAGACGGGCCTTGTTCTTGGCCAGACGAGCCTTGGGCGAGCTGCGTACCCACTCGAGCTCGGCCTCCATGCGCTTGGCAAGCTTGGCATCGCGGTTGCCCTGCGCCTCGATACGGGCGGCCTTGGTCTCCAGATACGTGGAGTAGTTGCCCTTGTAGGGATAAAGGTGGCCGCGGTCGACCTCGCAGATCCACTCGGCAACGTTATCCAGGAAGTAGCGATCGTGTGTGACAGCCAGAACGGCGCCCTGGTAGTTGTGCAGGAAATGCTCGAGCCACAGGATCGACTCGGCGTCCAGGTGGTTCGTGGGCTCGTCGAGCAGCAGCAGGTCGGGAGCCTCGAGCAGCAGCTTGCACAGGGCCACGCGGCGGCGCTCGCCGCCGGAAAGCACGTTAACCGGCATGTCGGAATCGGGCAGCTGCAGGGCATCCATGGCCTGGCCGAGCTTGGAATCGATATCCCAGCCGTCGGCGGCGTCGATCTCGTCCTGGAGCTTGCCCATCTCGGCCATGAGGGCGTCCATATCGCAATCCGGGTCGCACATCTCCTCGCCAATCTTATTGAAGCGATCGACCTTGGCGATCATATCGCCAAACGCCATGCGCACGTTCTCGATGACGGTCTTGTCGTCATCGAGCGGCGGCTCCTGCTGCAGGATGCCCACGGTGTAGCCGGGGGTGAGCCTGGCATCGCCGTTGGAGACCTCCTCGATACCGGCCATGATCTTGAGCAGGGTCGACTTACCCATGCCGTTGGGACCCACAACGCCGATCTTGGCGCCAGGGTAGAAACTCAGAGTCACGTCGTCAAGGATTACCTTGTCGCCATGGGCCTTGCGAGCCTGATACATCTGGTAGATAAACTCTGCCATTTGCCTGCTTTATCCTTTCTACCTGCTGTTTCCCTATTCTTGTTTCGCTTTAGTGGAAACGCAATGAGGAAACCAGCTCTGAAACTTAACGAAAAAGGGGCATGGTTGCCCACACCCCTAATACTACCTGGGAAAAGTCCCCCGGAACATACTATGAACTGCGTACGCTAGTTTTCCGCAACCTTAACGAGCGGCTCGCTGCGATTTGCGCCACAGCAGATACGAATAGACGTAGGCAGCTCCAGCTGAACCAAACGCCAGAACCGCAATCACCGCGGCGACGACTTCACTCGAAAGCACGCTACCCGCCACGCCCATCACAATCAGGCCAACGCCCAGCACCATAAAGCAGGCACCGCCAAAACGCTGCGTACGGCGCCAGTTCTCGGGATCGGCAAGCGCCCAGGGCGTCTTGATACCGAGCGTGTAGTTCTGCTTTACGCGCGGTAAGTAGTTGCCCATACCAATAAAGAGCAAGCCGATAGCGCCTGATACCAGCAAATTGACCGTTCCTACCACCGGCACGATGCCCCACACCGTTAGCTCCCCCAGCCAGCTTATGGCACACATGAGCAGCGTGAAGGCGATAACGAAGCCCTGATAGAACTTACCCGAGGTTCGATATGCCTCACCTTTGGGATCGATGCGCGGCACCACGCAAAACATTGCGAGAAGCACCAGAGGCAGCACGCCGAGCGCGGAGGCCATCCAGCTAGGACCCCAACCGTCGACGGCGCCGTTCGCGCCCCAGTGCGTGGGAATCTGCGCAGGCAAGCTCGGCATCACCATGAGGTGCGCTACGACATTGGCGACGCACAGAACGACCAGCGCAATCCACACGCGCGACGATACCCCCGTGGGGTGAATGCCCTTGTTTTCGTTATTCATCCTTATCACCTTCCGTGTTTGTAAAGCCCATAAACCAACCGATCAAGTCCTGCATGACGGTGGTGTTTAAGCTGTAAACGATGTTTTGGCCATGACGTTCATCGGTCACCAACCCGGCGTTTTTGAGCGTCGCCAAGTGATGGCTCAGCGACGGCTTACTGATATCGAAATGCTCGGCAAGCTCCCCCGCCGTGCAATTGCCCTCGCGCAGCAACTCCAAAATGCGCCGTCGCGTTGGATCCGCCAGCGCCTTAAAACCTTCTCCCGGCATAGAACCTCCTCTCGCTATCTCTCGCGACGTGCACACTATACTCGTTATTTAGATGTTTGTCTAATTATCTAATAGCAATGTTATGTATAGAACATTCGTTCGTTTTTAGATACAATGGGTCCAGAAGCAGATGGGCCAGCTCCCTCTTCCCAAGAAGGAGATGGACTATGAGTATTAACGATGTCCTGACGTTGTTGTTGCTTGTAATCGCGGCTGTGGAGCTCGGCATCCACATTGGAGGTCGAATGAAATAGCCGCCCCCGCGTAATGCGAAGACGGCCACTTCTCACGCTACAAACGTGTTTGGGAGTTGGCCAACCCGCTGCAACGGGTGCCATCTGCTTCATCTTATGCGAATCACTGCCTCATTTCAACAAGCCCCTAGGGCTCAAATGGAATCGCGATAATACCTATAATGGCGATAGCTAAAACACGATTCGCTTCCCCATCGGAGGATGTCTATGACCGAAACCGCAGCCGCAACTCCCAACGAGACACGCGACACCAAGCTCGAGATCATCATGGGCCGCGAGGCACTCGATAAGCTCGCCAACTCCACAGTGCTGGTGCTCGGCTGCGGTGGCGTGGGCTCCAATTGCTGCGAGGCACTCGCCCGCGGCGGCATCGGTCATTTCGTCATTCTGGACAAGGACATCATCGCGCCCAGCAATATCAATCGCCAGGCCATCGCCTTTCACAGCACCATCGGCAAGCGCAAGATCGATGTTATGGAAGCCATGATCCACGACATCAATCCAGCCGCTACCGTCATCAAGCGTACCGAATACCTGCTGAGCGACAACATCGACGAGTTTTTCGCGAGCGTTTTGGAGCAGACGGACGGCAAACTTGACTACGTCATCGACGCCATCGACACCATCTCGGCCAAGCTCACCATTGCCAAATATGCTCAGGACCACGACATCCGTTTGGTTAGCTCCATGGGCGGGGCCAACAAACTCCATCCCGAGTGCCTCCGATTTGCCGACATTTTCGATACGGTACGTGACCCCATGAGCCGCATTATGCGCAAAGAATGCAAGAAGCGCGGAATCAAGAGCCTGCACGTGCTGTTTAGCTGCGAGGAATCGGTTAAAACCCAACCCCGCGACCCTTCCAACATCCACGAGCGCACCGAGCTGGGAACTGCCAGTTTTATGCCGCCCATCATGGGTCAGATGATTGCCGGCGAGGTTATCCGCCAGATCAGCGGGCGCGGGTGCGAGCGCGTGCGCGCCGATGGCCAGCGCTTGGACTAGCAGGATGTCCTGCGATGGAACCGCGATTCTTTGACACGCATTGTCATCTTGATTTGATGCTCAGCCCCGATGCTGCAGCCAGTGAGTCGGCGGCGTTGGGTCTGGGGCTCTTTGACTGCGGGGTCGACCCACGCGACTTCGCGGCAGCAAAAAAGCGGGCCAGCCGATACCCAAACATTATCGCGGGCGCCGGCCTCCATCCCTGGTGGCTCGCCGACGGCCGCTGCGGTCCTGCCGAAGTCAATCTGCTTTGCGAAGTTGCTGACCAAGAGCGCTATATCGGCGAGGTAGGACTCGACTTTTCTGCGCGCTTTGCCGGAAGCGAACCGCTTCAAATACAGGCACTTGACCGTCTCTGCGATGCACTCGTGCAGCACCCTCTCGCCGGGCGCGTGATATCAATTCACGCTGTTCGTTCAGCAGGAACCGTACTGGACGCCCTTGAGTCATATGGATTACTCACCCCAAGCCCCAACTCCCCCGCCATCATCTTTCACTGGTTTAGCGGCACCTCGAACGAGTTCGTCCGTACGCGAAACGCAGGCTGCTATTTTTCCGTGAACGAGCGGATGCTCGCTACCAAGCGCGGTCGTGAATACGCCCGACAGATTCCACTCGACCGTCTACTGCTCGAAACCGACGCTCCAGCCGAACCGCAAGCAGATGCAAGCGCGCGACAGCTCATCACATCGCTAAAAAGCGCCTCCCTGCACATCGCCGAACTTAAAACCTGCGCCGAGGAGAGCGTCGAATCAACCGTTTTAGGAAATTCGCACTCCATATTTGACTTCAACTGACCCCGGTGGGCAAAAAACGCCAAATATGAGTACTGCTGCAAAGCTAGTAGCATTATATTGTGACAAAAGAACGCCTTGATAATGTACAGCTGTTCATTATCAAGGCGTTTTAGCATGGCTAAAGCCATATTTAACAGGTTATAATCGCCCCCAGGCGCTCAACCAGGGCCTTAAAAGCATAATTTCCCTGTTACTAAATTAGTGACAGTACTCATATTTGGCATTTTTTGTCCACGAACCCCTAAAGAGCCTCCAACAGACCCCCTAAGAAAGCTCAAGCAGCTCGGGCAGCTGGTCGATAATCTTGTCCGCGGCATCCTGGCTAAAGCCAAAGCGCTCCTCGCGCTTGGCAATGACTGTCAGGCCGGCTCGCTTGCCGGCAGTGATGCCAGGCACCGAATCCTCAACGCAGCAGCAGCGATTCGCGGGCAGCCCCAGCAGGTCCAGCGCATGCAGGTAGATGTCGGGCTCGGGCTTACTCTCCTTAAACTGCTCGCCGCTCACCACATACTCAAAGGCATCCGACAGCCCGCACGCGTTGAGCACTTCCTCGATGCTATCCATGGGAGACGAGCTGGCAAGCGCCACGCGAACGCCACGGCGCGGCAGCTCTCGAATCGTATCCACGGCGCCTGGGTTAATCAAAGCCTGATAGTCGCGCGGACGCTTATGCGCCCACTCGTCCCAACGGGCCAACGCTTCCTCGCCAGTGAAATGCCCCTTACCGGCGCGCTCAAACCAATCGAC
The DNA here is from genome assembly GCA_905208635.1 of uncultured Collinsella sp. Taxonomy (GTDB): domain Bacteria; phylum Actinomycetota; class Coriobacteriia; order Coriobacteriales; family Coriobacteriaceae; genus Collinsella. The sequence continues at coordinate 53,957 of CAJLPX010000006.1, read as the reverse complement.
CAGCATATGCAGGAAGAACTGATGCGAGGTACCGACTTGCCCATTCAACTCCTCTTGAGTCAGGTTAAGCCCAAGCTCCTTGGCAAACGCGGCAGTCTCGCCCAGGTAGTAATACTCGGTATCGACAATGACACCGTCCATGTCAAAGATAACGGCGTCGAACGGAAATGCGGACACGGCACCCTCCCTAACAAAAGGGCGCCCGCAAGCAGGCGCCCAAACCATGCATTAATCGGCGATTCTAACCCAGCAGCTTATCCAGCGCCACTGCAATACCGTCTTCGTTGTTATTGGCGGTTACCATCTGGGCAACTGCCTTAACCTCATCGACGGCGTTGCCCATGGCAACACCGGTGCCGGCCCACTCAATCATGGACTTGTCGTTCTGGCCGTCGCCAAACGAGACGACCTCGCTGGCATCGATGCCGAGCTTGAGCAGGGCACCCTCAAGCGCACGGGCCTTGTCGATACCGGGCGCCGTGTACTCAAAGTACCAGTCGGCCGTAAACATGCCCGAAAGCGTCTGCTTAAAGGGCGCATACATCTCCTCGTAATGCGCTTGCAGGTAGGCCGGGTTGCCTGCCGTCAGCAGCTTGTCTACGGGATAAGTGTCCACGACCTCATGCAAGCTCTCGACCTCGCGGATCTTAAGGTCGCAGGCATCGCGCTCGTATTTGACGATGTTTTTCTGCGAGCCGTCAGGCAGCGTGATCATGCAATGGTACGAGTCCTCGACGTGCAAATCGCGACCGAGCGAAATCATAGGGATCACGTCGAAATTGCGCAGATGATCAATCAGACGGTGCAGCTCGTCAGCCGGCATGGCCTGGTCAAAAAGGACCTCATCGGTCTGAGCGTCGACCACATGCGCGCCATTAAAGGCAACTAGCAGACCGTCATGGTTTTGAAGGTCGAGCTCCTGCGCCAAGGCGTGCAACCCCCATGCGGGACGGCCCGAAGCCAAGATGAGCTTAATGCCCGACTCCTGCGTCGCGAGCAGCTTCTCGCGCGTACGCGGGCTGATGACCTTTTGGTCGTTGGTGAGCGTACCGTCGATATCCATTGCGATAGCTTTGATTGCCATATATGCCTCCCTGTCATTGAACAACCTTGTCTGAGCCATCATACAGAACACCCACGGCGGCGCTGTTTGCAACGGGAAAAATGTCATATTGTCCCAAACATGAACGGCGCGCCTTCGACGATTGCGATGCCCGTCGAGGCGCCTCCCGATACATTCCATCCTATCCAAATAGCAAGGGGCCCGTATCCCAACGGATACGGGCCCCTTTCAGCCATAAGCCAACTCAGCCGTAAAGACTACTTGCGATGAGCGCGATAGAACTCGATGAGCGCCTGGGTCGAAGCGTCCTGCTCGGCCTTGGCGGCGTCGTCGTGGAAGGCCGGGGTGATCTGCTTGGCAAGCTGCTTGCCCAGCTCGACGCCCCACTGGTCGTAGGAGTCGATGCCCCAGACCGTGCCCTCGACAAACGTAATGTGCTCGTACAGGGCGATGAGCTCGCCAAGCGCGAACGGGGTCAGCGTGTCACCGAAGATCGAGGTCGTCGGGCGGTTGCCCTCAAAGCAACGAGCCGGGACGATCTGTTCGGGCGTGCCCTCGGCACGAACCTCGTCGGCTGTCTTGCCAAAGGCGAGTGCCTTGGTCTGGGCCAGGAAGTTGCCCAGGAACAGCTCGTGCACGTCCTGGCCGCTGTCGGTCGCAGGGTTGGCGGTATTGGCGAAGGCGATGAAATCGGCCGGAACCACCACGGTGCCCTGGTGCAGCAGCTGGTAGAAGGCGTGCTGGCCGTTGGTGCCGGGCTCGCCCCAGAAGATCTCACCGGTGTCGGAGGTCACGGCGCTGCCGTCCCAGCGGACATGCTTGCCGTTGGACTCCATGGTGAGCTGCTGCAGGTAGGCCGGGAAACGATGCAGGTACTGGCAGTACGGCAGCACGGCGTGGCTCTTGGAACCGAAGAAGTTGACGTACCAGACGTTGAGCAGACCCATCAGCGCGACGGCGTTGTTCTCGAGCGGCGTGTTGCAGAAGTACTCGTCGATGGCGTGGAAGCCCTCGAGGAACTGCTGGAAGCGCTCGGGGCCGAGCACGACGATCAGCGACAGACCCACGGCGGAGTCGACGGAATAGCGGCCGCCGACCCAGTTCCAAAAACCGAAGGCGTTGGCGGGGTCGATACCGAAGGCCTCGACCTTTTCGAGCGCGGTGGAAACGGCAACGAAGTGCTTTGCCACGGCCTCGGCGTTCTGCTCATCGGAGCCATCGATGGCGCCCTGAGCCTTGAGCTGCTCGAGCATCCAGGTCTTGACCTCGCGGGCGTTGGTGAGGGTCTCGAGCGTGGTGAAGGTCTTGGAGACGATAATCACGAGCGTGGTCTCGGGATCCAGACCCTTGAGCTTCTCGGCCTGGTCGTTGGGATCGATGTTGGAGATATAGCGGCAATCGATACCGGCGTCGGCATAGGGACGCAGGGCCTCGTAAGCCATGACCGGGCCCAGATCGGAGCCGCCGATGCCGATGGACACCAGGTGCTCGATCTTTTTGCCGGTAACGCCCTTCCACTCACCGGAGCGCACGCGCTCGGCGAAGGCATACATGCGATCGAGGACCTCGTGCACGTCGGCGACGACGTCCTGGCCGTCGACGATAAGCTGGCCCTTCTCGCTTGCCGGACGGCGCAGCGCGGTATGCAGGACGGCGCGGTCCTCGGTGGTGTTGATGTGCTCGCCGGAGAACATGGCGTCGCGGCGCTCCTCGAGCTTCACCTCGCGGGCAAGATCGCACAGCAGCTTGACGGTCTCATCGGTCACCAGGTTCTTGGACAGGTCGAAGTGCAGGTCACCGGCGTCAAAGCTCAGCTTGTTCACGCGCTCGGCATCGGCGGCGAACCAGGCCTTGAGGTCGATACCCTCGGCCTCGAGCTTCTCCTGATGGGCCTCGAGCGCCTTCCAAGCGGCAGTCGACGTAGCATCGATAGGTGCGGCAACAGTTGCCATAGAGTCCTCCTCAGCATACGGGCACACGCCTCCATGCGCCCGGACATTCAGATGCCACTATTCTAGCGCAGGTCAAGACTATAATCAGCGAGCGTTGCCAATCGGCCCCCAAACGGCAACCGACCAAAAAGGGACAGGTTTATTTTGGCAGGTCAAACGCTTTACCAATCAAAAATGACCTATCCCTTTATGGCAAATATTAGGCCGCGGCGCAGACGCTACCGAGTAACTCACGCAGAGGAGACCCGATGCCCTCCAGCAGTTCGGGCGCGATGATGGCGAAAACGGGAACCTCGCCGGCACCCACAACGGCGGGCACTTTTCCCTCGGAGACGATGCATCCATAAGGCACAAAGCCGTCCTCACCGGCATCGAGCGCCTCCATACGACGGGCGAGCTCGCGCGCAAAGCCGGCCGTATCGGCATCGCCGATCGCCAGGACAAAGTCCACGCCTTCGTCGGTCGCCAAGGCCACGGCTTCGTCGATCAGCTCGTCTCCCCCGTCGCCCCCGACCAAACCGCAGCGGAAAAGCACGCGCTCGAGCAGGGCGCGATCGAGCGAGCCCAGCGCCGCCGAAACGAGCTCATCACGCGTGTGCTTGTCGCCTCCCAGCACGACCAGTGCCTTGGTGCCGCCATAGTGGGCAACCAATCGCCCGCACCAGCGAGCCACATCCCCATCCGCAACCAAGCGCGTCGGCATACCAAACCCATAGTTGACCATTATCCCCACAACCCTTCCGTGCGTATAGGCGGTATCAATCGTTAGGCTCATGCTACGAAGCGAGGTTTTCCGAGCTGTTTCGCGCTCTTTAGAGCTGCGTTAAAAACCCGATGCAACCGCACGACCATACCTGCCAAAAAGGGGCAGGTTTTGACGGTGTCCGGTCGAGCAGGTATTATCGAACAGGTATTCGATAAGAACATGTGTTTGATGGGAGGGCGCGTGGGGCACGAGCGTCACACCTATATCTGCATCGACCTTAAGACGTTTTACGCCAGTGTCGAGTGCGTCGACCGCGGACTCGACCCACTCACTACGTGCCTGGTCGTTGCCGACGAATCGCGCGGGCGCACGACCATCTGCCTCGCCATCACACAGGCTATGAAGGACCTCGGGATACACAATCGCTGCCGTCTGTTCGAAATTCCCGATGGCATCGACTACATCACGGCCGTACCGCGCATGCAGCATTACATGGAGGTGTCGGCGAAAATCTACGGTATCTATCTGGAATACGTCAGCCCCCAGGACGTGCACGTCTACTCCATCGATGAGTGCTTTATCGACGTGACGCCCTATCTGGACCTCTATCACACAGATGCGGAAGGGTTCGCCTGCACGCTGCGCGACGAGGTCCTCGCGCGCACCGGCATCACGGCGACGGTCGGCATCGGCCCCAACCTATTCCAGGCCAAGGTAGCGCTCGACATTACCGCCAAGCACGTACCCAGCCGCATCGGCATACTCGACGACGAGACCTTTCGCAAGGAGATCTGGCCCCATCGTCCCATCACCGATATCTGGGGCATCGGTCCCGGCGTGGCAGCCCGCCTCGAGAAATACGGCGTCTACGATCTGATGGGCGTCGCGGCGCTCGACGAAAACCTGCTTTACGACGAGCTCGGCGTCAATGCCGAATATCTCATCGACCATGCCTTCGGGCGCGAGCCGACAACCATCGCCGATATCCAAGCCTATCGCCCGCAAGCAACTTCGACCACCACAGGACAGGTGCTCTCGAAGGGTTATGCCTACGAACAGGCCTATACCGTCTTGCGCGAGATGGTCGACAACGCCGTTTTAGACTTGGTCGATAAGCACGTGGTCTGCGACAGCATCTCGCTCTTTGTGGGTTATGCGAGCGAGCGCGCCGACATACGCCGCCTCGACGCCAGCGGTACAGCGCAGTATGTGGACGGATGCGGGCACCTGCGCTCGAGCACATCGAGTATCGAACCCACCGCAACCGCCGGCCCCGAGCTCGCGCCCCGTGCGCCCAAGCCCGTCCAGCGCGATGACGAACGGCGTCGCCTGGTGCGCGAAGCGCAGGCAATCGATGGCATCTTTGTGGGAGAGCATGGCGGCAAACCGCGTGGTGGCTATACCGCACTCTTTGCGCACTCTAACGCCTCGCGAAAGCTGCCCGAGCGTACCAATTCGTTTAAGAAGATCATGGGCTATTTCGATGAGCTCTGGGCGCAGACTGTCGATCCCAAACGACCGGTCAAGCGCATCAACCTGGGATTTGGCAACCTCATGCCCGAGGAATTTGCCACCATCGATCTGTTCAGCGATATCGAGGCCGATGAGCGCGAGCGCGACCTGGCGCGCACCGTCCTGGCCGTGAAAGGCAAGTACGGCAAGAACGCGCTCGTCAAGGGATTAAGCTTTACTGCCGGCGCCACCGCGCGCGAACGCAACGAACAAGTTGGAGGACACCGTGCCTAAACCCAAACAACAGCCCGTGCGCCCGCCGACCGCCTTCGAGCGCCTGGCGGACCCCGAGGGCAGACGCCGCGCCGCCGACCCCAACCTCACTGCCAACGGTGCCGTGCGCGCCAACCGCGCCGCACAGTTTATGCCCTTTGCCGCCCTCACGGGATACTACGAACTCGTGCGCAAGCAGGAAATCACCGTCGAGCCAAAACGTGAGCTCACGGAAGAAAAAGCCCTCGTGCTTTCTAAAAAACTCGAGGGTCTCAAACGTGGCGACTTGGTTCGTGTCACCTATTACGATACATACGGCTATCGCAGCCGCACCGGCATCCTCGACGAGGCGCTCCCCGCCTTCAAGCTCCTCAAGCTCCGAGGCATCGCCATCGACTTCGACGACATCCAAGACATCGAACTACGCGGACGAGCCTAGACAAGGACGCGCATCCAAGGCAAGGCCTACAGCGTCATGACGTAGTAGCCCGCATCTCTCACGGCCGCCTCAAGGACACCGCGATCGATTGGCCGCTTGGAGCGCACGCGCGCTGTGTGGTCCGCGTACGTTACCGTTGCCCACACACCATTCAGCGCATTGAGGGCATTGGCCACATTCTGAGCGCAGCCGTCACAGCTCATACCGCCGATGAGCAACTCATCGCTATAGGGGTAGTGGGACGGATCGGTATCCGCAACCACTACCTTCTTGGCCTTCTTACCGCTCGCACCATCGCTGCAACAACTCTTCCCGTGTGTCGAAGCGGCAATGCGACGCAGTCCAAAAAACATGCCGACGGCAATGACGGCCAGCACGATGAGATTCGCAGGGTTGAGCAAATCACTCATGCGTTCCCCTTTCAAGTAGCTCTATCTAGATACCCCCATGGGGTGTCCCCATCTTAACCCAAAATCATGTCCGTTCGATCAATTAGTTTCCCTCTTCAAACTTTTTAGTTGAACAAGGCTTACTTTCGTGTATAAGTTTTCCTTGGCTAACAGTTTAGATCGGTAAGGAGCGCCGTGACTCGAACCATAGACATCCCAACGTTTCAGGCAGCAGTCGTGCGCAACTGCTCCCCCACGCTCGCGGGCATCAAACCGGCATCGCTCTTTACCTATCCCGGCGTCTACGCCCATCAGGATGGTTCGGGCGCGACCGCGCCAATCGCAGAACACCGAGCACGCCTGCTCGACGTTATCGCCCAGTGCAATAGCGAGCTTGACCCGCTCGGCATCCACCTGAGCGTTTTGGTCTGGCGGCCCTGCGGAGCGCTCGTGTACGTGTACCGAGCCAAAAGCCTCACCACCTATTTCGCAGACCCTCGCGCCCAAACGGCGCTCGCCTCGGAAGGCTACGACACGGGAGACCTTTCGACATGCCTTGTGCATTTGGCATCACGCATCACGCTCGCGAGCAATAACGCCGCGGAATGCGCATGCGGTAAAACCCGATGCGCATTGGACTATCAAGCTAGCTGCAGCAAAGACTGCACCTGCGAGTTTCCGCACGAAATAGGCTACTTCCTTGGATATCCCTACGACGACGTGCACGAGTTTATCGTCCAGCGCGGCGAGAACTACAAGGTCTTTGGGGCCTGGAAGGTCTACGCAAATGTCGAGCAGGCGCTTGCGACGTTTGATGCCTACCGTGCCTGCACCCAATACTTCACTTTTATCTATCAGCAGGGCTGCAGCCTGGCGCAACTTGCCCAGGCAACCCGATAGAACGTACAAACCGCGGCAAGCACCGCACGACCGAAAGGACAAAACATGAGCAAGATCGCCGTCGTCTACTGGAGCGGCACGGGCAACACCGAGGCCATGGCAAACCTCGTCGCCGAAGGCGCCACGTCCGCGGGCGCCGAGACAGAGGTCATCTCCTGCGCCGACTTCTCCGCCGACAAGGCCACCGGCTATGACGCCTTCGCCTTCGGCTGCCCCGCCATGGGCTCCGAGGAGCTCGAGTACGATGAGTTCCAGCCGATGTGGGACGAAGTCAAGGAAGCCCTCGGCGACAAGAAGGTCGTCCTCTTTGGCTCTTATTCGTGGGCCGAGGGCGAATGGATGGACAACTGGAAGGCGGATGCCGACGAGGTGGGCGTTAACGTCGTCGATTCTGTCATCTGCTACGACGCCCCCGACGAGGAGGCTGAGGCTGCCTGCCGCGCCCTTGGCGCCGAGCTTGCCTAGCAGCACCACCGAGCCCGGCAGAAGGGACTCAAGCTAAAATTATCGACATCCCAACAAAAAACGGGGCTGGATCCATGTCCAGCCCCGTTTTCTGCAATGCCAGCCGCATGAACCAGCTACGAGATATTTCCCAAGAACGCCTTGGTGCGCTCGCTTTTGGGATGATCGAAGACCTCGCTCGGCGTACCCCCTTCCACGATAACGCCGCCGTCCATAAAGACGACGCGGTCGGCGACATCGCGGGCAAAGCCCATCTCGTGGGTCACCACGATCATGGTCATACCGTCACGTGCCAGGTCGCGCATGACGCCCAGGACGTCGCGGACAAGCTCGGGGTCAAGCGCCGACGTGGCCTCGTCAAAGAGCATCACGTGTGGATTCATCGACAGGGCGCGGGCGATGGCCACGCGCTGCTGCTGACCGCCCGAAAGCTGACTCGGCATAAAATCGATGCGCTCGGCCAGACCGACCTTGGTGAGTTCCTCGACGGCGATCTTCTCGGCCTCTTCCCTACTGCGCTTGAGCACCTTTTGCTGCGCAAGCATGACGTTCTTTTTGACTGACAGGTGCGGGAACAAATTAAACTGCTGGAACACCATACCCAGATGCGTGCGCACCTTGTTAAGGTCGACGCCCTTGGCGCACACGTCCACACCCTCAACGACAATCGAGCCACTCGTGGGATGCTCAAGACGGTTGATGCAGCGAAGCATCGTCGACTTACCCGAGCCCGAGGGGCCCAGGACCACGACGACCTCACCCTTGTGCACATCCAGATCGATGTCGCGCAGGACCACGTTATCGCCAAAGGCCTTCTGGAGGTTCTTGATGCTGACGACGACCTCGTTCGAGTTATTGGTTTCGCTCATGATAGGACCTCCTTACAGACCGGCGATGTGATCGGCAGGCGTCGCGACAACCTGTCCGGCGCTCTTGGCGGGTCGCTTCTTCTTGGTCTCGGCCGTGCCCAAAAGCCTCGCCTCAAGACCGCTCACCAAGCGAGCGAGCGGCAGGGTGATGACCAGATAGAACAGAGCGGCAACCACGTACGGTGTAATGGAGCCCGTCGTGGCCACGATGGTACGGGCGTTCATGACGATCTCGACCACACCCACGGCGGCAAGCAGCGACGTATCCTTGTAAAGCAAGATAAACTCGCTGGTCAGCGTAGGCAAAACATTGCGGAACGTCTGCGGAATCATAACGTAGAGCAGCGTCTGGAAGGCATTCATGCCCAGAGAGCGAGCAGCCTCGTTTTGGCCCTTGGGGATTGATTGAATACCGGCACGGAAGATCTCGCACAGGTACGCAGACGAGTTCATGGCCATGACGATAACGCCCAAGACATAGTCGTCCACCTTGACGCCGGCCAACGGCAGACCGAAGAACGCGATGTAGATCTGCAGGAACGCCGGCGTACCGCGAATGATATTCACATAGATACCGGCAAGGCAGCGCAGGATGCGCGACTTGGAGATGCGCATGAGCGACAGGGCAAAACCGAAGGGAATTGCCAGCGGAAACGCCACGAGCACGATCGAGAGCGACATGAGGAAGCCCTTAAAGACGATCGGCAGGCTCTGGACCAAAATGACCGGGTTCAGGAACAGGCGCAGGAACATATTGGAGTTCCAGGCCTCGACCCACGGCTGCTCTTTAAGGTCGGCCAAGAAGTTATCGAAGGCCGTCACGCCCTTGATCTCCACCGACGGAATCTTGGAGATCTTCTTGGTCGACCCGTCGGCGAGCGTATAGGTGCCGCTAAAGGCCTCATCGCCGCCCTCGACGGGGAAGGTCACGCCGTAAACCTCGACACGGAAAAAGCCGCCGGCAGGCGCCGTCTCGCCAAAATCGATCTTGAGCGTCTGGCCGTCAGCCTTGCACGTGGGTTTCATGGGCGTACGATCCATGAGGTCCTCGCCCGAGAGCATCGTCAATCGCGTGTCATCGGTACCAAACGTCGTGCCGTCGACAAACGTCAAAGAAAGACCGCTCAGCTCCTCGTCGGCATCGGCCTGAACTTCCCAGGTAATGCGCGTCTCGGTGCCGCCGACCACAGCGCTGCCCGAACCGGTGTTGGGTCGGGCGGTAATCTTTGCGGTCTCAAGCGCCTGGGCGGTCGTGGGCGCATATGCCCCCGCGCACACCAGCGCGAGCGCCACGGCCATGACGCAGGCTAGCTTTTGGAGCAAGGCGGGCAGTGAAAAACGCTGCTCCGCGGCCCCTTTGTTCAGTCGAGACAAGGTGGCTCCTATCGTAGAAGTTGCCGGCAAAACGAGACGGAAACACTCTCCGTCAAGAGAAGCGCAAAGGCCCTCTCCGCAAAACGGAAAGGGCCCGCGCACAATCAAGTAGCTATTTTACTTGATGTTGTACTTAGCCATGAGGGCGTCAACGGTACCGTCATCGGTCAGGTCCTTGATGGCCTGGTTGATGTCGTCCTTGAGCTTGGTGTTGCCCTGGTTGATGGCGATGGCGTACTCCTCGCCGGTGCTGATCTGCTTGATGGTCTGGCAGGTGTTGAACTGCTCGGCGGTCAGCTGGCTGGCAACGGAGCGGTTGGTGACTACGGCGTCACCCTTATCGGACTGCAAGGCGCTGAAGCACTCGGTAGCATCCTTGTAGGGGACGATCTTGGCCTTGGGGAAGTTCTCCTGGGCAAAGGCCTCGGCGGTCGAGCCAGACTGGACGATGATGGTAGCGTCGGCGTTGTTGAGCTTCTCGCTGTAGTTGTCAGCCGTGATGTCGGCGTTATCGACCTTGGTCACGATGGCCTGATCGTCCATGTAGTAGGAATCGGAGAAAGTGACTTCCTTCTCACGCTCGGGCGTGTCAGTGATAGCCGCGATGGAGACGTCATACTTGGCACCCGAAGCGACGCCCGGAACCAGCGTGTCAAAGTCATTGTTGACGTACTCGACATCCAGGCCCAGCTTGTCGCCGATAGCCTTGATAAGCTCAAGGTCAAAGCCCTGATAATCGCCGTTGTCGTCCTTGTACTCAAACGGGGCGTACTCGGCAGAGGTGCCGACGGTCAGCGTGCCGTCCTTGACGAGTGCGTACTCCTTGGAGCCGTCGACCTTCTCGACCTTAGCGTCGTCAGAGCTGCTGGAACCGGCATCAGAACCAGAGGTGGCGTTGGACGAGCCGCAGCCCGTCAGAGCAAGGGCGAGCGCCATGGCACCCGTGGCGGCAAATGCGCCAAGCTTCTTGAGCTTCATAATCAGTCTCCTTCCGGTGACCTCGTTTGATTCAGAGGTCTGCAAAAACTGTTGGCTATTATGCACCCGGAATTACGAATCTGCAATGAGAAAACTGATTGAAACAAACCCATAACGTGAATGGAATACTCTACTTTATGACAGTCATTACTGCTGCAATGACCTTAATAGTCTAATTTCAGCTGCATAACCTGCAAGTTCGTTCGGAGTCTCCAAAATAAACGGCAGTGAACGCAAACGGCCATTCGATACAATATTCTGCATAACCTGCATACCGCCACCAAATTCCTCGCTGCCAAGGTATCCCTTGCCGATGCACTCGTGACGATCTTTATGGGCGCCACAAGGGTTCTTCGAATCGTTGATGTGTACAGCATGCAAGCGATCGATACCCACCACGCGATCGAACTCGTCGAGTACGCCGTCCAGATCATGGATGATGTCGTAGCCGGCATCGTTCACATGGCAGGTGTCCAAACAAACGCCCAGCTTATCGGACAGCTCTGGGCACTTGGCGGCAACGCCCTCGATAATGCACGCCAGCTCTTCAAAGCTACGGCCCACCTCGGTGCCCTTGCCTGCCATGGTCTCGAGCAATACCGTCGTCTGCTGCCCCTCAAACATCACCTGGCACAGTGTGTCGACAATCATCTGAATGCCGGCGTCCGCCCCCTGTCCCACATGCGCACCGGGGTGAAAATTGTAGTAGTTGCCGGGCAGCGCTTCCATGCGCCGCAGGTCCTCTGCCATGGCCTCCAGGGCAAACTCGCGCGCCCGCTCTTTGGCCGAGCAGGGGTTATAGGTATACGGGGCATGCGCCACCAGCGGTCCAAAGTCGTTTTGTGCCATAAGCTCGCGCAGAGCCGCCACGTCATCCATGTCAAAGTCTTTTGCCTTGCCACCGCGCGGGTTGCGCGTAAAGAACGCAAAGGTATTGGCGCCAATGGACAACGCCGTCTCCCCCATCGCCCGATAGCCCTTCGTCGTCGAAAGATGACACCCGATCGTCAGCATCTCCAACTCCCCCTCATCAGTTGCGGTGAAATACGGTCTATTGGTGCCTTATTTTGGCGCAAACAGACCGTATTCCACCGCAAGATATAAAAGGGGCATCAGGGGCAAGGTCCGCCGAGCCCCCTTGAGCACCAGCACCGCAGCCTAGAGCGTCAAGCGAATCGCATCGATTATCTGCGCGCAGCGCTGCGTGGCGGCAAGAGGCATAACGGGGCTTTCAAGCTCTCCCGTCTGGACGAGCTGCGTCGCATGCTGAATTTCGCCGTAGAAATCATCGACATCAAACGGGGCATTAATTTCGAGCATTCGTCCGTCGGAGTACTTCACATGGGCGAGCTCGGGGCGATGGAGGCGCTCGATTTCCACCGAACCCCGTTCGCAAGCAATCATTAAGCGGCTTTCATATGCTGCTTTGCCGTCGCACACCATATGAATGGGTATACCGCCGACACTCATATGGATCTCATCGGCCCAATCCACGCGGCCGCCTAATACGTCACGCCAGCGAACTTCACGAGACGAAACATCGCACGCACCCGCAAGCAAATCCTCAAACCACCCGACCGCATAGCAGCCCATGTCATATAGACAGCCACCCTGCAACGGATCGAGCAGATAACTCGAAGGGGACTCACCATAATCGAGTTTTTGCACGCTTTCGATCGAGACGATACAGCCGAGCTCGCCCGACGCAAGCAAACCCTTCACGCGAGTATGCATCGGACAAAACCGATTTTTCATCGCCTCCATAAACGGCACACCGCACTCACGGGAAACAGAGGCGATCGCATGGGCCTCTTCTTCATTCAAAACGGCCGGCTTTTCGCACAGCACGGCCTTTCCCGCGCGCAGTGCCCGACAAGCCCAATGCGTATGCATGCCATGCGGAATAGCCAAGTAGATTGCATCGACATCGGGATCGGCAATCAACGCATCATAAGCCGCATCGCCGCTATCGTCAGCCGTGGCATAACTGTGCGCGGCATCAATCGAAAACGCTCGACAAAATTCCTCGACATGTGCAGGAGTGCGGCCGGCCGCAGCCACCAGCCGTGCCTCGTCGACCTTCTTGAGCGACGATGCAAATCGATGCGAAATGTGCCCAGCGCCCAAAACGCCCCAACGAACCTCACGCAAATCATCACATGAATCCCGATGGCCCACGACAGCCCCCCTTCAGTTGCGACGAAATAGTTCCTGCTATCGCCCTATTCTTCCGCAAACAGGAACTATTCCATCACAAGATATAAAAGGGTCATGAGGAGCGAGTTTTGCCGAAGGCCTTGAGCACCGCCGTCACGGGGCCAGGCTGGAAACGTCGGCGCGCGTCGTCGAGACGCTCGGGGATATCGATGTGTTGCGGGCAGTGACGCGCACATTTGCCACACTTGACGCAATTGCTCACGAGCTTGGGCTCGCTCGTGCGCACCGCGCTCGCCGTAAAGTATTGCGACAGCCCCGTAAACCAGCTGTGCGCATAGCTCGCGTTGTAAGCGGCAAAGCAGCCGGGAATGTTAATACCCTTGGGACATGGCATGCAGTAGCCGCATCCCGTGCAGGGCACGCGATTCGATTTTTCAAACTCCGCCAGCACGCGTGCGATGGTATCGAGCTGAGCGGCTGTCATCGAATCCGGCAGGGCCCGATCGGCCAGCACCGCGTTCTCGTCCACCTGCGCGGTATCGGTCATGCCCGAAAGCAGCATCGTGACTTGAGGATGGTTCCACACCCACGAAAGGCCCCAAGCAGCCGGCGTCTTCAGGTACGGATCGCGTACGTCATCGAGCACGGCGCGGGCCCGCGGAGGCAGCTTGCCCGCCAGGCGTCCGCCCAAAAGCGGTTCCATCACAAACACCGCGAGCCCGCACTCGGCGGCTGCTATAAGTCCCGCCGTTCCCGCTTGGTAGCGCTCTCCAGCGTAGTTGTACTGAATCTGGCAAAAATCCCAGTCATACGCGTCGAGCATCGTCAGGAAGTCCGCCGCACTGCCGTGATACGAAAAACCTATCTGGCGAATACGCCCCGCAGCCTTTTGGTGCGCAATCCAGTCTTCGATGCCCAACGCCACCACGCGCTCCCACTGGGCGGGCGAAGTGATGTTGTGCATAAGGTAATAGTCGATATGGTCGGTCCGCAGGCGGCGCAGTTGCTCGTCGAAGAACCGGTCGAAATCCTCCGCGCACTTGCACGAAGCGTGCGGCAACTTAGTCGCGAGCAACACGCGGTCGCGCAGACCCAGGCGCTCAAGTGAGGCGCCCACGCACACCTCGTTACCGGGATAGAGATACGCGGTATCCAGATAATTAATCCCCTGCTCCACCGCACGGGAAATGATGGCATCGGCTGTCTTCGCATCGGGGTGTCCCGGCGCACCGGGAAATCTCATGCAGCCCAGACCCAGAGCGGATATTCGGTTACCACTTTTGGGGTCAACGCGATATTGCACGGCCCCTCCTTTCGCCATCAGCGCCCCGGCAAGGCGAAACACAATGGTCACGCGGCCGAAACATCGTGGAATCGCAATCGAGAACGTATCGTAACGCAGCAGAAATCGAGCTGTCACGGCACCGCTTTAACATCAGCAAAAAGCCCGATGAAAGGAGCCGCCCATGCCCGCGCTCGACCTTTGGAACCTCGCCTCCCAGCTCAAAAGCAACGATTATCGCTGGGTCGACCTCACCCACACGCTCTCATGCGACACCCCGCACTGGTTTGGCTTTAAGCCGTTTGAGTCCACCAAGCTCTTCGACTACCTGCCCGGCACGCCCGAGGACATGCTCGCCCCCATGCGTTGCTTCCAGTATTCGGTTGCTTCGCAGTACGGCACGCATGTCGACGCACCGCGCCACTTCCATGTTGACGGCCGTTCCCTTGGAGAGATTGAACCCATCGAGTTTATGCATCCGCTCTGCGTGATCGACAAGCACGAGGAGTGCGCCGCGAATCCCGACTTTATCCTGACCATCGAGGACCTCAAAGCTTGGGAGGATGAGCACGGTCGCATTCCCGAGGACGCTTTCGTCGCCTTCCGCTCCGACTGGTCCAAGCTCGCCGACCTCGAGAACAAGGACGAGGACGGCCAGCCCCACTACCCCGGCTGGGACCTCGACGCCATCAAGTGGCTCGTTGAAGAGCGCGACATCGGCGCCATCGGCCACGAGCCGGCTGACACCGACCCGGCGAGCGTGACCACGCGTGAGGACGCCTACCCCTACCCCGGCGAACAGTACATCCTCTCGGTCGATCGCTATCAGATCGAGGTCATGGACCATCTAGACGAGCTTCCCGCCACGGGCGCCGTCATCTTCTGCACCTTCCCCAAGGTGCGTGATGGCGTCGGATATCCCGCACGTGTCTTTGCGGTCTGCCCCGCGTCATAAGTTCCCATGCGTTTGTTCTTCTAAATACGGCCATCCGGTGCACGCGACATGGCCCGGCGGCATACAATCCATCAGGCGCCCCATACGCGGGCGCCTTTTTATGGGGAGATGATTCACATGCAGATCAACAAGGTCGCCTTCATCGGCAAGGGCGGCGTGGGCCTGCTCTACGGCAGCATGATCGCCCAAGCGCTCGGCAACGACGCCGTCGAATACGTTATGGACGACGCGCGCTTTGAGCGCCACGCAGGTGATGCGCTCACCGTCAACGGCAAGCCCTGCGCGCTCAAGTCCGTCCGCGCGAGCGAGGCGACGCCCGTCGACCTGGTCATCCTCACGGTCAAGACAACCGGGCTCGATGTGGTGCTCAAAACCCTGGAAAGCGTCGTGGGACCCGACACGCTGATCGCGTCGCTGTGCAACGGCATCACGAGCGAGCAGAAGATTGCCGAGCGCTTTGGCTGGGAGCACACCGTCCTTGGTATCTGCCAGGGCATGGACGCCGTATTCCTCAACGGGGAGCTCACCTATACCAATGCCGGCGAGATCCGCTTTGGTGCGGCAGCGGGCACCGACCCCGCAACCGTTATCGCCATCGACGAGCTCTACACGCGTTGCGGCATCGCCCATACCGTCGAGCACGACATCGCACATCGCATGTGGGCCAAACTCATGCTCAACGACGGCATCAACCAGACCTGTATGGCCTACGGCGGCACCTACGGAAGCGCTACGGAGCAGGGCTCCGAGCAGCGCCGCTGCTTTGTTTCCGCCATGCGCGAAACGCTTGCGGTCGCCAACGCCGAGGGCATTGAGCTGACCGAGGCAGACCTAACGCAGATGGTGCACCTCATCGAGGGGCTCGAACCCGCCGGCATGCCCTCGATGACTCAAGACCGCGTCGCAAGGCGCAAAACCGAGGTTGATGAGTTTGCGGGCACCATCTGCCACCTCGCGGCCAAGCACGGTATCCAAGTGCCGCAAAACGAATGGCTCTATTCGCGCATCCGCGAAATCGAGGCCAGCTGGTAGCGCTCGACGCACCGCAGCCAACAGCCTCAAGAGCAAAGCCGCCGCAAGGGGCACTCCCCTTGCGGCGGTTTTCATATTCAGCCATGGCCAACAGTCACTTTCGCAACAGTTAGAGATGCGACTCCGGAACCTCGTCCTCATCGTCGCGACAAAGGACAACACCGGCGCTTCCCAGCAGTGTGGCCGCGATCAACGCGCCGATCACGATAGGAGCAGCCCCGCATGTCCCCTGCATGCCCGCGACGAGCGCGGCCGTGGGACCAAGGCAGCCAAGCATCAACGCGACGGCGGCAATGGCAATATCTCGAGCATTCACAAGATCACTTCCTCCAAGAGAAAGACCCTATTTCTCATGAACTAGTGTGCCCCGCATCCATACGCCCAGCGTACCGCCACGGTAAGGGCTCTGTTAACTCAAGCGCACATAAAGAAAGGGCGGCTTTACGTTGCCTAAAAGCTCAGTAAAGACGCCCGCCCATCATGTGCGTATTTTGCTTATGGCAGATTACCAACCGGTGTAGTAGTCGGTGGTTCCGGCAGCGCAGCCGGAGTCATAGACCTTGCAATCACCCTTGGAGCCCGTAAAGGTCGAGCCCTGGGCCATATCGCCCGCGGCAACAACGTAATAGCCGTCGGAATCGCGCCAGAAGCCCTCAGAATCCTGCGTCCATTCGCCCGTGCGGTGGTGATACAACACGTTGCTGCTGTAATAAGTCTCGCGGCGGCCGTTATAGTTATTGACGCCGCTCGAGCGCGTCAGACCCGAGCCGTTCGCGTAATACGCAGCAGACGTGTAAGACGAGCCGGAGCCGGCGTTGTAATACGAAGCCTGGGCGGCCTCGGCAGCCTCCGCCTCGGCGGCAGCGACCTCGAGCGCTTCGCGCTTGGCATTCTCAAGCACAGTGCGCAGCTCATCGAGCTCGGTCGACTTCGCGTCGACCTCCCCCATCGTCAAAAGGCTGCCCGCACCATCGATACAACCCTGCAGCACAGCGCGCTCGTCATCGGTGGCATAGTCACCATACATGTTTAGGATAATCTGAGCGCGTATCTCAAGGGAATCGCGCTTGGCCTCCATCGAGGCGTTCCACTCCTGCATGGAACCATAACCATCGCCGCGATAATCAACGGGCTGTACCAGCGTCGTCTCGGACGGCGTAGATCCAACCGTATCGGACAGTGTTGCGGCGTGGGCATCAGTTGCACCGGCGCCCGCCAAAAGTGCCACGGTCAGAGCGGCGGAAAGGGCAGCGGCTTTCGGTTTTCGTGAATCGATCCTCATGTAGCTGGAAACCTCCGTAGTGCGTTTTTGCTGCGTTTGAGCTGCGTGTGATTCGATCGCGCTGCATAGTACCTCGAGCAAATCGCGACCTGCGGTTTTACTCAAAAGGCGCACGTCAATTGCGTAAAACTCACATCCTCTCAACAGGAGTTTTCCACAACTCGAATGCATAAAGCATGCCAAAAACCCTGTAATAGCGCCCTTCCTATGCAAAAAAGGCACCTGCGCAACCATTGCTTGCGCAGGCGCCTTGAGCAGGCATTTTATGCAGTTATACCTATCGAGTCGCAAGGGGTCCTTGCACAAGTCGCCTTACTCGTCCAGCGCGGCGAAGGCCTGCTTCAGATCCCAAATGATGTCCTCGGCGTTCTCGGTACCGATGGAAAGACGGATCGTGGAGGGCGTGATGTTCTGCTCGGCGAGCTCCTCGGCAGAGAGCTGGGAGTGCGTGGTGGTAGCCGGGTGCACGACGAGCGACTTGACGTCGGCCACGTTGGCGAGCAGCGAGAACACCTGCAAATGATCGATGAACTTCCAAGCTGCCTCCTGGCCACCCTTAATCTCAAAGGTGAAGATCGAAGCGCCACCGTTGGGGAAGTACTTCTGATAGAGCTCGTGATCGGGGTGCTCAGACAGGCTCGGGTGGTTCACCTTGGCGACGTGGCTGTCACCAGCCAGGAACTCAACGACCTTCTTGGTGTTCTCGACATGGCGGTCGACGCGCAGCGACAGAGTCTCGGTGCCCTGGAGCAGGACCCAGGCGTTGAACGGGCTGATGCAGGCACCCTCGTCACGCAGCAAGATGGCGCGGACATAGGTCGCGAAGGCGGCGGGACCGGCAGCCTCGGCAAACGAAACACCGTGGTAGGAGGGGTTGGGCTCAGCGATCTGGGCGTACTTGCCGCTCGCCTTCCAATCGAAGTTACCACCATCGACGATCACGCCGCCCAGCGAGGTGCCGTGGCCGCCGATGAACTTGGTTGCGGAGTGGACAACGATGTTGGCGCCATGCTCCAGCGGACGGAACAGATACGGGGTGCCGAAAGTGTTGTCGACGACAACCGGCAAACCATGCTTCTTGGCAACCTCGGAGATAGCGTCGATGTTGGGAATGTCGGAATTGGGGTTGCCGAGCGTCTCGAGGTAGATGACCGTAGTGTTGTCCTTGATGGCGCCCTCGACCTCGTCCAGGTTATGGGCATCGACAAACGTGGTCTCGACGCCAAACTGGGAGAGCGTATGCTCCAGCAGGTTGTAGGAGCCACCGTAGATGGTCTTCTGGGCAACCACATGGTCACCGGCCTGGGCAAGTGCCTCCAGGGCATAGGTGATGGCGGCGGCGCCAGAGGCGACGGCGAGGCCAGCAACGCCACCCTCGAGCGCGGCGATACGGTCCTCAAAGACGCCCTGGGTGGAGTTGGTCAGACGACCGTAGATGTTACCGGCGTCGGCAAGACCAAAGCGGTCGGCGGCGTGCTGGGAGTTGCGGAACACATAGCTCGTGGTCTGGTAGATAGGCACGGCGCGGGAGTCGGATGCGGGGTCGGCGCTCTCCTGGCCAACATGAAGCTGCAGGGTATCGAAACCAAAGGTGTGCTCGGGGTTGTTGATGAACTGGCTCATGATGATCTCCTTGATCGAACGAAAGTAAATAAAAAGAGAGAAGTAAGTCGCTGTCTCCTGATCACGCCGACGGGCGCAAACAGGAGCCCGGCATTCGTCTTGGTAAGCAATTCATATGCGGGCCTCCTTTCGCATCCCGGTTCTGTGGTCGGCTTAATTACCTACCGCCTTTGTGTGTTTTGAATAGTACGAGCATCGTCTCCCTCGGTCAATCACTTAAAAGCGCTAACCTGTTATCGGTTTTTTAGATAGCTATCGAAAGGACGGGCGCCGATGACCCTCCAGCAGCTTCGCTTTCTTATCGCCGTGGCAGAATCCGGCTCAATTAACGCCGCAGCGCAGCGCCTCTATACCGCACAGTCCAATATCTCCAACGCCGTCAAAAGCCTCGAGCAGGAGCTCCATCTGGAGATCTTTACGCGCTCCAGCCGCGGCGTCACGCTCACCAACGACGGTACCGAGCTTTTAGGCTATGCGCGCCAGGTCGTGGAGCAGGCAGATATGCTCGAGGCGCGCTACGAGGACGGCGGCACCCCGCAAGCCCGCCTCGCCATTTCCGCCCAGCACTACGCCTTTTCGGTCGAGGCCTTTGTCAACGTAGTCGAGCGCTGCCGCGACAGCAAGTTCGAGTTCATCATGCGCGAGACCACCACATCGCAGATCATCGACGACGTGCGCGCGTTTCGCAGCGACATCGGCATCCTCTATCTGGACGACTTTAATACCCGTGTCTTGCAGAAGGCCTTCGCCGATGCCCGCGCAAGCTTCCATCCCCTCTTCGACGCGACGGTCCACGTCTTCGTCAGCGAACGCCATCCGCTCGCACGCCGCCCTCAACTGTCCCTTGCCGACCTCACGCCCTATACGCGCTACAGCTTTGAGCAGGGAACCTCAAACTCCTTCTATTACGCCGAGGAACCCTTTAGCTATATCCCTTGCGACCGCAACATACGAATCTCGGACCGCGGAACACTTACTAACTTACTTATCACGTCGAACGGTTACACCCTGTCGACCGGTGTCCTCTCCAATGAAATGCAATGGGGTATGGCATCGATCCCGTTAGCAGACGCCCCAACGATGCACGTAGGCTATATCATGCACGACGAGCGCAAGCCCTCTCCCCTCTTGCAGCAATACCTCGACGAGCTCAACCGCATCATCCGTGCCAACTAACTGTCGGAAGACGGGGTAGAAATCGTAGATTGCTAGCCCCCGGCGGGCATGGCGCTACAATGGTCACTCACACGAAACGTACCCAACGAAAGGAAGCCCGTGAAGGTCATCATCTATACCGACGGCTCGGCCCGATCAAATCCGGGACGCGGCGGCTACGGCGCCGTGCTCAAATACACCAACCCCGCCGGCAAGACCTTCACCTCCGAGCTTTCGCGCGGCTACGCCAAGACCACCAACAACCGCATGGAACTCATGGCGGTCATCGTGGCGCTCGAGGCGCTCAACCGCCCTTGCGAGGTCGAAGTCCATTCCGATTCGCAGTATGTCGTCAACGCCTTTAACAAGCACTGGATCGACGGCTGGAAAAAGCGCGGATGGAAAACCGCCAACAAGCAACCCGTCAAGAACCGCGACCTGTGGGAGCGCCTACTCACCGCCAAAAGCAAGCACAAGGTTGAGTTCATCTGGGTTAAGGGTCACGCTGGTCACGAGCTCAACGAGCGCTGTGATGAGCTCGCCACCACGGCGGCCGACGGCAGCAACCTCGATATCGACACCGGCTTTAACGAGAGCGACCTGTAATAGCGTTTTCGCGCAGCTTTATATCCCCACGCGCTACACTCATCCTGTAGACCAAACAACGCAAGGGAGACGTATGCTGCGCATCGCGACCATCGGTACATCCATGATCACCGACGACTTTATCCAAGTCGTCAACGCCAACGACCAAGCCGCGTTTGTGGGCACGCTTTCACGCGACGCCAATCGCGGTACTGCCTTTACCGCCGAGCGCGGTGGCGAGCGAAACTTTACGTCGCTCGATGAGCTTGCGGCAGCCGCCGACGTCGACGCCGTCTATATCGGCAGCCCTAACGCACTTCACTACGAGCAGGCTCTTGCCTGCATCGCCGGTGGCAAGCACGTCATCGTCGAGAAACCCTTCTGCGCCACCGAAGCGCAGGCGCTGGAAGTCTTCCGCGCTGCCGAGACAGCAGGTGTCGTGGCCCTCGAGGCCATGCGTCCCCTCCACGATCCCGCCTTCCACGCCATCGAGGACGCCCTGGGCGAGATCGCCCCCATCCGCCGCGCCTCATTGCGCTTTGGCAAGTATTCCTCGCGCTACAACGAGATTCTCGCGGGACGCGCCACCAATATCTTCGACTGCAATATGGCATCGGGTTCCCTCATGGACATTGGCGTCTACGCCGTCGAGCCCATGGTCGAGATTTTCGGCATGCCCTCCGGCCTTACGAGCATGACTACTCTACTCGACCCCACCACGCGACAGCTCACGCACGGCCCCATCGACGGCTGCGGTTCCATCCTCGCCAGCTATGGCGGAGGCAGCATCTCCGTCGAGCTCGCGCACTCCAAAATTACGAATGACCTGCTGCCCTCGCAGATCGAAGGCGAGCGTGGCACTATCCAGATCGACCATCTGTCCACGCCCCGCAACGTCCGCATCGACTATCGCGGCGATGTCGTACGCGGCTCGGCGACCGAGGCACCGCGCGAACAGGGCGACAACGGCCGCGTGCTCGACCTGCCCAAATCGAGCAACACTATGGAATACGAACTCACAGACTTTATCACCGCCATCGGCGGCATCGATAACGTTAAGGAAGAGATTTGGGAGACCCCGGCGGGACGCCACGAGCTTGGCCACTACCGCGATGTCACGCTCGTCTCACTGCGCATCATGGATGCCGTGCGCCAGCAGGCCGGCATAACCTTCCCAGCTGACGCAGGCAAGCAGGCATAGCGATGGGTTTCTTCGATACGTTCTTCTCCAGCGTCACCGGAGGCAGTCGAGAGCCTCAAAAACCATCAAACGTCGAGCTCGAGCTGCGCCGCAGGCTTACCGTGCTCGCAAGCGACGAGGCCACTCAAGACACTCCCCTGCGCTATTTTCTGCGCTGGGCGGGGCAAGTCCAAGGCGTTGGTTTTCGCTTTACCAACACCAACCTCGCGCAGGCACGCTCCCTCACCGGCTGGGTGCGTAATATGGAAGACGGCTCAGTCGAGATGGAGATACAGGGAGCTCCGGCAAACGTCCTATCTCATCTCGAGGCGCTTCATGCCTCCTACGAGCGCATGGGAACGCGTTTTCGCCTCGTAGACGCCCAGGCCCGAGCCCCACTTGCCAATGAAGACGGTTTCAGTCCTCATTATTAGTATTGTGTGCTAAATACGGTATCATTTACCTACGACCGTTAATAGAAAAGAGGCGAGGCGCATGGCGGTGCAAAGAAGGAATACCAGGCAGCGAAAGCTGGTTCTTGACGCCGTGCGCCAAAGCTATAACCATCCCACCGCCGACGAAATCTACAACGTCGTGCGCGCGCAGGATGACAAAATCAGCCGCGGTACGGTCTACCGCAATCTCAATCTCTTGGCCGACGCCGGCGAAATCCTCTCCATCAAGACGCCGGGCGGCAGCCGCTTCGATCGCACGATCGAGCCGCATGCGCATATCATCTGCACCTCATGCAGCCGCGTCATCGACGTACCGCTCCCCTTCGATGCCCAGCTCGACGCCAAGGCGTCCGAGCAAATCGGCTGGCACGTCACGTCGCACTACACCATCTTCGAGGGTCTCTGCCCCGACTGCCAGTAGATGTTCAGGACATGCCTTAAAATCCACCTTTCCGCGCTTTGCAGCAAAAAATAGATTTCTAGGCATGTCCCAAATATCTACTCAGCAAGCAGGCGATGCAATTCCTCTTCGACCGTGCGCACGTAACGGACGCGGTCGTTGATGCCACGCATAGAGGGATTGCAGCTCTCCATTAGATAAGGATGGCCCACGACGTTGAGCATGTCGCGGTCGTTTTCGTTATCGCCAAACGCCATCATCTCATCGGGCGAAATACCCAGGGCACGACCGTAATCGGCAAGCGCGGAGCCCTTGCCCGAACCGAAACCGATAAAGTCCGTCCATTCGGTTCCCGACGTCATCACGTCGACACAGTCGCTAAAGAGGCACTCGAAATACTCCAGGGCCGCCGGCTGATCCACCTCGGGCGTCTGGAAGGCAATCTTAATGACGTCCTCGTCGATGTCCTCGGGGCGGTCGACCACCGCCACATCGCAGTGGACCTCATAGCGCAAATGGTCGACGAACGCATCGTTGCCGCTCATGGTGTAGAGGTGTCCCTCACACGAAAGGGTCACGTCGGCATGGGGATACGCAACCACGGCATTCGCGATATCCATAGCAAGGCTACGCTCCATGGAACGCTTGACAACGGCACGTCCCTCGCTCATCACCAGGGCTCCGTTTTCGCATACATAGGCGAGCTCATCGGCCACCGGGGCAAACAGATAGCGCAAACTCGCATATTGACGGCCGCTCGCCGGCATAAACACGATACCGTGACGACGCAGCTCATCGATGAGCTCAAAGGCCTCGGAACGCGGCTCGCGCTCCCCCGGATGCAGCAACGTGCCGTCCAAATCGCATGCAATCAGCTTGATTCCTTCAAGACCCATATGCTTTCCCCCACAGCATCTCATCAACAGAAAGACGGACTTTGAATAGTTGCCTCTCAAAGTCCGTCTTACTTATACGCACGTTAACCGCGCGCCTTCTTTACGATCGTAAAGTCTGGAGCCATACTCACAACGGCATCCGCCGCACACGACGCAAAGCGCCGGTCCGCATCGAGTTCACGGGTAACCACCGAGAGCTGAACACCCTCGACGCCCCGGAGCATGCGGCCCAAAACAGGCTGCACCGGCGTATACATGCGCACGGTATGCTCGTCCGAATCGCCTCGGAAAAGCGGCGCGTGCATATTGCCGATCTCCCAGCACGCATGCGCGAACGCAATCGGATCCATGCGGTCGACTTCGATCAAATAGACCTCGGCGCTGCGCAGGCGCACGACAACCGCCACGGGCACCATGCCCGAACGGTCGATGGCAAGCACGTCGCCGTCGGCAAGACGACCGCCGTCGGCAGTATCCAGCCGAACATCGACCGTGCGCCCCAGCTCCGTCACGCCCACAAACAGGCGCGCATCAGCCTGGTCCCAATCGAGTAGCAGCTCGTCAATCTCAAAGATGCCGCCCAACTTCCGGCGAAGCAGGAGTTCATAGGACGGATCGTTGAGATTTCCCAAGCATGTCGTCGAAACCAAGCGTACGGGCATACTCTAGTCCTCGACCTCGACGAGCTCGATATCAAAGTTGAGGTCCTTGCCGGCCAGCTCGTGGTTGGCGTCGAGCGTCACGGCCTCGGGCGTTACGTCGATGACCACGGCGGGGACGGGCATACCGCTCGGCGTGGACAGGAAGAGCTTCATGCCCTTCTCGATCTGCTCGATGTTGGGAACCTGTTCGGCCGGGAAGGTCAGGACCATCTCGGGGTTGTGCTCGCCGTAGGCATCGGCGGCCGGGATGTGCACGGTCTTCTTCTCGCCCACCTGCATGTCGACAACAGCGGCATCGAAGCCCTTGATCATCTGACCGGCGCCGCAGGTGAACTCCAGCGGCTCGCCGCGATCGTAGGAGCTATCGAATTGCGTGCCGTCGTCGAGCGTGCCGCGATAATGAGTCTTGACCTTCTTGCCCTGGTTGGACATGGAAACCTCCGTGATAAGGGCGGCGCACAACGCGGGCCGCCATGAACATATGGCGCTAACTATACCCTAGTCATACAATTCAAAGACAGTTTGCAAAGAAACGCTGCAACCGGAGGAACCATGGCATATCCCGTATTTGACCTACACTGCGACACCGCCGACCGCATCGGCTGGGCCACGCTCGATCTCGACCTGCGCTTTACCGCCGGCACCGACGGTTATTTCCCCGGCGACGAAACGCATCCGCAAGATTTCGACCTCATCAAGGGCAACGCCTGCGCCATCTCGCTCGCAAAGATCGGCAACACGCCGTGGGCACAGTGCTTCGCCACGTTTGTCCCCGACGAGATTCCCACCGCCCACGCCGCGCGCTTCCAGGCGCAGATCATGGCGCACATGAGCGGCCAGGCCATGCTTAACCACGACCGCATGGTCAACGTACGCAGCGCGGCAGACATTCGCCCTGCGCTCAAAGACGGCAAGGTCGCCTGCATCCATACCATCGAAAACGCCACGTTCTTTGCCGAGGACCCCGCGCTGATCGAGGTGCTCAAGAGCTTGGGCGTACTCATGTCGTCACTCAGCTGGAACGCGCAGGGGCCGCTCGCAAGCGGACACGATACCCACGCCGGCCTCACCGCCGCCGGCATCGAGGCACTTACGCAGATGGAGCACGCCGGCATGGTACTCGACGTCTCCCACCTCAACGACGAGTGCTTTGACGAGGTTGTCGCCCACGCCACGCGCCCCTTCGTCGCCAGTCACTCCAACTCCCGTGCGGTTTGCGGCGTCAAACGCAACCTCACCGACGACCAGTTCTGTACCATTCGCGACATGGGTGGCATCGTCGGCCTCAACTACTGCAGCGAGTTCCTTTCCAACGACGCAACCGACAAAACCGCCGCAGACGTCACCTTCGACCAGCTAGCGGCACATATCGAGCACTGGCTCGACCTGGGTGGCGAGGACGTCATCGCGCTCGGCGGCGACTGGGACGGCGCAACTGTGCCCGCCTTCCTCTCCGATGCCAGCAAGATGCCCGAGTTCCAGAACATGCTCTCCAAGCACTTCGGCAAGACCGTGATGCAGAAGCTCTGCAGCGACAACGCGCTTGCCTTCTTTGAGCGTTATTAATTTCACATCCCTTGAGCAGGCCGGCATGCCGAACGGTCGACATGCCGGCCCGTCCCCAATCTGAAGGACCGCTTTTGACGCAGCAGTTTACGTTTTCCGTATCCCGACCGGATGGGACACCCATCCCCGTCGTCGTTACCAAAAAGCGCGTCAAGAACTTCAACCTACGTGTCACATCGAGCGGTGAGGTCCACGCCAGCGCACCGCTCGGCGCCAGCCGCGAGCGTATCGAAGCGTTTGTGAAGCGCAACAGTGCCTGGATTATCAGCCGACTTGCCCAGCGCGAGCAACGTCAGGCAACGGCGCGAGAGCCGCTCAGCCCCTCGTCCATCATTGCACTTTGGGGCAAGCCCATCACGGTACAGGATGCACTCGATCACAACTTTGCATCACCCGCACCGCGGCCCAAGCAGGCCACCTTCGCAAGTTTTATGGGTGCCGACGAGCCAAGTGGGCGCGCGCAGGCAAAGCAGTGCACAGCCCTTGACGGCCTAACGCCCAAAGAACTCCAGACCCGCATCGACCAACTCTATGCATCCGAGGTCACCGCAGCGCTACGCGACATCGTGCACGCGTACGAAATCGCAATGGGCGTCACCGTGGCCCGCGTCTCCGTGCGCAGTATGAAAACGCGTTGGGGTTCCTGCACGCCCAAAACCGGCGCCATTCGCATCGCGCGCGAGCTCGCCGCCTACCCCGTCGAATGCCTCGACATGGTTGTCGCCCACGAGCTCGTTCACTTGCTCGAGCCAAGCCACAACCAGCGGTTCCACGCCCTGCTCGACACGTACTGCCCCGACAATAGAGCTCTGTCGCAGCGGCTCAAAAAACCGCCTGCCAACGAGCTGTAGGGCCGGTTAGCGCACGCGCTCGATCTCGACGCCGCAGCTTGCCAGGGGAAGACCGACGGGCGCCCAAGGCTTATCGAGCTTAACGCGCACACCAAGCAGCAGGGGGTAACGACGCAGCAGCATCTGGGCCACACCCTCGGCTGCAGCCTCGATGAGCTTAAACGTGTGCTCGCGCAGATAGCCATCGACATCGTGGCACACCGTGCCATAGTCAATCGAGGCGTCCAGGTTATCGTGCTCCCCCGCTGCGCGCAGGTCGGCATAGAGCACCAGGGACACGATGAACTTCTGGCCCAGCGCGTTCTCTTCGGGATACACGCCGTGGTTGGCAAAGACCTCGAGACCGTCGATAGTAATGCGATCGGCATGGCGAAGATCGTCATAGCTCACGTGGGGTACCGCCGTTGCGGTGGATATTTCGCCCCTTCCACGGCGAGCGAGCTCGGCGCCTTCAGTCCTGGTTGCATTCTCGGGCAGTTTCTTGTTACTCATCGCGATCGTCTCCTTCGTTTAGAACCCCGACCGCGCAAACTAACTACACGCGAATCGACAGGTTCTTTTTATCATCGCTCCAGTTGCAAGCATTGCGCGCGGGGCATGCAAAGCAGGCGCGCGACGCTTTGTCGGCTGCATAGAGCAGGCGCTCAAGCGGTTGGCTGTTCACGCGCAGCTTTCGATGGCCCAGAATGGCCGTCTTAATGGCTGCGGCATCGACCGGCTCAAACGCCACGTCATCGGGCATGCCGCCGAGAATCGCATCAGCGACGCGTTCGCTTGCAACATCATGGGATATACCCGATTCATACTGTTCATCTTTGCCGATATCGTGGAGAAGTGCCGTGGCATAGATGACCTCGCGGTCAAATTCGAGCTGTTCCTCAAGATTCTTAATCCACATAATGCGCGCGACATCCAGCAGATGGTCAATACCGTGGCGGCAAAAGATGCGCCCCGATTCCAACTGTGCAATGTTGCCCAGGTGCCGCCGGAACAGCCCGTTGGCACAAATGTAATCAATGCGAGGCATGGCGCCAAAGGGAGCCAGGCCCGAAGCCATAAAGCCGCGACGCGACGTCCCCTCATCGGTCTTCGATGTAAAGTCGTTGACGACTCTCATGGTTAGCGGCCCAGCATCCTAAAGAACCGCTCCTCGAGCGCGGGATCGGTCTCAAAGACGCCGCGACGAGCGAGCGTCACGGTCTTGGTGCCGGGCTTTTGCACGCCGCGCATGGTCATGCACATGTGCTCGGCTTCCATCAGCACAATCGCTCCCTGGGGAGCGAGATAATCCATGAGGGCATCGGCAACCTGTGCACACAGTTGCTCCTGCAGCTGCAGACGGCGGGCATAAACCTCAACCGTGCGGGCAAGCTTGGAGAGTCCAGCCACGCGACCGTTAGGGATATAGCCGATGGCAGCTTTGCCGTAAAACGGCAGCAGATGATGCTCGCACAGCGAGTAAAACGTGATATCGCGCTCGATAACCAAATCGTTCGAAGCGACGGCAAAGGTTTTGGACAGGTGTTCCTCGGCACTCTGGTCCATACCGCCGGCAATCTCACCATACATACGGGCAACGCGCGCCGGGGTCTCCAGCAGGCCCTCACGAGTTGGGTCCTCGCCTATGCCCTCAAGCAACAGCTTAATGGCGGCCTCGACTTTTTCCTGATCGACCATCTGGGCCTCACTTTTCCGATTTCACGTTCGCGCTATGGTACCACGCCCTCCGGCATCGACCACAAGCTACATAGTATGGGTCGAATAGACCGGATCATCACGCCAAAGTTCAACCGCATCACAAAGCGCAATGCCCTCGCGCTCAGCACGGGCGCGCGTAGCGTTCATATCGATCACGCGCTGGTTGCTCGAGCCCCTAAAGCGCAGCGTGATATCGTACAGGTCCTGAACAAACGGGCCGTCCACCAACATGTCGAGGCAGGCAAGGATGCGGTCCGTCACCTCGGTATGATGACGACCGCCCGGCATAAGCTCCTCGAGTACGTCGCCAGTAAAGCACCAAATAGTCTTCCCCGACCCCACTGGATAGGCCGCGCGAACACGCTCGACAAAATCAACGAGCCCAGCCTGATTCTCGGGCTCCATGGGCTCCCCGCCCAGAATCGTCAGGCCATCAATAAAGGGATGGTCGAGGCTCTCGATAATCTTGTCCTCGACGGTGCGATCAAACGGCTCGCCCGCAGCAAAGTCCCACGCGACAGAGTTAAAGCAGTTCTTGCACCCACGACGGCACCCACTCACAAACAGAGAAGTACGAACGCCTTCTCCATCAGCAATGTCGAAATACTTAATGTTCGCGTAGTTCATAGGTAACTCTCCCGGGAGGCCGGGACATATCGTCCCGTCCTCAAACATTCTCGGCCTGCGGCCTGCGAAACTGCGGGCGGGACGATATACTCCAGACCCCTCGCGAGCGATACTCAATGAACTCAGCGAACATCGAGTATAGGGTTCGAGGTCCAATAAAAACAATGCTGCAGCTCAACCGTTATCGCAAGCAGACCGTTGTCGCAGGTCAACTCATTTCCGCTAAGAACTTCGAGGAGTGAGCAGGCTGTGTGCTGCATCTCAGCTACGTTAGCTCGGCTGCCCCGTAGCGAGGGCCTGGACCTTTGCTCGATATGAGTTCCGCACGAACAGGAGGCGCCAGTGGCGCCTCCGTCGTGAGCCAGGACTGTCCGAAATAGCGAGTAAAGGTCCGGGGCCTCGCTACGGGGCAGCCTGGGATGGTTATTAGAGATGCAGCACGCGGTCGCGGATCTCCTCGGTTCGACCCTGGTTCCAGAATTGGGTACCGATGTAGCCGCACGTACGACGAGCGACGTTCATCTTCTCCTGGTCTCGGTTGCCGCAGTTGGGGCACTCCCACACCAGCTTGCCATCGTCCTCAACAATCTTGATCTCGCCATCGTAGCCGCACACCTGGCAGTAGTCGCTCTTGGTGTTGAGCTCGGCGTACATGATGTTGTCGTAGATGTACTGCATCACGCGAATGACAGCCTTGAGGTTGTCCTGCATGTTGGGAACCTCAACGTAGGAGATAGCACCGCCCGGCGAAAGCTGCTGAAACATGCCCTCAAACTTAAGCTTGTCGAAAGCATCAATCTCCTCGGACACGTGGACGTGATAGCTGTTGGTAATGTAGCCCTTGTCCGTCACACCCGGAATAATGCCAAAACGACGCTGCAGGCACTTGGCGAACTTGTAGGTCGTCGACTCAAGCGGGGTGCCATACAGCGAGAAGTCGATATCGCTTTCGGCCTTCCACTCGGCGCACTTGTCGTTCATGCGCTGCATGACGGCCATGGCAAACGGCGTGCCCTCCTTCTCGGTGTGGCTGTGACCCGTCATGTACTTGACGCACTCATACAGGCCGGCATATCCCAGGCTGATGGTGGAGTATCCGCCCACGAGCAGCTTATCGATCGTCTCGCCCTTCTTCAGACGAGCGAGGGCGCCGTACTGCCACAAAATCGGTGCAGCGTCAGAAAGCGTACCCATCAGGCGCTCATGACGGCACAGCAGGGCGCGGTGGCACAGCTCAAGGCGCTCGTCGAAGATCTTCCAGAACTTGTCCATGTCCTGATGCGAGCTCAGCGCGACATCGGGCAGGTTGATGGTCACAACACCCTGGTTAAAGCGGCCATAGTACTTAGGTTTGGTCGGGTCATAGTTCAGCGCGTTGGCGACATTGTTAAAGCCGTTGCCCGAGCGGTCGGGCGTCAAGAAGCTGCGGCAACCCATGCAGGTGTAGCAATCGCCGTTGCCGGCGGTCTCGCCCTTAGACAGCTTGAGCTCGCGCATCTTCTTCTCGGAGATGTAGTCGGGCACCATGCGCTTGGCGGTGCACTTGGCAGCCAGCTGGGTCAGGTAGAAGTACGGGGAATTCTCGTGAACGTTATCGTCCTCGAGTACATAGATAAGCTTGGGGAATGCCGGGGTAATCCACACGCCGGCCTCGTTCTTAACGCCCTCATAGCGCTGACGAAGCGTCTCCTCCACGATCATGGCAAGGTCGTGCTTCTCCTGGGGCGTACGGGCCTCATTGAGATACATAAAGACCGTCACGAACGGCGCCTGGCCATTCGTGGTCATAAGGGTCACGACCTGATACTGAATCGTCTGGACGCCGCGACGGATCTCATCGCGCAGGCGGTCCTCAACGACCTCACGGACCTTCTCGGCAGACGCAGAGACGCCGAGCTCCTCAAGCTCGCGAGCGACCTCGCCGCGAATCTTTTGACGGCTCACCTCAACAAACGGGGCAAGATGGGTCAGCGAAATAGACTGGCCGCCGTACTGGGAGGAAGCAACCTGGGCGATAATCTGCGTCGCGATGTTGCAGGCAGTCGAGAAGCTGTGCGGCTTCTCGATCAGCGTGCCCGAGATAACGGTGCCGTTCTGGAGCATGTCCTCCAGGTTCACCAGGTCGCAGTTATGCATGTGCTGGGCAAAGTAGTCAGAATCGTGGAAGTGGATCAGGCCCTCATTGTGGGCATCCACGATCTCCTGGGGCAGCAGCACACGCTGAGTCAGATCCTTTGAAATCTCGCCGGCCATATAGTCGCGCTGGACGGAATTGACGGTCGGGTTCTTGTTAGAGTTCTCCTGCTTGACCTCTTCGTTATTGCACTCGATCAGCGACAGAATCTTGTCGTCGGTCGTGTTCTTCTGGCGCTTCAGGCTCTGAACATAGCGATAGATGATGTAGTGGCGGGCGACCTCGTAGCAGTCGAGACGCATGATTTCGTCCTCGACCAAATCCTGGATCTCCTCGACCGAAACGGTGTGGCCCGCGTTCTCGCATGCCTCGGCGACGTTTTGCGCCGCATAAACCACCTGGCGGTCGGTAAGACGAGAGCTCTCCTCGACCTCCAAGTTTGCGGCGCGGATGGCATTGACGATCTTATCGATGTCAAAGACAACCTCGGTGCCGCTGCGCTTGATGATCTTCATCCTCTTGCCTCTTTCGCGTCGTAGCCTCATTGCGCTTCAGAGCCAAACGATGCCCGGCAGGGCTTGCCCCTGCCTTGCGGCGCCGTCGCGCAATCTGTGTTCTCGATAAACCATAAGCCTCCATGCGGACATTCCCTAGAGCCAATCAAGCGGTTCAAGGACACGTTCAAAAGAGGCAGTTAAGGTCTTCGTTCTCTGTCCGCCATCTATCATACGACAAAGAAGCATCTATATCCTGTATTCTTTTTTTAGGTCAAACACAACATATAGTGTTTCAGCAGGTCAAAGCAATTGGTCATTTTGCAGACGCATTAAAAATGAGGGGTATTTGACAAGTCGGTAAAACGTTACCAACACGGCTACCTGCATGGCAGTTATAAAACCCCCTTAGTCAAGCCGCTGACAAATCCTACCAAAACCAAGCCGCTCACGCCAAAAGAATCCAAAAGATTATGCTTGACCAACATGTTGCGGTCGTGCCTTGCCGAGCTCCATGCAACCGCGGCACGAATCCTTGAAAGATATGTGCATGCAAACGGAGAAGATGGGAGTTTTCTCGGATGACTACTGAGAAGCATTCCGGAAGATCAAAAACTCGATATTTGGTGACGTATTTGGCGACCCATTTGGCGACGTAAAACAAAACAGCCCAGAGGCGATGCCTCTGGGCTGCGAACATTTGGTGGGCGTTAGAAGATTTGAACTTCTGACCTCTTCCGTGTCAGGGAAGCGCTCTCCCCCTGAGCTAAACGCCCAAATGGAGCGGACAACGGGGCTCGAACCCGCGACCCCAACCTTGGCAAGGTTGTGCTCTACCAACTGAGCCATGTCCGCCTGCGAGGATTTAATATACGGGATGATCCACCCAAATGCAAGAACTTTTTTTGAAAAGTTTTGCGACGCCCTCGCGAACCTCGCGAAGACATCAGCCACCACGGAAGGTGTAGGCAAACGCAAGCTCGCCGCAAGAGGCCCCCTACAACTCAGCGAGCATGATCCAGGCAGAGCTGTCCTGCGCGAGCCTGCCATCTGCAAGCGGTGATGAGGTGAGCAGGACCCTACCCGCCGGCAGCTCCACGGGTGCTGCACCGAAGTTCGTCACACACGCCCAGCCGTTGTCGCGGCGATAGGCGATGACGCCGCCCTCAGCGCCCTCGGCACCATCCGCAAGGCCGGTGCACCCGTCAAGATCGAGCCACGCAAGATCGTTGGCGCACCCGCGCAGCTTGCGCCGCAGCCAGAGGGCGTCGCGATAGAACGCAAGCATCGATGCCGGGTCCGCTTCTTCCCTATCGGCAGCGTAATCGGAAAACCATGCAGGCTGTGGCAGATGGGGCGCCGCATCGGCGTCCGCCGGTGAAAACCCAAACGATCCGCCCTGCGCGGGATCGTCCGCTGCCACCCACGGCAGGGGCACACGACAGCCGTCGCGCCCCTTCTCGCGCTTCGGTCCGTGCGTATTGGTCGCAGTGGGATCTTCGAGTGCAGCCCACGGGATGTCAGCCACCTCAAAAAGGCCGAGCTCCTCACCCTGATACACGTATGCCGAGCCCGGAAGCGCCAACTCAAGCAAAAGGGCTGCCCGCGCGCGGCGCTCGCCGAGTTCACGGTCCTCGTCATAAGACGACCCGTCGCGTAAGAGCCAGTCGAGCGCAATCTGATGGTAGCGCGTCGCCTTGATTTGCGGCAGGGCATAGCGTGTCGCCACGCGCGGCACGTCGTGGTTGGAGAGTACCCAGGTCGAGGCGGAACCGGATTCGATGGCCGCCTTCAAGCCCTTCTCGATTGCAGCGTGCATGTCATCATAGGTCCAAGTGGCCTTGGCGAACTCAAAGTTGAATGTCTGGCCAAGCTCGCTGGGGCGTGCGTAGAGATACTGGCGCTCGGGCAGAACCCACGCCTCGGCAACGGCGCTGCGCGGCGGATCATAACGGTCGAACACGCGGCGCCACTCGCGATAGATCTCATGGACCTCGTTGCGGTCCCACAGCGGATGGGTGCCGTCCTCAACCATGTCATCGCCCTCGGCGAGATGCCACTGGTCGAGGTCATCGCGGTCGAGATCCTTGGCGAGACCGTGCGCCACATCAATGCGAAAGCCATCGACGCCTCGATCGCTCCAAAACGCCAGGACGTCGCAAAAGAACGCATGAACCTCGGGACACGACCAGTCAAAGTCCGGCTGCTCGGGCGTAAACATGTGCAGATACCACTGACCGTCCGCGACGCGCGTCCAGGCGGGGCCGCCAAAGTTGGCATTCCAATTGGTGGGAGGCAGCTCGCCGTGCTCGCCGCGACCATCGCGGAAGATATAACGGGCGCGCTCGGGTGATCCGGGGCCGGCGGCAAGAGCGGCTTTGAACCAGGGGTGCTGGTTGGACGAATGGTTGGGCACGATGTCGACGATGACCTTGATGCCGTGCGCATGAGCCGCAGCGATCATGTCATCGAAGTCGTCAAGCGAGCCGAGACGTGGGTCGACATCGCAGTAGTCCGCCACATCATAGCCGCCATCGACAAGAGGCGATGGGTAAAACGGGCTCAGCCAGATGGCCTCGATGCCCAGCTGCTCAAGATAGTCCATCTGCTGGGTAATGCCCGCGATATCGCCCAGACCCGAACCAGTCGAATCCTTAAACGAGCGCGGATAGATCTGATAGATCGCGGCATCGGACATCCATGGGCGCGACGAGGACTTTTCTGTAGCCATGGGATGAGTCTCCCTTGCAACGAGGTTTTGCGAGATGCCCACGATGATACGCCCAAAGCGGACATTCGCGGCAAACAACGCCACAGCCACGCCCCAAACGCTCGCTCCCTCACGGGCTCGAGCCCAGACGACGGGTACGAAAAAGCCCGGCTACCGTAGTAGTCGGGCTGTTACGCTTGGAGCGGACAACGGGGCGTCTGCGTATTCGCTTCGCGGATCCGCACCGGCTTCGGCCGCCTGCCGGCGTCCTCGCCAGCTCGCTACAAACGCTCCGCGTTTGCTTAACGCTCGCTCCCTCTCGGGTTCGAGTCCAAGCGATGGGTACGAAAAAGCCCGGCTACCGTAGTAGTCGGGCTGCTGCGTTTGGAGCGGACAACGGGGCTCGAACCCGCGACCCCAACCTTGGCAAGGTTGTGCTCTACCAACTGAGCCATGTCCGCATATGTAAAACAAAACGGGCGCCGGAGCGCCCGGATGTTGCCTGGAGGCGAAGCCCGGATTCGAACCGGGGGTAAAGGCTTTGCAGGCCTCTGCCTTACCACTTGGCCACTTCGCCGAAAAAGAACCGCCTAAACGGTCCGGAAATGCAATGGAGCGGACAACGGGGCTCGAACCCGCGACCCCAACCTTGGCAAGGTTGTGCTCTACCAACTGAGCCATGTCCGCTTGCGGGTTATTAATTTACGCGAGTTGTCCAAAAGACGCAAGTACTTTTTTCAAAAAACTTGTCTGCCGCATGTTCTTAGTAGCTAAACGCGCTAAAGCGATTGGCTAGGCACACGACTCCAGCGCTCCGCTAAACAGCTTCACCATCTGCACGCGCGTACCGACGCCGTCCGTACGACGAGCAACCTCCACGTTATCGACGAGCATACGCATAAGCTTGATACCACGGCCGCGCTCCTCTGATGCGACCGGTTCGCTCGTTTCATCGATAGAATAGCCGGCACCTCGATCAAGCACCTCAACCACAACGCGATCGCCATAGGCCTGAACCGTCAGGACGCACCCGATACCGCCCGCATGGTCATAGGCATTACCCAGCGCCTCCCCCGACGCCAACGCGACATCGTAGCGCTCGTCACGGCGCAACGGAAGCGATTCAAGGAGTTCGGCGATGCGATGTCGGTAGTATGGAAGATTCTCGATACCCTGACGGACCTCGACGCTCTTACTCCAGCGAGGCAGCTCCCCCACCGGAATGGCGGGAATAGACTCCCGTGCCGGCCCCGCGACATGAAGAATATCGACAAGACGGGCAATCTCCAAAAAGCGAACAACTTCACCTGATGCATTGACGAGCGAAAGCAGGCCTTCTCGCCTCATGAGCTCACGAGCGCGCGTAAGCAGGAATGCCAAGCCCGTCGAATCGATAAAGCTAACAGCCTGGCAGTTGATGACGACACGACGCACGCCGCGGCCAATCAAAGCATCCAACCGCCGACGCAGCGCAGGCACCGTGGCGATGTCGATATCGCCTGGTGGCGTCAAAACCGCTATGTCATTCCACTCATTCATACGACCATGGTTCCCCAAAAAAGCCCACTCGATGCATTCGTTTCCCCAACCGTACGGATTCAGCCCACCCAGCGTCGTCTATGAACGACCCCGTAAAAACTCAAGGGACACCAATGCAATGTCATCGTCCAGCGCCGATTCGGTAAATCGGTCGAGCTCGCCCAAGACCTTGCCGCAGATTCCCGATACGCCCTCACCCGAGACAGAGAGCAGAAGGTCACGAAGGCGCTGCTCGCCAAAGAAAGCACCCGAGCGGTCACGTGCTTCGATTGTTCCGTCGGTGTACATAAATAGCATGTCACCAGGAGCGAACGTAAACACGCCTGTCTCGTACACCATGCTCTCAAAGGCACCGATTACCCCCGATTGGCATCCAAGCAGCTCAACCTCTCCCCCACGAACCTCGCCGCCACCCAGCGGCATCGACTCTGGCCTGATGACCATGGTCGGAGGATGGCCCGCCGAACAATACGTTGCACGTCCGGCTTTAAGGTCAACCTTGGCGATAAAGGCCGTCACGAACGTCTCGACCCTTGAAAAGCCCATGAGCATGCTGTTAAGGGAGCGTGCCATGCGGGCCGGCCCAGCGCCCTCCCAGGCATATGCCGTCAGGGCCGTCTTGACGAGCGCGGACATCGATGCAGCCTCAATGCCTTTGCCAGACACATCGCCCAGAATCATGACGGCGCAATCGTCGGGAAGACGGATGAGCGTATAGAAATCGCCGCCGACCAACGCCGAGTTCGTGGCCGACAGGTACACCGAATCGGCGGCGATTCCCGGAACATCCCCCAGTGAATTTCTCATGCCAATCTGAAGGGTCTGAGCGATATGGCGCTCCTCACGCTTTTGAGATTCGCCTTCATAGATCAGTTCAAAGTCATGAGCCAAGTGCACCAAGTAGTCATATTCAAGGTCATCAATCGGCTCTTGGCTACCATCACGAAGCAGCAGCGCGCGCGTCGTCGGGCCCTTCGCAACAGAAGCAGGAACGATCGCGTCGTTACTGTGCTTGCCATCGCCCTCAGGGCGCGGGCGCCCCGCCTCGATGCCGGCGTCGACGTAGAGACCCTGGCAAGGCAGGCCATGCGCCCTAAGCCAGCCTCCCATAGGCATCGATTCGTCAACGCGAGTTATACGGACGTGTTTAAGGTCCTCGGCGCTCGTGCCGCCCAAAACAGATGCCTCAAAGCCATCAGGGCCAGCCCCCAGACGTGCCGCTGGCGCCGTCGTGGAAAAGAAAAGCTTCTCGGGATCGTCCGGCAAAGCAACGCGACTGCCGCCTTCAAAATCTATGACGTAGGAATCCAGACTGGCGTCATACTCAATAGGGCAAAAATGGCAGTTGAGCATATTGCAGATCTCGGACGATACCGCCTGGGTAGCCGCGGCGGAATCGTCTAGAAAGGTAAACAACTCGTCACGCAAGACATTGAGCGAGCGGCCAAGCTCGGCCGTGCGACGGGAGCGAAGGCTCGATGCCATGCCGACCAGCTGGATAGACAGGTAATCGCAAATGACCTCGAGCACATTAACGTCATAGGCGAGCGGTGCCTGAGGGCGTTTCCAACCAACTTCCAGCACGCCAAGGATCTGCGTACCGTAAAAAACGGGAAGACAGATCTCGCTGCGGTACGGAGGCATATCCTGCATGCGCAACAGGTGCTTAGAACGATTGTCCAGATCCATGAACATACCGGAGGCGACCTTATCACCCTCAAGGTCCTGTTGAATCGACAAGCGACAGGCACGCGACTCACGAAGAACATACGTCGGAATGCCAGCGCCATACGGCAAAAACTCAGGCAGGTAGCTGTCGTACAGCTCCTTGGAAACACCGCGAAGTTTAAAACCACCGCTCTCAGAAAAATAGATAGCGGCACCCGAAGCATCGAGCGTTCCTACAAGCTGGTTCAAAACGGTATCAAGTAGGCTGGGCAGCTCATCGGAGCCCACGGTACTCATAATGACCGAGAGCGTGCCAGAGAGGCGCTTGTTCGCCACTCTAAGCTCCGAAAGCGCACGCTTGAGTTGCCGGTCGTGAGAATACTGTTCCTCGATACTGTGAAGCGCCACCAGGACACGTGGTGCGCGGCGCCCAAAGATGTGTGGAGGCGTTACGGAGCCCGCACGAACCAAGACGGGAATAAAAGAGCCGTCACTCAGCTTGAGCATCAGTTGGTTCTCTGAGCCATCAGTTTCAAATGGCAGACGATGTTCCGTCGCACGTTCAAAAGCGGACGAGTACAGGACGTCTTTAACATCTCCGCCGATGACGTCGGCGCGTTCCTCGCACATCAAACCAAGTAAGCGATTATTCACATGCAGAATGGTTCCGTCGAGCTCGCAGATGATGACAGCATCGCTCGTGATCTCGACTAGTTGGGCAACGTCTGCCCACTCGTTGCGTTCAAGCGTTTCCATCGTGGACCTCACCGTCTATCGGTAACAAAAAAGCCTCCGAAGAGGCTTCTCAAATGCGATGGTGTCGGAGGCGGGACTTGAACCCGCATGACCAAAAAGCGGTCACTAGCACCTCAAGCTAGCGCGTCTGCCAATTCCGCCACTCCGACATGCTATGTTGTTGATTCGCGGTTCGTTTTGTTGGACCCGCGCGTTCAACGAGGAAGATAATAACCTATGATTCGAGAACTGTGCAAGCACTTTTTTCAAAAAAGTTTACGAATTTGTAATTGCGCAGGTAGACCGACCTGTTCGGGCAGGAATGAGGTCGCTTTCCAACGCGTCCTCGGGCATGCGGCATTATTTTGATCCGCGCTTCGCGCTACAAAATAATGCCGCCCCCTGCGGAATGCGTTGGAAAGCGACCTCATTCCTGCCCTAGGGGCACATGCTTCATGCACAGTTCTCAAACATGTTCTGGGGGCTGATGCAAATTTGGTGGCTCGGCAAAGCCGAGCCCTTATATGGGGAGGCCGGAGCCAAAGCTCCGGCCTCACTAACTTTCCTATTAGATTAAGTGAGCGATCAAGGAATCTCACTCCCCTCTGCCGCGTTAACGCAGGGCCCGCCCTGGTGTTGCTTTTCAGAACATTCCGCAGGACGGAGGAAGCCCCACAGCGCGTAGCGCGCAGCGGGGCTTCCGACATGTCCGAGGACGTTCTGAAAAGCAACACCAGGGCGGGCCCGGACGAGAACAACCGACTACAGGTCGATGTGCGATTCCTTGATCGGGAACGGCTCGGCGAAGTGGCACGCGCAGCAGTGGCCCGGGGCAACTTCCTTAAACTCAGGAAGCTTCTCGGAGCAGATGCCCTGCGCGATCGGACAGCGCGTGTGGAAACGGCAGCCGGTCGGCGGATCTAGCGGCGACGGCGGATCGCCAGCGAGGATGATGCGCTTGCGGGTCTTCTGAATATCCGGATCGGGCACCGGCACGGCAGACAGCAGTGACTGCGTGTACGGGTGGTGCGGCTCGCTATAGAGTGTCTTCCAGTCCGAAACCTCGACCATCTTACCCAGATACATAACGGCAACGCGATCGGAGATGTGCTGCACGACGGACAGGTCGTGGGCGATAAACAGATACGCCGTACCGAACTTGTCCTGAAGTTCCTTGAGCAGGTTCAGAACCTGGGCCTGAATGGAAACATCCAGAGCGGAAACGGGCTCGTCGCAGATGATCAGCTTGGGCTTCAGAGCGAACGCGCGGGCGATGCCGACACGCTGACGCTGACCGCCCGAGAACTCGTGCGGATAGCGGTTGATGTGCTCGGGGTTGAGGCCGACGACGTCCAGCAGCTCACGGACACGCTCAATGCGCTCCTCCTTGGTGCCCACGCCATGAATAGTCATGGGCTCGGAGACGATCTCGCCGATGGTCATACGAGGATTGAGCGAAGCATAGGGGTCCTGGAAGATGAACTGCATCTCACGACGCATGTCCTTGATCTCATGCTTGCTCATCTCGGCAACGTCTTTGCCCTGGAAGAACACCTTACCTGCCGTCGGCTTGGTCAGGCGCATGATGGTGCGGCCCGTGGTGGACTTACCGCAACCAGACTCGCCGACCAGGCCAAAGGTCTCGCCCGGATAAATCTCGAACGAAATGTCATTCACAGCAGAGACGACGCGCTTGGAAAAACGCTTGGCGAACATGCCGGACTCTGCGGGGAACTCCTTAGAAAGATGCTCGACCTTCAGCAGCGGAGTGCGCTCGTTATTGTCTGCCATTTACGCCTCGCCTCCCTTCTTGGAATCCTTGCGCGTGCGGGACGTCTCAGGGGCGTTGTTGAGGAACTCGGGGTCACCGGAATAATGGCACGCAGAATAGTGGCCGGACTCGGTGACAACGCGCTCGGGGCGCTGCTTGCGGCACTTGTCGGTCGCATAGGGGCAGCGAGGAGAGAAGACGCAGCCCTCGGGCAGGTTCATGAGCGAAGGCGGGTTGCCGTGAATCGGCGTCAGCGGCTTCTTCTCATCGATGGCCTGCTCCGGGATGGAGCGAATAAGACCCCAGGTGTAGGGATGGCGGCTCTCGTAGAAGATTTCCTCAGCAGTACCGAACTCGACGGGACGGCCGGCGTACATAACCATAATCTTATCGGCCATATCGGCGACGACGCCCAGGTCATGGGTAATCATAATAATGGCGTTGCCGTTCTTCTCCTGCATCTCCTGCATGAGCTCGATAATCTGAGCCTGAATGGTAACATCCAGAGCCGTCGTGGGCTCGTCGGCAATCAGGATATCGGGATCGCAGGCAAGAGCCATAGCGATCATGACACGCTGACGCATACCGCCGGAGAACTGGTGCGGATACTCATTGACGCGCTTCTCGGGCTCGGGGATACCCACGAGGTCCAAAAGCTCGGTAGCGCGCTTGAGCGCCTCCTGCTTGGAGTAGCCGCGGTGCAGACGAAGGCCCTCGCCCACCTGCTTGCCGATCTTATAGACCGGGTTCAAGGAGGTCATAGGATCCTGGAAGATCATCGCGATGTCGTTACCGCGAATGTGCTGCATCTCTTCCTCGGTCATCTCGAGGATAGAACGGCCGCGATAGCGAACGTCGCCGCCCTCAATCTTTCCCGGAGGCATCGAGATAAGACCCATGATGGTCATGGCGGTCACGGACTTACCGGAGCCGGACTCACCGACGACACCGAGGGTCTCGCCGCGATCGAGCGTGTAGGAGACACCGTCGACAGCGCGAACAACGCCATCTTCGGTGTGGAAATACATCTTAAGGTCATCGACCTCGAGCAGATGCTGGCCCTCGGGAACCGGCTGGTCCTTCAGGTCCACATAGTTCTTGTTCTTCTTCATCCTTATGCGTCCTTCATCTTGACGTCGAGGGCGTCGCGCAAACCGTCACCCAGCAGGGTGAAGGCGAGCACCGTCGAGAGAATTGCCAGACCGGGCATGATCATCATCCAGGGAGCAGTCAGAAGATACTGCTGACCGTCCTGAATCATGGAGCCCCACGAAGGCGTAGGCGGAATAACGCCCATGCCGAGGAAGGACAGAGCGGACTCGGTCAGAATAGCGCCGCCGATGTTCATGGTCGCGTAGACCACGATGGAAGCAACGGAGTTCGGGAAGATATGGCGCATAACGATACGGGCATCGGATGCACCCATCGCGCGGGCGGCGTCAACATAGTCGTTCTCTTTGACCGTGAGGATCGCGGATCTAAAGACGCGCGCAATCGAAGGCCAGCCGAGAATACCGATGGCGATAAAGACGTTCTGAAGGCCACGGCCGATAACGGCGATCATGGCGACGACGAACAGCACGTACGGGAACGCCAGGAAGATGTCCGCGCAGCGCATGATAATCGTATCCCAGATGCCGCCATAGAAACCGGCAAGGGCGCCCATGACCAGACCGATCACCGTGGAGATGGCGGTGGCCATAATACCGACGGAAAGCGAAACACGTGCACCGTAGATAACACGAACGAGAATGTCGCGGCCAAGGGCGTCGGTGCCAAACGGGTGCTCGGCACACGGAGCCAGCAGCGACGTCTCGGCCATGGTGGTCGAGTCGGAAGCCGTCGGCGAACCGAGCCAGGGCTTAGCCCACAGATCTGCGGTCAGGGCAACCAAAACGACGACGATGATCCAGCAGACACCGATAACGGCGAGCTTGTTCTTGCGAAGACGCTTAAAAGCGTCGCCCCACAGCGTGCGGGACTTGGCGGGAGCAGATGCGGCCTTGGTGGCGGTAGCCTGCTCCTGAGACTGAGAATCAGTTTCCTGCATGAGACGTACCTCCCTTAGGCCTTATCCGACGGACCGCCAAGGCGGATGCGCGGGTCGAGGAATGCATAGCTAATGTCGACGAGCAGGTTGATCACCATGACGACGACGACGATGAGCGTAACGCCGCCCATAACGATGGGCCAGTCACGCATGCTAATGGCGCGATAGACCTCATAGCCGATACCGGGCCAGTTAAAGACCGTTTCGGTCAGGATGGCACCCGAAAGCATGCCGCCAAAGTCGACACCAATATAGGTAACGACGGGGATGAGTGCATTCTTAAGCGCATGCTTGATGATGATCGCGCGATTGGAGAGACCCTTGGCCTTTGCCGTACGGATGTAATCTTGGTTCATGACGTCAAGCAGCTGTGAACGCATAATGCGGGCAGCATAAGCGGTCGAAACCGAAGCCAGCGTAATGGTCGGAAGCACATAGTGCATCCAATCCTGATACTGAGAGCTGGAACCGCCGGCACCCGAAATCGGCATGGAGAATGCGCCGCCGGTGAGATCCTTAAGGATGACGCCGAAGAACAGCTGCAGCAGCATGCCGAGCCAGAAGGCGGGAACGGCAACGAGGATCGACGTGGTCAGCGTTACCAAAATATCCCAGAAGGAATAACGCTTTACCGCCGAAATGATACCCGCACCGATACCCATGATCGCCTCGAGCACGATGGCGCACGCGGCGAGTTTGACCGTATACGGATACTTCTGGGCAAAGATTTCCGTAACCGGCAGCTTGCGCTGGTACGAAT
Source organism: uncultured Collinsella sp. (assembly GCA_905208635.1). Classification (GTDB taxonomy): domain Bacteria; phylum Actinomycetota; class Coriobacteriia; order Coriobacteriales; family Coriobacteriaceae; genus Collinsella. Next base: position 10,830 of record CAJLPX010000006.1, on the reverse strand, counting down.
TACCCAGATCGCCATGAAGCAGACCGTTCATGTAATACAGATAACGGTCTACAAGCGACGTCTGAACGGGATCGCCGTTCTCGTCAAGGATCGCGTTACCGTCCTCGTCCGTCTGGACCAGGTGATAGCGTACGCGAAGCTGAAGCTCTACCTCGGGGGACAGAGCCTTGTCTCCACCGATCAACTTGATCGGATCTCCCGGCACGATATTCTGGAGGGCGAACAGAATCAGCGTGACGCCCAAAAACACCGGGATGAACTGAAGCACACGTTTAACGATGTACTTACCCATACCACTCCCCTATCTAGGGATTAACCTAAATGGGATGCCGATCGCCAGACCGGCATCCCAAAATTACCATCAGCCAGTTTACCCCAGGTTAGGGGGAACTGTATGTTTCCCATGAGGTCTACGTAAATACTTGACCCTCACGGAAGCTGCAAAACTCTTAGGCGAGCTCAGCGGTACCCAGATCGGCGTGCTTCTGCGGATCAACGTAGAGGTACTTGACGCGGTCGGAGCCAGCGATGGTGTGCGTGTAGAACATCACCGGGATGACCGGGCAGTCGGCGGCGACCATGGCGTCGGCCTCCTGCATCTTGGCGATACGCTCGTCGTCGTCAACCGTGGCACGGGCCTCGTCAACCTTGGCGTCAAAGTCGGGGTTGCTGTAACCGGAGCGGTTGTCGCCACCCAGGGAGTCGGAGTGGAACAGCGGATACAGGAAGTTGTCCATGATCGGGTAATCGGCGATCCAGCCCAGACGGCCGAACTGATAGTTGAAGTTCTGATACTGCTCGAGCAGGGCAGACCACTCGGGAGTATCGGAGACGGCGGTGACGCCCACCTTGGCGAGGTCGCCGATGATGGACTCCATGATCTCCTTGTGGCCACCGTCCTGGTTGTAGGACAGGGTCACATTGATGCCACGATCGCCGTTAGCGCCAGCGGGAGCGACCTTGTCGAGGTACTCGTTAGCCTTGTCGACGTCATAGGCGCAGAACTCCCATGCGCCCTCCTTGTAGCCGGCAATTCCCGGAGGAACGATGCCGTCAGCGGGGGTACGGGTGCCCTTGTAGATGGTCTTGCAGATGGCCTCACGGTTGATAGCCAGGGAGATGCCCCTGCGCAGGTCAGCGTTGTTGAACGGCTCGGCCGTGGTGTTGCACGTCAGATAGTACGTGGAAGGCTCGGAGCCGAGCAGCATGCGCTCGCCGTCACCCATGGTGTAGCCATCCTTGGACTCGCCGCGGTCCTTCTTGGCGGCGTCGATCTGAGCAACGGGAACGTCGCAGACATCGAGGTTGCCGGCCTGGAACTCCTTGTAAGCGGTCTCCACGTCCTTGATGACCTGGAAGTGGATGGCGTCGATCTTTGCCTTGTCGCCATAGTAATCGTCAAACTTCTTGAGGTTGATCTCCTGACCATCCTCCCACTTGCCGTCCATCATGAACGGGCCGTTACCGACCGGGGCAAGGTAGAAGCTCTTGACATCGGACTCGGCGCACTCGGGAACCGGGGACAGAGCCGGGTGAGAGGCGACGAACGGGAAGTCGGCGTAGGCGGAAGTCAGCTTGACGACGAGGGTCTCGTCATCCGGGCAGGTAACGCCGGACAGCTCGGTAGCGTTACCGGCAAGCAGATCATCATAGCCCTCGACCATGGAAAGGTGGTAGGAGACCTCGGAAGGACCATACTCGGTAGCGATGGCCGACTTGGTGTTGACCAGGCGCTCCCAACCGAGCTTGAAGGACTTGGAAGTAACGTCGTCACCGTTGTGGAACTTGGCCTTCTTGATCTTGAAGGTGAACTCGGTGGCGTCGTCGTTAGCCTCGAAGGACTCGCAAGCCAGCGGAACGATCTCGCCCTTCTCGTTATCGTACTCCGTCAGAGCGTCGAAGAGCTGGTACTCGACCTGAGTGCCCTGATCCTCCTGGACGTTGTAGGGGTCGATGCAGACCGGGTTGTTGATGTAGAAGTTCAGCGTCGAACCGGACCCAGAACCGGAAGCGTCGCCGCCCTTCTTGCCGCATGCGGCAAGAAAAGCCATGGAGCTCGCAGCGAGGGTGCCGCCAACAAAGGCGCGACGACCCATAACGGGCTGGTGGAACATAGAATCAGCCATGCCATCCTCCTTATGAGATAGGACAAAGTGAATTCGGCCGGGCAACGTCGAGACAGCCCGATCGAACCATTCAAACGCGGTCCGCCGTTATGGCTGGTTATGCAGTGCGGACCAACGTTTCGCAATACAGTAGCGCATTTTATGCACAATATGGCGCTAATTCCGGTTAACGGTCGAGAATTTCTTTAGTTAGGCGAAGTATGTGGGGATATTTTGACTCTATTACAAGTCTGTAAACAAAAAGGGCCCCGCACATGCGGGACCCTTTACAAACGTATATACGCCGATGCTTAGTAGCCGACGATGCCCTGCGGGAAGAAGAACATGCACAGAACGACACACACAGCAAAAACGACGGCCATAATTACCGTCAGGCGGTCAAGGTTCTGCTCCATGACACCCGTAGCAGAGCTGGAGTTATACAGCGAGCTGGCAATCATATCCGAAACACCGGTACCCTTACCGGAGTGCATCAGAACAAGAATCGTCAGCGCCACGGCAGACACAGCCCAAACGACAAACAGAAGAATCTGGAACGGACCCATAGATAAGCTCCTTAATAGAACAATTCAAACTCCAGTACTGTACCACAACCCCCAACACTCCCCCACCTGCCATTTAGGGACGGGCTAGAAATGGCAGAAATACCAAAAAGGGGGTCGTCCGGTTGTGGACAACCCCCTTACTAGAAAACGGAATTTGTTTTCTATTAGGCCTCGGTGGCGAGCACGCGACCCGTCATCTCGGCGGAAGGCTCAATACCAGCCATGGTGAGCATGGTCGGAGCGATATCGGAAAGACGGCCGTCCTCGATACCGGTGAGCTGGGCCTTCTCATCAACGATGATGAACGGCACACGGTTGGTGGTGTGAGCCGTGAACGGATGCTTGGAACCGTCGGAAGCAACGTCAAACATGTGATCGGCGTTGCCGTGGTCGGCGGTGATCAGCGCAAAGCCACCCTTGGCGAGAATCGCCGGGACAACCTTGGACAGGGCATCGTCAACAGCCTCGACGGCCTTAACGGCGGCGTCGAAGACACCGGTGTGACCAACCATGTCGCAGTTCGCGAAGTTCACGATGTAGAAATCAGCGCGATCCTCGTTGATGGCGGCGACGAGCTTCTCGGTAACCTCGGGAGCGCTCATCTCAGGCTGCAGATCGTAGGTAGCAACCTTGGGGGAAGCGACGAGCACGCGCTCCTCGCCCTCCTTGGGCTCCTCGATGCCGCCGTTGAGGAAGAACGTCACGTGGGCATACTTCTCGGTCTCGGCGGTGTGCAGCTGCTTCAGGCCATTGGCGGCGATAACGTCGGCCAGGACGTTCTCGGGGAACGTCTTGGGGAAGGCGACCTCGACGTCAAACGTCGGATCGTACTCGGTCATCGTCACAAAGTGCGAGAGCTTAATCTGCTCGCGCTCAAAGCCATCGAACTCCTTGTCCGTGAACACGCGGGTCATCTGACGAGCGCGGTCGGGACGGAAGTTGAAGAAGATGGCCGCGTCGCCCTCGTGGATGCCCTCGTTGTGGGCCGCGAAAGGCTCGACGAACTCGTCGCCGCGCGGATCCTTCTCGTAGTAGGCCTTGATACCGGCAACGGGGTCGGTATCGGCATCGGACGCGTTGACCATGACGTCGTAGGCGCGCTGGATGCGCTCCCAACGGTTGTCGCGGTCCATGGCCCAATAGCGGCCCGAAACGGTGGCAACGCGAGCGTCGCAACCGGTCTCCTCGGAGATCTTAGCCAGGAAAGCGCAGAACTCGCTCATGTAGCCGGCACCGGACTGCGGGTCGACGTCGCGGCCATCCATGAAGGCGTGGACGCGAACGGTCTTGACGCCATGCTGGGCAGCCATCTTGACCAGAGCCTCGACGTGGTTCATGTGAGAATGAACACCGCCAGGGCTCATAAGGCCCATGAGATGCAGGGTCTTGCCTTCGGCCTTGACGTCGTCCATAGCCTTGACGAAGACCTCGTTCTTGGCGATGGAGCCGTCCTTGATGGCGTTGTTGATGCGCGAAAGCTCCTGGAACACGATGCGGCCGGCACCGATGTTGAGGTGGCCTACCTCGGAGTTGCCCATCTGACCGTCGGGAAGGCCCACGTCCTCGCCCGAAGCACCGAGCGTGGTGTGAGGATACTTCTCGTACAGGCTATCAAGGAAGGGCGTCTTGGCAGCGGCGACGGCGTTCTCGCCATCGGCCGGAGCAAGGCCGCAGCCATCCATGATGATCAGGAGTGCAGGAAGATGACGCTGTGCCATATGTCCTACTCGCCTGCCTTGACGACCATAGAGGCGAAGTCGGCAGCCTTGAGCGAAGCGCCGCCCACGAGGGCGCCGTCAACGTCAGGCTTAGCGACGAGCTCGGCGATGTTGCCGGGCTTGGCAGAGCCACCATAGAGAACGCGGATGCCGTTAGCGAGCTCCTCGCCAAACATCTCCTTGAGGGTCTCACGGATAGCGCCGCAGACCTCCTGAGCGTCCTCGGCGGTAGCGGTCTTGCCGGTGCCGATGGCCCAGATGGGCTCGTAGGCGACGACGACCTGCTTGGGGCAGGTGATCTCAAGACCAGCAAGGCCAGCCTTGACCTGGTTCACGACGTGCTCGACATAGGTGCTAGCCTCGCGGACCTCGAGGGACTCGCCGCAGCAGAAGACGGGAACAAGACCGGCGGCAACGAGGGCCTTGGCCTTCTTGTTCTGGTCCTCGTCGGTCTCGTGGAAGTAATCGCGACGCTCGGAGTGACCGATGATGCAGTAGGTGCAGCCAGCAGACTTGAGCATGTCGCAAGAGGACTCACCGGTGAAGGCACCCTTGGCCTCCCAGTACACGTTCTGTGCACCGAGGGCGATGGGGGCAGCCTGAATACGGTCATGAACCGTGGTGATGTCGATGGTCGGAGGGCAGACGAGCACCTCGACGCCAGCCGGAACCTCGGGCAGAGCCTGAGCCAGCTCGTCGGCGAGCTTGGCGGCCTCGGCGACGTCGTTGTTCATCTTCCAGTTACCAGCGATAAGAAGGGTACGATTAGGCATCGAGAAGCGCCTCCACTCCGGGCAGGGCCTTACCCTCGACGAGCTCCATGGAAGCACCACCACCGGTGGAGATCCAGCTCATCTTGTCGGCCAGGTTGAACTTGTTGACAGCCGCGACAGAGTCACCACCGCCGATGATCGAGGTGCAGTCGGCCTCGGCGACGGCCTCGGCGATAGCCTGGGTGCCGTGAGCGAAGTTGTCGAACTCGAAGACGCCCATGGGGCCGTTCCAGAACACGGTCTTGGCGCCCTTGACGGCCTCGGCGTAAAGCTCCTCGGTCTTGGGGCCGATGTCCATGCCCTCACGATCGTCGGGGATAGCGTCGGAAGCGACAACCTCGGGGACAGCGTCCTCGCCAAAGTGATCGGCAACGCGGTTGTCGATGGGGAGCAGGATCTTGACGCCCTTCTCCTCGGCCTTCTTGAGCATCTCGCCAGCGCGCTCGACCCAGTCCTCTTCCTTGAGGGACTGACCGACGGACAGGCCCTGAGCCAGGAAGAAGGTGTAGGCCATGCCGCCACCGATGATCAGGGTGTCAGCGGAGTCGATGAGGTGATCGAGAACGCCGATCTTGGAGGAAACCTTGGAACCGCCGACGATAGCGACAAAGGGACGCTCGGGCTCGGCGAAGATGCCGGTCAGCGTGTCGACCTCCTTCTCGAGCAGGAAGCCAGCGACGGCAGGCAGGTAAGCGGCGGGGCCCACGACGGAACCCTGGGCACGGTGAGCGGTGCCGAAGGCATCGAGAACGAAGACGTCACCATAGGAAGCGAGCTTCTTGGCGATCTCGGGATCGTTCTTCTTCTCACGCTTATCGAAGCGGACGTTCTCGAGAACGAGAACCTTGCCCGGCTCGACGGCAGCGACAGCCTCGGCAGCCTTCTCGCCGTAGGTGTCGGCGACAAAGGCAACGTCGAGACCAGAGAGCTCGGCGAGCTTCTTGGCGACGGGCTCGAGGGACAGCTCGGGCTGGAAGCCGGTGCCATCGGGACGGCCGAGGTGGCTCATGAGGATGACGCGAGCGTTGTGCTCAACGAGGTAGTTGATGGTGGGCAGGGCAGCCTTGATGCGGGTGGTATCGCCAACGATGCCATCCTTGATAGGCACGTTGAAGTCAACGCGGACGAGAACGCGCTTGCCGTCGACATCGATGTCGCGGACGGTCTTCTTGGTAAAGGCCATGTTTGCTTCTACCTTTCGTACGTGTCTGCCTCCCATTACGGCAGACGATTTCCTATAAAAAGGGCGCGACCCTAGGGTGTAAGCCCTATGAGGCCGCGCCCTTCTTTAGACGCTCAACGAGCTATTCGCTAAAAGCTAAATTAAGCAACGAACTTCTCGAAGTACTTGATGGTGCGGACCATCTGAGAGGTGTAGGAGTTCTCGTTGTCGTACCAAGAGGTGACCTGAACGAGGGTCTGGCCGTTGCCGAGGTCAGAGCACATGGTCTGAGTGGCGTCGAAGATGGAGCCGTGGGTCTCGCCGATGATGTCGGTGGAGACGATGTCGTCCTCGTTGTAACCGAAGGTCTCGGAGATGGTGGAAGCGTAGGCCTTCATAGCGGCGTTGACCTCGTCGACGGTGACCTTCTTGTCAACAACAGCGTAGAGGTTGGTGATGGAGCCGGTCGGCGTCGGGACGCGCTGGGCGGCACCGATGAGCTTACCGTTGAGCTCGGGGAGAACCAGGCCGATAGCCTTGGCAGCACCGGTGGTGTTGGGGACGATGTTGACGGCGCAGGCGCGGCTACGACGCTTGTTGCCCTTGCGCTGCGGGCCGTCGAGCGGCATCTGGTCGCCGGTCCAGGCGTGAATGGTGGTCATGATGCCGGACACGATGGGAGCGAAGTCGTTCAGACCCTTGGCCATCGGGGCGAGGCAGTTGGTGGTGCAGGAAGCAGCGGAGATGATGTTGTCCTCAGCGGTCAGCGTCTCGTGGTTGACGTTGTACACGATGGTGGGCAGATCGCTGCCGGCCGGAGCGGAGATGACGACCTTCTTGGCGCCAGCGTTGATGTGGGCCTGAGCCTTAGCCTTGCTGGTATAGAAGCCGGTGCACTCGAGAACGACGTCGACGTCGAGGTCGCCCCAAGGCAGGTTGTTGGCGTCGGCCTCCTTGTAGATCTTGATCTCCTTGCCGTCAACGGTGATGGAATCCTCGCCAGCAACGACCTCGTGATCGCGAGCGTAGTTGCCCTGCGTGGAGTCGTACTTCAGCAGGTAAGCGAGCATGTCGGGAGAGGTGAGGTCGTTGATAGCGACGATCTCGGAGCCCTCATGACCGAACATCTGACGGAAAGCCAGACGACCGATGCGACCGAAGCCGTTAATAGCAACCTTTACTGCCATTGTGTCTCCTTTCGTAAGGCCCCCGCAAGCTACAGCGCCCGCCGTTGAGGCCCACAAACTAACCACTCGCCTAATATACCTTTTTTTTGACTTGAATTTCACGAGAATAGTCGAAATTGAAAATCAAATTTACGTTAAAACGTTTTAAAGAATAAAATAGCAGCTAAATCCGTATATAAGTCGATACTATAAACTACCTGTTTGCTTCAATGAGCTTTTCAAGCCTCAAAACTCGATGGTAGAGGGCCGACTTCGACAAGGGAGGGTCAGCCATCTCCCCTAAATCACGCAGCGACAGATCGGGATAGCGCTCGCGCAGGTCGCAAAAGACCGCCAAGGCATCCGGAAGCGCATCGCGAAGGCCGCGCTGCTCGAGCTCATCGATAAGCGCAAGCTGATGTTGGGCAGCACCGGCACTTCTGGTCTGGTTGGCGAGCTCGGCGTTCACGCGACGGTTCACATCGTTCTTAACCAACTTGACCGCGCGCGCCTCCTCAATCTCGGCAACGCTGCGCTTGGCACCAATCAGCTTTAATAGATGCTCGATTTCCTCGGCGCTCTTAATGTACACGGCATATGACCCCCGCCGCGCATTAACACGAGCATGGACCCCAATCTGCCCCAACAGGTCGCAAAGTCCCCGGGCATACTGCTCGCCCTGCACCGCGATCTCCAAATGGAAATCGCCGCGTGGATCGGCCACGAAGCCGCCCGCGATGAGCGCGCCGCGGATGTAGGCAAGTCTGCAGCAGGGACGGGCAACGATGTGCCGGGGAACACCGGCGACGAGCCCTCCCCTGCGGTCTAGAATGCCCAGCAGCACCAGAGCCTTGTCCAGGTCGGGTTGATCGGGCAGGGTAATGAGATAGTTACGGACCTTATGCAAGACCGATTTACGAACGGTGAATTCCGTTTTGAGCTTAAGGATACGATGCGTCAGCGTGATCATCGTGCGCGCGACGGCGCCCGTCTCGGTCGCGACCGTCAAACGATACCGCCCGGAGCCGGCCAGCGAAAGTGTACCGCTCACACGCGTCAGGGCGGCAAGCGTCGACAAATCGCAGTATTCACATTCGGGTTCGCAGCGCGCGAGCTCGTCACGCACCTCGGCGGTAAACGACATGCAGGCCTATGCTTTCGTGTTGGCGCGCGACAGGTCGCGATGAGAAATGCTCACGTGATACTGGGCGCCTTCCAAATAACGTGCTGTGGCCTCGGCGATGGCAACGCTGCGGTGTTGACCGCCCGTGCAACCGATGGCAATAGAAAGCTGTGGCTTGCCCTCCGCGATATAGCCGGGCATGACCGTATCGAGCAGCTGCGTCCAGGCCTTCCAGAACTCCTGGGTCTTGGGATGGTCCAGAACAAAGTCAGAGACTTTCTTATCGAGACCGGTCATCGTGCGCATCTCGGGATCGTAGAACGGATTGGGCAGGAAGCGAACGTCGATCATAATGTCCGCCTCGACGGGCATACCGTGCTTAAAGCCAAACGAGAACACGTGAACGTCCATGAGCTGCTGGTCGGACAACTCGGAGAACGCCATGCGCAATTTATTACGCAGGGCAGAGGTGCGCAGACGGCTCGTGTCGATGATCATATCGGCTCGATCGCGCACACCCCGCAGCTGCAGACGCTCCCGCTGAATCGCATCGGCCGTAGTCTCCCCCGGCTTGGCAATGGGATGGCGGCGGCGGTTTTCGCTATAACGACGGATCAGCACCTCGTCAGAGGCCTCGAGAAAAACGATGTCGCAGCTCATCTCGCGCTCCTCGAGTGCGGCAACGGCATCGAGCAGCTCATCGAACAAGCCCTGGCTGCGCAGGTCGCAGGTGACGGCAAGGTGCCTACCCACGCCCGTATTGATGCCAACGAGCTCGGCAAGCTGGGCAATCAGACGCGGAGGCAGGTTATCAATGCAAAAATAGCCCATATCCTCGAACACGTGCATGGCCTGTGTGCGGCCCGATCCGGACATTCCGGTGATGATGACGATATCGGGGATGCGCTCCGAGCGCTCCGCCGCATCCATGGCATCTCCCTTTTGCATGTGTGCCTCCTAAAACAAGCGCGGGACCCGGCCAGCGGATCCCGCGCGATCAATTGCCTTTATTGAGTATACCGCCCCAAGCGGATACGAGGTCCGTCTTACGCCTCAAGCGCGGCTTTGAACCAACTCGTAATACTCGTGGGGTGCGTAATGGCAGTGCCCACGACAACTGCCCAGGCGCCCGCATCAATCGCGGCGCGGGCCTCCTCAGGCGTGTGCACGCGACCCTCGCAGATGATGGGAAGGCCGGGAAACTCCTCGGTCGCCTGGCGCAGGAGCGGCAGATCGGGACCGTCGGCCATGGTGCAATCGATGGCGGCGACACCATGAGAAAGCGTGGTGGACACCAGGTCGAAGCCCATGTCGACAGCACGACGAATATCCTCGATGGTGGCACAGTCGGCCATCAGGAGCACGCCCTCCTCGTGCAGCGGACGGAAGGTGTCCTCAACGGTCTTGCCATCGGGACGCGGGCGATCAGTGGCGTCAATTGCCACGATGTCGGCACCGGCGGCAACGCAGGCGCGAGCATGACGCAGCGTCGGCGTGATGTAGACGCCCTCGTGTCCATCCTTCCACAAGCCGATGACGGGGACCTCGCAGCGGCCCTTAATGGCGGCGATGTCGGCAAGACCCTGGCAGCGAATAGCGGCAGCACCGCCAAGCTCGCAGGCGCGAGACATCTGAGCCATGGTTTCGGGCGTACGAAGCGGCTCGCCCATATACGCCTGAACGCTCACGACGAGCTTGCCCTTTAGGGACTGGATCAAAGGATCAACGGTCATGTTCGACTCAACCTTTCTCAAAACAGCCTTCTGAGACACCGCACCTTGACGTTCAAACCGTCGCTCGCGTACCGAAGTACGCTTCGCTCCTCTTTCACGTCAATCTGCGGCACCTCAGAAGGCGCACTTGGTAGTTATGTTTACTTCAACGACGCAAGAAGGTGTTCGGCGGCGCCGATGAGCGGCGCGTCGCCCTCCAGAGAACCGATGAGGATCGGCGTGTCCTGAAGCGGGTCGAGCGCCTGGCTGGCATAGCCCTCGTGCACCGAGTCCTTCCACGTTTGCGAACGCCAATCGGGACCCTGGTGAATCACACCTCCCGAAAGCACGATGACCTCGGGATCCAAGATGTTGGCAAGCGAGCCCAAGCTGGCGCCCAGCGCAAAGCCGGCGTCATGGATGACCTCGGTCGCCTTTGCGTCGCCCGCACGGCACAGGTCGTTCACATCGCGACCGACCGAAGGACGGCTGGGGTCGACGCGGC
>CAJLPX010000005.1 GCA_905208635.1 uncultured Collinsella sp. | reverse complement strand
CTCGGCTCCGCTGCAGCTTGGAAGCAAGGCAGGGGCGATCCAGGCCGATTTGGGCACCCTGCTCTCGGCGGCGCGGACGGCGAAGGTATTTAAGCCTCCTTGTCAGTCGCTTTGAGATAATCCTCATCGTTCACAGGTTCCAACCACTCGTTGGAGGCCTCCTCGCCCGGAACCTCCAGCGCGAGATGGGAGAACCAGCTCTCGGGCGCGGCTCCGTGCCAATGTTTCACACCCGGGGCGATGTTGACCACATCGCCAGGGCGCAGCTCCTGTGCCGGTTTACCCCATTCCTGGTAGAACCCTCGACCAGCCACGCAGATGAGAATCTGTCCGCCGCCGTTTTTGGCGTGGTGCACGTGCCAGTTGTTGCGGCAGCCGGGCTCGAACGTCACGTTGTAGACGCCAACCTGCTCGGTTGATAGAGGCGCGAGGTAGCTTTGCCCGATAAAGTACTTCGCGAATGCGTCGTTGGGGGCACCGATGGGAAAGGCCATCTCGTTTTGGTGCTCGGCTTTTGCATCAGCGGCATCGTCATCCGCCCAGACCTCCTTCGCCATGCGAAAGGCCGCCCATGCCTTGGGCCACCCCGCGTAAAACGCGGCGTGGGTAAGGATTTCCGCTATCTCCGCCCTGGTTACACCGTTATTCTTTGCGGACATCAGATGGTATTGGAACGAGGAATCCGTCAGTCCCTGCGCCATCAGCGCCACCACCGTCACCACGCTGCGGTCTCGAAGGGAAAGCTCGCCCTCTCGGCTCCACACCTCGCCAAACAGTACATCGTCATTGAGCTGTGCGAATTTGGGGGCAAAGTCCCCTAGGGCATCTCTGCCTGCCGTCTGTTTAATTGCCATGATCGATCTCCCCCTGTCGATGGTTTAGGTGCAAATCTGTTTCCGCATTACGGAACACCCTTTGCAATCCCTGTTCTAATGACGAGAATGAAGGTAATACCTAAACCTGACTTTAGGTCAAGGAATGAATTCGAGATTGATTCGGAGGAACCATGTACACAATCGGACAGGTGTCGGAGATGTTCGGCTTGCCCGCCTCAACGCTGCGCTATTACGACAAGCAGGGATTGTTCCCGGCATTGGAGCGGACGTCCGGCATTCGGCAATTCGGCGATACGGAACTCGAGGCGCTTCGGGTCATCGAATGCCTCAAGAAAGCGGGGATGGAGATCAAGGACATCCGTCTATTCATGGAATGGTGCGCGGAGGGTCCATCGACATACCCCAAACGCAAGGCCATGTTCGAGGAGCGGAAGGCCCACATGGAGCTAGAGATCGCGAACATGAACCGCGCGCTGGACATGCTGAAGTACAAATGCTGGTTCTACGGGCAGCTGAATCAGGGCGAGAATGAGACTGAGCTGAGGGCCATGATTCCCGACGGTTTGCCAGAAGATATCAAAGAGGCCTACGAGAACGCTCACGCTCGGTAGTACCAAAAACGCCCCTTTTTAAACTCAACCATTGTTTAAGATGTCACAACTCGGACAACAAGACTGCTTGCCCCGGTACGCAACGGGAGGGTCGACGCGGCTGGCATCGACCCTCCCATTTCCCAAACGGCATAAAGCTACTTGCTCACAACCGAGATGCGCTGGGCGACGTGGTTACCGGACTCGATCTCATCGACCATGGCAATCGCATAGTCAGCGTACGAGAGCGTTGACTCGCCGCGGCTGTTGAGCGTGAACTCCTCGCCCGCCAAGATATACTCACCGGTGCGCTCGCCGTCGGCCTGGAAGTCAGCAGCAGGGGAAATGAAGGTCCACTTGAGGCCGTCCGTTTCGCGAAGGTGAGCAAGGACTTTGCCGGCCGCGGCGGACAGCGGCTTCCAGTCATCGGGAAAGTCCGGGCCCATATCGACGGTGACCGTATGCTCGGGGTTGACGAACAGCGAGCCCGCGCCACCCACGATGAGCAGGCGCACATCGGTGCCGACCAGCACATTAGCCAAGTGGATGCCCGCGTCGGTGATACCGGGGATGGTCTCGGGCGTCCAGCCGCCCACGGCGTCCACCACGGCGTCGAATCCTTCGAGGTCTTCCGTCGTGAGCTCGAGTGCGTCTTTGATGACGGAGTTCTGAGCGGCGGTCCTATTCTCGCCGCGCACGATGGCGGTCACGTCGAATCCGCGACGCACGGCTTCCTCAACGATGAGGCTGCCGGCCCTGCCGTTCGCTGCTACAACTGCGATTTTCTTGGTCATCATACTTTCCTTTCGACCTGCGGCACTCGCCGCCGCTTTCCTTGCAGCTCATACGATACGCGTCAAAGGTATATAATGGAAAGTAGGCACATAAAGGTGCTGTAAGCACCAAAAGGAAACTAATGTAAATGACGTGCATGATTGCAGACGGAGGTTTCACGAATATGACAGCACCGACTTTGGAGGACCTGCCTGCCTGCCCAGTGGAGACAACGCTTTTGCTCATCGGCAACAAGTGGCAGGTGCTCATCCTGCGCGAACTCTCGCTCAGAGGCACGATGCGCTTTAAGGAGCTGCAACGCTCGATCGGCAAGATTTCGCAGAAAGTTCTGACCAGCAACCTACGAACCATGGAGGAAACGGGGCTCGTTCATCGTGAAGCGTTCGCAGAGGTGCCCCCACGGGTGGAGTACTCGCTCACCGACCTGGGACAGACACTCAGGCCCGTTCTTGACGCAATGAGAGCTTGGGGCGAGAACTACAAGGAGCAGCTCCGCGGCGGCGGGCTTCGATAAGTAGCTCCTACTGGTTACACGCCTACAGAAACCCCTCCGTCCTATCGCCATCACGGGAAACCCTCCTCCTTGGTTCTTGCCGCAAACGGCTTCGAGGCCGCGCTGGCGGTCCCGGCACGGCTGGAGTCGGCCCGCGCGACCAGCGGAAAGGGATACACGCCCTTTACCAAGGTAGATTGCTGCTTTCGCTTCCCGTTCCTTCCGCAGTATTCTCAAGGCGGATGCGCGGCCCGCGCTCTTGGCGCCTAGGGGGCGTCGCCGTCACATCGTTTCATTCGCGCCTCTCTTTAGCGTTGGCAAGACGTCGGTTCGTGCCGTTCGGGTGCACGCAGGTTTTGATAATGCGCGCCATCTCATCGATAGGCGTTTCGCAGCCGCTCTGGATCCAGTCCTGAACCACGGCAGAGAGCCCATGCACATAAAAACTGATGACGAAGGCCCGCTGCTCGCTGGGATAGCCAAAGCGCTCCAACACTGGGTCGATGATGTGCTTCGCTAGGGCCTCGAATCGCTCCTGAGCTTGCAGCGTATGCCCGTTTGCGAGCATCGCGCGATAGATGGAGCAGCTGTCTTGGACGAACTCGAGGTAGGGCCTCAGATACTCGTCGGTTACGAAAACGAGCTCATCGAGGGAAGCCGTACGGATAGCCCCGATCGTGTCTGCGGCGCTTTGTTCAAAGCGCTCGAAGAACTTGGTGTTCACATGCTCCGAACACTCCTTCACGAGGTCAGGGACACCCTGGTAGTGAAGGTAGAACGTAGAGCGCCCCACCCCGGCCTTCTTGCAAATCTCCTTAACGGTTATGAACTCCGCGCCCTTGTTCTGCAGCAAGTCAAGCAAAGCCTCGTCCATAAGCTGCGCCGCCGTAAAGTATCTGCTCTGCTGCCTGTTCACCCAAGCCTGCCTCTCCCTGATGCCAAAAGCTATTCGCCGGCAATTCCCTTGGCAAGCTCCATTATCTCAAAGGCGTATTTCTTCTTAGAGGTTTCCAGAATCCAGCGATACAGGACAAGGTTCACGCTTGCGCCTGCGATACCCAAGATACCAAGGACGATTCCGAGCACAAACAACGTGCCCTCGCCAGGTCCCAGCACACCCATGGTCAGGCACATGCCCACACCCAACAACAGCGAGGAAGCGATGCCAAAGCTGTAGGCGAAGACGTTCGCGGGGCGCTTGGCTTTGGCATCGAGCTTCTTGAGCGCGGCGAGCTTGGAGGCGCTTTTGGGCGCGTATTGCTTGGCGATCGATTCCGCGCAGATCTTGTCGGTGTCCATGTTTTCTTCCTTTTCTCTATGGCTTGTTCGACAACCCAAGAATAGGAAGAACGTGCAGGCGATTGAAGAACACAAACGGGACGTTGTGTCCATGTTATATCGGCGAATGTCGACACTCACCGCAACTGCTCGGAATGATGATTGCGCTGTATTTCGTTATCAAATGGGCAGTGAAAAACGGCATAAAAGAAGCCTACGGTGCTATCACTGGCAAGAATACCGCTGAAGATATCCAAAACGAAAAAGAGTTGAAAGAACTTGGATTGGATCAAGAGGATCGATAAATCCAGTTTCACTGCCCCTAAAACGGCCTCGCTTTGTCCTCGGGGACAATGATGCTCACTCATTCATTTGAATTCGTCTTGAGGAAGCGCCTTGACGCGCAGGGCGTAACGTGTGGCCTAGAGAGGTCGTCCCCTGCGCTTTGTCCTTCGCGCACCCGTGCTTACCTTGATAAGGTCGGCATCACGAAAGAGCATCGCTTCCTCGAGGTATCTATTACGGCGTTTCAGTCTATCGCCTTTCAAGAGCTGCTCCTAAAACTCGAATCTGATTACACTTTTGGGAGTTTCATAACTCTGCGCCACAAGATGAGCAAAGAACGCACCTCGAGATGAATCGACTAAAGGAATTACGCACCTGCCGGGAGGCAGGCAGCCTGCTCGATCATCGCGGACTGCCAATTGATAAACCCCAAAAGCCGGACCGCACGGCGGCGCTCGTTTCGCTAAATCGGCTTGATGGAATGGCGGATCACGGTCTTGAGGTTCAATAGCTGGATGCGTTCAGAAATAGACACGAAGGCCCTCGGGTGTCATTCAAATCCAGTCTGCATCTTGGTTCCTCGACTGCGCAGCTTGGTTAAACGCCGAAGGTTCAGCTATCTTCGTCAGCTAGCATGAGAGCAACCCGAAGGGAGGACGCATGAAGATCACAATCGAAGAGCGAGAAGCAGCTCAAGATATAGAAGTCACGATCGTCTGCGTAAGGGTCGATCGCCGCGTGCTTGATATAGCGGCTCGGCTGCGCATGCTTGACAGGAAGGTGACGGGCACGGCCGACGGCTGCACGCGTGTGCTGAGCGCAGAAGACGTCCTGTTCATCGAGTCGGTCGACAAGCACACGTTCATTTATACGGCCGACACGGTTCTCGAGACGGGCCTGCGCCTTTACGAGATGGAGGAGCGCCTGGCGGACTGCGACTTCCTGCGCATCGCGAAAGGTTGCATCGTCAACTTCCGCGCGATCACCGCCCTCAAGCCCGACGTCAACGGCAGGATCATCGCCACCTTGGAAAACGGTGAGCAGGTCGTTATCTCGCGCCAGTATGCGCCCGACGTCAAATCGAAGCTCGGTCTGAAGCAGTCGAAACGAAGGAAGGGAGACCGAAATGATTAACAGGGACATTATCGATACCGATAAAAAGACGCCCGTGGAAAACCTCAGGCAACTCGTGAAAAGCACCTGTATCGGCTTCACTGTTGCCATGATAGCCTTCTTGGCATTAGGGACTTGTTTCGCTGATGACACCGCCAAGCAGGGCATTAACTATTGCTGGTCGATTCTCGCCGCGTGCGTCACCGTCCCCGCGCTGCAGTTCGTGTTCTTCACGCCCGCGGTGATCAGACAGATGGCGTATCCCGCGCGCCTGGCGCTGTTCGACGTTTGCCTCTACGCAGCCCTCTGTGCATTGGCGTTTGTCTTTGCTTGGGTTCCCGTGAACAACCCCGGGGCGTGGGTTACCTTCACGGTTGTCTTTCTCGCCATCCTGGCGGTCCTCACTCTTGCTTTCAACGCCAAGCTGAGCCGCGAGACCCGCGAATTGAACGACAGGCTCGCGGAATACCGCAAGAGCAGGGAGACGGTATAAGGGTATAGCTGAGCATTATCGATGCTGGGCAAATCCTTACTCCCGATCCTCGGATTACCGCCCAGCGCGAGGACCTGATGCCAAGGCCGGCGCAGGGCGATGCTCGGCCCCGTTCGCTACCTCAAGCGCTTCCTGCGCGGTCATGCCCTTGTAGCCCCCCCGTTCGCGCGCATAAGCGGGTTCATGTGCAGGGGAATGTCGATCCAGGTGCCGCTTGCTCGGTCAGCTTGATCGGATTGGAGGAAGACGACCTCATGTTCAGCATAGGCGATGGCGAAACTTCCTACGTATTGCGGTCTACCCAAGCCATCATTCGGTCCTCCTCGGTTTCGAAACTCGATTTTTTTTAAAGTTTCGAAACCGGGGGGGCAATATGCACAGGGATGCATCGAGGAGCAATTCCCAGTCGCGCCATGTCAGCAGCGATGCCGGGCGCATTCACGCGTGCTACAATGCGGGCACCAGAGATGAAAACACAGTCCCCGTCGGGTAGTCGTGGGCGTGCGGGAGTCCGCATCAGTAACCTGCCTCCTTGGTTGTCCCTTCTCTGCATGGTCATCTACATAAAGGAGGAACCAACCATGCAGATCAGCGTGTCATCCACCCTGACCGTATATCATGACGGCCAATTCTGGGTCGGGCTGACGGAGCATGTCGAGGACGGCAGATACGGCGTCGTCCGCATCGTCTTCGGTGCAGAACCGTCCAATGAGGAAATCCTGCAATTCGTTACAAGCAAATGGGCGGAGCTCGCGTTCTTCGGTGACGAGGCCACGGAGACAAGCAAGCCCGCGAAGAATCCCAAGCGGCGCGCTCGCGAGGCAGCGAAAGCCCTTAAGCGGCCCGCGGTGAGCACCAAGGCACAACAGGCGCTCGCAGCACAGCGGGAAGCGATGAAGCGGGAGTCGGCTCAAGCAAGAAGCCAGCGTCGCGCGGATGAGGCGGAGGCGCGCTTCGAGCAGCGAAAGCTGAAGCGCAAGCAGAAGCATCGTGGGCATTGATCGCCATGTGCAGCAAGGCAAACCATATACAGCAGTGGGGCCAGTTCCACTTGAAGCCGACGCCGCGTAGACGCTAATGGTGACGGCTATGCACGGGCACGGGCGAGCCACTGCACTTCACAGCTTGTTTCTCAAGTATTTGGGACGCACACGCGGCGTTCAAAAATGCGGAGCGACTCCGCATGGCTCGAGACTGAGCCGAGGTGCCCTACTTCTCGCCCTCCAGCAGCCCCACGATGCGGTCGATGTCGACGGCGAAGCGGGGCCTTCCCTCGCGCTCGTAGCGGTCGAGGCATGCCTGGCACTCGGAGACAATGCGCTTGGTGTTGCCGTCGATGATGCGCTGGGGCGTCTCGTAGTAGGCCGAACCCTCGGTCCTAAAGCGACGCTGCCCCTACAGGTGAGCGATACTCTACGCCTTGCGGCACCCCGTCGCCCACGGAGGTTAAACGTGCACGTAAGCCGTACTCTGAAAGCCGCGGCTTCCGGCAAGTAGTTTTTACCACGAAAACTCGC
The DNA here is from genome assembly GCA_905208635.1 of uncultured Collinsella sp. Lineage (GTDB taxonomy): Bacteria > Actinomycetota > Coriobacteriia > Coriobacteriales > Coriobacteriaceae > Collinsella. The sequence goes on along the minus strand of CAJLPX010000005.1, from coordinate 79,030 downwards.
CTTAGATGCGCGTAGCTCTCAAAATAACACTCGCCGAGCCGTTACTTAACCGCCGACCTCGCTTGATGCAGAGGGCATTGGGGCAACGATAATGCGGATGAGTGCCGTGGATTCAAGTGGGCCTCGTGCCGTCCTTTCTGCGTTCATGCGCCCGTCTTCATTGCCTGAACTAAATTCCCCAAATAGAGCGTTATGGAGCGCATCGCGGCGTTACATGAAGAAGCCCCAGATAGCCAATTCTACCTGGGGCTTCATTGCTATTCACTACCTTTTGTGACGTGCCGTTTTAGACCCTCGGCTACTCCCACTCGATGGTTCTGATTTTGCTGCCCCATCATTCTAGTTGCATCCAGTTTTCGCTGCCGTCTCTAATCGAGCGCCGCCAAGTAGCACCATGTCGTGTTTCATCGGCTTCGAGGACAAAAGCTAGGATAACTTTAAAAACTTTTTTCAAACTCAGTGGGTTGAGTTTTTGTTTTTGCCCCAAAGGGCGCGGTGGGCCGCCTTTGGAGGCTCGATAGCGCCGAAAACGCCCGTTTTGAAACTCAAGCACCCTTTTGCCTGCTAGCCGCCAGCTGCAATCGTAAGTGAATCAGCGCGGGTGGCTCGCGCATCATTTGCAAAACCCCAGGTCGCAGGTCTTCGCCATCGGCGGGCAAAGTGAGTAGTCTCGGGCAGCTTGCCCATGAGTTGGCGAATTGAATGAAAGCCTGCTCGTTCAACGGCCCCTGCATCAGAGAAACCACTTGGAGCAGAAGCCAATCTGAAAGACCGAATGGACGAGCATCGAGATTCCGAAGCGTACCATCATCACGCAAACCCGATTCCAGCCCATTTCATGAAAGAGTCTTTACCTAGCCTGTCGAAATCCCGTTCCGATCGGTCGGGTGAATAGGTGTCGGCGTACACGTCGACCTTGGCGGACTCTTTCGAAAGCAGCTCGAGAGCTTCGTCGAGATCACTGGCGAGCTTGCCCCCGTCGATTCCGACCTTGAAGAGGTGCGTCTCGTCATGCTTTCTGAGCGCCGATTTATCCTGTAGCAGGTAAAACCACTCGCCGTTTACCCGTTCGTAAGGGCGGTCCTCTCGCTCGAGAACGACCGGATCTCCCTCTTGAGCCTCGAGAAGCCCCCTACCCTCGATTCCAAACTTCTGTGCGAGCGACTCAAGCTGCTAAAGCAGGTCGTACAGCCCCACCGCGGGCAGGAGCTCCGCCCCGTACGCCTTCTCGAGCATCGTCCGCTCGAAGCGGTCGTATGTTTTAATTGCCTCGCCGTAAGTCAGCGTGGTCCCGATCGAGGGCATCTCATCCATCTGCATCGATTCTCCTGTCTGCCGATTAGAGGCTGCTCGCCTCGTCGAGCGCTGGCGTATTCGCCGCAAAGCGCACCCCTCCAAAGGTGAGCTCGACGGGGTGTCCAGATTTGACCAAGTCGCAAAGGGCGTATATTCCATATCCCGCCACCCCGGCAATGGAAACGACGAGGCATCCGAGAAGGCCAGCCTGAGGCTCGGTGATGCCGTTCGTCGCATCGACAAGGGATTTGAGCATGCCCTGGCAATTAATGGCCTTCTCGTTCACGGCATCAATCGTCACGTCGCTTATTGCAATGGATCCCATCGTGTTTTCGGTCATCCTTACTCCTTTTTGTAGTCAATCTGTGCTTTCCGCATCCAACAGCCAGGCTCCTTATCCTTTCTTTGCATGCAGGAATAGCCCACCCGCGCCTATTGCCAAACCAGAGATGACAGCCGCCACGGCGGGTACCCAGCTGGGCAATTGTGAATGTCGAGCATGGTTATCGAGTGTTGTTGAAGAATCAACTTCGTTGTGGCCAGCAGCTATTGATTTAGCAGCGTTCTTTGCAGTCTTGGCCTCGACCAGATCGAGGAAATCCTCGAGCTCGCTTTTTACACGGTTTTCGTCAAGCGGCATTGGAAACTCTGCCGCCGTCTTTCGTGCGAGGAGGACGGACTTGATGCGAACCATGTCCTCCCAAGACAGCTTCTCGTCGCATCGGTTTGCGTCTTCGATGCTGTAGACAATCTGACCGCAACGCATCACGGGGACTCGATGGAAGAAATCGGTAACACTTGCCTCGTTATTCACGAAAAGAAGCATGCCATGCACGTCCTCTTCGCTCATGCGGCCGTCAGAAGAGAATTGAATCGCATCCCAAAGGGCATGCATCTTCTCACGCATTCGCTCACCGACGTTGTAGGAGCGAGGACCGCAGCGCAGGATTCCCCCATCGTCTATCACGACATCGTTTCGATAGTTCTTTACCTCGATCACGTATACGCCCGAACGGGCGATTAGAACTTGATCGTATTCCTCGAACGAGCCTCCATTCGGAAGCGCGATGTTGGAAAGCAGCAGACTATCGCCGCGAAGACATTTGAGACTCTTTGCGGCGAGAAGCTCGCCGCGCTTCCCGTTAATCAGCCCGCCTATGGTCGAACTGAGCTTCTCTAGATCCCGAATGAGGGCGGCGTAGGTGTCCTCCCCCTCCAACCCAAGGTCGTGGGCCTTGCTTCGCAGGTGGTCGATAAGGTCGTAGGTACGCAGGCTCTCGCTGTACGAGGTTTCGAAAACTCGCTCCAGAAGCAGCCCCTCAAGACTCTTGAGCCGATCGAGAATCTCCGCGTTGGTATAGGTCTTGCTCATCTAGCACTCCTTGTCTACTTGCTCTCTGCCTGTTAGTATGCCTCGATGAAAAGCAGAATGGTAGAATCGATTAACGGTAATAACTGTAAATTGAATCATGTAATAGTCACTTAGGAGGATATTGAAGATGAGCGGTCCAAAGGCAGAACTTCTGCAGCAAAACGAAGTCGTGAAGTCAAGACTTAAATCGTGGCGAGACAATCTCCTTGGGCTCATGAGGGAGCGGAGCCTAACGCAGAATGGTCTCGCGGAGCTGATAAACAATCGGTTCTATGGCGAGAGCGATCAGTTTACGCAGAAGAACGTCAGCGCGTGGGTCAATGCTGGTCTTCCGGACAGGAAGGGCCATGTGCGGCCTTTTCCCAAATTCGAAATCATGCTTCAAATCGCCGCGGTGCTCGAGGTCGATCTCGGCTATCTCATAGGCGATATCGAATGCAAGACCTACAAGGCGCAGGATGCCCATGAGTACACGGGGATAGAGGAATCCGCCCTCGAGGAAGTTCGCAAAATCACGCATTTCGAACGCAAGTACCACCTCGGAGAAAGCCGGGGCTCGAACAGCGCAATGATAAGCGAAATCCTAAAATCGCCCATCCTCCCAGAGCTTCTAGACGAGATGGCGAGCTTGGCTCAGCTTAATGACAAGAGAGACGATATAACGGAGGCCGTCGTTGCAGAATACGGGGAGGAACTCGTCAACAGGGCCCTTAGGCATTGCGACGACTTTGTCGCACCCGGACCCGACGCGCCCGAGGAAGAGCTCCATGAGGTAGAAGCGATCAACGAGGCCGTTTTCGAGTCGGCCGGGGTATCGCCTGAGGAGCGGCCGCGATTCATGGAGGCGGTGAAGGCGATTAGCAAGGCCATCGACGACTGCTACGACGAGGAAAACCGCCTGGTTCGAGACGAAAGCGCAAGTCGCTATATGGTTCAGAAAAGGTTCGGGGAAATCGTCGAGTTGATTGCGCCCTCGCGTTTTACAAAATAGAGCACAGGGCCCTTTAGCTTGAATTATTGCTTTTAGAGCCCCGCCACTCGTACATCCCAGCTTACCCAGACAGCCCTCCCACAATGTCCGTATCCCAACGGATTGGTACCATTTATCCGTGTGCACCTGGGACAACGGGCTGAAAAACCTGAGCAAGGTCGCTCGCAGAACATGCAACAGCAAACACGACATAAGAGGCGAACGACAGATGCCGGACCCCGGATGACAACACCGCGGAAGACGAGCATTCCGACCACAACCGAACAACTCCAGCTACTAGGCAGGCGCCCGCATGGGCGCCTTTTACTTTTCAGGGGCTTAGCTGCGAGCTAAGGCATGCTGCTCATGGCCGTTTCATGAAGACCCGACCAGCTCGACCCACCTCGACCCGTCTCCGCTCCTGCCGTGCCCACGAATCGCCATCAGGCGGTTCAATCGTCGCTCAGGCGAAAAGGGACACTGTGCCGCGCGGCGTGCCCGCACGGTGCCGCACGGGAAGATTGGAGGAACCATGGCACGCACAGCCGAATACGCCGCACCCGAGGACAACCAGGATCGAGACGAATGGATGACGGTAATCGAGATGCAGGGGTACATGGGGGCAAGCCGAAACAGGGCGTACGACCTCATCTGATCGGAAGAGATCGACTTGCACAGGCTCGGAAGGAAGCTCCTGGTGTCGAGGGCGTCGGTAGACGCCTACATCGAGTCGAGGAGCGGAAGGAAATGATGACAGCGACCGCCCCGGGAGCCGCCCGCGGACGGGCACGCGAGGGAGCCTCGAGACGAAAGGAGCTCGAGGACGACCATGACCAAGAGCACTAGCAGGAGCCAGGTGAAGCTCATCGCATCGACCAACGCGATATTCGGCGCCGACGAGGCGCGCGATGCTGCGCATCAGCCGCGACGCCATGTACTGGCTCGCCCCCTTGCACTCACCGTCAGAGCATGCTATAAGGTTATTGGTGGCTTATTAAGCTACCTCCAAGTGCCGGGGGAGTCCCCCGGCTATTTTTTTATTCATTCCATTAGGAGTCCCCATTGGCCAAGGAACTCAGCATCTTCGTCGACGAGAGCGGCGACCGCGGCGGCAAAGCTCGCTACTACCTGCTCACGCTCGTCTTTCACGACCAGGCAGACAGCATCGCCGAGGCGGTCACGGGCTATGAGGCCAAACTTGCCTGGGCCGATCTCCCTAACATTCCGTTTCACTCCGAGCCTCTCATGAACGGGCACAAGGATTATGAGTTTCTTAACATCGAGCAGCGCAAGGTGATGCTCGCCTACTTCTCCTCGTTCGTCCGCAAACTTCCCATTTCCTATATCACGTTCGTCTACCGCCGCAGCCAGTTCGAAGACCCGGCAAGGCTAATGGAGCGCATGGGGCGCGACATCTCCTCCGCCATGATTGAACACCTGGGCTTCTTCCAGTCCTTCGACGATGTGAAGGTCTATTACGACAACGGTCAGGACATTGTCAAGCAGGCGCTCGACCGCTCGGTGGGCAAGGTCCTCTCAAAAGGGGTCGTCCGACGCCGTAAAACCTCGATGACCGACTACCGCCTCGAGCAAGTGGCGGATTACCTCTGCACTATCGAACTTGCCTTGGTCAAGTACGAGGCCAAGGAGAACGGTGAGACGTACAACAAGTTCTTCGGTGGTATCGGCTCTTTCAAGAGGAACTGGCTCAAGCAAGCCCGCAGCAAGCGGATATAGGTGGTTCCGTAATCTCATAGGGAACGGCCATCTCTCCTCCGGCCAGGAGTCCCAAGTGGCACGCTTCGAGCAGCGATGGCGAAACGCAAGCAATGGCGTCGAGGGCGCCTCGTGCGCTACATTGTGTCCATGTGGTCATCTCCTATCGTCTCAGCGTGGTAACTGAAGATTCTAGGCGGTGGCCACACCCCTTTTCCGGGGTGCTGACACCAACGTTTGGCACGCAACCGCAGTAGACGGCAACGTCCGTCTACTGAGCAAAAGCAACGAGCTTTTCCGGGTCCAAGACCGATAAGCGAAGATGAATCAAGTTTTACTCCCTTAGTAGGCCCAACTTGCCAAGCCACTCGACAAAAGTAGTGATGATCCGCTCGGTGCGCATTTCGATGTCGCTCTCGGCGAAGTCGCCGCATCGCGCAATTTCCACGAGTTCGCGAACAGCGGTCCCCGACACCTCAACGCCCTTATCGTTCACATAGCCCTCATAATACTTGCGTTTATCCGTCAGTTGGTAATCTGAGGCGCGAATATTTACGCGCTTCTCCAACATCGCCTTGTTTCCTAGTGCTTCAGGATTTGAGCGATTGGATAGCGGGTGCACCTCGTTACGCTTTCTTGTATAGATGTGTTCAATCTCGAGCGTTGTGTCCAAGTCCATGAGAGGTTGCTTAGGATCTGAATAGGCCCACCAAACAAGCATCGATCGTGTGAAGCGACGCTGGTTGGTGAACTGATAGCTTCTGAAGCGTCCCGTAATTGTTTCACGGTCGAACAGATGGGCTGAAAAGTCGACCTTGCGACCTTCTACGATATCTATGAGTGCGGGATAGACGGGACCGCGCAGGGCGTTTACGCCGGGACGCTCAAGTGAGTAGGCGTAGATGAATCCAGTGATGTAGCAAAGGAAATCGTAGAGCTCTTTGTCGTCTAGCTCGCCTTTGGTATTGCGCTTTGCCAGGAACCAGGTACTCAACAGATAAACCCACATGCCGTTGGGTGCATAATTGAGAACGAATAGACGGCGTGCTACACGCTCGGAAAAGCCCTCCTGCGCATCAACCCGTTTCCAAAAATCGAGCAGAGACTCCAAATCGTCGAGCGTCGCGTCCTCGCGTAGGATTTCGTACGAGCTGTCGCTGTAGAAGTCGCGTAGACTTTTGGTTGTCGTGTCGCGGATGCCCTTCTTTGCACGGCGATAATACATATAGCGGGTGAAAAGCTCGTCGAGCGGCGTGCCCGAGGTTGGTTTGAAAATGAGGTTGGCTGTTTCCTCAAGCACTTTCCAACGCGCAACGAACTCGTCTTTGCGACCCTCGATGGAGAAGTGCTTGTAGAACTGGCTCTTAAAGATGTCAGCGTCTGCCAACGGGAGTCCACGGTCGTTCAAAGTCGAGAAGATTCTGAGCGCGGTGTCCTGGGATTCTGCTTCGATGGGAAGCAAGATTACGTTATTGAGAATGCGAGCGGCAAATAGGGCGATGTAGCTTGGCCACTCGCTTGCCATTTCGGCCATTCTTTTAGAGAAGAAGGCGTAATTGCGTGAATAGGCGCTGTGGGCCATGGGGCCCACGGAGCCGTGGCGCAATATATCTAGAAACTCATCTTTGTCGGAATCGCTCGCCACCTCTGAATCGATTTTCAGTGCATTCATGTCGGGGTCGTCGAACTCATCGGTCTTCCAGACGCAGCCAGCAATCGAGTCACGCACTTTAATTGATTGCTTGTCCTTCATGTTTGCGAACTTGTCGTAAAACGCCCTAAGCAGCAACATGATGGTTGTAAGTCTCTGCTGGCCATCGATTATTTCAAGCTGGCCTGCGTCGTTCTTGAAAGTAACAATGGGGCCGAGGAAGTATTCATCACTAGTGCTTTCGAAGGCGTCGCAGTCGTCGTTGGGAAACGCGAAGGTGAAGAGATCGTCCCATAGCGTTGCACACTCGTCTTCGCCCCAGGCGTAAGGTCGCTGGTAATCTGGGATGAGGAAGTCCGAATGCTTATCTGTAAGGAGCAGCTTGATCGTTTTCTGGTCGATGTTGAGCTTGGACATGCTGGAAACCTCCGTGCGGATATCCTTTTGCATCCAGAATTATATTTCACAGAGTAAATAAGGTGCTTGATGACGGCACGATAGGACCAGAGAGCGCGGGGACGAATTGAAGGCCCGCATCCAGCACTCTCTTTATGTTCTAGCGGTTATTAGTCCCAAATAGCATGGAGAACCGCGTGCCCACTCACTTGGGATAAATCCTTACTCCCGTTCTTCCGAATACCACCCGTACTTTGTCATCTTGAAATACGGGGAGTAAATGGCGAAATCGCAGGTGAAAGGGAGTAAAACGGCAAAGAAAAAGCCTCCGTCCCAACGCGGGAACGGAGGCCAGATTATCGTTTTTACTCACCGCCGTCGCTGGCGGCTTTGCCGTAACTCTCGTACGAAACGAAACTCAGGAGCACAGTGCAATACTCAAAAGAGCAGGTCAAAACCCTGTCAGCCTACTCAAACTCGATGGTCGCAGGCGGCTTGGACGTAATGTCGTAGCACACGCGGTTGGCACCGGGAACCTCGGCCACGATGCGGCCCGAGATGCGGGCCAGCACGTCGTAGGGCAGTTTGGCCCAGTCGGCGGTCATGGCATCGCTGGACTCGACGGCGCGCAGGATGATCGGGCGCTGATAGGTGCGCTCGTCACCCATGACGCCGACGGACTTGATGTCGGGCAGGACCGCGAAATACTGCCAGCAGCTGTGCTCGGAGTTGCGCTCGCCGGTCTGCTTAAACAGACGCTGATTGTAGGCATCGAGCTCCTCGCGCACGATAGCGTCGGCATTCTTGAGGATCTCGAGCTTCTCCCTGTCGACCGCACCGATGATGCGGATGGCAAGACCCGGGCCCGGGAAGGGCTGGCGGAACACGATGTGACCCGGCAGACCCAGTGCCAGACCAAGCGCGCGGACCTCGTCCTTAAAGAAGTGGTCGAGCGGCTCGATAAGGTCGAAGTGCACGCCCTCGGGGAACGGAATCAGGTTGTGGTGGCTCTTGATGGTGGCCGTCTTGCCGCCCGTCTTGCGAGCGCCGGACTCGATGATGTCGGGGTAGATGGTGCCCTGAGCCAGGTACTTGACCGGCTTGCCATCGGTCTCGAGCTGCTGCGCCACGGCGAAGAACTCTTTCCAGAACTGCGTACCGATGATGCGGCGCTTCTCCTCGGGCTCGGTCACGCCGGCCAGAAGCTCGGCATAACGGTCCTCGGCGTGGACGTGGATAAAGTCGACATCGAACTGCTTGGTGAAGACCTCCTCCACCTGCTCGGGCTCGCCCTTGCGCAGCAGGCCGTGGTTGATGAACACACAGGTCATCTGCTTGCCCACGGCGCGAGCGCCCAGCGCAGCCACGACGGAGGAGTCGACGCCACCGGACAGGGCCAGAATCACGCGGTCGTCGCCGACCTTCTCGCGGAACTCGGCCGTCATGGTCTCGACCAGGTTGTCCATGCTCCAGTTGGGCTCCAGGCCGCAGATCTCAAACAGGAAATTGCTCAGCAGCTGCTGACCGTACTCGGAGTGCTTGACCTCGGGGTGGAACTGCGTGGTGAAGATCTTGCGCTCAACGCACTCCATGGCGGCAACCGGGCACACGTCGGTGCTGGCGGTAACGGTAAAGCCCTCGGGCACCTCGGACACGGCGTCGCGGTGGCTCATCCACACGGTCTGCTCCATGGGCGTGGAGTTAAAGAGCTTGGCGCCGGCCGTACGCGTGATGGTGGCGCGGCCGTACTCGCCCACCTCGGAGTGACCGACCTTGCCGCCGAGCGTCACGGCCGTGATCTGATGACCGTAGCAAAAGCCCAGGACGGGAAGGCCCAGGTCAAAGATGGCGGGGTCGATGGACGGAGCGTCCTCGGCATACACAGAAGCCGGGCCGCCGGAAAGGATGAGCGCAGAGGCGTTCATTTCGCGAATCTCATCGGCCGAGATGTCGCAGGGAACGATCTCGGAATACACGTTGAGGTCGCGGACGCGACGGGCAATGAGCTGACCGTACTGCGCACCAAAGTCGAGTACGAGGACCTTTGCGGAAGCCTTTTGATCCATGGTTTCCCCTCCTGTTGGCGGGGAGCCGGTGCCCACCCGCGTGAATGAACGAAAATAACTTTCATAGTGTACACGTTATATGGGGTTTCTCGTCCCTCGCAGCCATCAGCGCACGGCAAACGCACGACCTGGGCCCTTATTTGACGGCAATTGAAGTGTTACTAAACGTTACAGATGATGTATTACGTTTGAACATTGGACGCCCTGTGCCACAATACTGCCGAACGACTCCGCCTCTGCGGCGGCAAATACGATAGGAATACCAGCATGAAGCGCATCCTTCTCATCGCCACGGGCGGCACCATCGCATCGACCGAGGACGGCAACGGCCTCTCCCCCGCCCTGACCGGTGAGGAACTCGCCCAGAGCGTCCCCGAGATCTCGGGCCTCTGCGAGCTCGACGTGGTGCAGCCCATGAACATCGACAGCACCAATATGCGCCCCAGTGACTGGATGCGTATCCGCGACGTCATCGTCGAGGGTTATGCCGACCACGACGGCTTCGTGATTCTGCACGGCACCGACACCATGAGCTACACCGCGGCGGCGCTTTCCTACCTGATTCAGGACAGCCCCAAGCCCATCGTACTCACCGGCTCGCAAAAGCCCATGGGCAATCCCTTTACCGACGCCAAGCTCAACCTGTACCAGAGCCTGCTTTATGCGCTCGACGAGCACTCGCACGACGTCTCAATCGTGTTTGGCGGCGTAGCCATTGCCGGCACGCGCGCCCGCAAACAGCGCACCATGAGCTTTAACGCGTTCATTAGCGTCAACTATCCGCCTATCGCCTATATCCGCAACGACCGCATCGTGCGCAACGGGCTTCACGGCACGTATCAGGGCGAAAACCCGGTGCGTTTCTACGACAGCATCGACCCGCGCGTATTTGTCCTTAAGCTAACGCCTGGCGTGAACCCGGGTATCCTGGACGCCCTTGCCGACAGCTACGATGCTGTAATCCTGGAGACCTTTGGCATTGGCGGTATCCCCGAGTTTGGCGAGTCGGGCGAGTCGTTCCAAGAGGCGATTTTCCGCTGGGTCGATTCGGGCCGCACCGTCGTTATGACCACGCAGGTCCCCGAAGAGGGCCTTGACCTGGGTGTTTATGAGGTCGGCCGTGCCTACGCCGATCATCCGGGCATTTTGCGCGGCGACGACATGACCACCGAGACGCTCGTGGCCAAGACCATGTGGGCGCTCGGCCAGTCACGCGATGCCGCCGAGATCCAGCGCCTGTTCTACAGCCAAGTCAACCACGACCGCATCCCGATGGCGTAATTCAGTTGTCGACGGGTATCCCCTATTCGATCCCCTCGAGAAGCTCTGACACCGTCATGCCGAGTGCGGGCGCGATCTTAAATAGAACCTTGAGCGTGAAATTTGCCGTCCCATCTTCGATTCGGTCGAGGTAGGGTCGGCTGATTCCTGTCGCCACACAAAAATCAACCTTGGAGATACCAAGGTCTCTGCGCGCCTCTTCGACCCGCCTGCCAAGAATCTGTTTCGCACGTTCGTCCATGCAGCCGAGTTTGAAATGGAGCCGAACAAAAACGTAAACTATAGTTTACGTTTTGCCGAATATACAGGAGTTTTCTATGTCGGCTTGCTCGATTTACATGCGTCAGAAATCACGTTGCGCAGACGGTGTGCAGCCCAAGATTGTCATCGTTGAGGCCGAATACCTTTCCCCAGACGAACGAACGGCCTTTGCGTTGCTATCGAGCCGTGTTGCGACCGCACTACTCCCCGACCCGGCGAGAGGCGAGCTCGCCGCTCAATGCCGAACGCACGGCTGCGCCCTTGGCCAGGCCGTAGTAATAGCAACCAGCCAGCGTGGCCTGCCCCTTCTCCTCGAAGCCGGCGTCGCGCTCGCCCTTCGCGGTGCCGGATACGAAAACGAGGCCGCCGCCGATGTAGTCTTTCAACCACGATCGAGCGGCGGCCTCGCAGCAGCCATCGAATATGCTTGCAGGCTCGTTGCCTAAAGGCGCAAGCTAAAAGCCCAGGCCAAAGCCCATACCGGTAATCGCCGAATACATAAAGTAGACGTTGATCACGTTGAGGAACACACCCGTGATGCAACCGTTACGCAGGTAGCGCTCGCACACGATGCGCGCCATGGCGGCGGAGTCATCATTGTTCTTTGCCTGGCGTCCCGCCGTAAAGTACGTCGCCACGCTCAGCAGCAGATTGAGCACCGGCAACGCCAGCAACTCGTAGCTCTTGCCCCAGCGTGTCGCCTCGCCGGCGGCATTAAACTTTGTTGCCACCTCGGGACCAATGTTGGGGATAACACACGCTGCGACCACCAGCGGAATCACCGCAAGTACGAGCAGCGCAATACCCATGTAGCCAGCTTTTTTGCCATATTTAAACATATGCGTCGTCCTTACACGTTAAAGCGGAAGTGCACGACGTCGCCATCGGCCATGACATAGTCCTTGCCCTCGATGCGCAGCTTGCCGGCGGCCTTGGCGCCCTGCTCGCCGCCGAGCTCGATGTAGTCGTCATAGCCAATGACCTCGGCCTTAATAAAGCCGCGCTCAAAGTCGGTGTGGATGACGCCGGCGGCTTGCGGGGCGGTCGCGCCCTGACGCACCGTCCAGGCCTTGACCTCCATCTCGCCAGCCGTAAAGAACGACTGCAGGCCAAGCAGCTTGTAGGCTGCCTGCGCGAGCACGTCCAGGCCGGGCTGCTCCAGGCCCAGGCTCTCCAGGTAGTCGGCAGCGTCCTCGGGATCGAGCTCGGAAAGCTCGGCCTCGATCTTGGCGCAGATGGGCAGCGGCTTGACGCCGTCGATGGGCGCCAGATCCTCGTTGAGCATGTCCTCGTCTACGTTGGCCACATACAGGATGGGCTTCATGGTGAGCAGGAACAAGCCCTTGGCAGCGGCGCGCTCCTCGTCGGTCATCTCCATGGACGCGGCGCGCTTGCCCTCGTTGAGCCAGGCAAGCAGGCGCTTGGCGACCTCAAACTTGGGCATGAGCTCCTTGTCGCGCTTGGCCTCCTTCTCGAGCTTGGGCAGCTGTTTCTCAAGCGTGCCCATGTCGGCCAGGATGAGCTCGGTCATAATGGTGTCGGCGTCACCGGCGGGGTCAACGAACTCGCCCGTGCGGCCCACCTCACGCATAACGTTGGGATCCTTAAAGTAGCGCACGACCTCGCAGATGGCGTCGGTCTCGCGAATGTTGGCCAGGAACTGGTTGCCCAGGCCCTCGCCCTCGTTGGCGCCCTTCACCAGACCTGCGATGTCGACAAACTCAACCGTAGCCGGCACAATGCGGCCCGGGTTGACGATATCGGCGAGCTTTTGCAGGCGGCTATCGGGCACATCGACGATACCCACGTTGGGGTCGATCGTGGCAAACGGGTAGTTGGCGGCAAGGCCGGTCTTTTTGGTAAGCGCGGTGAACAGCGTCGACTTGCCCACATTGGGCAGGCCCACGATACCGATGGAAAGGGACACGACAGCTCCTTTTGGTACAGGTACTTCAAACTGCATAAGTATAGCGCCGCCGCAGCATCTGGGCGAACCCGGACGCCACGGCGGCGCAAATGAAGCAGAGATTGGGGTCGCCGGTTAGTCCGCGAGCTTCTCCACCTGATCGAGCATCTTGTCGAGCTTGGCCTTTGCCTCGGCCTTGACCTTCTGGGCTTCTTCGTGAGCCTTCGCCTTCTGAGCGGCCTTTTCCTCGGCTTCGGGATCGACGACGACCAGATTTGACGCGTCATGCTCAACCAGCTTGAGCGCATGCTCGGGACAAACCTTGGCACAGGCGCCGCAGCCTAAACAATACGTGGACTCCAACGCAAAGCGGCCGCTTCCCACCAAATCGCAGGCGAACGTGGGGCATACATTGACACACTCGCCACACGACGTGCACTTGTCAAAATCGCATTCCGGCGTGCTCACCTGCATGTTCTGGGCAAGCTCGGGGTGGTTTTGCAGCGTCGAGAGCACCAGCTGCCGTCCATGCGTGAGCGAACGGCGACGCTTGGTCGTCGTGGTGCCACACATGGTGTTGAGCGTGCGCTCCAACTGGGTAATCTGATGGCGATGGGCTTTGAGCTTCTGCGTCACCGAGGCTAGCGCCGCCGTCGCCGGGTTGAGCTTGGTCACCGTCAGGCCCGTCGTGCGGGCGATCTTTTCCATGTACTCCTTGCGCTCGTACTCGCGAAGCTTATGGCACTTGAGGCTCTTGGGATCGACCTCCAGGCCCATACCCGTGCCAGACCACTCCTCGGCCTTCGCAATCGCCTCGCCCAGAATGTCCTCACCGCCGGTGTTGCGGCATTTATCGCACACGCCCAGTGGCAGGTAGACGCTCACGTTGGGGTAGTCGGCCAGTACCGAGAACCAGGTCTCGGCCGTAATATCGCCCACGCAGGCGACGACGACCTCGTTCTCGCGCGGCATGCGCTTGAGGGCGCGCGTGCAGGTAACGTAGGCGGTCTCATGGCTCGTAGCAGCAGAGACGATATCGTCATACAAGTTTTTGGGCGCCAGGCGCGGCGAGATGATCGCCTCGGTCGGACAGGCGGCAGCGCACAGGCCGCACTTGCGACAGGTATCGAGAATCTCGATGGCCTCTTCCTCGACCTCGATAGCGTTGACCGGGCACACGTCCATGCACGCGGTGCAGCCGCTCTTTTCGTTTTTACAGGTCAAGCACGGAATGGTGTTGCCGCGCGGACGCTCCTTGTAGTCGGCAGGATTCCACTGCGGCGCCGACGGATCGAGCGCATCGGTCACGCCACCAAGCGGGTTTTTAAGAAAGTCGAAACCCTTGCTGATCTCGATAATGTCATCAAACAGATCGTGTTCCTGCGCCATGCGCGGCCCCTCCCTGAGCAGTGCAAACAAGCAAGAGATAATGATACGCTATCGACCCACGCCTCGGGCAAATTACACGCGGAGCATCTTTGCGGCAAATAGCCCATGGCCTATCGCCGCCTCGATTGCACAAGGTCAATCAAGCGCCAAACTATGCCTCGCACATGAGCTGCACGAGCTTTTGTTTGGTCACCTTGGCCTGCTCGTTTGCCATGTTGCGCTCGTTTCTAAAGACAGCATTTGCAACACCTTGCAGATCGGCATCGGAAATCTCGCCAAGGCCCAGCTCCTCGAGCGTCGTCGGCAGACCAACGCGCTGGCAGAACTCGAGCACCTGTTCAAGCTCGGGTGCACGCTCCAGGCGCAGCTGCACCACCAAGCCAAATGCCACGGCTTCACCATGCATGGCCTTGCACTCGGGCAAAATCGTCAGGCCGTTGGCGATGGCATGCGCCAGCGCCAAACCACCGCTCTCAAAGCCAACACCCGAAAGCAGAATATTGCACTCGATCAGGCGCTCAACCGCCGGCGATGTACGCCCCTTTTTGAGATCGCGCTTGGCAGCGACACCGCACTCCATGAGTGTGTCATAGCAGGCACGAGCCGCAACCAAGGCCAAGTGTCCCGGCGCGCCACCATGCTCGTTGGCGCCGTGCGCCGCGACGCACGAACGCGCCTCGAAGTACGTTGCCAGCGCATCGCCCATACCAGCGACCGTCATACGCAGTGGAGCCGCCGCGACCACGTTGGTATCGACCACGACCAGGTCTGGATTCTTCTCGAGCATCAGGTAGCGGTCGAACGACCCATCCTCGTGATACAGCACCGAAATCGCGCTGCACGGACCGTCCATCGAAGCCGCCGTGGGGCACACGCACAACGGCAGCTCGGCATAAAACGCTACTGCCTTGGCGATATCGAGCATTTTGCCGCCGCCAATACCCACCACCATGTCGCAATACTCGGCCCGGGCTTCCTTGGCCATTTCGACAACGGCATCTTCCGTACACGGACCGTTGTAAATTTTAAAGAACGGCTCGCTTAGATCTTCATCCAGAAATCCATCGACGATCTGCCTGCACAGCCGATCCTCGGTGCCCTGGTCAAACAAGACATAGGCAGCGCAGCCCAACCATGACAAATACCTGCCCTGACGCGAAAGTTCGCCCGGCCCTTGAACATACCGGCCAGGACCGCCATAAACCATGGGAAGCGCCATACGAGAATCCGCCCTTCATCAAACAACGATTGATGCAAAGTAACCTAACCCCTTTGCACCATAGCAAAAAGGGGCAAAGCCATTTGTCGGCTTTGCCCCTTCCTTACCTTAGTTTACTCATCCATAAGGTAGTAGTGGCCCAGCGCGTCGGCACCCAGGATGGCGTTTGCGACCATCTCGGGCGTCACCTCAAACGGCATGTTGCACATGGTGTCATCGGGCGCGCAGGCGGCCTCGGCAACAATCATGGCCTGCTCGCGCGTAACCTCGGCAACGCCAAGTTCCTTCATCGTGACCGGCAGGCCCAGCTCAATGCAGAAGCCCAAGACTTCCTCGAGCTTCTCGGTCGGGGCATCCTCGAGTACCAGCTGGACGATGGTGCCGAAGGCGACCTTCTCGCCGTGATACATGCCGTGGCACTCGGGCAGCATCGTCAGGCCATTGTGGATGGCATGAGCAGCAGCAAGGCCCGAGCTCTCAAAGCCAATGCCGGAGAGTAGCGTGTTTGCCTCAATGATATGCTCGACGGCAGGCGTGAGCGCACCCTTCTCCAGCGCGACCTTGGCCTTGACGCCATCGGCCATAAGCGTCTCGTAGCAGAGCTTGGCGAGCGCCAGGCCGGCCATTCCGCCCTTGCCGCCGGCGCAAGTGCCACCGTCGGCATCATGCGTCGCCTGGGCCTCAAAGTAGGTTGCGAGCGCATCGCCCATACCGGAAACCGTCAGGCGCACCGGGCTCGCCGCGATAACCGTCGTATCCATCAGGACAATGTTGGGGTTTGCCTTAAGGAAGAGGTATTTATCGAACTGGCCGTCGTCGGTGTAGAGCACCGAAAGTGCCGAGCACGGTGCATCGGTCGAGGCGATGGTGGGGCAGATGATAACCGGAGACCCCAAGTAGTAGGCGACGGCCTTCGCGGTGTCGAGAATCTTGCCGCCACCGACACCGACGATGATGTCGCAACCGTTGTCGCGGGCGAGCGCAACCAGGCGATCGACCTCGCCCTTGGAGCACTCGCCATTAAAGTCCTCAAACAGTAGCTCGGACTTAGCCTCGGCAAATCCGCCCTCGATCTTGGCACCGACGCGCTTCTTGCCCGAAGGCGTCACGATGACGAGGGCCTTAGCGCCGAGCGGCTCGACATAAGAACCGAGCTTGGCCAGCTCGTCCGGGCCCTGGATGTACTTGCTGGGGCTATTGAAAATTGCAGCCATTTTTATCCCATTCTCTAAAAAAGAAAGGGGCTCCGTACAGATACGTGCGGAGCCCCTCGTTACGATAACAAGAGTCGATTAGAAATCGATGTCGGTGTCATAGTAGCAGGCCTTGAGGATCTTCTCGAAGTCGGCAGCCTTGGTCTCACGCGGGTTCTCGGGCGTGCAGGCGTCCTGCTCGGCGTTCGCGGCGATCTCGGGCAGCTTGGCGAGGAACTCCTCCTCGGAGACCATCTGCGGGTTCTCGGCGTCGACCTTCACGCCACCATTCGCGTAATCCTTGATGGACTGCGGAATGTTGAGCTGGTCGTTGAGGTCGCGAATCTTCTGGACGAGCGCAGCGATGAGCTCCTCGTTGGTCTCGCCGGGAAGGTGCAGGATCTCCTTGGCCACGTAAGCGTAACGCTCGGCAGCACGCGGGTCCTTGGAGTTCCACTGGATGACCTTGCCCAGGTACATAGCATTAGCGGCACCGTGGATGATGTGGCCGTTCTCGAAGGCAGCACCGGTCTTGTGAGCCATGGAGTGAACGATGCCGAGCAGGCCCGAGGAGAAGGCGATACCAGCGATGCACTGAGCCTCGTGCATGTGCTGACGGGCCTCATGGTCGCCAGCATAGGACTTGGGCAGCCACTCGACGATCTCGCGGATGCCGTGCAGGGCGTTGGCGTCGGTGAACATGGAAGCGCAGGTGGAAACGTAGGCCTCCATGCAGTGGGTCAGAGCGTCCATGCCGGTATGAGCGCACAGCTTGGCGGGCATGGTGTAGGTGAGCTCGGGGTCGACGATGGCGACATCAGGGGTGATGTTGAAGTCGGCCAGCGGGTACTTGATGCCCTTGGCGTAGTCGGTGATGACGGAGAAGGCAGTGACCTCGGTAGCGGTACCGGAGGTAGAGGAGATGGCGCAGAAGTGAGCCTTCTGACGCAGCTCAGGGAAGCTGAACGGCTGGATGATGTTATCGAAGGACTCCTCGGGATACTCATAGAAGACCCACATGGCCTTAGCGGCATCGATGGGCGAGCCGCCGCCGATGGCGATAATCCAGTCGGGCTCGAACTCGCGCATGGCCTCGGCGCCCTTCATGACCGTCTCGATGGACGGATCGGACTCGACGCCCTCGAACAGCTTGACCTCGAAGCCGCCTTCCTTAAGGTCGGCCTCAACGTCCTGCAAGAACCCGCCGCGGCGCATAGAGCTGCCGCCAGAAACGATGATGGCCTTCTTGCCCTTGAGGTTCTTCACCTCGTGGCGAGCGCCCTCACCAAAGTACAGATCGCGAGGATTGGTAAAACGTCCCATACTGTGCCTCCTAAACAAGCCCCTCTTAGACTTGCGTATATAACGGAGCACCCGATTGGCTCCGTTAGGACCGTTTTGCGCGTTGCCGGCGATGGCAATGCGCGATGTCTAAACGTCTCAACGCTCAGACAATCATTATTTTACCGTTCGGGTTGGTCAGTTATTCACCTAAAGCCGCAAATGATGAAACGTTTTTTCTACCCCTGAAGACCCTTGTGCGGCATTCAAACTCCCAAGCTGGGCAAACGTTTTATCAAGGTTGACTACATATCCCGAACAGGACGGCGCCCCTCCAAAATACGCACCGTTCGCCGCCAGAAATCGACCGTTTGCGGCACCGTGATACCACTCGATCGTCCAAGGTGCCGACATTTGTGCGACATCCGTCTTCGTGGTGCAAAGATGCAAGTCCAAGTGCGGCGCCCCCGGTGTGCCACATGCGGGTAAACTAGAATCTTATATAGAGACATTTGAACCCTAACCGCAGCAAAGGAGGCCCCATGGCATTCGATCCCATTCAAGAGGATTGCCATCGCCTCGTTCTTGAGGCCTTGCGCCGCGACAATATCCCGCTCACCGACGGTGCCGCCGTAGAGCGTCTGATGGAACAATTCACTCGCAACCCCGCGCCGCTCATCGTGCACGACCGCGACCGCGCCGGGCACCTCATTGCCAAGGTGGTCGAGGCTGTCGACTACCGCATTCCCTTTATCCCTGACGATACCCAGGCAGAGCAAGAAGAGGCCGCTGCCGAGAACATGCTTCGCGAGGCAGCCGCGCTCGACCCGAGCAACTGGGATGCCCAGCGCATGCTGACCGCCCTCACCGCCAACTCCAACGAGGAGTACGTACAATACTTGGTATCCAAGCGCGATGAAGTCGAGCACGACCTGGCACTCAAGATCGCCTCGGCGCAGGACCCCTACGAGCGCGAGGCCGCAGGCGACCTTATGCGCCGTCCCTACCTGCGCTGGCTTGCCGCCCTTGCGTCACGCGCCCTCATTAGCGGCCGCTATCGCATGTCGCTCGAAGCCGCAAACTGCAGCCTCGACTTTGCGCCCAACGATCCGGCCGGCGTCCGCCACACCGCGATGCTCGCCATGGCAAAGCTCGAATACCCCGCCGAGGAGCTCAAGCGCTTTCGCTCTGCCCACTCCGTCCCCTATCTCGCCAACACGCCGCTGCGCCGTCGTCCCAAGGACGCGGAGCGCGACCTGGACCCGTGGACGCTCATCGCGCTGATGAGCGCTGCCTGGCGCGAGCTGGACTACGAGGGCGCCGAGCACTACTTGCGCATCCTTGCACGCTCGTGCCCGCACGCAGCCGAGGCGCTCTATTTCCAAACCGAGTTTCCCGATGGCGTCTATGCCCGCGTCAACGTGGGTGCAGGTTCCACCGACGAGCTTGTCCTTGCACTGTCCGAGGCGACGCCGGTACTGCAAGAGGGCTTGGGCGCCCCCGACAACGCCAGCTTTGCCGCCTGGGTCGCCACCAACGATATCGTGCGTTCCCAGATCGATGAGCGCATCCTGCGGGCGGCCGAGCAGGGCTTGCCGTTTAAGGGAGGAGACCTCTAATGGATCCGAGCGTCTACATCCCCGCCTACCTGGAGCGCGCCTACGTTGAGTCGCACCCCGAACTCACCGATGCAGCACGCGATCTTGTCCATAACGACGTGAGCGTCAACCCTCACAAGTATGCGCAGACCGAGCATGCCCAGGCGCTGCTGTCCTATTCCGGCGTCCACCGTCACCTGCTCGACGAGCTCCATCGTATCGAGGACATGGGCAGCGACGAGGAGTTTGAGCAGACGCGCAACCGCCTGTTCGACGATATGCGCGATGAGCTGCTCAAGATTGTCCGCGTCGATGCGTATGTCGTCGATGCCCAGCTGCTCGCCATCATTTTGGCGGACACGCCCGTCGACGCCTGCCTGGGCGACCTGATGAAACTCGAGGCGACCACGGCCGATTACCTGCAGCAGAGCGTGCCCGGGTTCGATATGGAGGCCCCACACTACTGGGCCAACAAGGTTTTGACGGACGGCGCAACGGCGGCCGATCTCACCGTAAGCGAGCCGGCGCTTATCGGGTGGCTCCACACGCTCGAGGCCATCTCGCAGCTGTGCATGGCGAGCGCTCGTTACCGTGCTGCCGCCAACTATTCTCGCCGTGTTCTTAAGGCGGAAGGCTATCCCACCCGAGCTGCAGGCACCGTGCTACTCGCCCTCGCTCGCCTGGAAGACGAGGACGGCTTTTTTGCCCTGGCCCACCAGCTCGAGGAACAGATGGGGGCCGATGTCCTCGAGGACTCCCCCTGGTACCTGCTCGCCCGCACGATCTTGCTGTTCAAAACGAACAAGATGCGCCCGGCGACACGCGCGCTGCGCGAGTTTGCCAACCGCTGCGAGGGCGGCGCGTTCTTTTTGCTGAACCCCATGTATCAGACACCGTACCTTCCCTGCCGGCCTGAACCGCACGAC
Source organism: uncultured Collinsella sp. (assembly GCA_905208635.1). Taxonomy (GTDB): domain Bacteria; phylum Actinomycetota; class Coriobacteriia; order Coriobacteriales; family Coriobacteriaceae; genus Collinsella. The sequence goes on along the minus strand of CAJLPX010000005.1, from coordinate 58,509 downwards.
CCCTGGGACCTTTCGCATCAGGCAGTTTGGGAAGCCGACGGCATCATCTCGGATACTCCCGACTTTGCCCCCTGGGCCAACGCTTGCGAAGACGTATCGCAGCTTGCCCAGGAATTTGCGCGCCGTTACGGCTTTTAACGGCGCAAACGCCACGACCATGTCATTCACGTTAGGAACGACTTCATGAACTTCCGCTCTTCTCTCGCCTGCACCTCGAGCGATATCGCCCGCTGGGGACTGCGCTCCGTCCTTAAGCGCCAGGGCGGCGTACTCCCCGGCCGAATCGCCATGAAGATTGACCCCGAGCTGCTGAGCGACCTCGCGGGCCTTGTCGACCGCAGCGTGGTAATCACCGGCACCAACGGCAAGACCACCACCTCCAACCTCATCGCCGACGCCGTTGCCGCCAGCGGCGCCACCGTGGTATGCAACCGCGCCGGCAACAACATGGAGCCGGGCGTGGTGGGCGCGTTGCTCGAGGCGCGCGGCAACCTTAAGCGTGCCGGCAGCGGCAAGCGCGTAGGCGTCTTTGAGTGCGACGAGCTCTACACGGTGCGCGTCCTGCCCAAGCTCAAGCCGACATACTTTGTGTTGCTCAACCTGTTCCGCGACCAGCTGGACCGCTACGGCGAGATCGACCACACCCAGGACGTCATCGCCCACGCGCTGGAGCTTTCGCCGGCAACGATACTCATCTATAACGCCGATGATCCGCTGTGCGCCTCGATCGCCGCACGCGTCCCTAACACGAGCATCGCCTTTGGCATCGACGGTGCCACGGGCACCGAGTCTGACCGCATTAGCGACTCGCGCTTTTGCTCGCAGTGCAACGCCCCGTTGGAGTACGACTACGTACAGTATGGTCAACTCGGCGCCTACCATTGCCCCTCGTGCGGTTTGGCACGCCCCGCACTGCTCCGTCGCGTGACGGGCGTGGAGCTCGGCTGCGACGGCTACGGCTTTGACCTGGTCTTTGGATCTGATTCCAGCGCGCCAGCCGCGCACATCGCCACGCGCTACAACGGCCTGTACATGGTCTATAACGTTGCCGCCGCATTCTTTGCCGCACATGAGTTAGGCGTGGATACGGCGCACTTGCAGCCCACGCTCGATGCCTACGTGCCTGCCGGCGGACGCATGGGCCGCTGGGATATTGCCGGACGCACCGTCGAGGCAAACCTGGCCAAGAATCCCGTGGGCTTCGATCGACAGATCCAGTCCATTAAGACGGCGGGTGGCAGACTCTGCGCTTTCTTCCTGAACGACAACAGTGCCGACGGCCACGATGTCTCGTGGATCTACGACGTCGACTTCGAGCGCATCGCCGATACCCCGGGGCTTGTCGCCTTTGCCGGCGGCACGCGTGCACACGATATGCAGGTGCGCCTCAAGTACGCCGGCATCGACGCCGCCATTATCTCGGACGTCGCGCAGGCAATTGGCGCCGTGGCAAACGAGGCCGCCGATGACACCTTCTACGCCGTCGCCAACTACACGGCCTTCCCGCCGCTGGTCAAGGAACTCGACGGGCTTAAAGACGACGATGCAAGCTCGATTGTCTCCCACGCCATAACGCGCGCCGATGGTAGCGCTGTCCCCACCGATATTGCGCCGGTCGAGCTTTCGCGCCCCCTGCGTATCGTCTACCTGTACCCCGATGCCCTCAACCTCTATGCCGACGGCGGCAACGTTATCGCCCTCGAGCGCCGCTGCGCCTGGCGTGGCATTCCCGCGCGTGTAGACGAGGTCCGTATGGGCGAAACGCTTGATTTGACCGATGCCGATATCGTCATGATGGGTGGCGGCTCCGACCGCGACCAGCTAGCCGTGGCACACGAGCTGCTCGCCCAAAAAGACAAGGTCGCGGCCTATGTTGAGGATGGCGGCTCGCTGCTTGCCATCTGTGGCGGCTATCAGCTGCTCGGCCGTTCGTACTATATGGGCGAGGATTGCATCGAGGGTCTGGGGGTCATTGCCGCCGAAACCGTACGCGGCTCCGACCGCCTGATCGGCAACGTCGCCGTCGAAACCAATCTGGCACCCGAGCCCTTTGTGGGATTCGAGAACCACGGCGGCCGCACCCTGCTCGATACAGCGGCCACGCCGCTCGGAACGTCCGTCGTCACGGGCACCGGCAACAACGGCGACGATGGCTTTGAGGGCCTCGTCTACAAGGGCGTGATCGGCACGTACCTGCACGGGCCGGCGCTGCCCAAAAACCCCGAACTCGCCGACTGGCTGATCGCGCACGCCCTCGAGCGCCGCGGCGACGCACAGGCCAACGCTCTGCTGCCGCTCAAACCCCTCGACGACACCTACGAGCACGCCGCCCACGACGCCGCCATGAAGCTCCTCCCCTAACGCCCCAACCACCACAAAGGGGACAGGTACCTTTGTGGTGGTTTTCCAGTTTGCCAACGATATACGCGCCGGCAAAAAAGTCTGCTATACTCTTTCCCGCTGTCCCCATCGTCTAGCGGCCAAGGACGCCACCCTTTCAAGGTGGATATCGCGGGTTCGAATCCCGCTGGGGGCACCACAGAATCTGAGAAGCCCGTTACCAATTCGGTGACGGGCTTTTTGCTACCCATACGCCGGGATTCGAACCCCAAAGGCATAAAATGACACTGTCATCCAAGGGCCCGTGGACAAAAAATAGCAAATATGAGTACTGTTACCAATTTAGTAACAGCGATTTCATGCCCTCAGAAGGCGATTTGGACACAAGGCGTCCTACGGCGGAGGAATTGCAGGCATTTATCAGCTAAGTACTTGGACATATGTTGCGTAACACTGCATATTTTGCAAAAAGATAATGCTACAGGGCTTGTGACAGTACTCATATTTGACGTTTTTTGCCCACGACCCCTTATTGCGTGGGCGAATCAGTTGCAAAGCGGGATCCAAAGCGTCCTTCGCAAACAAATAGCCGGGGCCCGCGCGATGCGGACCCCGGCTCAATGCCGTGACGATATGTCAGTTACGCCCTACACGTAGAACAGGATGTCGTCGTAGGTCGGGACCGGCCAGTAGTCGGCTGCCACGATCTCCTCCATGGCATCCACGGCGGCGCGCAGCGTATCCATAGCAGGAACGACCTCGTGCGCGTACACGTTGGCCTGCTCCTGGCCATCGAGAGCCTCGGCCTTCTGATGTACGGCGTCGAGCGCCTTGATGGAGTCGTTGATGGCGGTGATGCCGTTGCAGAGCTTGTTGAGCGTGTTCTGCTCGCACTGCATGGCGGCCTCAGCACCGGCGGCACGAATAGTCTCAAGGCCCTTAGCGACCTTGGTGGCATAGGCGGTAATGACCGGACGATAGGTACGACGCGCCTCGCGAACCATCGTGGTGGCCTCGATGTTCATGAGCTTGTTGTACTTCTCGAGCTTGCAGTCATAGCGGCACTGAGCCTCGGCCTTGGTCAGGACGCCCGTCTCCTCAAAGAGCGCGATAGCCTTATCGGAAACAAAGGCGGGAAGAGCGTCGGCCGTGGTCTTGTTGTTGGCAAGGCCGCGCTTCTCGGCCTCGATGGGCCACTCGTCGGAGTAACCGTCGCCGGAGAACAGGATGCGCTGGTGATCGGTCAGCACCTTCTTGCAGTACTCGAGCGCGGCGTCCTGGAACTTATCCTCGGGCGTACCCTCGAGTGCGTCGGCGAAGGACTTGAGCGACTTGGCCACGGCGGCATCGAGCACCAGGTTGGAGTCGGAGACGTTCTGCTCGGAACCGCAGGCACGGAACTCGAACTTGTTGCCGGTGAAGGCAAACGGGGAGGTGCGGTTGCGGTCGGTGTTGTCCTGCATCAGCTTGGGCAGGGTATCGGCGCCCAGGTCGAGCACGCCGCGCGTGGCATGGACGGAAGCCTTGCCATCGATGATCTTCTCGACGACCTCGGTAAGCTGGTCGCCCAGGAAGATGGACATAATCGCCGGAGGAGCCTCGTTGGCGCCCAGACGATGATCGTTGCCGGCCGAGGCAACGGAGGCACGCAGGAGCTCCTGATAGTTATCGACGGCCTCGATCACCGCGGTGAGGAAGACGATGAACTGCAGGTTGTCGAGCGGGGTGTCGCCCGGGTCGAGCAGGTTCTCGGACTCGGTGCCAAGCGACCAGTTGTTGTGCTTGCCCGAACCGTTGATGCCCTCAAAGGGCTTCTCGTGCAGCAGGCAGACCAAGTCGTGACGGGAGGCGATGAGCTTCATCTTCTCCATCATGACCAGGTTCTGGTCGATGGCCTCGTTCACCTCGCCATAGACAGGAGCGAGCTCATGCTGGCAGGGAGCGACCTCGTTGTGCTTGGTCTTGGCAGGAATGCCAAGCGCCCACAGTTCATCGTCCAGGTCCTTCATATAGGCCGAGACGGTGGGGCGGATAGCGCCAAAGTAGTGCTCCTCGAGCTCCTGGCCCTTGCAGGGAGCAGCGCCAAAGAGAGTGCGACCGGTGATGACCAGGTCCCTGCGCTTGCGGTAAGCGTCCTTCTTGATCAGGAAGTACTCCTGCTCATCGCCCACGGAAGGAACGACCTTCTTGGGGGTCTTGCCAAACAACGCCAAAACGCGCTTGGACTCACGCGAGAGCGCGGTCATGGAGCGCAGCAGCGGGGTCTTCTTGTCCAGGGCCTCGCCCGTGTAGGAGCAGAAAGCCGTGGGGATGCACAGGACATCGTCCTTAATGAATGCGGGGCTGGTGGGATCCCAAGCGGTGTAGCCACGGGCCTCGAAGGTGGCACGCAGGCCGCCGTTGGGGAAGCTGGAGGCGTCCGGCTCGCCCTGGATGAGGTTCTTGCCCGTAAACTTGGTAATGGCGGTGCCGTCGTGGTTGGGCTCGAGGAAGCTGTCGTGCTTCTCGGAAGTAATGCCCGAAAGCGGCTGGAACCAGTGCGCGTAGTGCGTCGCGCCCTTGGAGATGGCCCAGACCTTCATGGCGTGGGCAACGGCGTTGGCCACATCCAGGTCGAGCGGCTCACCGTCCTCGAGGGTTGCAGCAAGGCGCTTCCAAATGTCCTTGGGGAGGTAGTCCTTCATGACTTCCTCAGAGAACACCATGGTCCCGAAGCGGTCAGTAAGTTCGGCCATACGGAACTCCCTTCGTATCGGCACCGCGTGAGAAGCGGTGTTGATTACTAACGAACGAGTCATAGATTAGGCTCGTCGTGTTTCCGCAACATTACCGTTATGTTGCTGTCACGAAACCAATCAATGAGGTTACCGCATCGCGGCGGCGTTGCCGTCCTCAACAGCCAATCAACTGTATAAATTGCAGACCTCTCCCCATGGTTTAAGGGTAGTCAATTTGGGATGGGGCTCTATTAACTGGTATTTCGCATCAGATACCAGTCTTTATAGCCCCATCCTAGATTGACCGCTCTGCTATAGGGAATGTCGATAGCAAGGCATCTTTGATTGGTATCCCCGAATAGCGAGTGAAACTCCACCGTGACACAGTGGTGCTGTAGAATCCTTACAACACATCACACTATTACGTATCTAAAGGAGCACGATATGCGCGTCGACGAGGTTTTTAAGCAGGCAGCATCCCAGGGCACCGCACCCGTTTCGTTTGAGATGTTCCCGCCCAAGGGCGAGCTGACCCTCGACACGGCTCGCGAAGTGGCAGGCAATCTGTGCAAGCTTTCGCCGAGCTTTGTCTCGGTCACCTGCTCTGCCGGCGGCTCGGGCAACGGCGCCACCACCGCCCCCATCGCGCATATGATTACGAGCGAATTCAATACGCCCTCGGTGGCGCACCTTACCTGCGTTGGCCGCACGCATGCCGACATCGCCGCCAAGATCGACGAATACCGCTCCGCCGGCGTAGAAAATGTGCTGGCCCTGCGCGGTGATCTTCCTGCTGGCGCGACCGAGGACGACAAGCCCGCCTCGGACTACGCCTACGCCCGCGACCTCATCCCCGAGCTCGTCGACGCCGGCTTTTGCGTGGGCGCCGCGGCCTACCCCGAGGGCCACATTGCCTGTGAGGACCTCAACGCTTCGGTCGAATACCTCAAGCAAAAACAGGACGCCGGCGCGAGCTTCTTTGTGACGCAGCTCTTCTTTGACAACGAGTGCTTCTACCGCTTCCGCGAGCTTGCCGACAAGGCGGGCATCACGGTGCCCATCACCGCGGGCATCATGCCGTTTATGGGCAAGTCCCAGATCAGCCGCATGGTCTTTATGTGCGGCGCATCGCTGCCCTCCCCCGTCATCAAGATTCTCGCCAAGTACGAGAACGACCCCGAGAGCCTGCAGGCAGCCGGTGTAGATTATGCCGCCCGTCAGCTTTGCGACCTTAAGGAGCACGGTGCCGCCGGTCTGCACCTGTACACTATGAATCGTCCTGCGATCGCCGCGACCATTATGGAGCGCCTGGGGTAATGGAAAAACCGCACATCGATACAACCGCTGTCGAAGTGCCGGCCGACCTTGCGTCGCCGGCGCTTTACCGTGTCGATGCTGCGCACCATCCCCGTGTCGACCGTGCCGAGATGCTGCGGTATCTGGGCTACGGCGGCCAGCAGATTGAGCCCGAGCTGTCACGACGTATTGAGCTTGTGGTCGAGCGCCTTGAGCTGGACATTGAGCCCCGCGGCGTGCGGCGCGTGTTTACCGTCGATGCCACGGGCGTGGACGAGCAGGGAGAGCCTTGCATCCGTCTGGTTGGCACCAACGTTGAGCTGCGCGGTCGCGACATCTATCGACATCTCAAGGACGCCCGCATGGCCGCGCTCATGGCATGCACCCTCGGCATGGACGCCGAGCGTCGTCTGCGCACCACGGGAGCTCAGCAGCCCCTAGAGGGAGCCGTGCTCGACGCCGCATGCTCTGCCTATGTAGAAGCCGCCGTTGAGCAAATGGACCAGCAGGTCAAGACGGACGCCGCCGTTCATGGGCTCGCCGGCAACTGGCGCTTTAGTCCCGGCTATGGCGACTGCCCGCTCTCGGCCCAGCGCTCGATCGTGAATGCGCTCAACGCCACGCGGCTCATCGGGCTTACCGTCACGCCCACCAGCCTGCTCATGCCCACCAAGAGCGTGACCGCGGTGATTGGTCTGTTTGACGGCGAAGTCCACGACGCCCAGAGCCGCCCCACCTGCAATATCTGCCGCATGCGTGAGCACTGCCGCTTCCGCGCCGCCCACACCACCTGCTATTCCAGCCATTAGGAGCCATCGATGTTTACTCCGCTTATCACTCATGATCTGGACGGTGCCGCGCTGGCGGCACCCGTTGATGCCGCACGCCGTAATGGCGCTGTATACAAGACGCGCACGATCGACGACCTTCGCATTAAGGACGATCGTCTGCGCGCCGCCATCAAGGGCACCGGACACCTGCTGTTCGACGGCGGCATGGGTACCATGCTGCAGGCGGCCGGCATGAAGGCCGGCGCCCTGCCCGAGCTGCTCAACTTTGAGGAGCCTCAGGTCATTACCGACATCCAGCGTCAGTACGTCGAAGCCGGCTGCGACGTGATCACCGCCAACACCTTTGGCGCCAACGCCCACAAGCTCGACGGTGCCGCCACCGTGGCAGACGTCTTTGCCGCGGCCGTCACCTGCGCCCGCGCGGCCGGTGCCCATTACGTCGCCGGCGACATCGGCCCCATCGGTGCGCAGCTTCGCCCCCTGGGCACCCTCAGCTTCGACGAGGCCTACGATCTCTTTGCCGAGGAGGTGCACGCTGGCGTCGCCGCGGGTGTTGACCTCTTTATTATCGAAACCATGACCGATCTTGCCGAGATCAAGGCGGCAGTCCTCGCCTGCCGCGAGAACTCCGACTTGCCCGTCTTTGCCACCATGACCTTTGAGGAAGACGGCCGCACCTTCTTGGGCACGAGCCCCGAGGTCGCCGCCATCACCCTCGACGCCATCGGCGCCGACGTCCTTGGCATCAACTGCAGCCAGGGCCCGGCCGAGCTCCGAGGACTCGCCGCGCGTATGCTCACCGTCACCGACAAGCCCGTTATGGTGCAGGCCAATGCAGGACTGCCCCGCGTGGACGACGACGGCAACACCGTCTTTGATATCCAGGCGCCCGAGTACGCCGTGGCCGTCGCCGGTATGATTGAGGACGGCGTAAGCGTCGTGGGCGGCTGCTGCGGCACCACGCCGGCGCACATGGCAGCGCTGCGCACGCTTATCGATAACCACACGCCCAGTCCGCGCCACCGCAAGCCCAGCATGTCGGTCACGAGCGCCCAGACGGTCGTGGACCTCCCCTGCGACGGCCACAAGATCGCCGTCATCGGCGAGCGCATCAACCCCACCGGCAAAAAGCGCCTGCAGCAGGCCCTACGCGACGGCGACCTGGACTACGTCGTGAGCCAGGGCATCAGCCAGCAGGAGCAGGGCGCCGATATCCTGGACGTCAACGTCGGCCTGCCCGAGATCGACGAGGTCAAGGTCATCCAGCAAGCGACCGAGCAGCTCCAAGGCTCCACGCTGCTGCCGCTGCAGATCGACTCCACCGACCCCGCCGCCGTCGAGGCCGCCGTACGTCGCTACGCCGGCAAGCCCATCATCAACTCGGTCAACGGCAAGCAGCAGATCATGGACGAGATCTTCCCGCTGGTCGCCCACTACGGCACCAACGTTGTCGGCCTTACGCTCGACGAAGGCGGCATCCCCGATACCGCCGAGGCCCGCTACGGCATCGCCGAGCGCATCGTGGCCGAGGCCGCCCGCTACGGCATCGGCCCGGACCGCATCCTCATCGACTGCCTGGTCATGACCGCCTCGACCAATCAACGCCAGGCTGAGCAGATCCTGCGCGCCATGTCCCTGTGCAAGGAGCGCCTGGGTGTCAAATGCGCGCTCGGCGTGTCGAACATCAGCTTTGGCCTGCCCGCTCGCCCGCTGCTGGGCTCGGTCTTTTTGGCCGCCGCCTTTGGCGCGGGCCTGGACGCCCCCATCATGAACCCGGGCTCCAAGCGCTTTATGGACACCGTCTACAGCTATCGCGTCCTGAGCGTTGAGGACGAGGGCTCGACCGGATACATCGAGCGCTATGCCGGCTGGACCGATCCGTACAAGATCGCCGCCAACCCGGCAGCGGCTCAGGCCGCATCGACCGACACCGTGCCCGCTGCTGGCACCGCTGGCACCGACGGCAACGACGACCCGATTCATCGCATGGTCGTCTCGGGCCGCAAAGGCGAGATCGCGGCCGAGACCGAACGCCTGTTGGCCGACCACGACGCCATGGACCTCATCAACAATCACTTTATCCCCGCCCTCGACGAGGTGGGCGTCCTCTTTGACCAGGGCAAGTTCTTCTTGCCGCAACTCATGGCCTCGGCCGAGGCCGCGCGCGTGGGCTTCGACACCATCAAGCGCCTGATGCCCGCCGGCGAGATCGCCGACAAGGGCAAGATCTGCGTGGCCACCGTCAAGGGCGACATCCACGATATCGGCAAGAACATCGTCAAGATGCTGCTCGATAACTACGGCTACACCGTCTTTGACCTAGGCCGCAATGTCGACCCGCAAGAGGTGCTCAAGACCGTGCAGGAGCGTGACATCAAGCTCGTCGGCCTCTCGGCGCTTATGACCACCACGGTCGTCGCCATGGAAGAGACCATCAAGTTGCTCCATGCCGAGGTTCCGGGCGTCAAGATCATCGTGGGCGGCGCCGTGCTCACCCCCGAATACGCCAAGCAAATCGGCGCGGACTACTACGCCAAGGACGCCGCCGAGAGCGCTCGTATCGCCGAAGAGGTCTTTGGGAAGTAACACAACGGAAACAACCGAGCACCAAAACGTGCCGCACGCGCCACTTGGCACGTGCGGCACGTTAGAATAGATAAGACTATGCTCGTTTTGGCAGATAGGAGCGCAAGGATGGCGATCACGCCCGCAGAAATCGCGGAAACCCGCGGCATGGTTGAGGAACAGAACCTCGACATCAGGACCATCACCATGGGTGTTTCGCTCATGGGTTGCGGTGACGAGAACCTCGACCGCATGTGCACGAAGATCTACGACCATGTGACGCACACGGCTGAGCATCTGGTCGAGACCGCCGAGAACCTCGAGCGCGAGTACGGTATCCCCATTGTCAACAAGCGCGTTTCCGTCACCCCGGTGGCGCAGATCGCCGCGTGCTGCAAGGATGAGGACCTCACCCCCATCGCGCATGCCCTCGACCGTGCGGCCGAGACGCTCGGCATCGATTACCTGGGCGGCTTCTCCGCACTCGTCCAGAAGGGCATCGGCGACGCCGACCGCCGCGTCATCCAGTCCATCCCCCAGGCGCTCGCCACCACGAGCCGTGTCTGCTCCAGCGTCAACGTCGCCAGCCTGCGCGCCGGCATCAACATGGACGCCGTGCTTATGGCCGCCCAGACCATCATCGATGCCGCTAAACTCACGGCCGACCAGGATTCCGTCGGCGCTTCCAAGTTTGTCTGCTTTGCCAACATGGTCGAGGACTCCCCGTTTATGGCGGGCGCCGTCCACGGCGGTGGCGAGGCCGACGCCGTCATCAACGTAGGCGTCTCGGGCCCCGGCGTTATGGCCGCAGCCCTGGAGACGCTGCCCGATTCCGCATCGATGATGGAAGTCGCCGAAAAGATTAAGCAGACCGCCTTTAAGATCACCCGTGCCGGCGAGCTCATGAGCCGCGAGGCCGCCCATCGCCTGGGTGTCGAGAAGGGCATCGTCGACCTGTCGCTGGCTCCCACGCCTGCCATCGGCGACTCCGTCGCGCGCATCCTCGAGATCATCGGCGTGGGCACCTGCGGTGGCCCCGGCACGACCTGCGCGCTCGCCATGCTCAACGATGCCGTCAAGAAGGGCGGCGTCATGGCCAGCTCCAGCGTGGGCGGTCTCTCGGGCGCTTTCATCCCCGTGTCAGAGGACGCCGGCATGATCGCCGCCGTCGAAGCCGGCGCGCTTTCGCTCGAGAAGCTCGAGGCCATGACCTGCGTGTGCTCCGTTGGCCTGGACATGATCGCCATCCCCGGCGACACCCCGGTCGAGACCATCGCCGGCATCATCGCCGACGAGATGGCCATCGGCGTCATCAACAACAAGACCACGGCCGTCCGCGTGATTCCCGCCATCGGCAAGGGCGTGGGCGACTGCGTCGAGTACGGCGGCCTGTTTGGCCGTGCACCCATCATGCCGGTGAACCCCAACGCCGGCACTGTGCTTGCCCACCGCGGTGGACGCTTCCCGGCACCACTGAACTCGCTGAAGAACTAGCTGAGGGGGACTGGCGAGGAGCCCCGGGGAGGGCAAATATATAAGGTCGCCTGCTCGGACAGTCCTGACTCGCACGGAGAGCACATTAAGTGCTCTCCGGCTCGTGCGGAACTCGCGATCGACCTTATATATTTGCCCTCCCCGGGGCTCCTCGCACAACGGAACCTCAGTTGGGTTCTATCCCGGTTGCAGCCGCTTCGCTCCTGCACCACTTGGCTGGTGCGGCGGTTTGGCGTTGGAACGGTTCTTTTTCTGATATATGCTTGTTGCGGCTCTTCTTTTGGGAGGAGTCGCTTTTTTGTTGCTAGGAGGTTGGCCCGTGGTTGATGGGGAGATTCGTTCTGATCTGCTTTCTGCGGATTGGAATGGCGAATGGATGCGTCTGCAAGCTGATCGGCGGCGGGCTGACGATTCTTTTGAATGGGATAAGCGGGCTCGGCATTTTCGGCCGTTGGAGACTGCCCCGTATGCCCGGGACTTTATGAAGCTGTTGGCGTTAAAGCCTGGGGAATCCGTGCTGGATATGGGGTGTGGAGCTGGGTCGATTGCTATTCCGCTTGCTCAGGCTGGGCATCCTATAATTGCGGCAGATTTCTCTCCTGCTATGTTGGGCACGCTTGATGCTGGCATTGAGTACTATGGGCTCGAGGATCGCATTACGCCGCTTGAGCTTGCTTGGGATGATGATTGGGATTTGGTTGGACCGGTCGCGAAAGCGGTGGATGCTGCCTTTGCCAGTCGGTCGGTTACGACGACCAATCTAAAAGATGCGCTTGCCAAGCTTGATCGAACGGCTCGTCGGCGTTGTGCTGTCACGATGGTCGCTAACTCCAGCCCGCGCTATGATCTGCACTTGATGAACGCTATCGGCGCCTCGGTTACCTGCAGCAATGGCTTTGTGTACGCCTTCAACATCCTCATTCAGATGGGTGTGTTGCCGCAGGTTACATACTTTGAATCGCCTCGTCGCGATACCTTCGATAGCCTTGAGGCAGGTGTGGCGGATTTTTCCCGTATGCTCGAGCATGGCAACGAGGATAAGATCGACCGTCTGCGCGACTACATCGCCCAGCACATGATTGAGAACCCCCATGCCGGTGAGCCGGGATCCAAGGGCGTGCCGCAGGGGCGCTATATGCTCGATCATGTCCGTAAGGTTCGCTGGGCGTTTATTGCATGGGAACCGGTCTCTGAATCCCGCTCGTAGCCCGTTCACAGCCCGAGCTGCCCATCACCTCGGCATCCGCATTCTTTGCGAACTGGGCAAACGCGCTCCACACCGTGCCGTTCCTGCGCTATCGTGGGACAGCTCACGTAGATTAAGGCCCCGTCGCGGGGCGCCCCATACATAGAAAGCGAGAACCCATGGCACTGACAGGAGCCCAGGTCAAGCAGCTTCGCAGCATGGCCCATCACCTCAACCCCGCCATCATCATCGGTAAGTCCGATGTCAACGAGGGCACCGTCGAGCAGACGGTCGCCTACCTGGAGAAGCATGAGCTCGTTAAGTGCTCCGTGCTCGATGGCTCCAGTCTTTCCGCCCGCGAGGCCGCCGAAGAGCTCTCCGAGCGTTGCCACGCCGAGGTCGTCCAGGTCATCGGCCGCAAGTTCTCGCTGTATCGCGAGTCCTCGCGCAAGGACATCGAGAAGATCAAGCTCGTCTAAGAGCCAATGATCCGGCGAGCCAACACATAGCAAGCTTACGGGTGCCCAAGTACTTCGGGCGCCCGTTTTTTATCGCTCGACCAGCACGCGATTGAGCCGCCCCTCCACCAAGCGCTCGTATAGACGCCGCGTCTCGGGCTCGGGCACGCCATTGACCTGCTCCCTCAGATGATGCATATGCCCGCTGTACAGCTCGACGATATCGCGCCGCCGCCCCGCCGCACTGTAGACGCGCATGGCGCAGCGCACCATATCCTCACGCGCCGTCTCTTGCCGCAGCCCCGACTCCACCAGCCATACCGCCGACTGCAGGTCGTTTTCTTCTAGGGCGGCATTCGCGCCCCGAATCATGCAGTCGATATACTTCGATTCCATAATGCGTCGCATACGAAAAAAGTAGGTGGGGTTACAGCCATTGGGCACATGCAGCGGTCCGGCATAAAGTTGCTCAATCTTAAGGCACAACTCGACCGGATGGGGCCCGCGCGCACCCGTGCGATTTCCCAAAACCTCGCGGCTTATCTGGTCAAACAGCCGTACATCGGTCTTGACGTAGTCACCGTTGAGTCCGATGCATTCATTTTGGATGAGCACACACGACTTGCCATCCGGCGTCGGTCCCAAAGCCGACCGCAAGCGCGATATCGTCGAGTACAGGTTGTTGCGGGCGCTATTGAACTCGGCATGGGGCCACAACTCCATTGCCAGCGTCTCGCGGTCGACGAGCGCATCCATGCCCAGTGCAAGCCGCTCGGCAAGCGTCGCCGCCTTCTTGCGGCGCCACATTTTGTCCGTGATGGGAAACCCGTCGCGCTCGGCGCGGAACGCACCAAACATGCGAATCTCGATATGGTCGATGGTATCAACGGCTTCAACCTCGCCAGCCTGGAACAGGCGCTCGCCCTCCCCTTCCAAATCGTCGCGCAGCGAGTACCGCGACAGCTCGCGCACGGGAAGCTTCTTGCGAATCCTGGTCGCCGGCTCGCCCAGACAATGCATGGCAAGGCGCGCAAAGAGCCGATACGATGGTTCCAGAATCCCCGCGCGATTCATGGACATCCAGGCCGCGAGATCGCTATCTCGCCCCGCGCAAGCCAAATGCAGCGCCACCATCCAGGCTTCTGCACCACCAACCTGCGTCTGGCTTATATCGAGCAACTCCGCTTCCTCGCGTACCGAAACCATCGAGGTGTTACGCAGATACGCCGCGCGCTCCAGCAGCAATGCGTTATCGCGCATGTACGCAATCGACTCCTCGGCAAGTTTGAGCACTTGGACCGCACGGAACTTTGCATTAACCGGCCGTCCCTCTGCCAGCGACTGCCAGCCTTCTAGCAACAGGCCAAACAGCTGAATCTGGTTGTCGCGCATGCGCACGGCAAAACGATCGAGCTCGTTGAACGCCGCGTCGTCGGTTACCGGCAGGCCGGAAAGGAGCCGCCGTGCCGCCAACACCATGCGCACCCAGATAGCCATCGCCTTAAGCCCACGCACGTCGAGCGCCTCCCGCACCACCGTCATCTCGTCGTCGCGCTCGTCGGTTCCCGTAAACGACCCGTCAAAGAGCTCCACCAGCATGCTATCGGCCCGTATAACAATCCCCGCGATGTCGAGCTCACAGTCGTAGGCCTTGCTCGTTTTGAGCTGCTGTAGAACGCCGCCGTCATCTCCCCGCTCGGTCAGGCAGCGCTTGACCTCGATATGCGCGGACAACATATCGAGTGCGGTATGGGATGTCTCGATTTCTGGCACGGCCAGGTTCGTAGGAAGCCCAAGCCCGTTGTCCCCATAGCAAACAGCCGTCAGTGTCTGGGCCACTCTCCATGAAACAGGGTCTATTTCGCAGGCCGCCCGTTCGCCCCCGCGCTCGATGACCGATGCCATATAGCGAGCGAGCTTTGTATTGGACGCGCTGACCGCTGCCAAATACACGCCGAGCGCCTCGGCAGGCGTTGGCTCTGGAGCCGGATCGTCGGCATCGATCGTACCCAGCGCTGCTCGGCAGATATCGGCCCCGTGCCCCGTCAGAGCAAGATCGACCCCATACTGCCCAGCAAGTTCAAGGACCGCTCCACGGTCCAAAAAGGCGTCCGCCAGGCCCATCGCCGCATCGCATCGGCCCGCTTTAAGCAAAATCCGGGCCGCCCTCGGAACAAGTTCGGGGCGAACCTCGGCCACCAACTTACGCAAACGCAAGCGTCCGTTATCCTCCGTGCCCAGACACGTAAAACTCCGCTCGGCGGGGTCCAAGCCAAAGATCGGGTAGTCGCGTACAAAGTAGGACTGGTCGACCATCGATAGCCTCACCCCGCAAGCCTCGAGTTCTGCGATATTGCCCTCGCCCATCAAAATCATGAAACATGCCACGCAAAACAGTGCATTATTGTCGAGCGAAGCCAGATCGACAAGTGCCGCGCCATATACGTTGACAATCTCGTTTTCGAGCAGACCGGCTACGTCGCCTTGGCCATACAGACCCGTCTGCAATGCCGAAACGAGCTCGGGCACGCCCTGCGTAAGCTGATAAAAGTCGAGCGATGTGCTGATCGAAAACGCCGATGCCCACGCCGAATACTCATAGGCATGTACCTTGAGCATCTGCGCATTGATCTTAACCGAATCGCCCAGCCCATGAATCAGTTGACGATTTGAAGGACGGCAGGAGATAAAGACCCCTACCCCCATAGCGCGCAGGCCGCGAATCCTGTCGATAAGGTCTTCGGTATCGTGCTGATCGAGGTTTGGCACATTATCAATCGCGATAAGGGAGTGCGGTTTGTCTTTGAGTTCTTCGGTAACCACCTCGAGCTGCATAAACACCTCGCGCCCAGTGGCGCGATCGGCCTCGATAATCCGCACGGGGCCTCGCGTCGGGTCGCATTTAACCTCATGGGTGTACTGCAGCAGCACCGAAGTCTTCCCAAACCCGTCGGGCGCATAAAGAACCACGATGCCGGCCTTTCGGCCCTTGGCGAGAAGCTCATTCATCAAGCGTTCGCGTCGCACCATATAGCCTCCGCCCAGCGGCATCAGCTCGAGGTCGTCTATACTGCCCAAATCGTTTACCATGCCCGCTCCTCAACTCGACCGTATGGACACTGTAGCCGCAAGACCATACAAGCCGCGCTATGAATAGAGCGACCTTGTATTTTAGGTTGTCTTTTGGTACGCAAGCGGCAAGTTTTTGTACAGCGAGGGCCGATTCTTATTAATCCCCCGACTAATCGGTCTTTAAGCAGGTAAATGAGCTTGTCAGCTTGTCCCATCTAAGCGGCAGTGTAACGCAAATGAACAAGGTTCAGCCATGTCATTCAACTCGCCTAGCACCCGCTACCGTCTACGACCTTTTAGTGGCATTTTTGCATAGAATCTGGTATGGAATGAATCAAGCTGTTTGACATCCGGCATTCGCCAAGCTTGCGGCAAGATTTTGGTCAAGCGGGCGGAAAGGGATAGCAAAAAGGCCCCCGCAAAGCGGAGGCCTTAGGCAAGGCTATGTCGAGGTGCAGGATTCGCGCTACTCGCAGAGCGAAAGGGCGGCCTCGTCGGCAACGACAACGCAGTTGGTGTGCAGCTGCAGGATCGAAGCCGGGCACGCGGGCGTAACCGGGCCATAGCACATGTCATGCACGGCCTGAGCCTTGGCCTCGCCGTTGGCGACGACCAGGATCATGCGGGCATACATGATGGTCTGGGTGCCCATGGTGTAGGCCTGACGGGGAACGTCGTCGATGCTGTCGAACAGGCGGCTGTTGGCCTGAATGGTGCTCTCGGTGAGGTCGACGCAGTGCGTGCCCTTGGAGAAGTGGTCATCGGGCTCGTTGAAGCCGATGTGGCCGTTGTTGCCAATGCCGAGCAGCTGCAGATCCGGGTAACCGGCGGCGGCGACGATCTTGTCGTACTCAGAGCAGGCAGCGGCGGCGTCGGGGTTGGAACCGTCGGGCACATGCGTGTTGTTCAGGTCGATGTTGATGTGATCGAAGAAGTTCTCACGCATAAAGTAGTGATAGCTCTGGGGATCGTCGTGCGAAAGGCCGCGATACTCGTCCAGGTTGTAGGTGCTGACCTCGGCAAAGTCGACGTCGCCCTTCTCGTACCAAGCAGCGAGCTGCTTGTAGGCACCGATCGGGGTGGAGCCGGTGGCAAGGCCCAGCACGCAGTCGGGCTTGAGAATAACCTGCGCCGAGATGATATTGGCTGCCTTGCGGCTCATATCCTCGTAGTCTTTAGCTTTAATGATCTTCATTACGCGTCCTTTCTCGTACAAGAGAGGCAAGGCTCCCCTTACAAGCACTTGCCCGCGGCCCGCATCGGCCGCAACCAACGTGTGCGGCCACCAGGGCGAGGTCGCGTAATGTATGTGTCTCGTGTCTAGCCGCGTCGAGGCCCCTGCCCGTCCACGGTGACCCGAAGCCTTTTAGCTTCGGACAAATCCCATCTTGCCACGGAGGGCGTCCTCTTTCAAGGGCGCCCTCCGTAAACGTGTTTGAATTGTAGGCTAATGGCCACGTGCACTTGTTAGCGCTCGCGAGCAACGATGAGCTGGTCCATCTCTTCGACATGCACGCCAACGGAACCCTTGATGCTCGAAAACTCAACAGAGTTGCACACCAAGATGGGAACCGTCACATCGTAGCCCTCGGCAGCAATTGCCTCGCGATCGAACTCAATGAGCACATCGCCCTTATGGACGATGTCACCCACTTGCGCATGTACGGTAAAGTGCTTGCCCTCAAGCTGAACAGTGTCTAAACCAACGTGGATGAGCACGTCCAAGCCATCGACCGTGTTAAGCGCAACAGCGTGTCCCGTAGGAAAAATGGCCTCGACCTTGGCATCAGCCGGTGCAATCACACGCGTTCCGGTAGGCTGAATCGCCACGCCCTGGCCCAAAAGGCCGGTGGCAAATGTCTGGTCGTTTACCTCGGACAACGGAATGACGTCGCCCGAGATGGGAGCATCCAGCGTAAGGACTCGACCACGCATACCAAAAGACCTTAGGACTTTAGTGAACATGCTCCCCCTCGGACATACCAATCGACCAAAATAGCCTTAACAGTTTACCACTTGGCACTCGTTTTTGACCATTAGGGAAGTTCGCGCTTGACAACCTCGACGATGTCGTCGACAACGCGCTGGGTCAGCTCGTGCGTCTCGGCCTCGGCCATAACGCGGACCAGCGGCTCGGTACCGCTCGGACGCACCAGAATGCGACCGCGGCCGTCAAGTTCCTTCTCGGCAGCAGCGACGGCATCCCAGATGGGCTGGCAATCGTCCAGACCAGCCTTGTTGTCGGAATGCACGTTGACGAGTACCTGCGGGTACTTCTTCATGATGCCGGCAAGATCAGTGAGGGTACGACCGGTGCGCTTGAGCACGGCCAGCAGCTGCAGAGCCGTCACCAGGCCGTCACCGGTGGTGTTGTGCTCCAGGAAGATGATGTGGCCGGACTGTTCGCCGCCGATGACGGCGCCATCCGCGAGCATGCGCTCCAAAACGTAGCGGTCCCCCACGGCGGTCTGAACCATCTCGAAGCCCTGCTCCTTCATAGCGATGGAGAAGCCAAGGTTGCACATGACGGTCGAGACGATCTCGGAGTTGGCGAGCTTGCCGCGGGCGGCGAGGTCAGAACCGCAGATAGCCAGGATGTAGTCACCGTCGATCTCATTGCCCTCACTGTCCACGAACAGTACGCGGTCGGCGTCGCCGTCGTGGGCCAGACCGATGTCAGCATGGGTGCGCAGCACGAGCTCGCGCAGGGGCTCGAGGTGCGTAGAGCCGCACTCGACATTGATGTCGGTGCCGCAGTAATCGGTGTTGATGGCATGGACCGTGGCACCCAGGCGCTGCAGCGCGGCGGGCGTAGTCTGGCAGGAAGCACCGTGACCGCAGTCGACGGCAACGACCAGGCCATCGAGCCTCAGGCCATCAAGCGTATCGATGGCGTGGTCGACGTATGCCTTGCGAGCGTCCTTCATCTTGATGATGTGGCCCACGCCGGCACCGGTCGGCAGCGTGTCGGCAGCCATGGCTTCCTCGGACATGACCCAGGCGCTGATCTCTTCCTCGACCGCATCGGGAAGCTTCATGCCCTTGCGGCTAAAGAACTTGATGCCGTTGAACTCCGGCGGATTATGCGAAGCAGAGATGACGATGCCGCCGTCGAGATCATTCTGGACGGTGAGCAGCGCCACGGCGGGCGTGGGGATGACGCCGCAGCAATGCGGACGGCCGCCCTCGGCCATGATGCCGGCGGTCAGAGCGCTCTCGAGCATGGTACCCGAAAGACGCGTGTCGCGGCCGACGCAGATATCCGGACCAAGGAACTTGGTCGCCGCGCGGCCCAGGCGAAACGCGAGGTCGCACGAGAGGTCGGCATTGGCGACGCCACGGACGCCGTCGGTACCGAAGATGTTCTGGGGCATAGGATCGCTCCTTCCCTAGCAGGCGATATGCAACCGCCCACCCTAGTCGAAAAAGAAAAGCGGGACCCGCCGAGGAATCGGCAGGCCCCGCTTGTACATTGTATCTCGAAAGGAGATAAAACCTTAGCGCTTGGAGAACTGGGGAGCGCGGCGGGCCTTCTTGAGGCCGTACTTCTTGCGCTCGACCACGCGAGCATCGCGCGTAAGGAAACCGGCCTTCTTGAGGTCAGCACGGTAATCGCCAGCGTTCAGAAGAGCGCGAGCGATGCCCAGACGCAGAGCGCCGGACTGACCGGAGATGCCGCCGCCATCGCACAGAGCGATAACGTCGAACTGACCGGCGGTGTCGGTCACCTTGAAGGGAGCAAGGGCGTTCTCAACGAGCTGATGACGGCCGAAATACTGCTCGGCGTCACGCTTGTTGATGGTCACCTTGCCGGTGCCGGGGACGAGACGGACGCGGGCGACGGCGTTCTTACGACGGCCGGTACCCTGGTAGACAACGGTGTTCTCAGCCATCTTTAAGCCTCCAGCTCAATCTTCGTGGGGTTCTGGGCAGCGTGCGGATGCTCGGCACCAGCGTAGACCTTAAGTTTGGTCATCTGGGCACGGCCGAGGGTGGTCTTGGGCAGCATACCGCGAACGGCGCGCTCGATGACCTTCTCCGGGTGCTTCTCCATAGCCTGGCGGAAGCTCTCAGCCTTGAGGCCGCCGTTGTAGCCGCTGTGGCGATAATAGGTCTTCGTGTCGGCCTTGTTACCGGTAAGCTGGACCTTATCGGCGTTGATGACGACAACGAAGTCGCCGCAGTCGCTGTTGGGCGTGAACTGGGGCTTGTTCTTACCGCGCAGGATCATTGCGATCTGGGTGGCAAGACGGCCCAGGACAGCACCATCGGCGTCGACGAGAACCCAGTTGCGCTGGACCTCGCCCTGCTTGGCGTAGTGAGTCGATTTCGAAATCACTTAGACTCCTCCATGTACAGTACGTGTTGTTACAGAGATTCACGGGGCTCTGCAAGTAACCCGTCCATATTACCCCGCTCGCCGTACGAGTCAACAGGTATTTTGGCTCCGACCAGAGTTTCTGCACATGTCATCCATGGGTCATGACGTCGCGACACTAGCGCTCGACAAATGCCTCGATATCACTCAGTAGGCGCTTTGCCTCCTGGCGGCCCTGAATATACAGGTCGAGGAGCTTTGCCGGATCGTGCTCAACGTGGCCGACCTCGACCGGCTTTTGCGGAGCAACGACCAGCGCGCGGCCCTCGCGCTCATACTTCCACAGATGCATGCGCTGGAGGTTATAGCGGTCGTGGCGCGTCTCGATAGCCTCGAGCAGGTAGGGGTAGTCGGCATAACGCGCACGCGCGGCCGGCAAAAACTCGTAGGGCTTTTTCTCATACGAACGGTCCTGCGTGACGATGACGACCGCACGGTCGAAGCCCGCCTCCTCGAGCACATGCTCGATAGGAACCGAATCGGCCACGCCGCCGTCGACATATTTGTGCCCGTCAATCTCGACCGGCGGCGTCACCAGCGGCAACGAGGTCGAGGCGCGCACAGCGTCAAGATCGAGCACGGCGCTTTTGACCGGGAGGTACGCGGCGGTTCCGAACAGCATGTCCGTCGCAACGGCGTACATCTCGATGGGGCTCGCGTCGAACGCCTCGTTGTCAAAGGGATCCAGGCGGTCCTGGACATCGTTGAAGATAAAGTCGTAACCCACAATGGAGCCCGTGGACGCAAACGATGCGGCGCCCATGAAGCGGTTGTCATTGCAGAAAGCCAGGTTGATGCGGTTGGCACGGCCGATCTGGTGCGACTTGTAGTTCACGCCGTTGAGGGCGCCGGCCGATACACCGTAGACAGCCGGAATCTCGACGCCGGCCTCCATAAGAACGTCGAGCACGCCTGCGGTAAACTGCCCGCGAAAACTACCGCCCTCCAGGACGAGCGCGACCTTGCCGGCGTTCTTTGCCTTATCTTCTGCAGTCATATTGACCTCCTGCGATTGCGTTTTGGCTTTCTTCTACCCAGTTTTGGGATGGCGAGCGCATGGGTTTTTCGAGGCGGCAGGTGAAGCGGAAAGTGTATCCCGTTCTCAGAGCAAATTCCGGGTTGCAGTTTCCGCTTGAGCAGGCATCCGGAAAGCATGTCCCGTTCTGGGCGCGAATTCTGGGATGGACTTTCCGCTTGAGGCGTCATCCGGAAACCGCATCCCAGTCTGAGCCGGAATTCCGGGATGGATTTTCCGTCTGGGCCGCCGTTGGGAAAGCGCGCCCCACTCTGCGTTGCCGCGGCGTTTTCTTTGCGCCCGCGCCCTGCGCAGAGTTCGATTCTCCGCGGTACAGGGGGGATCCGCTGATGCGGGGCACGGCAGGCAGAAATTCGATAAACATCGCATCCGTTTTGGGTCGCGGCTTTGCGCGGAGAATCCGCGTATTTGCTTCGCAAATCCGCACCGGCTTCGGCCGCCTGCCGGCGTCCTCGCCCGCTCGCTACAAACGCTTCGCGTTTGCTTAACGCTCGCGCCCTGCACAGAGTTCGATTCTCCGCGGTATCTGTAAACAATAAAAAGCAGGTAGAGACACTTCTCTACCTGCTTGTAACTATTGGTGGAGGCGCGGAGAATCGAACTCCGGTCCACGAAAGCCCCCTGATTGGCATCTCCAAGCTCAGTCGCTGGTTTAGTCTCGGACGCTTTGCGCGCAGCGACACGCTCGTGGCATCCCAACCGGTTCGATCTTAGCCCGCGCCATACCGATTACGTGCACAGGAGCATTCCCCTAAAATGACGTCGCGCCGGTGTCGGGGAAATCACCGGGTTGACGCGCCGCTATAAACTAAGCAGCGAGAGCCATAGGCTCAAAAGAAGAGTTGTTGTCAATTCAATTTGACGGTACCCCTGTTTAACGAGGCGAGGAGACCTCGGCTTGCTTCCTCTCTCAGAGCTATCGTGTCGAAACCAGTCGCCCCCGAATGTCGGGAAAGTCTGGATGGCATCGGGCGCACAAACACCCAACAGCCGTCGACTTTTCAAGGAACACGCGGGGCGAGCCCCGCTTGTGGAATGCTATCTTACCACGTTCTAAAGGCAGACAGCTGTTCTATGCACGAGCTGTGAAGACCCCAATGTGCGCTGTACTTCGCACTTTTGCTACCGATCGCGTCACGTATATTTTCGCCAAGCACAATTGACCCGTCGAAAGGACCGTTATGGATACCAAGCAGCAACTCGTCAATGCCCTCGTGGGCCTGGGCTCAACCATTACCGAAGCTATGGATGTCATCGAGGGCTTTGTCCCCTGCGGACATCCCGCCCTCGTGGTCACGGGTGCCCTCAACGCGCTCACCGACGGCGCCGATGAGGCCACACTCGCCGAGCACGTTGAAACCGTCCGCGGCTTCATCGACCACGTAAGCGAAAACCGCGGCGTCACCGCACATCATGACATCGAGCTTGGTGAGCTCACGGGTGCAAAGGCCGAACTCTTTGCCGAAATCAGCGCTATAGCCAACCTCACCAAAACCGCTGGTGTCAAGAACACCCAGGTCAACGAATGGCTCTACCGCAGCCTCGCTGCCCTCAATCAATCCGATGCCACAGCAGTAGACAAACTCGCCGAAGCCGCCGCCATAAAAACGCGGCTTTAAAGACTTAGTTCTCATTTCGAGCCATAACTGAAGAGCAAGCCAGACACAGCACATAATCACATGAGAGATTTGAGAGTATCCAGCTTGCTCTTCGAATAAAAATGATATCTGTCCAGGCTAATTAACGCTTTGCTTTTCGCACAATCCAACGTACCAGCCTAAATCCGAGCACGATAAGCGCAATTAGTATCGCAAGTAAGACGATTTCGGGACCGCGCACAAAACCACCGCCCTAGTATGCATAGGTGTGCAGAGTCGTTCCCTGCATTTCCGCGCCCAAGAACACATTTCCAGTATACAAGCCTGGTATAGACACATTCACGCGCTGTAGCGCTCGTGTACTATTCCAGGTAAAGGAATCAGATGCCGTTCCCAGGGGAACAGAATAATTCGAACCCCATGCACTCGTTATCTTATGATTGCCGATTTTAATGTAGAACTCCTGAAATATCACCGAGTTATAGTAAACCCTCCATGTGCCAGAGGCGTTTTGATAATAAGAATCCCACGCGTTACACGGCTCAATAGTCGGAATATATTCAATTCCAATTTTGCCTTCAGTTCCATCCGGCAAAATAACGGTATATTCCTGACTCGCACGATCTTTCAGTTGAAATGAAACACTCACTGGATATTCGCTATTGTCATTAGTCAGGAAATCATCCGCAAACCCTATTGAGGGCGTAAACAGCGATAGGGCAGCCACTAACAGTAGTAATGCAACAGGTAAAGATAGGCGCTTGTTCATAATGCTCGCTCCTAAAATAAATTCAGCTCCATCAACTAAGCATATCTAAGACGCTTATTGCCAAATATGGTTCCGAATCTTGATAGCATCATGAACCTCCACATTTTTCTTTTAGGATATCGCTTTATGTACCTGTACGCAAGCACTTTAACTTTGTTATTTGGGAGCCAGCCGGCGAAAGGATAGAAGTAAACTGTCCCTGGAAATTGCCGAGATAAACGCTTTGGTCAGAAGCACTTGGCCCCATCAATCCATCGGAGGCTCTCCCAACAAAGCACATCTCCGAAACAGATTTCCGGCCATCTGACCCAAAATATTGAGTCGACAGGACTGAGAAGGCATCTAGAGGGGCGGCGCATTTAAAGAATAAGGCGGTCCATGGCAAAAAAGCGTGCACCCCTTGGGGTGACGGAGCTCCAGGGGCGCACATATAGATTTACGTTAGCGGGACAACCGCCCACCACGTTCGGCCAAAGCCAGAATCGGCATCATTTGGCGCGGGGTCTTTGCTGCAAGATCGGCATGTTCGAGCAGCTTTCGATCGTTTGTCACCAAGTAATCGACCTGCGCACGCTTGCACGCGGCGAGCACCAAGTTGTCCTCGTAATCGCGATGGAGCGCTAAGTATTTGTCGGCCAGCCAAAGGTCCGACGCATCTGCACCCACGGCCGTGGCGTTTTCGGTCATGTTCCGAACAAACGCCAACGCCGCATCGCCAATTGCGCGGGCAGACGCCTCGTCGAGCGCTGCCCCACTGGCAAGAACGCTACGCTTCAGCTCGTGTTGGACAACGTACAGCACGTCCTTGGCGATATGCACCGGAAAGAACAGCAATGCCCCCGTCTCCGCCGCCTGCCCAATAAACGCACGCGCGGCAAGCGACTCAGCATGGTCGACGCAAAACGAATCAACCCATACGTTGGCATCCACCATTATCTTGAGAGGCGCCCCGCTCACTGGATCATCCCCTTTTGGCGATAATGCTCATCCATGGCGTCGGAATAGATTGCGTCCCAATCGCGATCGTCAGATACGGGCGACGTAGCGATGCCCAGGTCCGCGTAAAGCTGATCCGCCGCCGCCCATGATGCGGCGAACGGCGTATCGGGCGCGACGGTCTGCTGCCGGTCGTCGACGGCCGCAAGCACTTCCTCGCACGAACCACCGCCCTGCGCGACCTTGGCCACCACCTTTTTGATGAGCTCGGGCAGTGACCCGCCCGAAAGCCGCAGCACCTCCTCGGCACGGTTCTTGACCTGGCGATCTACGCGAACGTTCACCTGCGCCATGCCGCTAACAGCACCCACGTCGATCCCGCCCCCTTCAATTGCTAGCCATGCTAGCACCACTATATAGAGAAGCTAGCACTTGGTCAAACGCAAAAGGCCTGCGCCCGGACGACACCGATGCCGTCTGGGCGCAGGCCAGATAACGTGGGCGAACACGTCTGCTAACGCAGGTAAGCCTTCGCGTTGCTCAGGCTGTAGGCAATCGTCGAGCCGTTGTGCAGCAGTGACGACGTCTGCGGGGTAATCGCGCCGGTAATACCCAATGCCAACAGCGCCGAGTTGGTGAGCATCACCTTAGAGTAGGAGCTCGTCAGACGATCAATGAGGCCCTGGCTCATGCGGCGCAAACGCACGATCGCGGCCAGATCCGTGTCGGTCAGGATGATATCGGCGACCTCCTTGGCGATGTCGCTTCCGCCACCCATTGCCAGCCCCACGTCGGCCAAACCGAGTGCCGGCGAATCGTTGACGCCGTCGCCCACCATGGCAACGTGGCGCCCCTCACCCTTAATGCGCTCCACATAGGCGTACTTGTCCTCGGGCAGCAGCTCGGCCTTAAACTCGTCGACACCCGCCTCGCGCGCAATGCGCTCGGCCGTGCGCTCCGAATCGCCCGTGAGCATAACGACATGCTTGACGCCCAGCGCATGTAGGTCGGCGATGGCCTCACGGACGCCGGGCTTGAGCGGATCCTCGATGCCGAGCACGCCGACGACCTTGCCGTCGACCGCCAGATACAGCGGCGACAGGCCTTGCATCTGGAGCTCGATTTGCTCCTTGATGTCGGACTCGAGCTGCGCACCCTCGTCCTCAAATACAAAGTGCGCCGAACCGATAATGGCGCGACGCCCCTCGATGGACGAAGCGATGCCGTGCGCCACGATGTACTCGACCGCGGCATGGCGCTCGCGGTGCTCGAGCCCGCGCTCGAGGGCGGCGTTGACCACGGCACGCGCCACCGGATGCGGGAAATGCTCCTCCAAGCAAGCGGAAAGGCGCAGGACCTCGTCCTTGCTCCAGCCATCTGTCGTCAGCACGCAAGCCAGGCGCGGCTGCGCCTCGGTAAGCGTGCCGGTCTTATCAAACACGATGGTGTCAGCCTTGGCAAACGACTCAAAGTACTTCGCGCCCTTGACCATGACGCCCATCTTGGCGGCATCGCTCATGGCGGTCATGACGGCGACGGAACCCGTGAGCTTGAGTGCGCACGAGTAGTCGACCATCAGCGCCGCCGAGGTCTTGATAAGGCTGCGCGTGGTGAGCGCAACCAGGCCCGCGAGCAGGAAGTTCCACGGGACGATCTTGTTGGCGAGGTCCTCCATATGCGACTGGCCCTCGGACTTGAGCGAGTCGGCCGTCTGCACGAGCGAGACGATCGAGCGCAGTTTGGTCTGCGCCGTGTTGGCGCGCACGCGCACCAAGATGCTGCCGTCTTCCACGACGGTACCGGCGAACACGTCGTCGCCCACGCTGCGCTCAACGGCCAGCGGCTCGCCGGTCAGGGTCGCCTGGTTGACCATAGCGCTCCCCTGCTCGACGACACCGTCGATGCAAATGGACATGCCAGTGCGCACGGCCACCAAGTCGCCGGGCTCAAGCTCGGTGGCGGCAACGCTTACCTCGGTATCGCCGACGACCTTTTGCGCCTTGTCGGGTACATCGAGCAGCGAGTTGATGAGCTCGTTTTCGCTCATGGCGCGGGTGTAGTCCTCGAGCAGCTCGCCCACGTTGAGCAGGAACATTGTCTGGCCCGCGGTGTCGACATCACGCTTGACGAACGAAATGCCGATGGCCGAAGCGTCGAGCACGGGAACGGTCAGGCGCGGCTGCGCCAGCTCATGAAGGGCAGCGCGCAAAAATGCCATGTAACCGGCCACGACAAACACCGCACGCAGGGGCGTGGGCAAAAACCATCGGCGCGCATAGTGGGCGCCGACAAGCGTGGCAAGATCCATAACGAGCTTGTGCTTGCGCGGCTCAAGCTGCATCACGTAACCCGTCTTTGCGTCGGCAATGGCCTGAGCGTCGAGCGCACCGACGGCGGCCAGCACGGCATCGCGACACGGCTCGTCGTATTCGAGCGCTAACTGGCCAATACGGCCATAGACGCGCACCTTGCGCACGCCGTCGATATCGCCGCTGAGCTTAAGAAGTGCATCGAGATCGCTCTCTGGCACAGGACCCGCCAATTGAAGACGGGTCCTGCCGGGGATCTCGCTGATAATCGAGAATCTCATAGTTTGTGCCTGGGAGCGTTACTCGGCTGCCTCGTCAGCAGCGGCCTCGCTCTGGGTGATGTAGGCCGCCTCGGCAACCATGTCGTCGACATTAGCCTTGGCCTGCTCGACCATGTCCTGGTAGCCGTTCTTGATGCGCATGCCGCACGCGATACCCTGCACGCAGGCGTTCTTTACCGGAGCGCTGGTGAGCAGCTTGATGCCAGCCGTACCAAGCAGAAAACCGCCACCAACAAGCAGGGTGTTGAACGTGGACTTCTTCATGATGTCTCTCCCTTTTGCCGCATTGGACGCGGCATGGTGCCTCAGCACCCGAGTAAATAAGTTTGCTCGAGCACACTTTTGTAAAAGAGTTTAGTTTATCTAACTATTAAGGTCAACAAAGGTTAACTTTTTGGAAACTATGGGGTCCAAATTCCATTCAGCCCACCTGACCCGAACGGCCGAGTCGTTGCAGAACCGAGGGGCCGGGCACAGGGCCTTGCCTCTCAATGAGTTCCCTTCAAAACAATGGGCGTGCCAACGGCGCGCCCATTCACTCTATTCAATTCAGCCCGCCTGACCCGAACGGCCGAGTCGTTGCGGAACCCGGAAGCCCCGGCGGGGCGGGTGCTTGCTCAAAATGAGTTCCGCACGCAAAGAAGGCCACTTAATGTGGCCTTCGTCTTGCGCAGGACTGTTTGAAATTTTGAGGAAGCACCCGCCCCGCCGGGGCTCCCGGGTTCCCGTTTACGAGAGCGACGTTCTCAGCAACTCGTTGAAGAGCTTCGGGTTGCCCTTGCCGCGGCTCGCCTTCATGCACTGGCCCACCAAAAAGCCGATGACCTTCTGGTTGCCGTCACGGTACTGCTGCGCCTGCTCAGCACAGTTAGCCAGCACCTCGTCCACAATCGGCTGCAGTGCGCCGGCATCGCTCACCTGACGCATACCGCGCTCGTCGACGATCTTGTTGGGGTCGTCGCCGGTCTGGGCCATGGCCTCAAAGACCTCGTGCGCCTGGTTGGAGCTGATGGCATCGGTCGCCAGCAGCTTGGCCAGCGCTGCCACCTGAGCCGGCGCGATGCCGGACTCGGTGAGCGACACGCCCGCGCCCTTAAGGTAGGCGATCATCTCGTTGACCAGCAGGTTTGCGACCGTCTGGGCCTCTTTGCCAGCCATACCGGCAGCGGCGGCCTCAAAGAACTCGGCAAACTCCGGGTCGCCAGCAATCTGCTCGGCATCGGCCGCCTTAATGCCAAAGTCGGCCTCAAAACGGACGCGCTTGGCATCGGGCAGCTCGGGGATCTCGCCACGGCAGCGGTCGATGAACTCGTCGTCCAGGTCGAACGGCGCCAGGTCGGGATCGGGGAACAGGCGATAGTCGTCGGCCGTCTCCTTGACGCGCATGACCACGGTGCGCTTGCGGCTGGGCTCCCAGTGGCGGGTCTCCTGATAGATGATGCCTCCCTCCTCGAGTACCTCGGCCTGGCGGCAGATCTCGTAGGCAAGGCCGTCATGCAGGCTCTTAAACGAGTTGAGGTTCTTGAGCTCGGTCTTGGTGCCCAGCTTGGTCTCGCCGCGGCGGCGCAGCGACACGTTGCCGTCGCAGCGCATGGAACCCTTCTCCATGGAGCAGTCCGAAATGCCCAGCGTCACAAAGATGCGGCGGAGCTTCTCCATAAACAGGCGAGCCTCCTCGGGCGTGCGCAGGTCGGGCTCGGTGACGAGCTCGATCAGCGGCGTGCCGCAGCGGTTGTAGTCGACGAGCGACTCGGCCGCGGCGGTAATGCGGCCCTCGGCGCCGCCCACGTGAACCATCTTGGCGGCGTCCTCCTCCATGTGGATGCGCAGGATGCGGATGGGCACCGTGTAGGAACCGTCCTCGCGACGCTCGGGCATCTGCAAGTTGGACGCGTCATAGCTGGCCAGGTGGCCGGCGCGCTGGTTGCCCTCGCGCATGGTCGACGTCATGGACGTGGACAAGCCCTCGGCGTTGGCCGAGGCGCTCGCCAGGCTCTGGGCCTCGGCCTCGCCAAACGCGCATTCGGGGCGCTCGGCGGCACCGCGACCGGTCACATCCAGATCAAGGTGACCGTACATGGCAAAGGCGACCGGACCCTGCGTGGTCTGGAAGTTCTTGGCCATATCGGGATAGAAGTAGTGCTTGCGGTAGAACATCGAGTGGCGCTGGATCTCGCAGTTGGTGGCCAGACCCGCCTTGACGATACTCTCGATGGCGCGCTTGTTGGGCACCGGCAGGGCGCCGGGCAGGCCCAGGCACACCGGGCACACGTTGGCGTTGGGCTCGTCATCGTGGCTGAGTTTGCAGTTGCAGAACATCTTGGTATCGAGTGCGGTGAGCTCGGTATGGATCTCCAGGCCAATCACGGCCTCCCAATCCTGCAGGACCTCGGAAAGCTCCTTCATTACAGCTCGCCTCCCTTCCCGGCAAAATCGGGCGCGACGGAAAGCACGGGCGCACCCGTGGCGGCATCGGCAAAGCCGCGCTCCAGGGCGCGGGCAAACGTGAGCAGCTGACGGTCCTTAAAGGCAGGTCCCACCAGCTGGGCAGAAACGGGCAGCTGAGTGTCCTCGCCCAGTCCCAGCGGCACCGAGATACCGCCGTTGCCGCAAATGTTGAGCGAAATGGTGTACAGGTCGGAGAGGTACATCTGCGTGGGGTCGCTGATCTCGCCAAACTTAAAGGCCGTGCGCGGCGAGGCGGGCATGAGGATGGTGTCCACCTTGGCATACGCGGCATCGTAGTCCCGCGTGATGAGCGTGCGGGCCTTTTGCGCAGCGTAGTAGTACTTGTCGTACACGCCCGAGCTCAGCAGGTAGGCGCCGAGCATCTGACGGCGCTTGGCCTCGGCGCCAAAGCCGTGGGCGCGCGAAAGCGAGCTCTGGTCGGACAGGTTGGCGCAGCCCTCCTCCTGATAGCCGTAGCGAATGCCGTCAAAGCGAGCCAGGTTGGAGAACGCCTCGGCCGGACCGATGACGTAGTAGGCAGCGATGGCGGCATCCAGGTGCGGCAGGTCGACCTCGACCAGCTCGGCGCCCTGGTTCTGCAGCTCCTGGGCGGCGCGCTGAACAGCGGCCTTGACCTCGGGCGTCAGACCCTCGGCCTCCATAAACGCGGGGATGATGCCCACGCGCTTGCCCTCGATGCTGTCGTTGAGATGCTCGGTAAAGTCGACGGCGCAATCCTGGCTCGTGCAGTCGTACGGATCGTGGCCCGCGCCGGTAAGCGCGTTCATGGCCAGCGCGACATCCTCGACCGTGCGGCCAAAGGGCCCCACCTGGTCGAGCGACGAGCCAAAGGCAACCACGCCGTAACGGCTCACGGCGCCATACGTGGGCTTAAAGCCCACCACGCCGCACAGCCTCGCCGGCTGGCGAATGGAGCCGCCGGTATCCGAGCCCAGCGAGAGCGCTACCTCGCCCGCAGCAACGGCGGCAGCGGAGCCGCCCGAGGAGCCGCCGGGCACGCGCTCGGTATCCCAGGGGTTGTTGGTGCGGTGGAACGCCGAGCTCTCGGTGGAGCTGCCAAAGGCAAACTCATCCATGTTGGCCTTGCCCATGGGCAGGCAGCCGGCGTCGAGCATGCGCTGGACACAGGTGGCGGTGTAGACGCTCTGGTAGTCCCCAAGCATGCGGGAAGCGCAGGTGGTGCGCGTGCCCACGAGGTTCATGTTGTCCTTGATGGCTAGCGGCACGCCCGCAAGCGGGGGCAGCGGCTTGCCTGCGGCACGGTCGGCATCCACGCGCGCAGCGGCCTCGAGCGCAAGCTCGGGCGCCACCTGCAGGAATGCCTGGACCCCGCCCTCGCGCGCCTCGATGGCCTCAAGCGAGGCCTGCGCGACCTCGGCAGCAGAGAAATCGCCGGCGGCAACGTGCTCGGCCAGCTGCGCGGCCGTGAATCGATCGAGATTGAGCTTCATTACTCGCTCTCCCCCTCTCCCAAAATGGACGGCACGCGGAAGTAGCGGTCGCGCGCGCTGCCAGCGTTTTCGAGCGCGACGTCGAGCGGCAGGTCGCGCTCGGGCTCGCGCAGGTCGTCACCCATCACGTTGGACAGGCTTCCGATGGGATGGAACGTGGGCTCCACGTCGGGCAAGTCATATTGCAAGACGGGCTCGAGCATCTGGACGGCATCGTTCAGGTAGGACGTCATCTGGGTGAGCTCGTCATCGGTCAGTGCGATCTTTGCGTACTCGGCGATGCCGCGCACGTCTTTCTCGCTGAGTGCCATAGGCGCTCCCTTCCGCATAACAGATAAACCGCTCTAGTATACAAGGCAACGCCACTTGGAGCAGGTGCTTTACCCAAATGCAGCGAAAACGTAACGAGGGCGGCGGTTGGCAGGCTGCGGGCTGGCGGTTCTGCAGCGAAACCGCACCGTCCAAAGCGAAAACCGTCCCGCCCGCAACGATAACCATCTCGCCCACAGCGAAGACCGTCGCGCCCACAACGAAGACCATCACAACATTCGACGCTTTTCGCCAAAATCGCGATTTTCATCGAATGATGTGATGGTTTGGAAGCCCCCGACCACCGCAAAGGTGCCTGTCCCCACCGTGGCGGTTCTGGAGAATGTCTTATGCCGAGGCCTTGGCCTTACGGCGCTTGCGGACCGCGTGGATCACGATGTCCAGCAGCAACAGCACAATGGCTACGACCACGATGAGCACGGCAAACTCGCGCTTGCCCCAGTGGCGGCCGGCCAGCGACTTTTGCTTGTCGACGTCCTTCTTGTTGTACTTGGTGCGCACGCAATGCACCAGCAGGCGATGGTCATTCACGCCGTAGGGCGTGCAGGTGACGAGCGTCACTTTGTCGGCGCCGGGCTCGATGGTCAGCGACTCCATCTCCTCGGGCAGCACGACCTCGGAGTCCACCATCTTGTAGGCGAGCGTCTTGTTCATGGTGTGCAGCAGCACCAGGTCGCCGGGCTCCAGCGAATGGATGTCGTCGAACATGCTCAGGTTGCGCATGCCCGAGTGCGCGGTGAGCACGCAATGCGTCGAGGTGCCGCCCACCGGCAGGCTCGTGCCCTCCAGGTGGCCGACGCCCGCCATAAGGACTTCTTCGCTCGTGCCATGGTAGATGGGCATGCTCACGTCGATGGAGGGAATCTCAACCCAGCTCATCATGGGGTCGCGGTCAAAGATAAGTTGCTGAGCGTAGGGCTCGATCTGGTCGGCGGGAAGCTCGGTGACCTCGCCGGCAAGTTGCTCGTTATAGGAGCGCGCCTGAAGCAGAATGCGTTCGCGCTCCTCTTCAGACAGCGCGTCCACGGTGCTGGACACGGTGCTGATCTGGTTGAACACGCCCGAGGCCTCGAGCCGGTCCAAGATCCACGGCCAGGTCATAAGGCCCACGCCAATAAGGATGATGACGATGGTGATGAGCCGGTCGGCCCAGCGCGGCAGCCGCTTGCGGCGTCTGGGCTTTGGTTGAGGTTTGGGTTGAGGGCTTGAGCCGCCGTTGGCCTCGGCGTTATTGCTCTTCATATGTTTGGTGCCCTGCACCATCGCCGGTCACTCCTCTACAGCTCAGGTTGTCTAAACAAATAATAGCTGATTAGCGAGCTTCCGCGCCGGACAACGCAGCTAAGCAGCATTGCGAGGCGCGAACATGGGCCCGCATTTGAGTTTTCAAAATGTCCCGAATCGGCTGGGCGATTCGGGATACAATGTCAATAGGAAACGACGCATCCCGCGTAAGTGTTCGAAAGCGCGGGCGGCCTAGTTTTCTGGTTTTGTTAAATGCCCGGGCCTCTAACCCCGGGCATTCTTATTTGCGCTTGCGGCGCAAATGCCGTCCACCGTCCGCACCGCGCGTGCGCCTACGGACCTTAAACCGAACCTCATACGAGTCAAGAAACGCGATGACGAACGTGCCCACCGCCGCGAGGGCGGCGAGCGCGTTAAGGAATTTCAGCATTTGGGGACCTCCGATCGAGTCGTCGGCCGCCCGCGCACGGAATGCGTCGCAAAGCCATTTTACTGCGAGCACTCGCACTTACAGCTGGTAAACGCGATTTTGACAAACATTTGTTCGATAGTTACAAACACTATTCATCATCCAGCGGAGCCTGGCCGCATTGTCCGGGTTTGCCCGACGTGTTTGCGTTTTCAAAATGTCCCGGATCGGCGGGGCGATTCGGGATACAATATCAATAGAAAACGACGCACCCCGCGTAAATGTTTGGGAGCGCGGGCGGCCTAGTTTTCAGCTTTTGTTAAATGCCCGGGATCCGACCCCCGGGCATTCTTATTTGCGCTTGTTGCGGCGCAAATGCCTTCTACCGTCCGCACCGCGCGTGCGCCTACGGACCTTAAACCGAACCTCATACGAGTCAAGAAACGCGATGACGAACGTGCCCACCGCCGCGAGGGCGGCGAGCGCGTTAAGGAATTTCAGCATTTGGGGACCTCCGATCGAGTCGTCGGCCGCCCGCGCACGGGATGCGTCGCAAGGGTATTTTACTGCGAGCACTCGCACTTACAGCTGGTAAACGCAATATTTGCAAACATCTGTTCGATATTCATACGCTTGATCCATCGGGCAATGGATCCTGGCTGCGTTGTCCAAAAAGAACGGGGCAGACTCCATTGCGGAGTCTGCCCCGAAAAAAGAATGGCAAAGCAAGAACGTGGATGGACGAGAAAAGTGTCCGCAAGTCTCATGGCCATCACATCCCACCTGCCAAAGGGATGGGTGAGCGAGCGTTACTCCTGCTCGGACTCCTCAGCCTGCTTACGGCTGCGGATGAGGTGCGCCACGCCGATGCACAGCACCGCGCCACCAGCGATCCAAGTGAAGGTCACGCCGTTGAGACCGGTCAGCGGGAGGCTGGAGCCCTTCTTATCGGTGACGGTGAGGTGAACCACGCCGTTAGTGGCGTCGGCAACAGCAACGAGATTTTGATCGTCTGCGTCAGTCACTGTAAGCTTAGGGTTGTGCACGGTGTTGTCGCTCTCGGAAAGCTCACCATCACGCGTAATGGTAAACTTAATGCCCTTGCTGCCGTGAGAATTGTCGTAACCGGGCGCAGGAGTTTTCTCCTTCAGAATATACGTGCCTTCATCAAGGCCAAAGACCTCTATCATTCCGGTCGAATTCGTCTTGAGAATTGCACCGTCCTCAGTTTCGTTGCTCGCAGTTGTGCCGTCCTTCTTGATGAACTTTCCAGTACCGACCTCTTGCAGAGTAAATTCGACGTTTGTGAGAGGCGGTTTCGCCTCGTCGGAGCCAACCTTTTTGACATCGATACCGTAGGTGTAGTCGTAGGCCGGGTGGTCAACCGTAGTGCCAGTGCCGTTGTCGTCGTGCGGGTTGTTAGAGTAGGTCAGAGTGACGGTGTTCTTTTGACCTTTGCCGAGCATGTCGGCGCTAACCTTCGTGGGGTCAAGCTTTGCCTTATAGTTCACATAGACCTTTGATTTGCCGTCAACGTTAATGATTGCGCCCTCGGTGTCATCTTCGTTTTTCGCATGGGCGTTTTTTAGATTTGAGAACGAAACCACAAGCTTGCCATCTGCATACTCTTTGCTGTAGCTATCAGGATGAACAACCTGATTGCCAATCTTGACCTCGACAACGGGATCATTGTCGTCAAGTTCGGGCACCATCGTAGAAGGCAGCACATCTGTAAAGGTATAGCTGTACTCATTATAAGTATTGATGTTGCTGGCCACGGTACCTGCAAGCTGGTACTCAATCGGCTGGTCGGATGCAGAGTCCGCAACTCTATTGGGCGCCGTAAAGACATTTTTACTCTTATCAGTCACAAAGCTGCCATTATTGTCGTCCTTGACGGCCTTGGTCACGTTGGGGACGCTCTTCTTGGGGGCTACATTAACGTCAGAGCCACCGACAATGGTGAAAATCGGCGAAGTGTACGCGTCAGTATTGCCGGTCTTACTGGGCACATCGGTCACGAAAAGCCAGTAGCCTTGGTCCAGACTCTCAAAGTTACCCTTGCTGGAATCGCTCGGTTTTGTCCAGGTTAGATTCGAGTCCTTCGAGTCCTCAAGTGCGGCAGCAATCTTATCCAACGTGGAGTCAGCGTCAACCTTGGCAGTCTGACCAACTTTATCACCGGCATGATCATTATTGTACTTGGCCCAAGCCTGAGCGCTTGTATCCGTACGAGGAGCTCCATCGACGCGAGTTCCATCGGCGCGAGTAAATGCACCGATCACAACTTCTTGAACTTTAGGCGATGCCCAATCGATATCGGAAAGCGTCTTATCACCTGACCAGGTATTTCCATCCTTATTCTGTGTGACCGTCGCTTTGAAAATCTGGATGCCCTTGAAAGATGTGTCGGTATATTCAGTGTCAGGGTCAGTGATAAACACCTTGCCCTTCTCCGTAGCCACCGTTGGCACACCCTCAGCAAACGCCATGGTCACCGGGGCCATGACGCCGCCGAAGCTCAGCGCTGCGGTGAGGCCGGCGGTTACTGCCAGGCGTGCGATGTTCTTGCTCATGCTCATCTTCTTTTCCTCCGTTTTCCGTTTGATTCTCATTCGATCGGTCATCATCTGTCTGTGTCTTAGCATCTACTTCGCTACGTCTCGCCCCGCTCTCTGTGGGGCTGCCAGCTACTCTTTATGGCTGCCACCTCCCCGCTTGACCAGGAGCGCGACCACGATGAGCGCGGCTCCGGCGACCGCTGCGGCGGCCGCGGCGTACATTGCCATATCGCCAGTCGAGGGCATAAAGCCTCCGGTGGTAATGCTAGGGGGGTGTGCCGGTGGGCGTGTTGATGAGCGACGCCTCCAGGCTGCCCGTCGACCCGTCCGCGCTGTCGGCACGCAGGGGCGACTCGGCCGTGATGGTGAGTTTGGGCTTGGCGGCGGCCACCTGGTCGACGTCCAGGCCCTCGGCCTTGACCGTCACGGAGCGCGTGCCCTCAAAGGCGGTGTAGCCCTTGGGCGCCTTGGACTCGCGGACTTCCAGCTTGCCCGAGTCCACGCCCGAGACGGTCACGCGGCCGTCCTCGCCCGTGGTGACGGTGACCTTGCCCTCCGCATCCCACGTGCCGTCGGCCGCCAGCGTGCGACCGCGGTCGTCGGCGATGCTCAGGACCGCCCCGGCAAGCGGCTTGTCGCCGTCGCTGCCGCGCTTGGTGAGCGCGAGATCCCAGGTGTAGGCGCACGCGTCATCGCTCGGCGTACGGGTGAAGCCGGCGTCGCCGGACTGGTCGGCAAAGGGAGAGCGCGGGTAGCGCAGGTAGACCTCGTTGGGGTTGCCCTTCGCGATGCCGTGGTTGCATGCGCTGTTGAGCGGCGCATTGTACACGGCGACCACGCGGGCGCCCGCGGTGAAGGCGTCGGCCCCGCCGAGCGCGGCGATCAGGTCGCCGGTGCGCACGGTGAAGGTCTTGCCGTCGACCGAGACCCTGCACTGGGCCGTGATGTCGGTCCAGCCCTTCGCGGGCTCGGTGCCGGCGCGGCCGTCCTTGCCGGCCTGGACCGCGTCAAAGCCGCCGTCCGCGCCCGCCGCCACGTACACGCGCATGCTCGCGGCCACCTTGGAGGGGTCGAGCCCCGCGCTCATGGTGTCGACGAACCGCACCGCATAGGTGTCGTAGGCGGTGAGCCCGGCCGGGACCGTGGCAGAGAGACGCCAGTACAGGTCGTCTGCGACCGTGGCGTCGGCGGCCTTCTGCCAGGCGGCGGTGCTGTCCTCCAGCACGTGCTTGGACACCTTGGGGGTCGCCGCCTTGGGCTTGACGGCGACGGCGCCGCCGCCGACCAGGGCCATGATCGGCGCGGTGCCGGCCTCGTTCTGGGAGATGGCGTCGTCTTTGGCGACGAT
This sequence comes from uncultured Collinsella sp., assembly GCA_905208635.1. Lineage (GTDB taxonomy): Bacteria > Actinomycetota > Coriobacteriia > Coriobacteriales > Coriobacteriaceae > Collinsella. The sequence continues at coordinate 21,470 of CAJLPX010000005.1, read as the reverse complement.
GAGCCAGTAGCCGCAGGACAGCTCGGCCGCCGTGCCCGCGTTAAGGGCCACGGGCTCGGCGTCAGAGCTCTGGAGGGAACGAGCGAGCTGTGCGCTCAGCGCGCTCGTAAGGTGGGAATCGGTGTTGAGCCACTCGGCAGCTTCCTGCGCGGTGGTCTGGGAATTGGGCATGCCGGCGCTGTGCAGCACAGGCAACACGGCATCGCGCGCGGCGCCGCTTGCCCAGGCGAGGTCGGTGGCGATCTTGGCGTCGTTGTCGCCGTCAACGACGTTGGCGTCAAAGATCTGGTAGGCGTCGTAGCTGCGCGCCACGGTGCCGCTCACCGTGATGGAACCGGTCGCGCTCGGCGCGGCCTGCGCGGATGCGGGGAACACAACCGCGCAGGTGCCGATCAGGAGGGCAAGCAGCGCAAACAAGATCGGGAAGGAGCAAACTTTCTTATTCACGACGCTCGCCTCCCTTCGCATTCGCCTTGCGACGAATGTGCATCCAGGCCGCAGCAGCGCAAAGCACCGCCGCGCCGGCAAGGTACGTCAGAGTGACGCCCGACATACCAGAAAGGGGCAAAGAGGTGGAGTAGGTATTGATGAAGGTGGGGGTGGAGGTGGGGGTGAGTTCATGGCGCGTGTCAGTCACCGGTTTACCGTCTGCGCCCTTAATCTTGGTGTAGGTTACAGTGGTAGCCTTGATTGTTCCGTCTTTTTGGTCCGTCATCGTGACATCAAATCGATAGACCGACTCGTCGTACTTGTAGTTCGTAAACGGCGTGGTCGGCTGCTGTTCGCGAACGTAATAAGTAAAGGTTTTGCTTGCACCGCGACCCGTGGGGTCGCCCCTGACGTCGGGATCCTTCGTGATATCAGAAAGCGAGTACTCAATCCCCTTATCAGAGCCATCCAAGAACGAAAGCGTCTGCTTCTTCTTATCGCCAGTAGTTTTGGTCTCACGAATAATGTCCTGAAAACCGTCATCGTTCGCAAGCTGGAGCGTAAACTCCTTCATCTCGCCACCCTTAACGACCTTAGTCGCCATAGGCGTCCAGGTGCCTTTGGAGCTGTACGGGGTGTACCGGTTGGTAAATGTCGCGCCGCTGCCGCTAGCACTGCCGAGGGCATAGGCCCCATCGGCGTCGGCGGCGAGCGGAACTGTGCTGTCGCCTTTTTTTGCCGTGACACTCGTAATCGTATAGTTATGGATGAGAAGTTTCTTCATTCCGTTCGGATTATTCTTTTCCGGGACAGTCATGAGCTCGGTCGGGTTATCCTTGACCGACACCACAATCTCATACACAGCGGGGTCATAAGTGATATCGGAATCATCGCCGGCATCTTCGACCAAGTAGTATGTAATCTTGTTATCCTCAACAGTCTTATCAATGAGCTGTTCGCCAAGGTCAAAGGTGATGTTACCGTTCGCATCATTCTTGGCGGTTCCGACCAAGGTGCAGCCGCCATTGTTGAATTTCTTGTCATTCCAAAAGGGCTCCGTCGCGTCATCCGAATCCTTACGGTAGACCGAGAAGGAGAACTTGTCTTTGTCGAACTTCATGTTTTGATTGGTCTGCTGATTTTTCAGCGCCTTGGTTGCCTTCAACTTAAGGCTCGGATAGACGTACGTATCCTCAGGCACGCCTAGGTACAAGTTGCCATTCGACATGATGCCGCCACCATGGTCCCAAGAATAGTTGCCCGTGATGAAAGTTGTCACTTCAGCACCCTGTACTTTACCCTGTACTAAGTCAGTCACCGCTTTATCCGTGGCTCCAACACCCGAAGTCAGACCGATGCTATTTTTTACCTGAGCAACACCGTTGGCGGGGATGGTAATGGGACCCTTTAGCTCAATGCTTCCCGAATACTTGGCGTCTATATCGCCAAGCATCTTGCCGCTTACCACTGCGACCGGCGTTTTGTTTTCCCGCGCTGCGAGGAAGAAATCGGCATGACCGTACTTGCGGAAATCGAGTGAGTTGTATGCCTCTCTATCTTCAGTCTTATTAGTATCAGCAATACCACCACCTGAAAGATGGGGCGTACCATTATTACCACTGCCATCTTCCCGATTGTATTCTATGAATTTTTGCTGATCGCCAGCAGACGAATTACCAAAGATTGCCGTGCCCTTTTTGTTCGTTACCAACGTCTTGCCCGTCGGGCAGACTGCAACGCCACCGCCATAGCCGCCAGCGGTATTGCTGCTTATATACGAGTTGTATACAAACAGCCTGCCTGCGTTATCCGCGTTTTTCGAATCACCCTGAACAAAGATGCCGCCGCCGCCCCAGTCAAAGCGAGACATGCAGCAGTTGTTAGTGATGTAAACTTTGCTGCCTGGAGTGCCGTTGTTGTCTCGAGTGTCGCCAATCATCGCGTCAACCTTCTGGCCCACTCGAATGCCAGCACCCTCAGATCGGAAGCTCACGTTAGAGGCAATATATCCTCCCGTAATGTCGAGCCATGCCATATCTCCTTGATTAAGATTGGTAACGTAAACGCCGCCGCCAGCTTCCTCGGAATAGTTGCCAGTAATCTGGCCACCGGAAATGGTGACATGGGCGCCGTTATTGGCAGCAAGCCCAGCTCCACCGTGGCAACCCGAACCCTCTGTATTGCAGAATTTAGCCATTCTATTATTCGTGATATAGCCACCAGAAACGGTAACTTTACCGCCTGAAGCCATGATGCCGCCGCCGAGACCGGCACCAGAAGCAAGCGTGCTGTTGCCGGAGATTACGCCACCGGTCACCTTGACCGCAGACCCCTTGGCATATACACCGCCGCCTCTCGAAGCGCAGTTGCCAGCAATTACGCCACCGGTCAAATCAAGGGTCGAGGCACCACCATTCTCGTTGGACACCATAATGCCCGAGCCTAAAGCGCCACACACGTAGCCGCCGCGCATGTTGACGGTAGAGACGCCCTCGGCATAGACCAAGCTGCTAACGCTGCCGTCTTGTTTTTGCGTAATCACGCCGCTCACAAGGTTAAACGTGCCGCCCTTGCCGTTTCTGTTATACAGATTGATGAGCCTTAGATTTGTTTTGCCGCCGCACGCCACGATGGCGCCTTTAATCTCAACGTCATGTTTGACAAGTGTCTCGGTTGTGCCTGTTTCGTTCGGGGACGATTCGGTCACGTAGTAGGTAAGATTAGATGGAATGTTATCGTTATCTTTATCGTAAGTCAGATTGGCATTCTTGCCATAATTGGCGGCATACTTGCCATAATTATCGGCATTCAGGCTCTGCCCCTGATCGGTTAGCAACTGGCCGTCGCTGACCGTCTCAGTCACCGGCGCGGAGTCCTTAATTGTAAGTGTTGCGCCGCCAGCAACATCAAATAACGGCTTGTCGGTGTTCAAGCACTTGATCTTATGACCGTTTAGATTAAGAACGATCTCGCCACCTTGATCAAGCCTAATCTCTTTGTTGCATTCAATGTCGGCAACAAGCTCAAAAGTAGCGGAGCCGTTTGTATCACGAAGGTTCACATTAAGAAGCTTCGACTCGAGTTCATCTCCATTGTTGATCTCATAAGTCGATTCATTCTCTGCAGCAAGTGCGATCGTACCCTCGTCGTTAGCATCATCATCCGCAGACTGCGCGGTGCTCTCGGCCTCCGCGTCATCAGACAACGGGGCCGCCCTGAGAGCATCGTCGCCAGCTTCGTCGCCCTCGGTCTCGTCACTATTCTGGTTCTCGGTATCCCCGTTGTTGGTGTTTTCTACATCAGTAGACTCACTTGAGGAACCCCCCCCATCACAGTTTCCTCGGTAAAAACCGTCTGGGCATCGTTGGCAATGGCCTGCGAGATCGGGGGCATGACGAGCGACAGTACCAGGCTCAACACGGAGGCTCCGCACAAAACGCCTGCCAGCACACGGCGCGTCGCTTTATTACTCTGCTTAGATTTGTCCGAATTCGCTTTCATCGATGTCTCCTCCCCAAGAGACCGCGATCTTGCTCTTTCACTATCAAACGTATCTGCGCAATCTGTAATTGCGCTCGCTAATGATGCAATTATAACGATTGTTTAAACATCTGAGCAGCAAAACCGACATTTTTGTGCAAGTTCTTAATTCTCTTGACATTTACTCAGATTTACCTTCGTTTATTCGCTATCTATTTTTTGTTTCTACTGGTAATTGAGTTAGCTATCAGTTTTTTAATAGCATTTTATTTATTTGCACAACATTTTGGTCAAGAGCAAACATCCTGTGAACGGTCGAAAAACGACCGTGAACGGTAGGTCATCAACCGGGATGAATACCCTACCAAATTGATGAGAATATCTTTAACCCATCGGTGGTTAGAAGCGTAGTGTTCAGACAACCATATTTGAATTTATGCGCAGATTTTAGGCATCAATTCGCCCAAATCGCCTGAAGCCACCACAGAGGTGCCTGTCCCCCTTTGTGGTGATTCTGCCCCGGCGCTACAGCAGATGCTCCTCGATAAAGATCGCGATGCCGTCTTCGTCGTTGCTCGCGGTTACATAGTCGGCGGCGGCACGGGTGGCGTCGCTGCCGTTTGCCATAGCCACGCCCACGCCGGCGTCGGCCACCATGCAGGTGTCGTTGTCCGCATCGCCGAACACGCAGGTGTCCTGGAGCTCCATGTCGTTGAGTTCCGCCACGCGCACAAGGCCGCGCGTCTTGGACACGCGCGGATCCATGAACTCGTAGAGCCGCTGCGTGGTTTGCAGAGCCGCTGCCTTAACAGTGTTATCGGCAAACGTCGACGCCCGCTCAATCACCCGCGGCATTACCTCGGGCGCCATGGTAAACATCACCTTGGGCTGCGGCTCGCGCAAGAACTCGGCAAAATCGACCACCTGGTAGGGCACACCGTCGACGCGCGATAGGTGCTCGACGCACGCGTTGCTCTCGGGCACGTAGAACACGCCGTCTCGGGGGCAGACGGGCGTTGCCGGAAGGTCCGCCATGTGCTTGCAGATGCGCGCGATGGTCTCGCCCGGCAGCGGATAGCTCAGCTCGTTGATGTCGTGCGCGCGGTCGATGACCTCGGCGCCGCCGCAGCCCACAAGCACGTCCACCAGGCCTTCGATGCCCCAGAGCTCGTACATGGCCTCGGTCGCGTGGGCGTCGCGCCCGGTGCACAGGCCAAAGAGCACGCCGCGCTCGCGCAGGGCGCGAATCGCCGCCACGGTGCGCGGGGACACCGTGTGCTGGCTCGTGAGCAGCGTGCCGTCGATATCGCAGAACACGGCTTTGATGTGGCTGAAGGTGGCGTCCATGGGGGCCTTTCTGGGTCGTGCAGTGGTGTGGAGTGTATCTGGAAGTGGCGTTCATGGTATACCAAGGCTCGGTCGCGGCCTGCCAAAGCAAAAACCGCCACAAAGGTGCCTGGCCCCTTTGTGGCGGCCGGACCCACAGCGCAAACCGTCCCAACATTCGACGTTTTTCGGCAAAATCGCGATTTTCATCGAATGTTGGGACGGTTTCTTACCGCGTTACGGCACGTTTCAAATGCCGGCGTCCAAACAGCAGCAACGCCGCGGGAACCGCCGTCACGACCATGCCCGCCCCACGAGTGTCCGCTGTACGCCAAATGTTGCCGCCAGCCACGGGGCAATCGCCAGCGGGGCCACGCCGGCGAACATGTTGCCAAAGCCCATGACCGAGTTAACGCGACCGAGTTGTTCGAGCGGTGCCGCCGTTTGCACAATGGTGTTGTGGAGCGGGTTGACGACGCCCCAAGCTATGCCCAGGGCGATCTGACCGACGAGGGCAACGCCAACGTACGGCGTCCCCACATAGAGCAGGCTTCCCAGGCCCACGGCCATAAGCGCCACGAGCAGCGTTTTAAGGTTGACCAGGTGCGGCGGCAAGCGGAGCGCGAGCACGGCACCCAGCACCGCGCCCACGCCCGAGGCCGACGAGAGCCAGCCCATCCATTCGACACCGACGTGCAGAACATCGCGGTAGAAGAACGATTCGAGCGGATCGAAGGCTCCGTAGCCAAAGTTCGAAAGAAAAATGATGCAGAAAAGTAGCGCGAGGACGCTGTTGGTGAAGACTGTCTTGATGCTGGCTGCGAAGGTAGCGCGGGCGGACGTGCTGGAGTTGGAGCTTTGTCCCGCACGCTCCCCTTCCTCTGCCGAATCGGCATCCGCATCCCCGGCGACATGGCTGGTCTGCGGCCTAAAGCCCCAGCCGGCGACGAGCGCCAGCACGGTAAAGAGCATCATGAGCACGAACACCGCGCGCGACGACGCAGCCGCCGCGACAAAGCCGCCCAGCGTGGGGCCAACGATGATACTCACGTTTGAAAACATGGCGATGGCGGAGTTGGTGTCTTTGAGCTCGACGGGGTCGTCGGTGAGGTAAGCCGGATAGGATGTGGCGATGGGTTGGGCAAATCCCATCGTAAAGCCCAGGAGCACCGCGCCGAGCAGGACAATGCCGGTCGCGCTACCAAACGCGATGATTGCCGTACCAGTTGCGAGAGCGCCGATGATGCTCAGCAAGAAATGGCGGCGCGGGCCCCAGGCATCGAGCGCCGCTCCACCCGCAAAGGATCCCAGGATCACAAATACATTCATAAAGAGGACTGCCAGCGATGTCGCGACGACCGAAGCGTCGTCCGCATAGGTGAGCGTTCCGATGACGCCGATAAAGTAGCTGGTCTGAAAACCGGTGTAGATGAGAAAGCGCATCGCCACCAGGCGCTTGGCCTGCATGGACAGCGATGATTGAGGCTTTGAGAAAAGAGAGGCGAGCATGGAGACTCCTTGTTTCATACGAATACGGGCGGTGGGCATTCGCCACCGTCTGTCAAATCAATCTATTCGCAAGAAACGCTAAGAACGCATCAAGCCCCTTCTCTCCGTTTTTCGCCCGTCATGAACTACTTGGTAGATTGTAAGGCATGCCCCACACATCTACCAAAGCAAAATCCACCACAAAGGAGCCTGGCCCCTTTGTGGTGGATATGACGTTTGCCAAGATAAAACCTGCCAAAATAAACCTGTCCCTATTTGGCAGGTTATGGCAGCGCAGCGAGCCGGCCCTTAAAGGTGATCTTGGATCAGGTCGCAGATGGCTCGAGCGTCGTTGATGTTGATGGCTCGGGTCGCAAAGCCGGCGTCGAAGGCCTGACGCGCCAGGGCCTCATTGCAGGCAAGGGCCAGCGTGCGACCGTCGACCAGGTCGAGCGAGCTCTTGCCGCGCAGACGGTCGACACCGGAGCGCGCGACCACGATGTTGTCGAAGCCCTCGGTCTTGTAGCCCTCGATGATCACCACGTCGACATCGTTGTAGCGCGACAGCAGCTCGCGCGCTGGCATCTCGTCCTCCTCGCGCGTATCGGCGTACTCCGCCCAGCGCGTGGCGCAGATAAGGCCCACATGCTTGGAGCCGGCCTGGTGATGACGCCAGGTATCCTTAGCGGGCACGTCGATATCAAAGCCATGATGCCCATGATGCTTGAGCGAACCCACGCGCAGGCCGCGGCGGGTGAGCTCGGCGATAACCTTCTCGACAAGCGTGGTCTTGCCCGAGTTTTGGTAGCCGATAAACGCAATCGCGGGGACGGCCGGGACCGGAGCTACGGGTGCGACGGCGACGGGTGCGCTTGCGAGTGCGGCACCGTCAGCGGCCACGGACTCAACAGCAGCGGTCTGACGCTCGACACGATCCCACACGCCCGAGCGGCCGCCCTCCTTGTGCAGCAGGCGCACGTCGACGATCTCCATGCCGCGATCGACGGCCTTGCACATGTCATAGATCGTTAGGCACGCGGCACTCGCGCCGGTCAGGGCCTCCATCTCGATACCCGTCTTGCCCGTCACGCCGGCCGTGACCAGCACGTGAAAGCCAACCTGCCCGTCTGTGCGCGCCGGCGCCCAGCCCTCGGGCACGTCCTCGGCCGGCGTCCCTGCCGGAGCGATGGGCTCAATATCGCACTTACTCTTGGTAATGAGCAACGGATGGCACATGGGGATAATGTCGCTCGTGCGTTTGATGGCCATAATGCCCGCCACGCGCGCGCAGGCGAGCACGTCACCTTTTTTGGCGCGATCCTGCAGCACCATGGCTTGCGTCTCGGGGTGCATGAGGATGGTGCCCTCGGCGATGGCGATGCGATGCGTCTCGGCCTTGTCGGACACGTCGACCATGCGAACCTCGCCCTTGGCGTCCACGTGCGTCAGCTCGTCGCGACGGGCGTCGCGGGCGGACTCGGTGGCAGCACTGGCAGTCGGCTGTGCGGACGCGTCGGCGTTGCCAGCATTCGCCGCAGCCGTGACTTTATGGGCAGACATCGCGGCCCTGCGAGCGGCCTTGGTGGCATCGGCGTACCTGCTCTTGGCCATATGATCATCCTCCGATTTGGGACATAAATCGTTGCGTGCCCTCAATTATCGCGTGTTCCTGCGGTTTGTGGGCCACGGCATCGCGCCAAATCGAAAGTACCTGCATATCATCACCACGGCGCAGCGCCTCACGCACCGAATACTCGGCATCACTGAACAGGCACGGACGCACGTTGCCATCGGCCGTCAGGCGCAGACGGTTGCAGTTCGCGCAAAAATGGTTGGACATGGCGCTAATGAAACCAACCGTTCCCGCCGCGCCCGGAAAGTGCCAATAGCGCGCAGGGCCCGCGCCGGCAGGAGCGTCGTTGATGTTGAGCGGCTCGAGCTCACCCAGTCCCGCCGCGGCGGCCCCGGCATTGATGCGCGCCCGTAGCTCGTCGCTCGGCACGGTATCGCTCGCGTCCCACAACTCGGGATTGAGCGCGGGCGCATGCGGATCCACGGCACAATGCGAACTCGTGCGCTCGTCGCCGATGGGCATGTATTCGATAAAGCGCAGGTGGATGGGACGGTCGAGCGTGAGCCGCGCGAGGGCCGCCACATCTTGGTTGAGCCGGCGCACAACAACGCAGTTGACCTTAACGGGCTCAAAGCCCCAAGCCAGTGCCGCGTCGATGCCAGCCATGGTCTGCTCGAGCCGACCCAGGCGCGTGATCTTTCCAAACAGCGAGGGGTCGAGCGTGTCGAGCGAGATGTTGACGCGGTTAAGCCCCGCGTCTTTGAGCTGCGGCGCCAGCTTGGGCAGCAAGGCGCCGTTGGTGGTAAGCGAGATGTCCTCGATCTGCGGGATCGCGCGGATGTCGCGAATGAGCGGAATGATACGGCGGCTGACCAGCGGCTCGCCGCCCGTCAGGCGTACGCGGCGAATGCCCTCCCCCGCCACCAAGCGCACAAAGCGGGCGATTTCCTCGGCACTGAGCAGCTCGTCGTGCGCGCGGGGTGCCACGCCATCGGCCGGCATGCAGTAAATGCAGCGGAAATTGCACTTGTCGGTAACGGCAATGCGCAGGTAATTGATATCGCGACCAAAGCCGTCATGTTGCACGTGCCCGTCCACGTAGCCTCCCCTCACGCGACGTTTTATTCTTCGGAAAACATAATACCCCACGGGAGAATCATGCCGACACCCGTACGACAGGACAGGTCGCTTTGAGCAAAACGGACTTTCCAAGCCCATCCTCAACACACAAACCATCACAACATTCGATGCTTTTCCCGATTTTGGCAAAAAACGTCGAATGTTGTGATGGTTTGCCTGCTCACAGCACCCCGCAGAAGGACCAAAGCGTCCCTAAAGGCCGCCGTCCCAGTGTCGAATCACGAATTCTCGCAGGTCGTTCTGCCGCTTTTGGAACACTTCGCTTCGGTCGCACTTGAGACCCATCGCAAGCGCGATGGCGTTCATCGCCCGGTGCAATTGCAGCTGGTGGGCAAACTGAGTCCCGGTGAGGACGATCATCCTAAAGCCCAGCGCGCTCAGCACGGTCATGCGCTCCGCATCCGACGCGCTGCGCTGTTTATCAAGATGGTCCGAGCCGTTGTATTCAATCCCCGTACCGCTCGCAGGCGCATATACGTCGATCTCGAAATACCCAGCCTTAGCGAGATACTTGAACTCGTTGGGAACATCGACCCGACGGTTGAGCTCGATCTTGGCGTATCCCAGCCCTCCCCGGGAACGTTTTGCTGCGACCATGATTGCGGTGGCCGTCTCCATGGGCGATCGCGCGCCATCGTGCACGCGCTTGAGCACGGCGGCCGCGCGTATAGCCCCCTGACGAGATCGGTTCTCATTGCAATAAGCAATCAAGTCGGCAACGGTATACCTCTGCCCCATCTCGATATAATCGCCTGTCGACAGATGATTCAAATGGTATCGGGCACAGATTTCGTAGCCATATTCCAGCTGCTCGGGCTCACTCATCCACGAACCCGCTTGGACAAAACACATGACCTCATCAACCACTAGAAGGCCCTCCGCCACCTCGATAAGATGGCCTGGGGGTACCGGCGCCCCAAACACGTGGCACCTAAATCCAGCCGGCGTCGAGCGCTCAAAATCGAAGTTAACGAGCGTGTCGATATGATCGAGCTCTTCTCGTGGAATACCGAGCGAAACCAGATAGTCGGTAACGATCCCAACTGCCGTTGAAGCCCTCAGCCCCTTGGCATCGAGTCCCAATTTGGGCAGGCTCGCAGCCGGCTCCGCCTCGCTAGCAAGCGAGTCCTCGTCGTATAGGCTGCTTGCTCGCGAGAGCGGCTCGGACGGGCGCGCCACGTTGTGGTACAGCCAAGCAGTCTTATGGGACAGGACGATCGGCAGGTCCATGAGCCCTCCAATGGAGTCGGATAACCAACCTTATTCCCCTGCCCCCGGGTCCGCACACCTTCGTGCGCGAGAAAGCGATTCCACCCGATCGAGTGGCAGAAAAACCATCACAACATTCGATGCTTTTCCCGATTTTGGCAAAAAACGTCGAATGTTGTGATGGTTTGAGGCGAGGTGAGAGGCACGGAGGGCCAAAGCATCGTGTTCGAACGGGTTAATCCAACTCTTTTAAGCCATGCGCCAGCTGCCAGTACTCGCCGTGCTGGGCGAGCAGCTCTTCGTGCGTGCCGCGCTCGATAATGCGGCCGTGTTCGAGGACCATGATGGCGTCGGCGTCGCGGACGGTGGACAGGCGGTGCGCGATCATAAACGTGGTGCGTCCGCGCATGATGCGGTCCATGCCGCGCTCGATGAGCTTTTCGGTGCGCGTGTCGATGGAACTCGTGGCCTCGTCCAAGATGAGCACCGGCGGATCGGCCACGGCCACGCGCGCGATGGCGAGCAGCTGGCGCTGGCCCTGCGACAGGTTGGCGCCGTCGGCCGTGACCGGCGTGTCGTACCCTCTAGGCAGGCGGCGGATAAACGAATCCGCGCAGGCGGCCTCGGCAGCGGCGCGCACCTCCTCGTCGGTCGCATCGAGCTTGCCAAAGCGGATGTTCTGCGCAATGGTACCGCTAAACAGGTGCGTGTCCTGCAGCACAATGCCGAGCGACCCGCGCAGGCTGGCCTTGGCAATGTGCTTGACGTCGATGCCGTCGTACGTGATCTCGCCGTCATCGACCTCGTAGAAGCGGTTGATGAGGTTGGTGATGGTCGTCTTACCTGCGCCTGTGGAGCCCACAAAGGCGATCTTTTGGCCCGGCTTGGCAAACAGGTTGAGATCCGTGAGCACACGGGTGCCTGGCACGTAGGAAAAGTCCACGGCATGGAAGCGCACGTCGCCGGCAAGTGGGACCAAGCCGCACGTGAGCTCGGTGCCGTCGGCAGCCACCGCACGGCCCGACTCATCAACGGCAGCCACATCATGCAGGTGCCCGTACGCGCCCACGCCCTGGCCCTCGGGAATCTTCCATGCCCACGCGGCGTCGCCCGTCTGCACCAGCCCCACGCAGCCCTCGTCCACCTCGGGCTTAAGGTCCATGGCGGCAAACAGGCGCTCGGCACCGGCCAGCGCGTTGAGCAAAAAGTTGCCCAGCTGCGTAAACTGGTTGATGGGCATGGCCGCCTGGCGTACAAAGACCAGGTAGCTTGCAAGCGCGCCTACGTCGGCGAGCCCCTTGATGCAGAGCATGCCGCCCGCCACGGCGACGATGGCGTAGTTGGCATAGCCGATCACCACGGTCATGGGCACCATCGAGTTGGCGTAGGCCTGCGCGGCGCCACCGGTGCGGCGCAGCTCTTGGTTGCGCACGTCAAAACCCGCCACGTTGGCCTGCTCGTGATTAAAGACCTTGATGACCTTTTGGCCCGAGACCATCTCTTCGATATATCCGTCCAAATCGCCCAGCGATGCCTGCTGGGCGGCAAAGAAGCGCTTAGAGCGCGCGCCCGAGTAGCGCGCATACAGCACAATGGCCGCATCGCACACGAGCGTGATAATCGTGAGCTGCCAGTTAAGGATGATGAGCATGGCCGTGGTGCCCACAACCTGAATGGCGGCCTGAATCACGTTGGCAAAGCTGTTGTTGAGCGCCTCGGAGACAGTGTCGACATCGTTGGTGAAAAAGCTCATGATGTCGCCCGAGCGCGTGCTGTCGAAGTAGCTCAGCGGCAGCATCTGGATGTGCGCAAACAGGTCGCGGCGGATATCGGAGACCACGCGCTGGGCCGCGCGCACCATAATCTGCGAGTAGCCCAGAGCCGAGAGCACGCCCGCGGCGTAGATGGCAGCGGTAAAGATAACCTGCTTAGCGAGCAGTTCCTCGCCGCCCGTTGCCAAACCGTTGACGATGGGGCGCACCATGTAGGTACCGGCAAGGCTTGCGATGGCCGCAACAGAGGCAAGCACACCCACTGCGAGCAGCGAGAACTTGGCGTGGCCCATGTAGGAGAGCAGGCGGCGGAGCGTCTGCGCCAGATTGGCGGGACGGGCCTGAGCGGATGTCTTAGGCATGGCGCTCACCCCCTTCCGTGGCTTGAAGTGATCCGCTGGGGCCAGACGAAGACGGGGCATTTGCGCCGTCTGCGACGTCCGCATCCCCCGCAAACTCCATCTGCGAGGCATAAATCTCCTGGTAGATGTTGTCGCCCGCCAGCAGTTCCTCGTGCGTGCCCACGCCGTGGACACGACCGTCGTCCAACACCACAATGCGATCGGCATCCATGACGCTCGCGATGCGCTGGGCGATGATGAGCACGGTCGTATTGGGAATCCGAGCGATGTGCTCGCGAATCTTAGCGTCGGTCGCCATATCGACCGCGCTGGTTGAGTCATCAAAAATGAGCACGCGCGGATGCTTGAGCAGCGTGCGCGCAATGCACAGGCGTTGCTTCTGGCCGCCCGAAACACCGGCGCCGCCTTGGCCCAACTCGCCGTCCAGCCCGCCGATGCGATCCAGGAACTCGTCCACGCATGCCGCCCGGCAGGCCGCGAGGAGCTCATCGTCCGACGCCTGCGGATTGCCCCACTGCAGGTTCTCGCGCACGGTACCCGTAAACAGCACGTTCTTTTGCAGCACGATACCCACGGCGTCGCGCAAGGTAGCCAAGTCGTAGTCGCGCACGTCGTGTCCGCCCACAAGCACGGTGCCCTCGGTGGCGTCGTACAAGCGCGCAATCAGCTGCACAAGCGAACTCTTGCCCGAGCCCGTGCCGCCGAGCACGCCCACCGTGGAGCCTGCTTCAATGCAAAGGTCAATATGCTCGAGCACATCCTCGGCTGCATCCGCGCGGTATTTAAAGGAAACGTCGCGAAACTCGATGCTTCCGTCGGCCACCTCGTGCACGGCAGCGGCAGCGTCGGGCGCCTGGATAAGCGAACGTTCGTCGAGCACCCGCGAGATGCGCTCCACGCTGGCAAGTGCGCGGGTGAGCAGCAAAAACACGTTGGAGATCATCATGAGCGAGTTCATGATGAGCAGCACGTAGCTCATAAAGCCCGTGAGCGAGCCCACGCCGAGCTCGCCGGCAAGAATCATGCGACCGCCGATCCACAGAATGGAAAGCGCCGCCACGTACATCGACAGCTGAAACACCGGCAGGTTGAGCACGGCGTTGCCAAAGGTCTTCGTCGCCGTGTGCGCGAGCTCGGTATTGACGGCATCGAACTTGGCCTCCTCGTGCTCGGCGCGCACGTACGCCTTGACGGCGCGCACGGCGGTGAGGTCCTCCTGCACCACACCGTTGAGATGGTCCATCGAGGTCTGCAGCTGGCGGTAGAGCGGACTGACGCGATAGGTGATAACGCCCAGCACGATCGCCAGCACCGGCAGGATGATCGCGAAAACGGTGGCGAGCGGACGCGACAGCACCAGCGCATAGACCAAGCCGACGATGAGCGTCACGGGACCGCGCACCATGGGGCGAAAGCCATTGCCGATGGCATTTTGGATGACGGTGATATCGGTAGTCATGCGGGTGACGAGCGAGCTGGCGTCGTAGTTATCCAGATTGCCAAAAGCGAGCGTCTGGATCTTGCGGTACTCCGCCTCGCGCAAGTTAGCGCCCAGCCCCGAGGCGACGCGAGCAGACGTGCGTGCATAGCCCAAGCCAAGTACCAGCGAACATGCGGCGCATACCAACATATACGTGCCCTGCAACAGCATGTAGTTGATGTCGCCCGCGGGCACGCCCACATCGATGATATTTGCCATGATGACCGGGATAAACAGCTCGAGCGCCGTCTCGGCCGTCACAAAGAGCACGCCGAGCATGGCATCGCGGCGGTATGCCCCCAGATAGGAAAACAAAATCTTGAGATTGCGCACGCAGGTTCATCCCCCATCAAACGTTGTTCGCAAACCCACGTATTATGGCGCGCCGTGCGGCGGTGTCAAGTGCTCCGAAATCGATTTCTGCAAGGCTAGTGCAGGCGCCATGCTCACAGGGCGCATGTCCGTATTCAATTGGAAATGAACGCGTGCGTGACTTTTTCGCCCCGCCGCCAACACAAACCTTGACTCTACAATCGTTGTAGGGTTTTCACTACACTGGTACGTAAACAGACCAAGCCAGAAAGCCCCGCCCATGGAACACGACCTCACACGCGGCAATGTCCTTAAGACCATCGCGGTCTTTGCCCTGCCTTATATGCTCTCGTACTTTTTGCAGATGCTCTACGGCATGGCCGACCTGTACATGATGGGGCAGTTTAGCGGCGCCGCCGGCATCACCGCCGTGGGCAACGGCGCGCAGACGCTCTATATCATTACCGTGACGCTCGTGGGCCTGGCCATGGGAACGACGGTTATCGTCGGCCACGCCGTGGGTTCGCGTCGGTTTGACCGCGCCGAGACCGCCATCGGCAACACCATCACGCTCTTTATGGGTGTCTCGGTGGTGCTGGCCGCTGTCCTGCTCGCACTGTGTCCGCAGATCGTGGCGCTCATTGGCACGCCGGCCGAAGCGGTCGAAGGAACCGCCGCCTACCTGCGTATCTGCTTTATCGGCATTCCCTTTATCGCCGCGTACAACATCCTCTCGGCCATCTTTCGCGGCCTAGGCGATTCGCGCTCGCCCATGTACGTGATTGGCGTGGCATGCATCATCAATATCGCGCTTGATTATCTGTTTATCGGCCACATGAGGCTCGGCCCCGTGGGCGCGGCGCTCGGCACGGTAATCGCCCAGACGGCCAGCGTTGCCCTCGCGCTCGTGTGGCTCAAGAGCCGCCGCACGAACATCCACGTTAAGCGCAGCGACCTGCGCCCTCAGCCCGAGGTGCTCGGCAGCATTCTTAAGATCGGCGTGCCCGTGGCCGTGCAGGACGGCTGCATCCAGGTGGCGTTTATGTTCATCACCGTCATCGCCAACCACCGCGGCCTGGTCGACGCCGCCGCCGTGGGCCTGGTCGAAAAGATGATCAGCTTTTTGTTTATCGTGCCGAGTTCTATGGGCGCTACCGTCAGCGCGCTCACGGCGCAAAACGCCGGCGCGGGCAAGGGCGACCGCGCGCGTCAGGTGCTCAAGGATGCCATGACCATCTCGGTGGTGTACGGCTGCCTGATCACGGTGCTGATGTGGCTGGTGGCGCCGGCGTTTATCGGCTTTTTTGCCAAGGACGCTGCAGTAGTCGCCGCCGGTACCGGCTATATGCGCAGCTACATTTTCGACGCGATCTTTGCCGGCATCCACATTTGCTTTAGCGGCTTTTTCGCTGCGTATGGCAAGAGCTACATCGGCTTTGAGCACAACGTGCTGGCTGTGGTACTCATTCGCGTACCCGGTGCATGGCTGCTGTCGAACGCCTATTCCGACACGTTGTTTCCCATGGGCATCGCCTCGCCGTGCGGATCGATTTTGTCGGCGGTCATTTGCGTTGTCGCGTTTACCGTGCTCAACCGCCGCGGAACTTTTGACAAGCTGGTGGCGTAGCGGGGCAACGCGAGCCTGGCGCTCCTCCCCTGTTTTTACCGAAAGGAGCGGTCCTGTGACCGACATGCCAAGCGAACACACCGAGGGCCTGCTCTGCATTGGCGAGGTGGCGCGCCTGCTCAATTTGAGCGTGGGCACACTGCGCCATTACGAACAGATGGGGCTATTGGAGCCGGCATATGTCAATCCGGCGAGTGGGTACCGCTACTACGGATCGCGGCAGCTCTCCACCCTCAACACCATCGGCAACCTGCGCGTTCTCGACCTGCCGCTGACCCAGATTCGCGAGTTTGTCACTACGCGCGATATGGATTTGATGCAACGGCAACTGACCAAGCAACAGGAGTTAATTGAGCACAGGCGGCGTGAGCTGGAGCGCATGTCGCGCAAGATTGACCAGCGACTTGCCTTGCTTCATGGCGCTTTGAATGCTGATCTCGACACCATTAGCGAAATCGAGGAACCCGAACTTCGCTGCGCCACGCTGCACGAGCGCGTCAATCCCACCGACGCCTATTCGCTGGGATGGCATATCCGCCAGCTTCAGCAGGGGCAGCACGAAACCTTTGCCTATCTGGGCAATCTGGGTGTGGGCATCGCGCCCGAACGCCTCGCCGCCGGCGATTTTGATGGCTACGACGAGGTCTTTCTGCTGCTCGATGACACCGATGATTATTTGGGCGATGTTGAGACGCGACCTGCCGCGCGCTGCCTGACCATAAGCTTCCGCGGCACGCACGGGCAAGCAGCCCCACGCTACGAGCAGCTGCTCGGCTATATGCGCGAGCACGGCCTGACACCCGCCGGTCCCTCACGCGAGATCGCCCTCATCGACGACATCATCAGCGACGACCCAGCAACCTACGTGACGCAGATCACGGTGCCGGTCTCTCTAGGCTAGACCGAGCCTCGCCTCTAACTCGGTCAACGCCTCAAAGGCATCGCGAGATGCACCCGCCGCGCGCTCGCGCTCGGCAACGCAAATTCGCATCATTAAGCGCTCTTTTGCCTGCACTTGGGAATGCCTCGCGCGCCCTTCCGCCTGCGAGCAATTGCGATTCTCGATATCCATTACGCCTCCGGCACCTCGCCAGTAGCCAAGATTCGCTCGAGCGCGTCCTCGTCCAGCACAGGTACACCCAGCTGTTCGGCCTTGGTGAGCTTGGAGCCCGCTTTGGGACCGGCGACCAGATAGCTCGTCTTCTTTGAAACACTGCCCGAAACCTTGGCGCCGAGCACCTTGAGCGCCGCGCCGGCCTCGTCACGCGTGCGGTTGACGAGCGTGCCGGTGAGCACAAAGGTCAGACCCGCGAGTGGCTGTGCGTCGGCAAGCTCGCCTGCCACGCCAGCGTCGGCTGCGGCTTGTGCATGCGCGGCGCCCAAGTCGACCTCGAGCGACAGGCCCGCCTGGCGCAGGCGCTCCAGCACGGCAAGGTTTTCGGGCACGGCCAGGAACTGCTTGACGCTCGCCGCAATCTTGGGACCGATGCCCTCGCACTCGGCGATATCCTCTTCGCTCGCCAAGATGAGCTTGTCAATCGACAGGAATCGCTCGGCGATGACCTCGCCCACGCTTTTGCCCACGTGGCGGATGCCCAGGGCAAACAGCACGCGACCGAGCGGCTGGCTCTTGGACTTGTTGAGCTCGGCGATGATTTTCTCGGCCGTCTTGAGGCCCACCGGGATGGGGTCGCCCTTCTTGACACCCTTTTTGCTGTTGGAGCTGGCATAGGTGCGCCCCGTGTCCAAGCCGGCGATGTCGTCGACTGTGAGCTGGTAGAAGTCCGCAACATCGTGGATCAGTCCGGCGGCGATCATCTTGTCGACGATTTCGTCGCCCAGGCCATCGACGTCCATACAGCCGCGGCTCACCCAGTGGAGCAGGCGCTCCTTGAGCTGCGCGGGGCAGTCGATGGACACGCAGCGGTAGGCCACCTCACCGTCCTCGTGGACCACGGGGCTACCGCACACGGGGCAGACCTCGGGCATGTGCCAGTCGACCGAATCGGCCGGGCGCTTGTCGAGCACCGGGCCCACGACCTCGGGAATCACGTCGCCCGCCTTGTGCACGATGATGGTATCGCCCTCGCGCACGTTTTTGCGGCGGATCTCGTCGATGTTGTGCAGCGTGGCGCGCGCGATGGTGGAGCCGGCGACCGTCACCGGGTCGAACTCGGCGACCGGCGTGAGCACACCAGTGCGGCCCACCTGGATGCGAATTTCGCGCAGGACGGTCTGCTTTTCCTCGGGCGGGAACTTAAAGGCAATGGCCCAGCGCGGCGCGCGGGCAGTAAAGCCCAGGTCAAGCTGCTGCTGGAAGCTGTCGACCTTTACGACCACGCCGTCAATGTCGTAGTCCAGGTCACCGCGATGCTCGAGGGCCTGGGCACAGAACTCGTGGACCTCGGCCGGCGTGGCGCAACGAGCCACGTTAGGGTTGACGCTAAAGCCGGCGCTACGCAGCCAGTCCAGGAACTCACGCTGGCTGTGGACGTGCAGCGGATCGGTATCGGCGATGGCGTAGATAAAGGTGGCCAAGTCGCGACGCGCCGTGACCTTGGGGTCTTTTTGGCGCAGGGATCCTGCAGCAGCGTTGCGCGGGTTGGCGAAGGGGTCGCGGCCCTCGGCATCGGCCTCGTCGTTCAGAC
This sequence comes from uncultured Collinsella sp., assembly GCA_905208635.1. Classification (GTDB taxonomy): domain Bacteria; phylum Actinomycetota; class Coriobacteriia; order Coriobacteriales; family Coriobacteriaceae; genus Collinsella. The sequence goes on along the minus strand of CAJLPX010000005.1, from coordinate 2,624 downwards.
GAACAAAGCTGCCCTTGGGCATATAGACCTCGCCACGTACTTCGATGGTACGCTCGCGGTCGGCGCCCATGTGGGCGAGCGCCGGCTCGGACAGGTGCATGGGCACATCCTTGATGGTACGCACGTTGAGCGACACGTCCTCGCCCGTGGTGCCGTCACCGCGTGTGGCCGCGCGCACAAAGGTGCCATTTTGGTAGGTAAGCGCCACGCCCAGACCGTCGATCTTAAGCTCGCAGGTATAGGTGACGCTGCCGGCACCGAGCGCATCCTCGGCGCGCTGGAGCCACGCGTCGAGTTCGTCCAGGTCCATGGCATCGTCCATGGAATACATGCGTGCCATATGCGTGACCGGCGTAAACTGCTCGCTCACGTAGCCGCCCACGCGCTGGGTATAGCTGTCGGGCGTCACCAGGTCGGGGTAGGTGGCCTCGATTTCCTGCAGCTCAACGAGCATTTTGTCGAAGGCGGCGTCCGTGATCTCAGGCGCATCGAGCATGTAGTAGCGATAGGCGTGGTAATCGAGCTCGTGGCGCAGCTCGGCCGCGCGCGCTGCCGCCTGGGCATGGGCGTCGGTCGGTGCGGCGGCATCCGCGCTCGCGGGCGTTTCGGTATCGATGTCCACGCCGTCACCAAACAGGCTCGATTGCTCCATAGCGGCACTCCTTCGCTCGATTTCAAACGGATACAAGAGTACCACCGGTCACCATGGGGCCGAATAGCGGTCTCAAACCGCACCGAATCGGCAGCCATCAAACTGGAGTGGATCGCGCGTTCAAACCATGCCCTTGCCGTTTCTAAATGATCCGTTTTCCTCCGTCTCCAAGGGATCATCGCGAAAAGAGGGGCTGTCCCGCGCTGGCGGAACAGCCCCTCTGGCTTCGATATGTGCGATACAGCTCGTTAGAAACCCTGGCCGTTGCCCTGACCCTGGCCCTGCTGGCCAAGCAGCTCCTCCAGATACTGGCGCAGCTGCTCGTCGGTAATACCGCCGTTGCCGGTATCGGTCGCGCTGTCGTTCTGCTGCTGGTTCTGCAGCTCCTCGTCGGAGCCCAGCTCGACAGTGACCTTCTTCTCTTCCTTGCCGCGCATGAGCGTGATCTCGACCTTCTCGCCCACCTCGTGGCTGCGCAGTGCGATGATCAGGCCATCGGCGCTCGTAATCTCGTCGTCACCCAGCTTGGTGATGACGTCGCCCTCCTGAATGCCGGCCTTGGCGGCAGGACCGTCTTCGACGACACTTGCCACATACGCGCCGCTATCGGTGCTCAGCTTGTTGGTGCGGGCGTTAAGTGCATTGACGCTCGAAAGCGTGGCGCCCAGGTACGGATGCACCGGCGTCTTGCCGTCGATGATCTGGTCGGCAATGTTCTTGGCATAGTTGACCGGAATGGCAAAGCCCACGCCCGAGCTGGAGCCCGAATAGCTCTCGATGAGCGAATTAATGCCCACAAGCTCGCCATTGTCGTTAACGAGCGCGCCGCCGGAGTTGCCCGGGTTGATGGCGGCATCGGTCTGGATCATGTTGGCATAGATGGTGTTACCGTTGGTAGAGCTCATGGCCGTGGAGCGGTAGAGCGCCGAGACGATACCGGTGGAGACAGACTGCTCGTTGCCAAACGGCGAACCGATCGCCATGACCCACTCGCCCACGTTGAGCTTGGAGGAGTCACCAATCTCGATCGGCGTGAGCTTGGAGGCGTCGGCGTCCTTGAGCTTGATGACGGCTAGGTCGCTCGAGGCATCGTTGCCCACGAACTCGGCCTCGTAGGTGGTGCCGTCGTCCATGGTCACCACGTACTGGTCATAGCCATCGACCACGTGGTTGTTGGTGAGGATATGGCCCTCGGTATCGAGTACTACGCCCGAACCGACGCTGCCCGAGTTGTTCGACTCGTCGGCAGACTGCGAAAGCGAGCCATTCTGGCCGCCGCTCGAAGTGGCGGTAATGGAAACCACGGAGGGCAGGGCCTTGGCAGAAACGGCCTCGGCCAGCGTGGTGTCCTCGGAATCAATCGTAATCTTTTGCGTCGATGAACCCGAAGCACCCGCCGTCACGGCATTCTTTCCGCCGCCAATGTTGAGCGTGCCGCTCATGATGAGTGCGATGACCAGCAGGGCACCGCAGGCGCAGCCGGCAAGCGCCGTAATAAAGATCGGCAGCTTTTTGGTCTTGGTCTTGACCACTGTGTGCTTGTTTACAACCTGCTGGCTGCCCAGCGGCTTGCCGGTCTGCGTGTCGTATGCCTGCACGTAGGGAATGTTACTGTCGGCAGGCGTCGACTCCACCTGCACACGCGGCTGCTGCTGGGTCTCGCCGGCGTTGCCCGCATCCTGGGGACGCTGGGAATCGTTCTCGCTCATGGCTGCGATCCTTTCGTCAAATAACCAAAGGCCCGCCAAACACGTGGCGGGCCATCGTTGTTCACGTTGAGTTGTACCCCAATATGCGGGCGCAAGTGTATGAGAACGCAATCTTTTAGGAAGGCTTAAGTTCTGTTGCAGATTCGAGAGGAACCCGCACCTGCGTCAAAGCCACTACAAAGGTGCCTGTCCCCTTTGTGGTGGAAATCTAGTCCTTAAACAGATAGCCCACGCCGCGGACGGTGGTGATGTGTGCCGCGATC